>JAZQXT010000030.1:0-33918 GCA_045633005.1 Eubacteriales bacterium | reverse complement strand
CAACCGCAAGCTTGACGTTCCCAGCGGCACGGCACTTATGCTTGCTAACGCCATAAAGCTCGTTCGCCGCGATGCGGAGTTCGTCGTCGGACGTAGTCAGAACGGTATGCGCCAGCCCCAGCACATCGGCATCCACGCCGTAAGAATGGGCAATATAATCGGCGAGCACGAGGTCATTATCGGCACGGATTCGCAGACTATCACCCTTAAGCACGAAGCTCACAGCAGAGCGCTGTTTGCGGAGGGCGCAATAACCGCCGCAGAGTTTTTGGGCGGAAAGAAAAACGGTCTTTATAATATGGAGCATCTGCTCGGCGACCGTTGAATTTGATTTTTAAGGATTTATAAAATGATCAGTGATAACATTTCAATAAATTCCGCAGGGCATCTTTGCTTTGCGGGACACGATACGGTAGAGCTTGCAAGAAAGTATGGAACTCCTCTGTATCTTATAGACGAGCAAAGAATCAGGGAGCGTTGCCGTATCTACGCCGAGGCTATGAAGAACGCCTTTGGCGGCGATTCTCATCCGCTTTTCGCAAGTAAGGCGTTGTCCTTTAAGCGTATGTATGAGATAATAAATGAGGAGGGAATAGGCACGGATATCGTCTCCCCGGGTGAGCTTTATACTGCCGTTTTGGCGGGCTTTCCTATGGAAAAGGCTTATTTCCACGGCAACAACAAGACCGACGAGGATATCGCCTTCGCTATTGACAGCAAGATAGGGTATTTCGTTTGCGATAATATTGAGGAGCTTAAGGCTATCAACGCCGAGGCGTCAAAGCGAGGCATCCGCCAGAATATCCTTTTAAGAATAACCCCCGGAATTGATCCCCACACGCTTGAAAAGATCAGCACGGGTAAGGTAGACTCAAAGTTCGGCGCGGCTATTGAAACGGGTCAGGCTGAGGAAATAACCGCCGCCGCCCTTGCGCTTCCCAATATAGAGCTGCGCGGATTCCATTGTCACATAGGCTCGCAGATATTTGAGTTTGAGCCCTTCTGCGATGCCGCAAGAACTATGCTCTCGTTCATTGCGGACATCAAGGCAAAGCACGGATATGAGGCGAAGGAGCTGAATCTCGGCGGAGGAATGGCTGTAAGATACAAGGCAGAGCATCCCACCATCAGCTACGCAGACAATATAGCGCAGATAGGAATTCTTATTGATTCTCTTTGCGCTGAGCTTGGAATCAATAAGCCCACCATCCTTATGGAGCCGGGAAGAAGCATCGTGGGTGACGCGGGAATGACGCTGTATACCGCGGGCACGCTCAAAGAGATCAAGGGCTTTAAGACCTACGTTTCAATAGACGGCGGAATGTGCGATAACCCCCGTTACGCGCTTTACGGCTCGCCCTATACCGTTATGCTGGCTAACCGCGCAAACGACGAGGCGGACTGCGTTTGTACCGTTGCGGGCAGATGCTGTGAGAGCGGCGACCTGATTCAGGAAAACGTCTCTCTGCCCAGACCGCAAAGAGGCGATATCGTAGCCGTTCTTACTACGGGCGCGTATAATTATTCAATGTCCTCGAATTACAACCGCTTGCCCCGTCCCGCACTCGTTATGCTTGACGGTGACAGAGATTACGTTGCGGTAAGGCGCGAGACATACGCCGATATCGTAAGAAACGACGTGTAATTAAAATATCAAGCTCCCGATGAGATTCGGGGGCTTGTTTTTGTGTAAAATTTTTGACAAACACCCTAAACGTAAACAAAACTTTAACATTTGCGTGATATAATACGTGGTGAATTAAGGGTAATTTCGGAGGTAAGCAGATGTTTAAGATATTAGTAGTAGAGGACGATAGGGAGCTAAACAAGACGGTCTGCTCGTTCCTAAATCACAGCGGATACGAGGCGGTAGGGTGTCTTAACGCAAACGATGCGTACGATGCTCTTTACGATAATATGTTCGACCTTATCGTTTCGGATATTATGATGCCGAAGGTTGACGGCTTTGAGTTTGCAAAAAACGTGCGCGAGCTTAACGAGGACATTCCGATACTTTTTATGACCGCACGCGACGATATCGCGTCCAAACAGCGCGGATTTCGCATAGGCGTTGACGATTATATGGTAAAGCCCATTGACCTTGACGAGCTGTTTTTGCGCATAGGCGCACTTCTCAGACGCGCTAAAATAGCATCCAGCCGCCGCCTTGAGGTCGGAAGATTTGTGATGGATGCCGACGAGCGCACGGCGTATCTCGGTGACGAGGAAATATCACTTACAAACCGCGAGTTCAGTATTCTTTATAAGCTCTTGTCCTACCCCAAAAAGACATTTACACGCACTCAGCTTATGGACGAGTTTTGGGGTGCTGACACCGACACCGCGCCGCGCGCCGTGGACGTGTATATGACCAAGCTTCGCGGAAAGCTCTCGGAGTGCGAGGATTTCGAGATAAAGACTGTTCACGGACTTGGCTACAAGGCGGTGATAAAATGAAACACGAAAGCCGCATAAAAAGCGTCTTAAAGTGGCTCAACCACTACTTTATCTTTTTTTTGCTCGTCGCATTCGTTATTACCTGCTGTACTATGCTATTCGTTTCAACCCTCAGGGACACGCTTGGGCTTACTCTGACGGGCGAGAATATAAGCGCCGCGGCAAAGCTTACCTTTTTTAACGTTGCGCTTCTTAGCTTTATTTTTACTTTAGTCGATACAATGAGAAGAAAGCTGACCATAGACCGCCCCGTGAAAAACATAACGGAGGCGGCGGAAAGGATCGTGGCGGGCGATTTTTCCGTGCGCATAAAGCCTCAAAGCCGTTTTGGAACGGACGAGACGTTTAACCGTGTTATCGAATGCTTTAACAAGATGGCGGAGGAGCTTAGCGGAGTCGAAACTCTGCGGACGGATTTTATAGCCAACGTCTCCCACGAGATGAAAACGCCGCTTGCCGTGATGCAAAACTACGGAAAGCTTTTGCAAGCTCCAAGCCTTACCGACGAGCAACGCATAGAATACGCCGAAGGCGTTGTGGACGGAGCGCGGAGAATGGCGGATATGATGACTAATATATTAAAGCTCAACCGCTTTGAAAACCAGCGCATATATCCGCAGGTGAAGGAATTTGACCTCGGTGAGCAGCTTTGCGAGTGCCTTTTGCAGTACGAAAGCGCGTGGGAAAAGTCGGAGATAGAAATAGATACGGATATTGCCGAAAACGTCAAAATCAGGGCGGACGCAGAGCTTTTAAGCCACGTTTGGAACAATCTTTTCTCAAACGCGATAAAATTTACGCCTTCGGGCGGGATCGTCGAGGTGATGCTCGAAGCCGACGAGCGCTACGCTACCGTAAAGGTCAGCGACACGGGTTGTGGAATGAGCGCAGAGGTCGGTGCGCATATCTTTGAAAAATTCTATCAGGGTGACACCTCTCACGCCTCGCAGGGCAACGGTCTCGGACTTGCGCTCGTGAAGCGAGTCGTGGATATTATGCAGGGCGAGATAAGCGTAGAAAGCGCCGTGGGTAAGGGAAGCACATTTACCGTTAAAATTCGGAGGGGATAACGTGGACTTTAAAAAAGTATTGAAGGCGCTTTTGTTCCCCCATATCGCCATAATGATCATACTCATCCCGATATCGACCGTGCTTCTCGTGTATTCAATGGTTTTCTTGAGCACAAGCTCGGTTGCGGCTATAATCTCATACGTTCTTTCAGCGTACACGCTTACCGCGTGGTGCATAAAAATACCGTACTTGGTTCGATTTTTTAAGACGTTCAAGAACGAAAATAAGTATGTAAAAAAGTGGCAAGACGACACAAGACTCAGAGTGAACGTATCACTTTACAGCAGCTTGCTTTTTAACGTTGCATACGCCTTGCTTCATTTGGGAATGGGATTTTGGCATCATACGTTCTGGTTTTATTCCTTGGCGGGATACTATATTTCGCTCAGCGTTATGCGATTTTTCTTGCTTAGGTACACAAGTAAGCACAGCCGCGGGGAAATGATGACGACGGAATTACGCAAATACCGCGCGTGCGGGATAGTGCTGCTAATTATGAATTTAGCTCTTGCGCTTATGATCTTCTTTATGGTATATTGGAACAGGACGTTCGTGCACCACGAGATCACGACGATAGCGCTGGCGGCGTATACGTTCACCTCGCTCACGCTTGCTATAATAAATACGGTAAGATACCGCAAATACGAAAGCCCCGTGTACTCCGCGTCGAAGGCAATAAGCCTCGCATCGGCGTGCGTGTCCGTGCTGACTCTTGAATCAACTATGCTAAACACCTTCGGCGGCACAACGATGGGACTTTTGGAACGCAGAATATTGCTCGGCGCATCGGGCACTGCCATATCCGCGTTTATAATAGTAATGGCGATTTATATGATTGCAAATGGAACGAAAAAGATAAAACTACTTAAGTCAGATGGAAGGTAATGAATGGAAAACAATAAAGATGGATTTAATTACACCTACTCCGCAAAGGAGCAGGAGGAGATAAAGGCGATCCGCGAAAAATATTTTCCCGCCGAGGAGAGCGAGGACAAGATGACACAGCTTCGCCGATTGGATCGCTCTGTCACGCAAAAAGCAACCGTGGTTTCGCTGATATTCGGCACTATCGGCGCTTTGATATTAGGCTTCGGCATGAGCCTTTTTATGAGTAATTTGGGAGATATCCTTGGGGTGAGCGGAAGCGTGGCTATTCTTATCGGGATAATAGTCGGTATCGTGGGCATAATCCTTGTTTGCGTAGCTTATCCGCTATACAACCGTATAGCGAGAAAAGCGCGTGAAAAGATCGCTCCTGAAATAATAAGGCTGACTGATGAGCTTTTGAAATAACCAACAGAAGGGCGGTTTTACCGCCCTTCTGTGCATAATAATGCAAACACAAAGGCATAAATAAGTGTTTTTGTGTTTATTTCTTATATAAATGAAAAATAGTTTATTTATTGTCGTTTTTGCTATTGACAAATGCAATATATGGTTGTATAATTAATGTATATTGTTTTTGGAAAGTGAATAAATATACAATTATTCACTAATTATGCATATCAAAGGACAAAGTTACAATGCCAAAGATTTTTATCGACGGAAGTGCGGGTACTACGGGGCTTCGCATATATGAAAGACTTGCCGATCGCGCCGACCTTGAGCTCATCATTCTTTCGGACGAGCTTCGCAAGGATACAAACGCTCGCCGTGAGGCTATCAACGGCGCGGATATCGCTTTTCTTTGCTTGCCCGATGCGGCGGCAATCGAGGCTGTATCACTCGTTGAGAACGATACTACTGCCATCATAGATACCTCTACCGCGCACAGAACGAGCGATGGGTGGACGTACGGCTTCCCCGAGCTTCGCGGACAGCGCGAAAAGATCGCCGTATCAAAGAGAATTGCTAACCCAGGCTGTCACGCTACGGGCTTTATCGCACTCGTCGCACCCCTCGTTCAAGCAGGTGTTATCTCCGAGGACGCTTTGCTCAGCGCATTCTCCCTTACGGGATATTCGGGCGGCGGAAAGAAGATGATAGCGGAATACGAAAGCGAAGGTCGCGATGCTTTGCTCGATGCTCCGCGTCAGTACGGTCTTTCGCAGTCGCACAAGCACCTTCCCGAAATGGCAAAGGTCTGCGGTATCAAAAACGCTCCCGTTTTCTGTCCGATAGTCGGAGATTTTTACAGCGGAATGGAGGTCACCGTGCCCTTGTTTGCCTCGCAGATAGGCGGTACGCTTGATGATATCCGACGAATCTACGCTGAATATTATACAAAAGGACTCGTCAGCTACGCAGAGAGCGACGAGGGCGGATTCTTATCCGCGGGCGCGTTGTCGGGCAGAGACGACCTTAAGATAAGCGCTTACGGCAACGCCGACAGAATTATTCTTACGGCTCGCTTTGACAATCTCGGCAAGGGTGCGTCGGGTGCGGCTATACAGAATATGAACATCCTCTTGGGTGTTGATGAAAAAACAGGACTTGTTATTTAAGGAGAACGAAAATGAAGCTTATAAATGGCGGCGTTTGTGCCGCAAAGGGATATAAAGCAAACGGAATACATTGCGGAATTCGCAAGAATCGCACCAAAAACGACCTTGCGCTCATCGTCAGCGAGAAGCGCGCGGCTGCCGCGGCGGTTTACACCACCAATCTCGTAAAGGGTGCGCCTCTCACCGTTACCAAAAAGCATATTTCCGACGGATATGCAAGCGCTGTGATCTGTAACAGCGGACACGCCAACACCTGCAACGCAAACGGAATCGAGGTTGCGGAAAAGATGAGCTCCTTGCTCGCAGACGCGCTTGATATTTGCCCCTGCGACGTAGTTGTTGCATCCACGGGCGTTATCGGTCAGCCTCTTGATATTACCCCTATTGCCAACGGAATCCCCACCCTTATCGGCGGTCTTTCCGTTGAGGGCGGCGCGGCGGCTGCAGAGGGAATTATGACCACGGATACCGCAAGAAAAGAGATCGCCGTAGAGTTTGAGCTTGGCGGCAAGGTCTGCCACCTCGGCGGCATCGCCAAGGGAAGCGGTATGATACATCCCAATATGGCGACTATGCTCGTTTTCATCACCTCTGACGTTGCAATCTCCCCCGAAATGCTTCAAAAGGCGCTTTCCACCGATATCACCTCTACCTTTAATATGCTCAGCGTAGACGGCGACACCTCTACCAACGATATGGTAGTGGTTCTTGCCAACGGTATGGCGGAAAACCCCGAGATCGTTTCCGAGGGCGAGGATTTCTCGATCTTTATGAAGGCTCTGAACACCATAACCGTTCAGCTCAGCCGCGAGATCGCGGGCGACGGCGAGGGAGCAACTAAGCTTCTTGAATGCACCGTCAGCGGTGCGAAGGACCTTGCTACCGCAAGAACCGTTGCCAAGAGCGTTGTTTGCTCAAGTCTGCTTAAAGCCGCAATGTTCGGCGCAGACGCTAACTGGGGCCGCGTTCTTTGCGCTATCGGCTACAGCGGCGCGGACGTTGACGTATCTCGCGTTGACGTTTCCTTCAAGTCTAACGCGGGCGAGATACTCGTTTGCAAGGACGGCGCGGGCGTTGATTTTTCCGAGGAGCTTGCAAAGAAGATCCTGCTTGAAAAGGAGATCGACATCGTTATCTCCGTCGGCGACGGCGAGGGCGAAGCTACCGCATGGGGCTGTGACCTTACATACGATTACGTAAAAATAAACGGCGACTACCGCACATAATTGAGGTTTATTATGCACAACGAATTTACTAATATAGAGCGCGCCGAGGTGCTTACCCAAGCACTTCCTTACATCAAACGCTACACGGGCAAGACCGTAGTCGTTAAATACGGCGGAAACGCAATGATAAACGAGGACTTAAAACAGCAGGTTATGGAGGACATAGTTCTTCTGTGGCTTATCGGTATCAAGGTCGTTCTCGTTCACGGCGGCGGTCCTGAGATCAACGAAATGATGTCGAAGCTTGGCAAGGAAGCCGTTTTCGTTGACGGCTTGCGCGTTACCGACAAGGAGACCGTTGACATCGTTCAGATGGTTCTCGCGGGCAAGGTAAACAAGACGCTTGTAAACCTTCTTGAAAAGAAGGGCGGCAAGGCTGTCGGTATTTCCGGTATGGACGGTCAGCTTATCGAGGCTCGCGTTAAGGACGAGCGACTCGGCTACGTCGGTGATATCACGAAGATAAACATCGCTCCCGTTACCGACCTTCTTGAAATGGGTTATATCCCAGTCGTTTCCACTCTCGGCTGTGATGCCGATGGAAACACCTACAACATAAACGGCGACACCGCCGCGGCTCACATTGCGGGTGCGCTTGGCGCGGAAAGACTTATTATGATGACCGATATCGCGGGTATTCTTCGCGATAAAAACGATCCCAATACCCTCATTCCCGAGGTCAAGGTCAGCGAGGCGAAGAAGCTCTACGAGGACGGCGTTATTTCGGGCGGAATGATTCCGAAGGTCGATTGCTGTATCGAGGCGATCCGCGAGGGTGTGCAGAACGTTATCATAATGGACGGCAGAGTTCCTCACTCCATTCTTATGGAGCTTCTGACCGACGAGGGTGCTGGTACTATGGTTACCGGAGGTTAAAATGGATATTAAAGCAATTGATTCACAATACGTTGCGGGAACTTACGGCCGTCTGCCCGTCGAGATAGTATCAGGCAAGGGCTCTATCGTAAAGGACGTAAACGGTAAGGAATATATTGATATGGGTTCGGGCATCGGCGTTACCGCGTTCGGTCTTTGCGACGACGAATGGGTAAAGGCAGTAAGCGAACAGCTCTCAAAGCTTCAGCATATGTCCAACCTCTATTATACCGAGCCTTGCGCAAGGCTTGCAGAGCTTCTTTGCAAGAAAACGGGAATGTCGAAGGTGTTCTTCGGAAACTCTGGCGCAGAGGCAAACGAGTGCGCTATCAAGGTGGCAAGAAAATACGCCGCCGAGAAAAAGGGCGACGAGTATTATAAGATAATCACGCTTCAAAACAGCTTCCACGGAAGAACGCTTACGACACTTGCCGCAACGGGACAGGACCACTTCCACCGTCTGTTTACACCGCTTACCGACGGCTTTATCCACGTTCCCGCAAACGATATAGACGCGCTTAAGGCGTGCGTTGCCGAAAATAAGGTCGCCGCTATTATGCTTGAGTGCGTTCAGGGCGAGGGCGGAGTTCTTCCCGTAGATCAGGAGTTTATTTCTGCCGCCGCAGAGCTTGCTGAGAAGGAGGACATCCTTCTTGTCATCGACGAGGTACAGACGGGCAACGGCAGAACGGGCAAGTTCTATGCGTATATGCATTACGGCGTAAACCCCGACGTGGTCACTACCGCAAAGGGACTTGGCGGCGGACTTCCTATCGGCGCGTGCCTTATGAGCAAAAAGGTTGAAAACGTGCTTGGTAAGGGCGACCACGGCTCGACATACGGCGGCAATCCCGTTTGCTCCGCAGGTGCAGTCAACGTCGTTAGCAGAATTGACGACGCTCTCCTTGCTGACGTTGACGCAAAGAGCAAGTTCATATTTGACTCATTGAACGGCGCAGAGGGCGTTGAGTCTGTCAGCGGTCTTGGACTTATG
Source organism: Eubacteriales bacterium (assembly GCA_045633005.1). Taxonomy (GTDB): domain Bacteria; phylum Bacillota; class Clostridia; order Oscillospirales; family CAG-272; genus CAG-390. The sequence continues at coordinate 24,850 of JAZQXT010000030.1, read as the reverse complement.
ATAGGAATTAAAACCGTAAAGCCCGCCGCCGAGGTTTTGGCAAAATGTATAGAGAACGGCGTTCTTTGTCTGACCGCAAAGGACAAGGTGCGCTTGCTTCCCGCGCTCAATATTCCGATGGACGTGCTCGCTCGCGCTATCGATGTTATCAAAAAGGCTTGTATTTGAGCCAAAGGAGATATTATGAATCTTAAAGGTAAACATTTTCTGAAGCTGCTTGATTTCACCCCCGAGGAGATCGGCGGACTTATAGACCTTGCCGCAGAGCTTAAGGCAAAGAAAAAGGCGGGCATTCCGCACAGACTTTGCGAGGGCAAGAATATCGCGCTTATATTTGAAAAGACCAGCACCCGTACGCGTTGCTCCTTCGAGGTAGCCGCGGCGGATCTCGGTATGCACCCCGTATACCTTGATCCTTCGGGCTCGCAGATCGGCAAAAAGGAGTCGATTGCTGACACCGCGCGCGTTCTCGGAAGAATGTTTGACGGTATCGAGTACCGCGGATTCGGTCAGGAGCTTGTGGAGGAGCTTGCAAAGCACGCTGGCGTTCCCGTATGGAACGGACTTACCAACGAGTTCCATCCCACGCAGATACTTGCGGATTTCCTTACCATCAAGGAGCATTTCGGCAAGCTTAACGGAATAAAGCTCGTTTATATGGGCGACTCCAGATACAATATGGGTAACTCCCTTATGGTTGGTTGCGCAAAGATGGGTATGCACTTCGTATCCTGCGCCCCCAAGGAGTATTTCCCGTCCGAGGAGCTTATTGATACCTGTAAGGAGATCGCGGCGCAGACGGGCGCAACCCTTGAGTTTATCACCGATCCCATGGTAGCAACGAAGAATGCAGACGTTATTTATACCGACGTTTGGGTATCTATGGGCGAGCCTGCGTCGGTTTGGAAGGAAAGGATCGACGCGCTCTATCCTTATCAGGTCAACAAGGCTCTTATGGATAACGCAGGCGCGCAGTGCCGCTTTATGCATTGTCTGCCCGCATTCCACGACCTTAAGACCACCACGGGTAAGGAGATATACGAAAAGTTCGGCATAGACTGTATGGAGGTCACCGACGAGGTATTTGAAAGTGACGCTTCCATCGTTTTCGACGAAGCCGAAAACCGTATGCACACCATAAAAGCCGTCATGGCGGCTACTCTGTAAAAAAAGGGTGTGAGTCAAATGCTTTTAGCATTTGACTCACACCCAATGAATTGCCCTGCGGGCGTGAATTGGCTAACGCCATGAATTGCACCTGCGGTGCATGAATTGCCTTCGGCATTGTGAGAAAGGGCAATTCAAATCATGAAGCCGCAAGGCTTCAATTCATGACGGCTTGCCGTCAATTCATTATAGCAAAACAACAAAAAACCAAGATCAATCATTTGATTTGACCTTGGTTTTTTGTTATGGTTGTATATAGCGTTCACAATTCGTTAATGCTATGAATCGAACCTTTTGTTTTAAGCAGGAAATCCGCCGTCGACGGGTATAAATGCGCCCGTGATGAAATCAGCCTTTTCCGACGCCAAAAACGTAACTACGTTTGCGATTTCAGAAGGCTTGCCGATGCGGCAAAGCGGAGTGCGGTCGATTAGGTAATCGAAGGTTTCTTTGTCAAGCTCGCCGTTCATATTCGTGTCGATAACGCCGGGCTCGACGAGGTTTACCGTAATTCCCGAGGGGCCGAATTCCTTTGCAAGCGACGATGTAAGTCCGCGAAGTCCCGACTTGGTCGCGGAATAGTGCGCCTCGCAAGCCGCGCCGCGCGCGCCCCAGATCGAGCCTACGTTTATTATTTTTCCCGAATGCTGTTTTACCATTTCGCGCAGAGCCTCTTGCGAGGTGGCAAATACGGCGGAAAGATTTACCGAGATCATTCTTTGCCAATCTTCGTCGGTAAGCTCGGTGAACAGCTCTATTTGCGAAATTCCCGCGCAGTTAACAAGCACGTCAATTCCGCCAAGTGCGTTGATGCCCGCTTTTATAGCCTCTCGCGCCTTACTGATATCGGCAAGATCAGCCTGATAGGGAACAGCCCCCGTTTCATCCGCTACGCTTTGCGCGGCGGCGGTATTTGAGCCGTAAACGAAGAACACCTTGTCGCCGTTATCGCAAAACGCGCGTACACACGCCGCGCCGATGCCGCGCGAGCCGCCCGTAATTATAATCTTTTTATCCATAGCTTATTTTTTGATTTTCTTTATGATAGAGTCGTAAGATAGACCGTATTTGTTGGCTATATCGCGCGCGTAGCTCTTGCCGTCGGGCTTTGCGCGGTATATCTTAAAGGAACGCTTGCCCGATTCCATACCCGCAACGAGAGTATCTATCGGTGCGCCGCCGCTTTTTGCGGTTTTTTCGTTTATGTCGTCGATCATAGCGGTAAGTTCGTGCAGGTGAGTGGAGAAAAGCACGCGGCAACCGACGCTTGAAAAGCCCGCAAGCACCTCAGCGCCGATATATGACGCCTCGTATGAGCCCGTAGAGGACAGAGATTCGTCAAGAAGCACAAGGGAGTTTTCCGTAACAGCCTCAAATATTTCGCCGAGTCTTGCGCATTCCTCGCCAAGTCTACCCTTGTCGATGGTATCGTCAGCACCCGTGGGGAAGTGCGTGAATATCGCGTCGACCGTGGATATCGTTACCTCATCAGCGGGGAGGAACAGACCGAGCTGGAACATAGCTTGAGCAATTCCAAGTGCGCAGGTAATGACCGATTTTCCGCCGCGGTTGGGGCCCGAAAGCACGTATATCTTTGCTTTTTCGTCAAATACAAGATCATTCGTAACTATCTCGTCCTCAACCTTAAGTGCTACCGTGGGGTTATAAAGCCCCTTTGCCGTAAAGGCGTTGGCGGAATAAGGTGCGATAGTCGGCGCACAAAGAGCGCAACCGCGCTCGCGAAGGCGCGAAAGCAGGCGAGTCCCCTTTACAAGAAATTCTATCTCGGGCATAAGATTCAGCAGAAAATCAGTGTTTTCAAGAACGTACTGCTGAACTATCTTTTTCCAAGAGCGCAGAGAGGATTTGTAAACGTCGTTGATCGCGGAATTAAACGCAAGCGCGAGAGCCGTTTTTTGCGTTTCCGTCTGCTTTTTATCAAAGGGAACGAGATTTGCAATGCAGGTGTATTGATCGTCCTTGAAATTGAGCCTTAATATCTTTTCAAGCACATCGCCCGAACGGAAAGCATCGGGGTTGATGGAAAGCACGCCCGCGCTCTGCGGACGGAGCTGTGCATCAAGATTTACGCCGACGGTCACGCTTTTGATGTCACGCACACGGCTCGTAAGCTCGCACAGACGCTCGTTAAGCTCGCTGTAATATTCGCTGTCGGCAAGCTCACTTATGCGCTCACAAAGCGTTTTGAAGGCAATGCCCTTCACGTTGTCCTTTACTGCATTAAGACCGTCGTCGAGCGTGTCGATGCAGGAGATGTAAAGCTCGATCTCGGTGATGCTTGACAGATAATCGTTAGCATCTCCGCTGTCAGCTTCAAGGCGGCGAAGCTCCATAATATCGGAAAGAATGGGGAGCAGAGAATTAAAGGTCTTTACGAGAGAGGGATTTTCAAGAAGATCTGAAAAGACCTCGTTTCTGTAAGCCAAAACCTCGGTGTCTTTTGTGAAAAAATCGGAAAGAGTACTGTTTTTAAGATCGAAAACCTCAAGAAAACCCATTTCCTCAAGCGCAAACATCGAGATATTGGGGCGCTTCGCACCCGTAAGGCTTTCCTGATATTTACTTGCATCAGGGTATATCAAAGAAAAATTAGTAAGATCCAAAATTTTGTACGTCCTTTCAATGATTATAGTACATTATAGCATATAATTTGACGAAGTTCAATCCTCGTCGTCGTAATCCTCAACGTCGTCTCTGCCGACGCTTGCGTCCTCGCCCGTTATCGAGTCGAAAGGCGCGGATTTTATCATATCGTTGGGAGAAATGTTTGCAAGCGGCGACATTGTCATCGCCCTCTCGATATCGGAGTTAGCAACGTGGGTGTATATCTGCGTGGTGTTTAACTGCTCGTGACCGAGTATTTCCTTCAGCACGCGCACGTCAACGCCTCCCGATTGATACATAAGCGTTGCCGCCGTGTGTCTTAATTTATGTACGGAGAAATGGCGGTATTCAAGCCCTGCGGCTTTAAGATATTTTTCAACCGTCCATTGAACGGCTCTGTTGCTGATTCGCGTACTTCTCGTTGACAAAAAGAGAGCCTTCGTAGGTATGTGCTTTTTGTCGGGAGCAGTTCTTACGGGGATATATTCGGAGAGCACTGCCTTGCAGGCGTCGTTCAGATAAATTATCCTTTCCTTATCGCCCTTACCGACCACGCGCACGGAGCGAAGCTGCTTGTCAATATCACCGATATTTATGCCGACAAGCTCCGACAGACGCATTCCGCAGTTGAGGAAAAGCGTTATCATCGTGTAATTGCGCAGTCTCATTTCGGGCTTGCATTCCGTGTCTCTGCCTACGGTATTGAGTAAAAGCAAGGATTCATCAAACGTCAAGTGCTTTGGCAGGGATTTACGCTTTTTGGGCGTTTCTATATTGACGGACGGGTTGCTTTCGATAAGCCCGCGCTTCGTAACGAGGTATTTATAAAGCCCCTTTATCGCAGACAGCTTTCGCGCTCTTGCCGCCGAGGCGTTCCCGAACTCCTTTTCGCAAAACAGTAAAAAATCGTAAATATCCGAGGTCGCAACGGACGATATCAGCGCAAGGTCTACGTCCTTTATGGAAATATCCTCGTATGCGGGAGTGCCGTATGGAATTTTGTTTTTCTTTGAAATTATATATTTGAAGAACGCCCTAAGGTCAAGCATATATTCGCTTACCGTGCGGGGAGAGCAGGCTTGTATGACCAGCTTATAGCCCGCAAATTCGCGCAAAATGGGCGAATATTCTTCAGGATTATATTGACTTCCCATATTATTCCTCCATACCTTGTACGAGAATATTATACAACATTTTTGACATTTTTAGTGGATAAAGTGTAAACTTTTTGTTTTTCTATTGAATTTTAGTAAATGTAAAGCTATAATAAACTTGTTATTTACGCCCAAGGGGGAACTTATGAAATCGTTTTGGAAGAGATATTCCTATTCAATAATCAAGCTTTTCGTTAATCAGTTTGCAATATCCATTTTCGGACTCGTGCTTGCGCTCGCCTGCGGAAAGGCGGAGAATAGCACGCTTATGTACGTAACGAGCGTCGGCGCTATAATCTTTTACCTCTTTTTGCTTTACGCGGCACTCTGGGAGGTCGGTGCAAAGGACAAGATAGTCGTTGACGGCGGCAGACTCCCCAAGAATTATCTTAACGGATTGTATATGGGGCTTTTAGCCAACGTTCCGAACTTCATCCTTGCCATTCTCGTCAGCATAGGCTTACTGTTTGCCGACGGCGGCGTGATATCGAAGATCGGCGGCGTGTCAAGCTCTATCTCCATTTTCGTTCAGGGAATGTACTCGGGGCTTCTTGCCATCGACGTCGGCGGCGCACCGCTGAACTCATACTTTTTCGTTTATTTCCTGATTCCGCTTCCCGCGGTTTTGATCTGCACGCTCTCGTATTTCTTCGGAATGAAGAACTACCATTTAACAAAGCTGCTTATCTCCGAAACGCCCGAGGAGGCAGAGATAAAGAGAGAAAAAAAGAAGCGCGACAGATAATAATGAAGATGATATCATTAAAAAGGTGTTTCCGTTTGGAAACACCTTTTTTGCAAGCTTGCCTATAAGCCGGGTTCTGTCGAGAACGGCCATCTGTCTTTGCGCTACGTCGCCGTAACGCTCCGAGGCTTTCGCCCCGTGCCACCCGGAGATATGCGTCGGGCAAACGATCTCCATACGGTGTTGCTTCGGATAGGGTTTACAGCGGACCTATGTTACCATAGGAACGGGTGAGCTCTTACCTCGCCTTTCCATCCTTACCCCCAAAGGGGCGGTTTATTTCTGTTGCACTTTCCCGGCAGTTGCCTGCGGCTGACGTTATCAGCTATCCTGCCCTGTGAAGCCCGGACTTTCCTCACGGTAATACCTTTCGGCGCAATACCGCGCGGCCGTTCAGCTAACTTGCCTTATTATTATATCACAAGTTAATTAAAAAGTCAATGATTCTTGAAATAGTCAAGAACGAAATCGGTAAGTCCGTCGGAGAGCCAGCCGTGCCAAGCAACTGCGCAGTTGGATTCGGGAATGATTATAAGCTTCTGACCTCTCATTCCGCCGTGACCGTATGCGGTGTTGTTCTCGCTGATGGGGCGCAGATAAGGACGCTCGCGTACTATCTTTACCCACTCCTCAGAGAGAATTCTCTTGCCCTTGTACGTACCGTTGTTAAGGTAAACGGCACCGAGCTTGACCATATCAATGGTGCGGATGTAAAGTCCCGTCGCACCCATTATGTAGCCCTGAGGACAGCAGCTCCACGCTACCTCGCGGCACTCAAGCGGGAAGAAGAGCTTTTCCCAAAGGTAAGCCATAAGGGGCTTTCCTGCCTTGGCGGCGGCAACTCTGCCGAGAATGTAGAACGCGGCGTCGGTGTATACGAATTCATCGGGCTCCTTGATGGGATAGGAAAGCGCGTGACCGAGATAATCAAATCCAAACGTGTTCGCATCGTGCGTGTCGATGTCAAGGAAGCCTCCGGGGAGTCCGAGATGATGGCGGAGCGCCATATCAACGGTTATTTTTCTCCAAAGGGGAGACATATTTTCGGGGCAGTATTCGGCAAGAATATCGCAAATATACTCGTCGGTTTTAAGCACGCCCTCGTCATAAAGCAGACCGATGGCGGTAACTACGAACGCCTTTGCGGCAGAATAAGAGTTCTGGCAGGGGTTTCCGCCGTTGATCTTGATAGCCTCGGGCTCGCCGTCGCCCTTTACTGCGGCACAGCGGTAAACGTTGATGTTGTTTTCCTTGGCAAAGTTGTAAAATTCCTCTAAAAAGTTTTGCATTTTGTCCTCCTTATATTTGCAATTCCGCACCCGCGGAAATATAGTTTATTCTGTCTTTCATAATTTCGCGCAAAAGCTCGTATTGGCTGACTCCCGTACAATGACAGGTGTAGTAGGTGCAGGGAAGAGCCAAAAGCCTTTTTGCACAGGACTCAAGGCGTGTGCGACCTTCGGGCGTGTCTGCGTCGATTTTAGTGAAATGAAATCCGCCGATGAAAATATCGGGTGAAAACCAATCAAGAATATTAAAAAGCCCTCTGTGCGAGCAACCGCTGAAAAGGATCTTCTTTCCGTTTTCCTCGATAAGCATATATTGCTCGTGTAAGAAATCCTCGTCCTGCAACGCGCCGTTTCTTTTAATTTTAAGTCCAAACGGATCAATGCGCTCCGAGGGCGTGCGAGCTTTGCCTTGGAGTAGGGAAATTCCGTCACCGAGAGAGATGTCGGTGTCCGTAAAAACGATCCTTTTTTCACACGAAAGCGCGGCATCAAGCCCAATATATTTGTCGCTTGCGTTGTAATGCTCGCCGAATGCCAACGCGCTCATATAAACGGGAGATGTCTTGTTATCAAGTAAAAACCGCGCAATACCGCCGCCGTGGTCGTAATGACCGTGCGAAAGCACGGCGGTGTCTACGGATGCAAGGTTTACGAACAGCTCCTCGGCGTTGGCGGCAAACAAGTCACTTTGCCCCATATCGAAAAGGATCTTCCGCCCTGCGTCGGTCTCTACGTATAGGCTGAGTCCGTGCTCGCAAAGAAATCCGTCTTTTGCGGTGTTTTCCGCAAGAACTCTGATACGCATTGCCCACCATCCTTTGAATAAGTCTTATAAAAATATAATATCACAAATAAATTCAAAAGTCAAACCATAATGCTTGATATATTAAAAAAATTATGATATAATTTAGAAAAGTGACTACTGCGGCGAAAGCCTTTTACTCTAAATACAAGGAGAAATAGTATGGCAGAAAAGATTTTTGCAGAGGTAAAAAAGAATTTTGGCTTCGGTTGTATGAGGCTTCCTATGAAAAACGGCGACGTAGACTACGAGCAAACGTCGAATATGGTCGATACCTTTATCGAAGCGGGATTCAACTATTTTGATACCGCGCACGGATACATAGACGGAAAAAGCGAGATAGCAGTCAGAAAATGCCTGACCTCTCGTTATCCCCGCGAGGCTTACGTCCTTGCAAACAAGCTCTCGCCCAACTTCTTTAATTCCGAGGAGGAGATAATCCCTCTCTTTGAGGAACAGCTCAAGATATGCGGCGTTGAGTATTTCGATTTTTATCTTATGCACACGCAAAACAGAGACCTGTTTGCAAAATACAAAAAATGCCGCGCTTACGAGACGGCAATCCGTCTGCGCGAGGAGGGAAGAATAAAGCATCTTGCTATCTCATTCCACGATACCGCCGACGTGCTTGACGATATCCTGACCGCTTATCCCGAGGTCGAAGCGGTACAGATACAGTTCAATTACTACGATTACGAGCACGATAAGGTTCAGGGAAGGCTTTGTTACGAGGTCTGCCGTAAGCACGGTAAGCCCATTATCATTATGGAGCCCGTGCGTGGCGGCGCGCTTGCTGATCTTCCCGATGAAGCCGCGGGGGTTCTTGCGTCGCTCGGCGGCGGCTCTGCCGCAAGCTACGCCATACGCTACGCCGCAAGCTTTGAGGGCGTTTTTATGGTGCTTTCGGGCATGGGCAATATGGCAATGATGAATGATAACATAAGCTATATGGCGGATTTTCAGCCGCTTTCGGATGCGGAGCATAAAGCCGTCGCAAGGGTCACGGAAATTCTGAAAAATCAGGAGCTTATCCCTTGTACCTCTTGCAGATACTGCACCGAGGTGTGTCCGCAGGGCATAGCAATTCCCGAAATTTTCGGCTTTATCAACGACAGAAGACGACTGAAGACCAGAAGCTACTCAAGAATGATAGAGAAAACGGGCGCGCGCCCCGCGTCCGAATGTATAAATTGCGGTGCTTGCGAGGCAAGCTGTCCCCAGCACATCGAGATAAGAGACCTACTCGGCTACGCCGCAAAAACGTTTGAAAAATAACGCTATGTTCCGAGAATTAACGAGAAAAAAGCAAGCGTTGAGCCGTGAAAAATGTATAGAAATTCTCCAAAACGAGCCGCGCGGCGTTTTGTCCGTGCTTGGCGACGGCGGTTATCCATACGGAATGCCGATGAATTTTCTGTACGATAACGGAAAGATATATTTCCACAGCGGCAAAAAGGGGCATAAGGTCGATGCTATAAGCCGCGACGAGAGGGTGAGCTTTTGCGTTTTCGACGGCGGCTATCGCAAGGACGGCGAATGGGCGCCCAATATAAGCAGCGTTATCGTTTTCGGCAGGATGAAGATTGTAGACGATTTTGATAAAACGGTCGATATCTGCCGCAAGCTTAGCCTTAAATTCACGGACGATCTCGACTATATCGAAAAGGAGATCGCAAGCTTTGCAAAAGCAACTCTTTGCTACGAGCTGACCCCCGAGCACATAACGGGAAAGCTCGTGAATGAGTCGTAGCTTACACAATTAAAGAAGAAAACAGGGACTGACGCAACAGCGTCAGTCCCTATTTTCTTTCGGTTCACCGTTAACAAAGTCTATATCTTGTTTTATGGAGTCATTTTGTCACGTCGCCGTCCGTGCAATGAACGACGTACTGGGCGGTGTCTGTGTTCCATCCGCTTGTTTTTTTGATGGAATTCCATTGTTTTTTCGTTCCGTCAAAGGATATGTCCGTAAGCGACGTGCATCCCTTAAAGGCATCATCTCTGATCTCGTTCACCGTACTTGGAATGCTTACCGATTTCAGCAAGGCGTTTCCGTATAATGCGCCGCTCGATATCATCGTTACACCCGTCGGCACGGTGAAATCCTCCGAAACGGTTGGAGAGACCCAATATAGTATCTTTCCGTTTTTACTGAAAAGTGCAGTACCTGTTGATGCAAAATTCAGAACGCACTCGTCAACGGTGAGAGAGGCGAGGCGTGAGCAGCCGGCAAAGGCTTTTTTGCGTATCATCGTGTTTGGGTTTTTAGGAATAACGAGGCTTGTGAGCGAGGAGCAATTTTCAAACGTATTGGCAGATATCGTCAGCAGTGTGTCGGGAAGCGCAATGCTCTCAAGCGCCGAGCAATCCTTGAAGCAACATTCTCCGAATGCCCGAAGTCCTTCGGGTAGCGTTATCGTTGTAAGCGAGGCGCAGCCCTCAAACGCCGATGCTCCTATCTCAGTTACCGTTGACGGAATATTGACTGACGTAAGTTTTGAGCATCCGCTGAAAAAGTATGCGCCGATAGCTGTCATCCCATCAGGGAGCGTGACGCTTGTTATGGAAGAACATCCCCTGAAAAGTGCTTCGCCAAGGCTTGTCACGGAATTTGGAATGGTTACGGTGGACAAAGCGCTACACGATTCGAAAACTCTTCCATCTATTTTTGTTACGCTATCAGGGATTACGATACTGCCAAGACTTGTACATGACGAAAATGCGCTTTCTCCTATATCCGTTACGCCTTCGGGGATGTTTATGTTCTCAAGCGAAGAGCAGGCGATAAAAGCGCAGGATTGAATACTCGTTATCGTATCAGGCAACGTAACGTTTTTCAATGAGGAACAACGTGCAAATGCCCAAGGGCTTATACAAGTAATTCCGTATGGTATGTTGACGGATGTGAGCGAAGAGCAGTAATAAAACGCCTCTGTCGCTATATCGGTAACGGTTGAAGGGATATCGGGTATGTTTTTAAGAGAATTGCAAGTAAAGAAGGTTCTTTTGCCGATTCTTTCAAGATTTTCGGAAAACACAACGCTTTCAAGCGCCGTGCATCCACTGAACAAATAATCGGAAAGTTTCGTAATGGATTGCGGAAGCACCGCGGTAACGAGGGATGTGCAGTTTTCGAATGCGTTGCCTCCCAATCCGATCAGGCTTTCGGGCAAAGCAATGCTCTCAAGCGCCGTACAGCCCTTAAAGGCAGACGAACCGATACTTGTAACGCCTTCGGGAATATGTATCTTTTTGAGATTTGCATAATCCATAAATTGACCGTCGTTTATCCTTTTAATGCCAACTGGGATAGTGCATGCGGTCATATCTTTTTTACTTTTGAAATAACTCATGTAATTTTGCAAATGCTTTTCGGGAAGCACGAGATGCTCTAAAGAGGCACATTCTGCGAATGCCATAGACGCTATAGTGTTAACGCTGTCAGGGATCATCAAGGTTTTTAAGGAGTCGCAACACATCAAGGCGTACAAACCGATAACAGTAAGCGTTTCCGGAAGATTTACTGCGGTTATCTTGCCGCATTTGTAAAACGCATAACGATCGATAATATTTACGCCGGCGGGAACGGTAAATTCTCCCGAAACAGTGGGAGATACCCATATCAGCGTTGTGCCGTTTATGGTATACAGCGCATTTTGAGTCGCCTTGTAACGAGTATTACCCGAGTCGACCTTGACCTCGGCAAGAGACGTGCAACCGATAAACGGGTTTCCGCCTCCGCAGAGATATCCTACGTTCTCGTGGAGAGTGATGCTTTTCAGAGAGGTGCAGTTTGTAAAAACATCGGAGTGTATGTGTGTAACGCTTTTGGGGATGCCTACGCTTTCAAGCGACGTGCAGCCTTGGAAAAGGTGGTAGGGAAGTATAGTCAAACCTTCAGGAATGGTTATGTTTTTGAGAGAAGAACACCCCATGAACACCGAATCCCCGTAGTAGATCGCGCCACCGGGAAGCTCTATAGCTTCAAGGGCGGAGCAAAGATAAAACGATGATGCGCCAAGACTTGTCAGACCTGCGGGGAGCGAAACGCTTTTAAGCGATGTGCAGTTTTTGAAGAAAGCTTTGGGTAATGATTTGATTTGGCTTGGAATCGCTATGCTTTTTAGAGCAGAACAGTCTTCAAAGGCAGACTCGCCAAGCTCCGTGATGCTATCGGGCATATTTATGATTTCAAGCACCGTGCAACCCTTGAACGCAGATGCCCCGATGGTGAGCATTCCTTCGGGCATTATGATTTTTTTGAGCGCGACGTAGCCCGAGCCAAAATGCTTTGCGGGGATCTCCGTAACGCCGCTTGGAATAACGCAAACGGTAGCGTCGCTTTCCGTGCCGAAGTACGGCTTAAAGTTTTCCCTGAGTGCGTCGGGAACGTCAAGATATTCAAGCCCCATGCAATCTTTAAAGGCGGAGTCGCCAATGGAGCTTACGCTATCGGGTATGCTGAGACCTTTTAGCGCCGAACATCCTTCAAATGCGCTCGCTCCAATGGTTTGCACGTTTTTCGGTATAACGATGCTTGACAGAGCCGAGCATCCGCTGAATACGTTGTCATTTATGGCGGTCATTTGAGTGGGAATATTTATGCTTTCGAGGGCAGAACAGCCACGAAAAGCTCCTTTTCCAATGTAGGTTACGCTATCCGCAATGGAGAGCGCAACTATGCTTTCACAATAGGCAAACGCCTCCTCGCCTATGGCGGTAACGCTGTATCCGTCAAGCAGAGATGGGATAACTATGTTAGGCTCTTTGCAGGAGCCCGTGCCGGCGATCGTGCAAGTAAGTCCGTCGGTGTTTATCGTGTACTCAAGACCCGACGAGGAGAGGGCGGGGAGTATATCGGTCTCCGTTTCTCCGCAAGCGCACCTGCGCTCTTTAGTGCCCTCTACACCGAGCGCGGCTTCTTTTGTGATCGTCCATTCACCGAAAGCGTGGATATGCGCCGTGGTTTCTTGCGGTTCGGCGGTAGAATTGCAGCTTACAAGCAAAACGACCGAGATCATAATGGCGGCAATCGCCAACGCGGCGGAAGCGAGGATAGACAAAATCTTTTTCATTTCTGTTACTCCGTTAACCAATATAAACCGAAAAAATCAGTCCTTTTGTAAAAATTATACTACAACTTAAAGCCAATGTCCATACATAATTTTTTATTTATGTTTTTTCCTTTAATTGTGTGAATATTGTTGTAAATGCGCGAATTTTGTGCTATAATCTTTTATATAAAATATATGTGTTGGAGGTAATACTATGGCTATCAGTTATAATAGACTTTGGAAATTACTCATTGACCGAAAAATGAAAAAGAAAGACCTTGTCGAGACGGCGGGAGTTAGCTGGTCTACCATCACAAAAATGGGTCGTGACGAGCACGTGAGCACGGATATTCTTGTGAAGATATGTGCTGCGTTGGAATGCGAAGTACACGAGGTAATGGAGATCGTGCCCAAAAGCAAGGAAATGGAAATATGATCAATAAGGAACTTAAAAAATTAAACAGGCGCGAGCTCGTTGACGTTATCTATCAGTTAAAAAAGAACGAGGAGCAACTGCAGGAGCGAATTGCCGCCTTGGAAGCGGAGCTTGAGGAGCGCCGCATTCATCTTTCAAAAGCGGGCTCTATTGCCGATGCGGCGGCGGAGCTTACCGACGTTTTTGCCGTCGCTCAGTCTACCGCGGACCTCTACTTGCGCGAAATAGCTTCTATGAAAGAGGATGCTCAAAAAGAATGCGATAAAATGATAGAAGAAGCCAAGAAAAAGGTTGAAGCTATTATGGCTGACGGCAAAAAGCAATACGACGCTTTATCGGAGCGCTATCGCATCGTTTATAACAAACGCCAACAGCTCCGTGATGAAATCAAAAAATTAGAAAAACAAAAAAGCAACAAGTAAGCGAGTGACGAATGATGTTGAATAACTCTCAAAATGACGTATCGGTTCCCTCGCTTGGCGAGATCCAGAGCGAGCGCAAGCGAATACGAAGGAAGGAATATTACAGGAAAGCGCTTCGCGGCACCGTTTCCGTTTTGTTGGTGGTTGCCGCCGTTGCCGTTTTGATCGCAACGCTGTTTCTGCCAATTCTTCAAATATCGGGTGACAGTATGTCGCCAACGCTTGAGCATGACGAGATAGTAGTTCTCCTCAAAACCAAAAAGTTTGAGCGCGGCGATTTGATAGGCTTTTATTATCAAGGCAAGATCTTGCTAAAGCGCGTGATCGCTCTGCCCGAGGATGAGGTCGCAATAGACGCAGACGGCAACGTATACGTCAACGGCGAGTTGCTTGAGGAGCCGTACGTCACGCAAAAGGAGCTTGGCGATTGCGACTTGGAATTCCCCTATAAAGTTCCGGGGACAAGCTATTTCGTAATGGGCGACCGCCGCTCTAATTCCGTTGACAGCCGTATTTCTGCGGTGGGAGCGATATCGCAAGAGGATATTATCGGAAAGGTGTTTATAAGAGTTTGGCCGTTCTCACGGCTTGGATTTGTTCATTAAAAGATTTGACTAACGTGTAAAAGAAAGGAGGGGAGAGACGTGCAGGATATATTGGACGAAAGCCTGAAAAAACTTAAAAAATTCAGAATTCAAAAAACGCGGATGATCGCTATTCTGTTAGTGCTCTCCCTTATCGTTTCGTTGGACGTATTTTGGTGGATGCGCCGTCCGGGACTTACGCTTGCGGGCGATGCGGATTGCGAGATCGTTGAGCACACCCACGACGCGGATTGCGGGAACGGAGAGTCTTGTAGCCTTGCAGAGCACGTTCACGATATTTCCTGTTATTCCAATGACAAGGCTGACGTTGAAACACAGCTTGATTGGCAAAGTATATTTGCAAACTATCCGTACACAGGTGATTTGCGAAAAGATCTGGTTGGAATAGCAAAAATGCAGGTGGGCTACACGGAAAGCAAAGAAAACTTCCAAGTGGGAAGCGACGGTGTCCGCCGCGGCTATAACCGCTACGGCGCTTGGTACGGAACGCCTTACTCGGATTGGTCCGCACCGTTCGTTTCCTTCTGCTTGCATTACGCAGGTGCGGATCTTAGTGTAACGCCTGCAAACACGGGCGCAAACGCAATGGCGCAGGCGTGGAAAAAGCTTGACAAGTACGCCGCTGTCGGCGAGTACACGCCCGCTTCGGGTGACTTGGTGTTCTTCAATAATAACACCGTTGGTATAGTCACGGATATAAACGCCTTTACCTTCTGCGTGATTCGCGGAGACGTTGACGGAGCTGTGCGCAGTGATGCGCTCGTCTTTACCGACCCATCCATCGCAGGCTGGGGAATTACAACGGGCACGGCGCAGGGCGAAGATACGAGCTATAGTAAAATATACGACGTTACAAACGGCCCCGCGGTCTTCATATTCGATGGCATTGCGGTGCAAAAGCCGACACTAACGCAGTCGTATTCGCTCAAAGCCGCAAGGAGCGCTACAAATATCGAAGATTATTTGAAAGCCAACGACGGTAATTACTTCTTTACGCTTGTGGATACGAATAACCACTATCTTCCGAAGGATGATAATGGAAACTATATAGCGCACGCAGGAACGGCATATAAATTGACGTTAAGCATTTCAAGCCCGCCCGGCTTTCTACCGGGAACGTACCAATATAAACTTCCCGACGGCTTGCGGGTTGACGGTGGACATGGAACGTTTGTGCTGAACGACGGAACGCACGTCGGAGATTGGACGGTGACCGAGGATGGCTTGATAACGTTCAACTTCAACGATAACATAAACAATCGTAGCGATGTCACGATAAGCGCTACGATGGGAGTGATTTTTGAGGAGCAGGATGATTCCATTGAATTTGACGTTAATCTCAAAGTTACCATCTTGCCTCCCTACGATCCCAATGCCTCTACCAAGGTGGAAAAATGGGGAAGTCAAGGCAATCCCGCCATAGGGCAGGATCCGTCCAAAATTTATTGGCAAATGACAATAACGGGTCAAACGGACTCTGTGATCGTGGGAAGCGTTATAACCGACTGGCTGACAACGGATGGTCATACTTATACGCAATCCGACATCGACGCGGGTCTTACTATCGGCGCATCGCAATGCGATCCCGTTACGGGGGATGAGCTCAATTGGTACTCTTGGGACGTTCACGTCGGTGACCCAAATTTGACTTGGACGGAAACGGGTTGGACTTACACGATGCCAAGTTCCGTCTACCCCGACGGGCATTCTTCTCCCGTGCAGTTGGGCAACAATGGCTGGATATACTACATCAGCTATACCACCACGCCCGACCCGAACGATACGGTGGGTAATCATTGGCACACGAATGACGTCACGGTAGACGGACAGCACGAGCAAGGCGGTTCGAATTTTGTACACGGCGAAGTCGTTGCGGGCATCGACAAGCACGGCTCGTTCCACGGAGACGCGAATGGCGGCTATTTCCTTTGGGAGATGCAAGCAACTATCCCCGGAAGAAAAGACGGCGAGAAATCGACCTATCAGTGGTTTATCCAAGATACTATGACCATTGTAGACCAGTCGGGAAACATGGTCGCGTATACGCCTAACGATATGCACCTTGCCACGATTACGGCTAATTATCACGGCAAGACCATCAACGTCCCCCGAATTCAGGATGCTACCGATAACGATCCTTATGTTTGGATGCTCTATTGGGAAAATGACCAAGGCGGTAACGGCTTCTATGACTTACGGCAGATCGTCATTCTGAGTCGCTGCGAGTGTACAAAGGACACTTGCGGTAGAGGTAGTTGCTGGTATTACGATTATACTGATGACGATGGTAATTGGCATCCTCCCGGCAATTATTGCGATTGCTGGACTGAAACGGAGAACACTACCTTCACGCTGACCTACAAAACGGAAGATATGTCGGTGATGGACAAATATGGCGGAAAGGGATATTCCCTGAATAACTGGGTTATGCTGCTGCACTCCGGTGGCGCGTTGGCAGACGATGATTCCTATGCAGTTTCTATTCCCACTATGGTGGAAAAGGAGCTGACTCACGAGTATGACGGTCATACGGCTCACTACAAGATAACTGTCAACGAAGGCAAGCTTGTGCTGACGGACGGTTCTCCGCTGACCATACACGACGTAATGACGGATACGCTCGCTTTCATTGGCGGTTCGTTGGTCATTACCGCCGAGGATGAAAACGGAGCCGTTACTACGTTAAAGCTTGACGAGGATTACACCTTTACTTATGATGGAACGGGTACGAAAAAGGATGAAAACGGCAAGACGGTTCACGTGCTGGATATCGTAATTAAACATCCTCAGCCCGTAACGTATATACTTGATTACGATGCTACACTGGTGCTACCCGAAGGCGAAATAACGGAGGCGATCAAATACACGAACTCCGCCACCATTTCCTTGTGGGGAAAGCAAATTTCCGACAATACCACGGAAAAGGTCTATGCAGATATTAATATTGCGGCACGAAACTACAAGGTGGAAATATTCAAAAACTGCGCAGTTTCGGGCGATCCTCTTATGGGAGCGACCTTCGGTCTTTATAATGCTCACGGCGGTCTTATTGCCTCGGCTATTACCGATGCCAACGGCAAGGTCGAATTTGAAACCAACGTTATTAATGGTATAATCCTTTTGGAACACGAGCTCTATTATATCCAAGAGATAAGTGCTCCGGCGGGATATCAGCTCGATGACACGAAGTTCTGGTTCTGTTTCTGTAACGGAACCGAGGACACCTGCGAAACTTTTGCGGAAATTTCAGCAGGAAAGGACGTCCAGCGCGTTCCGCTTGAACAGGTCGGAAAGCTTAACGTATCAAACCACCCGCTGAACTACGACCTGCCCGCAACGGGCGGCGGTGGTGTTTACCCCCTGATGCTTGCGAGTGTGATATTTATTATCACGCCGCTTGTATATAGATTCACTCTGAGGCGCAAGCGTGAAAGGGGGCTTGGCGGATAGCTTTCGTTTTTACGGCGACAACGCGCCGAAGATGAGTCTAAACAAAAAACAAATTTACATTTAGAAAGGACACAGAAATTATGAAAAAGTTTTTAACTGTAATCATGGCACTCGTAATGATCTTTGCCATGACAATCCCCGCGTTCGCGGCAACCATTACCATCAATGGTGAAGCCAACAGAGTTTATAACGGCTATAAGCTGTTGAATCTGACCACCAGCTTGAAGGTAGAAAATTGCCATGCCGATGGCAATCATACCGATGTGTGCTACAACTATGCTTACACCGTAAACGACAAATACCGTACTGTTTTGCAGAACGAAGTTTTTGCCAACATCACCGAGAATAAACCCTCAAACGCTATCGATGTAACCGACGATGCAATCTTGGAATATCTCGCAGCTAAAAACAGCGACTCAAACGGCACTTATGGCACTCTGCGTGACGTAGCCGATCGCCTCTACCGTAATATTAAGGCTGCAAACATCGAGGCAGACGCTGATGAAATCGATGGCGCTGCTAATTCTATTGATCAGGGCTATTGGATGTTTGCTGACGTAACCGAGCTTGACGGCAACAAAGCAAATTCCTTGGTTATGGTAGACACTGCGGGTCAGGAGTCTATTACTATTAATCCCAAAATAGCGCTTCCTACCGTTGAGAAGAAGGTCAAGGACATCGCTAATAGTGCGGATGATAGCATTGTGGATAACGCTTGGCAGGACTCTGCTGACCATGATATCAATGACGTGGTTCCCTTTAAACTTACCGCAACTCTCCCCGCCAACGTTACTAACTATCAGACTTACAAAATAGTCTTCCACGATATTATGTCTGCAGGACTTACATTTAACCAAGCTTCCGTTAAGGTTTATATGTATGCAGACAAGAATACTGCTGATGCTGCGCTGACGGCTACCGGTACGGAGGTCACTACCAACTTTGATCTCGCTACAGAGAACCTCGCTACTGGCGAAACCTTTACCTTAACTTGCGACAATGTTTTGGCTATCAATGGTGTTACCAAGGATACCGTTTTCGTTGTTTACTACGAAGCAACCTTGAACGGAAATGCCGTTATCGGCTCTGCGGGCAACCCCAACGAAGTATATCTTGAATTCTCCAACAATCCCTACAGCGACGGAACGGGTAAAACCGAAAATGACAAAGTAACTGTGTTTACTTACCAGTTAACCATCAATAAGGTAGATCCGGCTGGAAACGCACTTGAGGGTGCAGGATTTACTCTGTATAAGAAAAATGCCGCCGGTGTATACGTTGCGGTTGGAGGCGAAGTCAAGGGCGAGGACATGACCACCTTTATTTGGAAAGGTCTTGACGATGGCGACTACAAGCTTGAGGAGTCCACTGTTCCTGCGGGTTACAACAAGATGGCTGATAAGGAGTTCTCTATTACTGCAGAACATGAGGTAGTAGCAAACGATCCTGCCCTGACAAGCCTGAATGGTACTCTGGGAACGGGCGATGTTGACACTGGTATTATCACGGAGAATATAATCAACAACTCTGGTACAATCCTTCCCGAAACGGGTGCTATGGGTACGTTCCTGTTCATCTGCGGCGGTGCAACGCTCGTTTTGGTTGCAGCTGTATTTATGATCACCCGCAAGAAGATGTCCGTATTCGAGGACTAATTCCCGAACACAGATTTAAGTTTTATTAGCTTAGAAAGCGGCGGCGGGCACTTTATCCGCCGTCCGCCGCCGCCTTTCATAAAGCAGTGGAGAGATGCTTATGAAGAACAATAAAATAGGGATCCTATTGGTTCTGATGCTTTTCGTAGGCGTCTGTGGACTGCTTTATCCGTCCGTGAGCCAATATTGGAACAGTAAAACACAAACGCGCGCGGTAGAAAACTATCGCGAGATCCTCGAGTCGTTAAAGCCCGAGGATTACGAAGCCTATATTCAGGAGGCGCGCTCGTACAATACTGCGCTAAGCGAGCTTAGCGCGCCATTGGTCGATTACCGAAAGGTAAAGGGCTACAATAGCATTTTGAATATCAGCGGAAACGGCATTATGGGATACGTTTCCATCCCCAAGCTGGGCGTTGAATTGCCCTTATATCACGGAATATCCGCAGAGGTATTGAACATTGCCTGCGGACATTTGGAGGGAACGTCCTTGCCCGTGGGCGGAGAAAGCACGCATTGCGTTATATCCGCACACCGCGGACTCCCCCACGCCAAGCTCTTTACGGAGCTTGACAAGATGGAGAAGGGTGACACGTTTACGATAACGGTATTGGACAGAACCGTTACCTATCAAGTAGATCAAATAAAGATAGTGCGCCCCGACGAGACCGAAGACGTTCAGATCGTAGACGGCGAGGATCTTTGCACGCTCCTGACCTGCACTCCGTACGGCGTTAATTCCCACAGATTGCTTGTGAGAGGCACGAGGATCGAAAACGCCGCGCCGATCTTGCACGTAACGTCCAATGCGTATCGCATTGATTCCTTGGTGGCAACGCCCGTGGTCGCCGCACCGATCTTGTTGATCTTATTGATCGTACTAATGATAAAATACAGGGATAAGGGCAGCAAGCCGCTTATCTCGAAGGAGGAAGAAGAATGGCTAAAAGAAGAATGGCAATGATCGCATTCGTGCTTTTCGTTTGCTTGTACGCGATCACTTTCCAAGCGCAAGCTGCATCAACGTCGGACGCAAAAGAGCCTATATCCACGGACAGGAGCTGCTCTTTGACCGTCTCCTATTGTGCCGATGGTGTTGCTTTTTCGGAATTGGCTGTAAAGCTGTATAAGATCGCGGACGTATCTGCGGATTATCAGTATACGCTTACGTCCTCTTATGAAAGCTCCGATCTCATCCTTAACGGAATAAGGACGCAGGGGGAATGGAACGTAATTCGCACGACGCTTGAAGCGTACGTAATTGCCAATGCGATAGTTGCGGATTTTAACACCGCGACGGATGGGGAAGGCAAGGCGTATTTTGATGAATTGAAGCCAGGACTTTACTTAACGGCTGCTGAAAGCATAATTCAAGATGAAACGACGTATATATTTGATTCTTCCTTAATTGCTTTGCCTGGTTTGAGCATGGAAGGTCTTTGGCAGTATCACGTTGACGTTTCCGCCAAATTCGAAATCATCCCTCCCACCCAAGACGATGATGAAATAGAGCTTAAGGTGTTAAAGCTTTGGAAGGGCGATAACGGAGGCTCGACCCGCCCCGCGGCTGTGGAGATAGAGATATTTTGCAACGGAACGAGCTATCAAACGGTAATTCTTTCGGAGGAGAACCGCTGGACGTATTCTTGGTCCGCAAAGAAAGACGGTGCGGATTGGAAGGTCGTGGAGCGAAACGTTCCCTCGGGCTACACGATGACCGTAGAGGAGAGGGAAGCCTCGTTCATTATCACGAACACGCTGACTCCCGATGATCCGCCGCCCTCACCGCCGCCAACGGGTGATACCTTGAACGTTATGCTGTGGATCATCCTGATGTTTGCATTTGGCAGCGTGCTTGTTGTCTTGGGAATTACGGGAAAGAGAAGTAGCACGCGATGAACGCAAAGAGTGATGCTATCAGAAAAGCTTTAGTAATCATCGGCTTAGGCTTGCTTGTGGGGGCAATACTGCTCCTCGTTGTGTGGCAATGGAATATTCACGCATCCGCAAGCAAATCGGCGGAGTACGTAAGCGCGATCCGCGAGCTGATCCCCGAGCCGCAAGGCGCCGTTCCCGAAGAACGCAGGGATAATGCTATGGCTACCTTATCTATTGAAGGAATTGATTTTGCGGGGATATTAGAGCTTCCGCGATTTAACTCGGTTCTTCCGATCTGCGCCGATTGGGAAAATCCGTCAAAATACCCCTGCCGCTTCGGCGGAAGCGTTTACGACCGCACTATACAGATCGGCGGTACGTCGCAAAAAGGGCAGTACGACTTTTACCGTGATATTTCCGTTGGAGACCGCGTTTTCTTTACGGATGTGGAAGGGAATAGATTCTCGTATTCCGTAACTGCCATTCGCTATGAGAAAAACGCAGACCGTTCCACCCTACAACGCGAGAACGCGGCGCTGACGCTCTTTATTAAAAACGTGTACGCATTTGAATACGTAGTTGTTTACTGCGATGCGTTGAGTTAATGCCGCAAGATGATCGCGCGACGATACAAGCCAAGGGGTGAACGAAATGTTCACCCCTTGGCTTCTTAATATATGATAGTTAAATCAATTATTTATTGACTCAAATAGCTCGCAACAAATTCATCAACGTCTGCAAAACGCTTGATGCTTATTTGAGCCTTCTTATAAGCTTGCTCGTATTTTTGTAAATTTCTATCAAATATTTTCGTATTATCTGCAAGAGAATCCGTATTGTATTCGTCCATAACGCAAAATGAGCCGATTTCCACGTCCTGCGCAATTTCAGAAAGCATAAACTGCAAACTGCACATATTCATAAAAGAAGCGAAAGCATTATTGTTTTTTGCAGCCTCTTCGACTTTATTTCGCCAATTGGAATACATTTCTTCGTAAGTTCCCTTTAAGGCTTCCGAGGGGGCGGCTTGGGTTTTCTCTTGTCTTGTGTGGCTTTCCGCATAAAGAATCAGAGCTTTCAGTAAATCACGTAGTTCAAAAATCTCTTTACAGGTAACTGCTTTCTGAATCGTTTGCACGAACACCTCATCAAGCGGAAGCGTTGCCAATTCTTCAAAAGTTCTTTTCGTACCACGCTTAAAATAGGTTCCATGGTATATCATAATGGCATCTAATAGATAAGATATTACCTCACACGCATTCAAACGTACTTCTCCAAGCCCTTCGCGCAGGCAGGCGTTTGCATAGGATGTTTTTGCTTTGTCAATTAGTTCATTTGCTCTGATGATGCGCTCCTCTGATTCCAAAAAATGTTTTGCCCGCGCCCTTAATTCACATAATTTGTCGTAGGCTTCTTGATTTTTGATATACACTATCTGCGAGTCCATCAATTTTGATAGATGAGCGTGGTGACATTCTGCGTCATACGTCAATCCCGACCAGCTCGTGCAATATACGTCGTAGCCAACCTTTTTGTCATCCAAAATAAATCCCGTTGCCAGCTTGCCGCCTTTATCATCTTCGACCAATACGAGCAAGTCCAGATCAGACTTCTCATACGTATCTCCCGTAGCGACGGAACCATATATTCCGATTAGCGCCAAAGACTCAGGACACACCTTTTTTGCTTTATCTATTATAGCCTGTATGATTTTTTGATTTACAATATCCACAACACTACTCCATTAAACTCGCGATTTATAAATTGATTATACCACAAACCGTCACGAAGCGCAACTGGTTTTACACAAGAAAAGGGGAGAACAAAAACTTCTCCCCTTTATCATAGTTTGGCGATGGGTGGGAAAATGCACAGTCTTAATTCGGTCTGTTTTAAAATGGAAATTTGAATAGCAAGATTTTTTTAGATGTTATTGTTTATTCATAGAGTTTTGTGAATTCATTAAAACCCGTAGAAATCAAAAGCAATTTATGCTATAATAAATCTATAAAAGAAAGCTCGGCGTTAAAACTTGGCTTTGAAATAAAAAATGCGAAGGGATATACCTTTGTCGGTTATGTTATAACCAACAAACCTCCCTCGTTTGCGGTTGAAAAGGAGGTGCCGAAAATGTCGTTATCATATGGAATCATATCCTTGATTTCTTTATGTATGGTCGGAATTTGTGTTGCTTTGGACAAGAAGCGCGACGTGTGGCTGTTGCTCGTATTCGTTTCGGTATCTATTTGCAATCTCGGATATTTTATGATCTCGGTGTCGCCGAATCTTGACTCGGCATTGAACTCCAACAGAATTGCTTATCTCGGCAGCGTATTCCTTCCGTTCTTTATGCTGATGATGGTACTGCGCTTTTGCGGAATGAAACGCCCAAAGCCACTTATGATCACACTTGTAACAATCGGCATCGTGATGCTCGGCATTACCACAAGCCCCGGCGTTCTTCCCATTTATTACAGCGCCGTAGATATTGAGATCGCAGACGGAGCAACCAAGCTCGTCCGTGAGTACGGACCGCTACACTTGTTGTACTACGTATATCTGATCGGATATATGTTCTCAATGGTCGGTGTTGCAATCTATGCCATTGCAAAGAAAAAGATCAAAAAGCATTTACATACGGCACTTCTGCTTTGTACTGTGTTCTGCAACATTGCCATATGGCTTATCGAGCAGTTCCTGCCCCGTGGTTTTGAATGGCTCTCGGTTTCTTACATACTGACGGAATGCCTGATCCTTGCCATTTATCGTTCTATGCAAAAGCAAGGACTGATGAGCAAAGAAGGCAGAACGCCGTCCTATACCATCAACGTACTGCTGACGGTATTTTTGTTACTTTTTGCGAATTTCGTTCGTGTCATTACAATGAACACTACAGCGGCAATGTATGTGATCTCGCACATTGCGGTGTTGATGATCTATCTTGGAGTTCTCGTCTTTTGGGGGATATCGGTATACGACCGCATCGTGAATAAGGAGATTCGCCTCCATCTTATCGTCCTTGTTGCGTTGATGATGTTCTGGATGTTGATGCGAACTCTCAGACATACGGTGTTCCTCTACGTGTATCCTCTCGGAATGTGGTGCTGGTACGCATACTACGTTTCTATGATACTGATTCCGCAGCTTTGTCTTTTCGCAACAAAGCACATCGGCAAGCCCGAGGATTATAAGCTGCCGAAAAAATGGTACTTGATGTACATCCCCTCGATCATTATTATTTGGGGTATTCTCACAAATGACATTCACGGCTGGGCGTTCCATTTCCACGAAGGATATGAAGCGGGGTGGGATATCTATCAGCGTGGCGCTCTTTACTATATCGCAACTGCGTGGATCTTTGCCTGCATCGCTCTGATGATTGCAGAGCTGTTGAAGCGTTGCCGTGTTCCCAAAACACACAAAACGATTTGGCTTCCTATCGCTACGCTTGGTATCGGCGTTGCTTACACCATATTCTATGCTTTGGACAGCGACATTTTCGGCTTTATCGAAATGACTGCCGCTCTTTGCTTTACGGTGGTTGCCATTTGGGAGAGCACGATCAAGA
>JAZQXT010000029.1:0-2852 GCA_045633005.1 Eubacteriales bacterium | reverse complement strand
AAGCTGCACGGAGAGGGAGCGCTTCGCCGTCGTATAATGGATATGGGTATTACAAAGGGCGTTGAAATTTACGTAAGAAAGGTTGCGCCGCTTGGTGACCCGATTGAAGTTATGGTAAGAGGCTACGAGCTTTCGCTCAGAAAAAGCGATGCTGAAATGGTAGAGGTTGAGTAAACCGCACCGTAGGCTGTTGATTTTATCGCTCGGCTTATGCCGCCGTATTTTTATGCGTAGCAGTTAGCTTCTGCTAACTACAAAAAAGAAAACCTGTGCTGCCTAAGGCGTCCTGTCTGTACGCAGTACTCAATATAAGAAAGAGAGAAAAAATGGATATCAAAATTGCCATAGCGGGTAACCCCAACTGCGGTAAAACGACGCTCTTTAATGCGCTTACCGGTTCTAACCAGTTCGTCGGAAACTGGCCGGGTGTTACGGTTGAAAAGAAAGAGGGAAAGCTCAAGCATTACGATAACGTAACGGTCACCGACCTGCCGGGTATTTATTCGCTTTCGCCCTATACTCTTGAAGAGGTGGTTGCGAGAAATTACCTTGTAAACGAGCACCCCGATGCCATCCTCAACATTGTTGATGCCACAAACCTTGAGCGTAATCTTTACCTCACAACACAGCTAACCGAGCTTGGTATTCCCGTGGTGGTTGCGCTGAATATGATGGATATTGTAAACAAAAGTGGGGATACGATAAACATTCCTGCGCTTTCTGCAGCTATCGGCTGTAAAATAGTTGAGATATCCGCACTCAAGGGAACGGGTATTGACGAGGCTGTTGCGGCGGCAATCGAAGCGGCAAAGTCCACCAAGACCGTGCCCGTACATAGATTTTCGGGCGCTGTTGAACACGCTATTGCGCATATTGAAGAGGCTGCTCTTCACGACCTTGACCTGCCCGCTGACAGACAGCGTTGGTATGCGGTAAAGATTTTTGAGCGTGACGAAAAGGCACTTGCGGAAATCGAGATTGACAAGAACGTTCTTCGTCACATTGAGGACGACATTGCCGCTGCGGAGCGTGAGCTTGACGACGATGCGGAGAGTATTATCACCAACGAGCGATATCTCTACATAGAAAAGGTTCTTAAAACCAGCTACAAAAAGCACAGGCTAGGTAAGCTTTCCGTTTCGGATAAAATTGACCGTGTGGTTACTAACAGATGGGCGGCGCTTCCTATTTTTGCCCTCGTTATGTTCCTCGTTTACTTTATTTCGGTAACCACAGTCGGAACGTGGGCAACCGATTTTACCAATGACGGTCTTTTCGGTGACGGTTGGCATCTCCTCGGTGTCGGGGGCGGTGATTATGAAGATGCGGTTGACGAATACGCAACGGCAAACGTATGGAGTGATAAGATTATAGGTGATAGTACGCTCGAGGACATCTTCACTGCGGCGGCCGATGCAGACGTTGTCGGTGCGCAAGAGCTTCAGGCGGCTGTAAGTGAGCGCAAGTTTTTTGACTTTGGGGAGCTTTGGGGCTCGTACGGAGGGGCTATCGTTCAGCATCTCGGTGAAGCTGACGGAGCTTTGCTTGACGAGAGGATTGCGGAGTACGTAGACGGCGCTCCAAGCCCTGCGGATTTTGGTATTTGGGTACCGGGTGTTCCCGTTGTTATAGATAATGCGCTCGTTGCGATAAACTGTGCCCCCTGGCTTCAGAACCTTATCATTGACGGTATTGTCGGCGGTGTCGGCGCGGTGCTTGGCTTCGTTCCGCAGATACTCGTTCTCTTTATTCTTCTTGCTTTCCTTGAGGCGTGCGGATATATGTCCCGTATTGCTTTCGTTATGGATAAAATTTTCAGAAAGCTCGGCCTTTCGGGCAAGTCCTTTATACCGATGCTTATAGGAACGGGCTGCAGCGTTCCCGGCATTATGGCATCACGCACGATTGAAAACGAGCGTGACCGACGTATGACCATTATAACCACGACCTTCATACCCTGCGGAGCAAAGCTTCCTGTTATCGCACTTATTGCCGGCGCACTCTTTGACAACGCCTGGTGGGTAGCCCCTGCGGCATACTTCGTAGGTATAGGCGCAGTTGTTATATCGGGAATTATGCTCAAGAAAACAAAGGTGTTCGCCGGAGAGCCCGCACCCTTCGTTATGGAGCTTCCTGCATACCATATGCCAACATTTATTAACGTTATGCGCTCAATGTGGGAGCGTGGCTGGGCGTTTATCAAAAAGGCGGGTACTGTAATTCTTCTCTCGACTATATTTATTTGGCTTGCCGACAACTTTGGCATTTACGAGGGAGCATACGCATTCAGCGGCTCGCTTGCAGAGGGCGCAACCCTTGATATAAGCATACTTGACGGTCTTGGAGCGCTTATCGGCTGGATATTCATTCCGCTTGGCTTCTCGGGTATGGAAACCTCGATTGCTACTATAATGGGACTTGTGGCAAAGGAAGAAATCGTTGCCGTCCTCGGCGTTCTTGATTTCGTTGATATGTCTCGCCTTGCGGCATTCTCGTTCCTTGTTTTCAATCTGCTTTGCGCTCCCTGCTTCGCTGCGATAGGAGCTATAAGGCGTGAGATGAACAGCACGAGATGGATGTGGATTGCAATCGGATATCAGACCGGCTTTGCTTATGCTGTATCGCTTTGCATTTATCAGCTCGGTATGCTCTTCACGGGGCATTTCGGTTGGCATATCCTTGGCGGTGCGGTTGCCCTTGCAATTATCGCATTTATCGTTTATATGCTCTTCTTCAAGCCGTATAGCGAGGCGACCAGGCTTACGAAGAAATCTTAACCCAAAAATAAAAAACGGGTTTTCAGCAAAAGAAAGGAGCGATTTCTATGCAGATAATTTTACAAAATCTCGGTA
>JAZQXT010000028.1:0-2563 GCA_045633005.1 Eubacteriales bacterium | reverse complement strand
TGGTTTCGGGAACGGTGGTTTCGGGAACGGTGGTTTCGGGAACGGTAGTTTCGGGAACGGTGGTTTCGGGTACTATTACCTCGGGCTCTGTGGTATCGGGTGTGGTGGTTTCAGGCTCGGAGATCTCAGGCTCTGCCGTGTAGTTAGCGTCCATAGATACGAGCCAAGAGTAGCACAGCTCGGGGAAGTGTGCCGATGCGATGCACTCAAGATTCATTACTGCAGTGGAGAAATAGTTGGGATGACTTACGACAAGGTCGAGCATAAGAGTTGCAAGTGCCTTGCCTGCGGAGTCGATCACGGCTTCGTCGTAGTCGGTGATGCCCGCCTCGTCAAGCGCGTTCTTGAGCCACTCGGAAACCATGAGGAACGCATCCTCCTTATCAGCCCAAGGGTTGATTCCGTTAAGAACGTATTTTCCGACGAGTGCGCCCCAGTTTGCTTGCGCCTGTGCGGAGAAGGAGTCAATGATGATCATCGTCTGTTCCTCTGTGCCGCCGAAAACAACGGAGCATATCTCGCGCACCTCGGTCTGATATCCCGTAACGAATTGGTTACGGTCCTTTATAAATTCTGTAGCAAGAATGCCGACGTAGGTAGAAAGATAATAGCTTTGCGAATAATCGTTTTTAGTGTCGTCAACGATGTAGTTGTTCCCGATAAAGCCGAGCAGATTCAGCTTTTTCATCTGGAAATTATCGACGATGTATTCCGTGGTGCTGGGCAGAGTGTTGTATATCTCCAGCATCTTCGCCTTTTCCTCCTCGTAGTTTGGCGAGTTCTCTGCGGAGGGCAGATAAACGTCTATACCATAGCGGCAAAAGCCCATCTCGGCGGGAGCAACGAAGGGAACGAGGTCGTTGGGGTTGATTATGCTGAAAATGTTGTTATAAACAGGCTTGCCAGCAACGTCCTTGGTGAGCGCACCTGCGGGAGTTTCAAAGCAGTATGTATAAACGTCGTCAAGGTCGTAGGAAATATCCTCGCTGATAACCATACCGTCGTCGATAGAGCCCGCAAGAAGGTTTGCGGTAGCGGCGGCGCGGCTGTAGCCCGTTATCCAAAGCTTTACCTCACCCGTGATATCCTGCTCGTCAACGTAGGTCTTAAGGTATTCGGCAACCATATCTCTTGCCTCAGCAAAGCCCTGATGCTGACCCTCGGCACCGATAGTAAAGTTGCTCGCCCACTCCTTTTCATATCCGCCGCCGCGAACGGCAACTGCGATAAGGGTGTATTCGCCCGTGGATATCGTAATGGGCATATTTCCGATAATTACGCCGATGGAGTCCATAGTGGGCTTTACGGTAAACCAATCGTTAACTCCGATGTCATCCTCAGCAACGCCCATCTTCATAAGAAGGTCGCGCGCGCTTGAGCTTTTGTCGGAATAATCCTCCTGCGCACCGTTTGCGTTTCCGAATGCGGACATCGCAAGGCTCAACGACATCGTAGCAAGGCTTGAATTATACTCGTACGAGCTTCCTACGAAATAATCGTTGGTGTAGTAGCAGGTGGCGGTGTAATCCTCGCCCGAATTGTAGCTGAACGTAAGCTTTTTTAGCGGATTTGATACGTCCTCTGCAATAACGATAATGTTGATACTGCAAAGCAAAAGGGCGAGCGAGAGAAGTAAAGCTAATGCTTTTTTCATCGTTTTATCTCCATAAAAAATTATTTGGATATACTTAGCAAATATACATATACATTATATTATATTTTCGTAAAAAAATCAATAGCAAATTAGCATTTTTTCACAAAAAAACGCTCCTGCTTCCGATAAGGAAGCAGGAGCATCATTTCTGGTTTTATTTGAGGTTTGAAACGTCACCCTTGACGCACGCCGCGATAATGAGCGCGTCGCCCGAGGTGAAGAGTCCGTCGCCGTTTGCGTCTGCGGCGTATGCGTAAATGCCCGAGGGCGCATCGTCGCTGACCATTGCGGTCTTGACGTTGTTATAGTCGGCGGAGGTAATGCGTCCGTCACCGTCAAGGTCGCCGATAACCACGAGGGTAACGGTGTCAACGATGTAGCCGTCAACGGTGAGGGTTACGGTAGCGCCCGTTCCCGTGCCGTTTATGGTGATTCCAGAAGTGTTTTCGATCTTTGCGCGAAGCGCGTCAACGCTATCGCCTGCGGCAACGCCGTAAAGGACTCCGCCGCTGATGTAAACACCAAGCGTTTCGTCAACCGTGATAGAATATACGCCGCCGCTCATATCAAAGGCGAGATAAGCCGCGTGTGTCGGATATCCGTCATTGGCGGATGCGTCGTAGGTGAATGCAGAGGAGTTAAGAGTGTTAGCAAAGGAAGCGGACTTCATAGCGGATGCACTCTTCGAGCTGATAGTTCCCGAACCCGACGTGGAGCTCCAAGCGTTAGAGCCCGAGGAGAACGCCGTCTGCTTGTTGGCGTTTCCGCTAAGGAAGTAGCAGTTGGTAAAGGTGTGAGCACCCGAGGACGATATCTCGCCCGTAATGCCACCGCCAAGGTCCGTATAGCTTACGGTCTCGGCTGTGTTGTAGCAGTTGGTAACGACGATGGTCGCGCTTCCGATGTGTC
>JAZQXT010000027.1:0-2235 GCA_045633005.1 Eubacteriales bacterium | reverse complement strand
GAAAGCCCTCTCCGTCGGCTACGCCGACACCTCTCCCAAAGGGCGAGGCAAATTGTAAGCGCGAACATTCGGCACAGCCCAAGCACACGGCTACGAACTATTAAAAGGCGATTGCAGACATAGGCTCCCTTGTGTAAAGGGGGCTGTCACCGAAGGTGACTGGGGGATTGTTTTTAACACGAAATATAGTTTTTTTTGACAATCCCTCCGTCATTTTCTTGCGAAAATGCCACCTCCCTTTACACAAGGGAGGCTAATTGTGGGCGCGAACATTCAGCACATCCCAAGCACACGGCGAGAGTCCTAAAAGGAAAAGTCGGGTGCGAACATCAAGCGCAAAAATACTGCGGTATTTTTGCGAGATCCACTTGCCGCGTCGCAGAACAATGCGCCGCGTCTGCGGGATGACGCAAAGAAAACGCTTCGCGTTTTCAGCGATATTCGCCCTGCGGGCGAGCGATATTCAACCTTGCGGTTGAGCGATATTGCGCCTATCGGCGCAGCGATATATTTTGCTTGCGCAAAATATTAAGGAAGCTTTTTGCCGTAAGGCAAAAAGCTACCAAAATTATTCATTATTCATTATTCATTCTTCATCATTCATTAGCTTTTTGCTACGCAAAAAGCATTCAAAAAACGAGGACAAAGTATGGAACAGGATAAGACAAAATTTGCTGATATAGGCGAGATACGGGCGACGCGGGGGAAGATTCTTGCCGTGGACTTTGGCGACGTGCGCACGGGGCTTGCAATCAGCGACGCATCAAGATTTTTAGCGTCGGGCATAGGCTACGTCAAGGTCGGCGGACTTTCAAAGACCGCCGAGGAGGTCGCGCGTATAGCTAAAGAGCGCGGGGCAGTATGCGCCGCCGTCGGACTTCCGCGCAATATGGACGGCACGGAGGGCGCGCGCGCCGACCGTTGCCGCGAGTTTGCCGCCGCGCTCTCGTCGCTCGCGTCCATCCCCGTCATAATGGTGGACGAGCGCCTTACCACCGTCGTCGCGTCAAGGTATCTCAACGAGACGGACACGCGCGGCAAAAAGCGCAAAAACGTCATTGACACGCTCTCGGCGGAGATAATTTTGCAAAATCTGCTCGACAGGCTCAAAAATTAAGGAGGCAGAATGGAAATACTTCACGATATACTTCACGTTTTGCTCCATAGCCTCGGGGAGCTTGCCCTGATGCTTCCGATACTCTTCCTCACCTATCTCGGAATGGAGGCGCTGGAGCATCACGCAAGGGAAAAGACTCTCTCGCGCATCAGCGGCGCGAAAAGGGTCGGCCCGCTTCTCGGCGGCGCGCTCGGCATAATACCGCAATGCGGCGTTGCTGGCGGCGCGGCAAATCTCTACGCGGGCAGAGTTATCACCGCGGGAACTTTCCTTGCCGTCCTGCTTTCCACCTCGGATGAGATGCTTCCCGTGCTTATCAGCAACGGGCGCGTTGACCTTATCGCCAAAACGCTCGGCTTTAAGCTCATTTTCGCGGTGCTTGCGGGATTTATATTTGACGGTGCGCTTCATCTTTACAGAAAGCGCAAGCCGCGCGACCACCACGCCAAAAGCTATGGCGAGTGCTGTGACGGACATTCCCACGGCGAGGAATACGGCATCGAGATACACGAAATGTGCCACCGCGAGGGCTGTGAGTGCCACGGCGGCGTATTGCGCCCCGCAATTCGCCACACGCTTCGCGCCGCGCTTCTCATTTTGGCGGTCAGCTTTTCGGTTTCCCTTGCGGTGCATTTTATCGGCGAGGAAAGGCTCGTTGATATTCTTCCCGACCTTCCCGTGCTTAGCGAGGCGGTAGCCGCGCTCGTCGGATTTATCCCAAGCTGCAGCGTTTCCGTCGTGCTTACCGAGTTTTACCTCGGCGGCATCATCGGCGCGGGCGAGATGATGGCGGGACTGCTTGTCAACGGCGGCGTTGGACTGCTCGTTCTTTTCAAAATGAATCGCGGCGAGGGCGCGATGAAGAAAAATATCGCCCTTTGCGCCGTGCTTTACCTGTTTGGACTCCTCGGCGGACTTCTTGCGGGATCTATAATATAATTTAAGGAGAGAAAAATGAAATCACTTCGTGAGCTTTATAAAATAGGACGCGGACCTTCCTCGTCGCACACCATGGGCCCCGAGCGCGCGTGCCTTTATATCAAGGAGCTTTGCCCCGACGCAGACTCCTACAAGGTAATTCTTTACTGCTCCCTCGCGCTGACGGGCAAGGGGCATTG
>JAZQXT010000026.1:0-18802 GCA_045633005.1 Eubacteriales bacterium | reverse complement strand
TGTATTTTTATCCACTTGGGTCGCCTTGTTAGCTACCAGCACGCCGTCGTATGCATTTACAACTTCGGGATAATCACCAGTAAGACCAAAAGTGATGTTTTTAACTTTTTGCGTTATCTTATTCGCTCCGGAGTTTTCACCGTTCAAGTAATGCAAAGCTGTCACAAGATCGGTGAACTCCAAAAACTTAACGTTTTTAAAGGGGATGGTGTCGCCAAAGCCGTTTGAGAGAGCCGCCGAGGCAGAAGCAAAGCCGTCGGACTGGATTCCCTGCGCGAACACCTTTACATCGTAAGTATCGCCAAAGGCGCGGGCGTGGTCGTTGATGGCGGTGTAATCAAGCGCGATCTGCGACAGGCTGATCTTGGTATGCTCATCGGGCGCTACGGGATATTTGTACGTTGCCCATGCGATAAAGCATCGCGTGCCGTCGATCTCGGCAAGCTTGTCGTTCCATGTCCACGTCCAATCGGCCGTATTTTTGTTCAAATGAACCATTTCTTCGAAGCGTGCCCGTCTTACATAGTTCCCTGCTTCAAATGCAAAGCAGAGGCGGACGTAAACGTTACAGTCGCCAGTATTCTTTACGAACACCATCTTGTCGATCTCGTTGGTAATATTGGCGGGATCCCAGACAGGCGTTTGGTAGTTCTGGGCTCCGTTTATCTTGATTTTTTCTCCTACGTGAGCCTCATCCCACATAACATAATTATTCGAGTCAGTGCTATAAGTAAAACCGTCGGGAACAGCAGAAGGGATAAGCGGCTTGTTGTTATCAAACTCCTTTAAGAGCGCATCACCGTTCTTATCGTTGATATCTACGCGCTCGTATTCTAAAATCTCAATACTTGCATCGTCAACGACCATTACGTTTGTAACCTCGTCGGTAGCAGTAAGGTACGCAAGCGTACCGAGGACGGACACTACCGCGACAAAAACCACAATTAGGCTCCATATTAATATTTTCTTCATATCGTTTTTCCTTTCGTTCGGTTTGTTTTCAGCGGTGAGAACGCAGATACTTTCGCATCTGCTTGACAGATGCGAAGCACTTATGCAAAACCTGCGCGACGCTTATGCGAAGCATAAGCCAAGCAGATGCAAGCAGATGCGAAGCATATGCTTTTATCTGCGCTCTCACCGCCGCCCGACCAAAAAGGTCGGGGGCGAGAAATCAGTATCATATAATAAGGAAGATTTTGCGTTTACTTTTTGGTAAGGTAGCCGTCCGTGTTAGCGTGGGTTTTATCGATTTTCGTGGGATCGTAAGGTATAGCACCTACGAGAGCCGTGCAATTCGCGAACATATTTTTTGACGAGCGGTAGTCTTTGTTTACCGTTTCCTCTTTAACTTGGTTCATATTCCAGTTATCACCAACGTAAATGGTTTTGAGGTTAACGCATTGCTCAAACATTGACTCAGAATCAACGACTTTGGCAGTATTCCAGCCACTGAGGTCGAGCTCCGTAAACGCTTTGCAGCTAAAGAACATAAACGACATATCGGTAACTTGGCTTGTATTCCATTGCGAAAGATCCAGTGAAGGAAGAGCCCAACAATCCCTGAACATTCCGAACAGAGTGGTAACATTCTTTGTGTCCCAGCCTGACAAATCCAATCCAACCATTTTTTTACAACCATAAAACATTTGTGCCATCTCTGTTACGGAGCTAACATCCCATCCCGCAATATCCACGGAAGTGAGATTTTCGCAAGAATAGAACGCCTGATTCATACTGGTAACATTGCTTACGTCCCACTTTGAAATATTCAGAGTGGTAAGGCTTCCGCAAGCATTAAAAATGCTTGGCATGCTTGTAAGATTTCCTGTGTCCCACGAGTTAAGGTCTAACTCTGTCAAACGACTGCAACCTCCAAACATTTTCTCCATCTCCGTAACATTGCTTACGTTCCAATCCTCAACGCCAATGGTCGTCAAAAGCTTACATCCCGCAAACGTATAACTCATATCCTTCACATTGCTCACGTCCCAGTTTTCAACGTCAATAGACTTCAAGGCGTTACATGAACTGAACAGATACGCCATATTGGTTACGTTGCTTACGTCCCAATCGCTGACGTCAATGGTTTCCAAAGCCTTACAGCGATTGAACCACTCTTTCATATTGCGCGTTTGGCTGACGTTCAGGTTCGTGGTATCGATTTTCTTCACTCCCGCCATATCAGCAAACAACCTATTGCTGCTATTCCAGTCATTCGGCGTATAGATCTCCCAGTTGTCCGCGAGGATGTAGATATCGTATTGCCCGTCGGAGTTGGGAATATAGTAGGCGTAGGCGGTGAAGTCTGCCTCAAGGATAACGGCACCTGTATTTTTATCCACTTGGGTCGCCTTGTTAGCTACCAGCACGCCGTCGTAGCCCTTTACCTTTTCGGCGTGGTCGGCTGTCAAACCAAAGGTGATGCTGGAAACCCTTGTATTTGGAACTTGAGCGCTTCCCACGAAGCTCGTTGCGCTCGTATTGCCTTTCAAGTAGTGCAGAGCAGTCGGAAGGTCGACAAACTCTACAAACTTAACGTTCTTGAAGGGGATGGTATCGTCAAAGCCCTCGGCGAGAGCTATTTCGGCGGAAGCAAAGCCATCGGACTGTATGCCTTGCGCAAACACCTTGACCTCGTACTTCTCACCGAACGCACGCGCGTGATCGTTAATAGCGGAATAATCAAGCGCGATCTGCGACAGGCTGATCTTGGTATGCTGACCAGGTTTCACGGGATCCTTGTGAGTGGCCCACACGATAAAGCATCGCGTGCCGTCGATCTCGGCAAGCTTGTCGTTCCATGTCCATGTCCAATCGGCCGTATTTTTGTTCAAATGAACCATTTCTTCGAAGCGCGCCCGTCTTACATAGTTCCCTGCTTCAAATGCAAAGCAGAGGCGGACGTAGACGTTACAATCGCCCGTATTCTTTACGAACACCATCTTATCGAGTTCATTGGTAATAACGGATGGGGCCCAGATAGGAGTTTTATAGTCGCCTGTAATACCGCCGACTATTATATCATCGCCACCGGGCTCCTTGCTCCACGTAACGTAATCCGTCGGAGCGGCAGTATAGCTGGGGGAAGCGTAGTTAAAATTATCGTTTGAAACAACGGAGGGCCTGATATGCTTGTTGTCTTTAAATTCCTGAATTACCGCATTGGCGTTCCCGCTGTCGATATCCACACGCTCGTACTCCTTGATCACAATACGCGCATCACCAACGGTCATTACGTTGCTTTCAGAGTCCGTGGCAGTAAGGTATGCGAGCACACCTATGACACACCCTACCGCCAGCAATATCAAAACTAAAGCACATATCAATATTTTTTTCATAAACATATTTCCTTTCGCTTGTTTTATTTTCAGTGACAAGAGCACAGATACTTCGTATCTGCTTGGCTTATGATTTGCATAAGCATCACGCAGGTTTGGCGTAAGCCCGCGAAAGCTTTGCGCTTGTAAAACCAGCAATCTGTATTGCTTGGGTGAATCCAAAGACCTCGTCCCCTTCGCCGAACGCCTCAACGTCGGTGTTTGTGGCGGTGCGATCCAGCGATATCTGATAAAGGCTGCTCGGAGTATACGCGCCAACCGCTAAGTCGGACGAGTAAGTAGCGGTGGCAATAAAATATCTATTCCCGTCTTTATTCACGACAAGTATGCGGTTCCACTCCCATTCCCAAGTCAATTTCGTTAAAGTTTATATGTATCATTTGCCGAAAATGCGGAAGGGTTGCATAGTTTCCTGCCTCAAACGCAAGAATATGCGGGCGTAAGCATCGCCACCGCCCGTGTTTTCAACAAGAAGCGTCTTGTCGACCTCGTTGTTGATGAGAGCGGGATCTCATATGTGCGAGGTATAGCCCTTCTTTATTGCGTTTTCGGCCTTGTCCTCATCCCATTTGATGACTTCGCCCTTCGTGTTATAGTCAAAGTCCTTAGCGGCAACAACGGGGGCAACGGCTTGTTATTGTTGAATTTCTGAACCTGCGTCTCCTCTTTTTCGTTAGGCGCACCAACGCTGACTCGCTCGTACTCGCGCAGTTCGACATCCACGTTAGCGACGGTCATTTTGTTGTCGACACTCTCCGTATCTGTAAGATACGCCACAGTTATTCCAATGGTAATAGCAACGGTTATTATGATAACCAATATGCTCGGAATAATGTTTTTCAACTTCATGACCGCTTTTCTTATCACGATTATGGCAGTATCAATTCCGTTTCTTGTGCAGTTGTCGGGGTGTAAATAAAATTATTACAGTTATACAGCTTTATGATATCATATTATAGCATATATGTCAAGTTCTACAAAAAAATTTGTAATATTATAATATAAAATAATACAAATCACGCGAGTTCACAATTTTTTAATACAACGTGCGCTTTAAATTCACTCACAATATAAGTCAACTGCCTGCTCGCGCCAATGAGTGCGCCGTATTTCGCCATATTACAGACGACTTCTCTCGTGCAAAACAAAAATCCCTCTTTCCGACAAAGTGCGGTGCCCCCCTCTCGGCATCTTCAAAAACATCGACACATCACCGCCACGCCCTAAAAACGGCAGATTTCCCTAATTTTGGAAACGCTCGTCAAAAAAATAACAGAGTTTTATGATTGGCCAAGTCTCTAGTCAAAGGTTTTATGAAAAAAATTGAGCTTTTCTAAAAAAATCAAATGCTACCAATTACAAACCATTACCATTATTCCACCCCTTCTTAAAGCAGGAGAACTATTATCTGTATTAGGTGATAAAAATGCGCGCAAGGTTTTGAAAGCTATTTATGAAAAATGGATTTCAGAAGGAGAGGACGCAACATCATTTTCGCCTCAAATGCTTTCAAAAGCTACCTCGTTGACAGAGGATGCGATCAGCAATGCTGCCATAAAGTTGCGACACGTAGGACTGCTCGATGAAGTTGAAAAAATCCAGCAGGACGGTTTTAAGAAAGAATACTGTGCGTTGTACCCAAAAGATTTTATTTTTGTGATCGCTATACTCCGACTTGCCTATGTACACACATCGAACATGCCATGCGTTACTTTTATGTATAGGGATGCTAAAAATCGACTAAATTAAGTTAGCAATGCAATTTAACTCATACGGGACAAGACCGCCTCGACCCGAGCGCTTTACTCATCGCTGGCATCAAAGCGGCTGTAGATGTTGGCGTTGGTGCTCATATCGCTGTGTCCGAGCCATACCTGAACCTGATTTATACGGCATATTCAAGGCTTGAACGTTTGGGTACGCCTTTTATTACGTGAAAACAGTTGCACTTTTTTACGGTCTGTGATATAATTTGCTTGAAAAACAATAATTTGAATTCCTTGCAACTTGGATAGAGGAATTGAAATAATAACAAATGCAACTATCTGTAATTTCAGATGCTGTTTTTTCAATAATGCTTGATTACTTCACGGAGGAAACCTAAAAGTGATTGCAATATCATACGGAACTATGTTTGCTATTATAAGCGCGATGTGGTGCATTGGCAGAGCGCTTACGTGGGCAAAAAACAAGCGCGTAAGCTGGCGGCGCGAATTGCAGCTATTGCTTGTGTATATATGTATAGTCGTTATCGCAAGATTCACGTTCTGCCCTTTCGGGAAGGTGGACGGACAAATACAGCCTTTGCTTTTTAACGCAGAAAAAATATTGCCGTTCAGGATAAATCTGCTCCCGCTCGTTCATCTGTTCGATTACGAGATAATGAGCGAAGCCGTATTAAACCTTGTGGGCAACACCTTGATGTTCGTTCCCGTGGGGATCGTTTATCCGATCGTGTATAAAAAGCTGAACACGCACGCAAAGGTATTAGCCGCGGGCGCAGGCTTTTCACTTACTATTGAGATCTTACAGCTTCCGTTTTTCGACAGAGTA
Organism: Eubacteriales bacterium; assembly: GCA_045633005.1. GTDB lineage: Bacteria > Bacillota > Clostridia > Oscillospirales > CAG-272 > CAG-390. The sequence goes on along the minus strand of JAZQXT010000026.1, from coordinate 12,908 downwards.
AGCGACGTTGATGATTTGATTCTGAATTCGTTGGGATACGCTCTCGGCTATTTAATATATCTTGGAGTAAAATGTATAATAGACAAAAAGGGATGAACGTTCATCCCTTTTTCTATGCCGCTTGAGGCTTTATTTATCCGCAATATCCACCAACACGGCGCGGCAGGGGGAGCCGTCGGCTCCCGACAGATTGAGCGGCGCGGCGTTCAAAAAATAAACGCCCTCGGGGACGGCTGAAAGGCGGACGCCCTCAAGCAAAGCAACGCCCGCAGACAAAAGTATGCGGTGGACTTCCATGGGCGCGTTTTCGGGCCCGACGGTCTGCGATTCGTTACCTAAAAGCAGGATTTCAGCCGCGGCAAACACCCTTGCGGCTTCGGCAGAAACCTCTGCGTCTCCCTTGATAAGAATCCGCTTTGCGGATTCCACGTTCTGTTTTTTCGCTTTTTCAATGATTCTCAAAGCATCATCGCGCGATACCTTGCCGCGATGCTCCGCAACGTAAGCCATTCCCACGAAGGACTCCAGATCCATAGCGTCAACCGTTTTTCCGTCCTTAATAAAGTGGAACGGCGCATCTATATGCGTACCGTTATGAGCGCACATACTGAATTCGGTCAGATTATATAGGTCGCCCTTCTCCATTGAGTTTAGCACGTTTTTCTTCGGCACGGGGTCACCCGTATACACCTCACAACCGAAAACCTCTTGGGAAATATCGTATATTCTCATTACTTTTCTCCACCGTCAATTCTCATTTTTTCAATCCGCATTGTTTATACATCTCCTCTATGCAAGGGGATTTGTATTCAATATACTTGTCGATATCATTCGGAAACAGTTCTGCCGCCGTTTCCTTTACCGCACTGTATTTCCGCGCCGCCGCGGCGTTATTTCGCAGGAAATCTCTGAACGTGACGTGCCTTTTCAGCTCCTCGGAGTCCTGCGGACACACGTACAAATGGTGGTTCATCAAATGAGGCTTATCCGCATATTTGAACGCTTCCCTGCCCTTTATACCAAGATCGCCCTCGTGGGCGTATCCGATAGCGGCGAGCCTCTTAACGACATCATTAAACACGGAATAGTCCTTTATGACCACGTCGACGTCGATGCAAGGCTTTGCCGACATTCCCTTGACCGATGTGCTTCCGACGTGCTCGATGCCGACGATCAAGCCGCCGAGCGCACGCTCAAGCTCGCGCTTTATATCCGAAAAAGCGGATTCCCACGCCTCGTCATACGGTAGGACGGTAACTTTTCTTGTTTGCATATAGTCTCCCCACAAATAGAATTCTACGGATAGATTATATCACAAATCGGCTGATTTTTCAATAGACGGTTGCGCTTCTTGTCACTTTGTGGTATAATTAATCAGTAAAAGCGGAAACGCAAAAGGAGTCTTGACAATGAGCGGCAAAGAAAAAAAGCTTCATTTTTTTAATATTACAACGCTAACGGTTGCGGGAGTGCTGATATTATTGCTGTTTGCCTTTGTTTTACTGTGGCACGGCAACGCGACCAGCAATCAAGCCATGCCCGCTTTGATAGCCGACGTGTATTTTGACGGTGAATACCGCATTGCCGACGGCGAGTGGCAAAAGATAGTAAAGGGCGAGCACATTTCCTCTACACGCGGAGACGTAACGCTTCGCGGAAACTTCCATATGCTGGCACCCGACGGGGAGTACGTTGGCGTTTACAGCGGGGATATGCCCATAGCGCTCTATACCGACCACATCAACCTGACCTTTTTTGAAGGCGAAAACGAGCCTTTCGTGATAGATATGGAAAACCCATTGTTCGGGGATTCCGCCTGCGGTGTGGGATGGACTGCGCACTTCCTTACGGGTGACGGAAGCGAGCCTGTCGAGATACTTATCCACAACCCGCACAGCTTCGGGAACGAAGGCGCGATAGACGAGCTGTTGTCCAGAATGGCTTTTTGGTCGGGACTTGATTTTGAAAAGGAAGCGCTTGAAAGCGGTGAAACGCAAAGAGACGTCGGACTTTTCTTCCTCATCGTTTCCCTGCTCTTTTTGGGAACTGCGCTCTTTTCAACTCTTATACATATAAAAAACAGCAAGACTATTTGGCTTCTCGGCATCGTAATTTTGTTCGCGGGCACGTATCTTTCCTACAGCGCCGACGGAGTTTACTTTTGGAGTGAATCCGTCGTTTCCAACACCACGATGCTTGGCTGCTCAATGATGTTCTATATGCTGTTCATTTCGATAGCGCTCGCCCACTTACTCAAAGGCACGAAAGCCGTAGGAGTAGCCGCTGTTGCCGCGTCGGGGCTTTTAAGTGCCGTGCTTTTCATGTTGCCCGTATTTACGGATATTTTATTTTACGACACGTGGCTTTATTGGGTAGTTTTGCAAACGCTCGCAAACATCGTCCTTTCAGCCTGCCTTATCAGAGAGTTTTTCTCCGCAAGCGGAAAGGCGCGTTTTATCTACCTCTGCTCGCTCTTGCCGCTTATATCGTTTGAAATCGACGCCGTTATGGTCGGGCTCGGCACGTGGAACAGCGCCGTTGTTTCAATTTGCATTTTTACCGTTTTCTTCGTTGCGGCTATTGTTATGGTGCTTAAGATCATACCTAACAACATCAACGCGCTTGCAAAGGCGAAGGAGCTTGAAACGGAAAAAATGGTTTTGGACGCACAGCTTGCCGAAACCCGAATATCGACGATGATGAGTCAGATACGTCCGCATTTCATCTACAATACGCTCGGAAGCATCGAGCAGCTTTGTGAATTGGATCCGCGAAAGGCGGGCGAGCTCGTCCACAACTTTGCAAAATACCTGCGCGGTAATTTCGGCGAGCTTGATAACCCAAAGCCCATTTTAATGTCGCAGGAAATGGAGCACGTTCGCCATTATATCAACATCGAAAACGTGCGCTTCCCCGATATGACGTTTTCGTTTGAGATGCGCTCCGAGGATTTCAGACTGCCCGCGCTTACGGTTCAGCCGATAGTCGAAAACGCCATAAAGCACGGACTTATGAAGCTGCAAAAAGGCGGCTCTATCCGAGTTATTTCCTATGAAACGGATACGGACTACTGCATCTTAGTCGAGGACGACGGCGTGGGCTTTGACACGGGCAAGCTGCTTGACGACAAGAAGCACATCGGCATCCGAAATATCCGCGACCGCTTGAAGGTAATGGTAGGCGGCACGCTTGAAATTGAAAGCACGCAGGGCGTAGGCACGAAGGTGCTTATTAAAATACCGAAGGAGGAAAAGAAATGATAGCAATAGCCGTAGACGACGAGCCGTTGATGCTTGGCGCGCTGACGAAGGCGATCAAGGCATCCCCCGATATTTCGTCGGTCGCAAGCTTTACCTCCTGCGAGGAGGCGCTTGATTTTATCAAAACCACCCCCGCCGATATTGCATTTTTGGACATCAATATGCGCGGTATGGGCGGACTTTCCCTTGCGGAAAAAATTATAGGATTTTGCGCTGATTGCAAAATAGTGTTTTGCACGGGATACGAGGAATACGCGATTCCCGCCTTTAAGCTTCACGCATCGGGGTATCTGATGAAGCCCATATCCGCGGAGGACGTGCAAGGAGAGATCGACAATATCAAGGGAATTCGCCAAAAGGCAAAGCTTCTTACGGTAAAGTGCTTTGGCAATTTTGAGGTCTACGCAAAAAACGAGGCGCTTGTGTTCAAACGACTAAAGACAAAGGAGCTTTTTGCATTTCTCATAGACCGCAACGGCGCGAGAATGACGGCAAAGCAGATATGCGCCGTGCTTTTCCCCGACGATACCGACGACACGAAGAATTCGGCGTACCTTCGACAGCTTGTGATGGATTTAAAAAACACCTTGCGGGCGGTCGGCGCGGAGGCTGTGTTGTGCCACGAAACTCCGTGCTATCGAATCGACACCAATTTGGTAAAGTGTGATTATTTCAGCCATCTTGAAACGGGCAAGCCCGAATTTCACGGCGAGTATATGACGCAATACAGCTGGGCGGAGGACACCTGCGCTATGCTTCTGTTCAAAAAATAAAAAACTTTGGTCGAGACAAATGCTTTTTGCATTTGTCTCGAGCTTTTTTATTGGATTTGTAACGCCTTTGTAACGCCTGTTTTATTATAATATACTCTATATGTTAAATTTTATATATGCGTTCAATGAAAACAGCAAATTTTATCACCCAAAGGAGACAAGTAATGATAAAAAACAGAACTGCTCAACTGATCTATCAGACGATATATTGCACGCTTGGATTCGTGGGCATTATCGCAAGCTCGGGAATCTTTGATAATATCAACACGATACGTTGGGATTTCTACGTTCACTTTACCAACGTCAGCAATTTTCTTTGCTTCGGCGTGATGCTTGCCGCCCTTATCCAAACGGCAAAAAAGAAGGAGGACAGCTACGTTTGTGCCGCGCCGATGCTGAAATTCATCGGAATGCTCGGAATTCTTTTGACCTTCCTTGTGTTTAACATTATGCTTGCGGGTGCAGAGGGACGCGATCCTCAGGCAAACTGGCGCGTGGGTAGCCTTTGCTTCCACGTCCTGCTTCCCATTATGTATATCGCCGACTGGTTCTTGTTCTATGAGCGCAAGAAGGCAAAATGGTATTATCCCCTCGCTTCTATCGCCTTTCCGCTCACTTACGTGATATTCCTTCTTATTCAGGCAATTATTTTGAAGTTTGACACGTCCATTCTCATCCCCACCACGACCACGCCTCTTATCTACCCTTACTTCTTCGTAAATCTTGACACGCAAGGCGTTCTCGGCGTGCTTATGTGGATTGGCATTCTCGCCGCGGCGTTCGCTACGGTTGGGTTTGCCTTCCTTGGGCTTGACAGACTCGGAAAAAAGCGGAAAGAAAAATAAAAAGCAACGCGAACCATATAGCGAAGGACATCAACGCAAGGAGGGCGTAATGCCAAAAAAACACAGAAAGTTTGCCGATGACGGATGGGCCGTTTGGATCGACGGCGACGACACGAGCACGATCCACATTAACGACTGGCTCAACCCCAAGGGCAAAAGCTACGTAGACGTTGCGATACATATTCGCGGCGTCAAGACAAGTAAGCTTCTTAACGTGTACGTACCCTTCCCCGTTTTGAAGGAAGAGATCGAGGACGTGTCGCTGTGCTTTGAGGACACGAAAATACTGCAAGCGATATTCAGCTCAGCCTGCATCGTGGACTATAAGAAGAATGCTCACACCTCGGAGATAGCCTACAACGGCAAAACCGTGGATATCGTACACATAAGCACCACGAGCTTTGAGGCGAAGCCGCTATCAAACGGAGCGCTTATCCGCGTGGATCTGCAAGGATTGCAACCGTATTTTGACAACGATGAGATCTACTTCATTTGGCGTATGCCGCATAAATCGTTGGACGAAATTTTCAAGCCGTACGTTGACGTGGGCAACGCGATGGAAAGACTGCGCGACTTGATCACCACGCCGATCGTCTCGGAGAAATACGGCTATTCGATCCGTATCAACGAGTCAAGGCTTTTACCCGAGGAGATCACGCGAATCGGTATGTTCCACCGTCAAAAGCTCAAAAAAGCGGCTATCAGTATTTCCGTGGATGAAAAATACGAGCTTAACGACAGCGGTTGTTATCTTATCAGGCGGCTGGAGGAAAATCTCTACCGCGATTATTTGCCCCGCGACTATCAATGTGAGGACGTTATTACTTATCAATGGAATCAATACCGTGATGATAATTTCCAAGGGCAGTTTAATTTTTACTACAGCATTACCAAGAATTCCGTAAGCCGCGGCAGTATGCTCCTATATATGATATTACTGCTGGCGGTCGGAGTTTTGGGCGACTTTATATCAGAGGCCGTTCAGGCGCTGATAGGTTTATTAATTTAAGGAGATGGATGAATGCGATTAAGTGTTCCAATATTGATCAACTGTATCCTCGTGCTTGGTGTTTACTTAGCCGACAAATACACCCCGATAAAGAAATTACCGTATAAGACGAAGCAGATCGTTATCGGTATTCTTTTTGGCGGAGTATCGGCGTTTGCGTCAAGCTACGGTGTGGAATGGCTCGGTGCCGTCGTAAACGTTCGCGACGCCGCGCCCCTCTCGGCGGGACTTATATTCGGCGCGCCCGCGGGTATTATTTCGGGAGTCATCGGCGGTCTTTACCGATGGTTTTCGGTGTATTGGGGAGCGGGTACTTACACCCAGCTTGCGTGCAGTATAGCGACCGTCCTTGCGGGCTTTATGGCGGCGGGACTCAGGAAGCTGATGTTTGACAACAAAAAGCCTACTTGGGGCTACGGCGTTTGCATAGCCGTCGCGTGCGAAGTAGTCCATATGATTTTGATATTTATTACAAATATGGACAATTCCTCTCAGGCTTTCGAATTCGTCAAGGGAGCTACGCTTCCTATGGTGATCGGTAACGCAATAGCCGTCGGTTGTGCTATTCTCATCGTTTCCCTGTTGAGCCGCGAGCGTTTCCGAGTAAAGAAGATGAGAGAACGTATTTCAAGCACGTTCCAACGTTGGCTTTTGGCTTGTATCGTTATAGCTTATCTCGTTACAAGCTCGTTCACCTACGTCCTTCAAAACGGAATGGTTAAGGTCGAAACGCAAGAGGTGTTCACGACTGCGATAAACGACGTGGAAGCCGACATCAAGGGAAAATCCGACGCCGCGCTTCTCGCTATCGCCCAAGCCGTCAAGGCTGAATACGAGAGTGACCCGAATATTTCACTATCGGATATCTTGGATAGACACGGAATAGTTGAGATAAACGTCGTAAGCTCGGACGGAATCATCAAAAAATCCACGGAGTCCGACAGCATAAACTACGATATGAACAGCAAGGAGCAATCGAAAGAGTTCGTTGATACCTTGAAGGCACAAAATTCTTTTGTGCAAAAGTACAGCCCAAGAGGAAAGGACGGCTCGGTATGGAGAAAATACGCCGCGATAAATCTTGCAAGCGGCGGATTTATTCAGGTCGGCTACGACGCAGAGCAGTTCCACGACATTCTTGACGAATACGTTATCGACTTTACCAAGAACCGCCACGTCGGCACAAACGGCTTCGTTGCGATATGTGACGAAACGCTTACCATCGTTACCGACAGAAACGGATATTCGGGCTCTCCGCTGTCTAAAATAGGAATTGAAGCTCCCGACGAGATGAAAAACGGCAAAACGGCGACGGCGCTTTATTACGCCGACATCGAGGATGCCAAATATATGTACGTATTTAAGTTCGTCGAGGGATATTGCATTATTGCTGCAATGCCAGAGGCGGAGGCAGTATTTATGCGCGACGCCTCGCTTTATACGAGCATATTTATGCAGGTCCTTATTTTTGCAACGCTGTTCGTATTTATTTATATACTCATAAAGCGCGTTATCATAAATAATTTGCAGAAGATAAACGACACCCTCGGACGTATCACCAAGGGCGACCTGAACGTCACGGTTGACGTGCGTTCAAGTCAGGAGTTCTCGTCGCTGTCGGACGATATCAACTCCACCGTCTCCACGCTGAAGCGCTATATAGCGGAGGCGGCGGCGCGTATCGACAAGGAGCTTGAATACGCAAAGCAGATTCAGCTCTCGGCGCTTCCGACAAACTTCCCCGAAAACGAGGATTTTGAGATACGTGCGCAGATGATCGCCGCCAAAGAGGTGGGCGGAGATTTCTACGATTTCTACAAGCTGAACGACACAACGGTAGCCTTCCTTGCCGCCGACGTATCGGGCAAGGGTATCCCCGCGGCGATGTTTATGATGACGGCTAAAACCATTATCAAGGACCTTGCCGAAAGCGGTATGGCTGTAAACGATATTTTCACCAAGGCAAACGAAAAGCTTTGCGAAAACAACGAGTCGGGTATGTTCGTTACCGCTTGGATGGGTATTTTGGATCTGGCAACGGGAAAATTGCAGTTTGCAAACGCAGGACATAATCCGCCGCTTTTAAAGAGGGCAAACGGCGATTTTGAATATCTAAAGACTCGCGCGGGATTCGTTCTTGCGGGTATGGAGGGCGTGCGCTACCGCGCAGGCGAGCTTACGCTCTATCCCGATGACAGACTGTTCTTATATACCGACGGCGTGACCGAGGCGACGAATGGGGAAAATCAGCTTTACGGCGAGGATAGGCTCGTAGCCTTTATGAACCAAAACGCTTCGGCGAAGGCAACTGAATTTTTACCCGCACTAAAAGCCAATATCGACGAATTCGTGGGCGAAGCGCCGCAGTTCGACGATATTACGATGCTGATGTTTGATTACAGACCCAAGCAAGGAGGTGTGCAAATGATGAATAAAACGTTCCCCGCAAGGACGGATGTGCTGTCCGACGTTCTCGGCTTCGTGGATCAAACGCTTGAAAGCTGCGAATGCCCGATGAAGATCCAAACGGCGATCTGCGTCGCTATTGAAGAAGTATTCGTCAACGTTGCTCACTACGCCTACGGCGACGGCGAGGGAGACGTGGCGCTTGGCATAGGATTTGATCCCAAAAGCCGCGAGATCACCTTCCGAATGGCGGATAAAGGCACGCCGTTCGATCCGCTTAAAAAGCCTGACCCCGACATCACCCTCTCTGCGGAGGAGCGCGAGATCGGCGGACTCGGTATCTTCATCACGAAGAAAACGATGGACACGGTAACGTACGCTTACGAAAACGGCGAAAACGTTCTGACTATGATCAAAAAAATTTAAATTTTAAGGAGATATGCACTTATGACTATTGAAATTAAGAGAAATGCAGAGGAAACCGTTATCGAGCTTGCAGGAAGGCTTGATACCACTACGGCACCCGCCCTTGACAAAACGATAAGCAACGATATTGAAGATACCCAAAACCTTATTCTCGATTTGAAGGGCTTGGAATATATCTCCAGCGCAGGGCTTCGCGTTCTTCTCGCCGCGCAGAAAAGAATGCAAAAGATCGGTTCTATGAAGCTGAAAAACGTTTGCGAAGAGGTTATGGAAGTATTTGAAATGACGGGCTTTGCCGATATTTTGACGATCGACTAATTAAAAATAACCAAAGGAGAAAAAATATGAAATCAAACGTATGCAAAATTGAAAAAGGTACGAAATATCTTAACTCTATCCTCGCGGAAAGCGAAAGAGTTGCGAAATATAACGGTTTTAACCACAAGCAGACTTTGCAGCTGCGCTTGCTTTGCGAGGAGCTTGACGGAATGCTTCCCAACATCATAGAAGGCTTTAAGGGCGAGTTTTGGATCGAATTTGAGGACGGAGTATGTAAGGTAAACGTCTCCATCAGCATTCCCGAGCTCACCACCGACAAGAAGAATAAGCTTATAGATATTGCAAAAAATAAGAAAAACGCCGCGGTCGTAGGAATCATCGGCAAGATCCGTAACTCCATTGAGAATTTCTTTTTGGATGAAGAACGTATGGATTCTTTGGCGTTCTCTGCGGGCTCGTTCGGCGTAGCGAACAGCTACGGAGAGGGCGTGGATTACGCTTACCTTTGGAGGCTTGAGGAATACAGAAGCACCGTAAAGAAGGAAACGCGCGAGGATGATTGGGACGAGCTTGAAAAGTCCGTTATCGCCTCGGTTGCCGACGACGTAATAGTCGGCGTAAAGGGAACGTGCGCAGAAATCGTTATTATCAAAAAATTTGCATAAGGAGATAAAAAATGAAGATCGATTTTACTAAGGATAACAAAAACCTGACCGTAGCTATGGACGGTCGTTTGGATACCAACACCGCCCCCGAGCTTGAGAGCTTTCTTGATAAAAATTGCGCAGATGCCGAAAAGCTTATCCTTGATTGCGAGAAGTTAGTGTACGTTTCCTCCGCAGGACTGCGCGTTCTGCTTGCCAATCAAAAGAAAATGAAGGGCGCTATGAAGCTTATCAACGTTTGCGAGCTCGTTATGGAGGTTTTTGAAATGACGGGATTTGCAGATATATTGGATATCGAAGCATAAACGTCAAATAAATAAAAAAGTCTGTGATTTTTCAAGCAGCAGACGAGGTTAAAAAAACTGACAAGGAGAAATTGACATGGAAAACAGAAAAAATCTTCATGACTATAGCTTGGTTATGATATTGCTTGCAGTTCTCGGCACGTTCAACTTCGCCCTTACTGCTATCGGAAGCATCGTTGACGGTTCCCTTAAGGAGGCGTTTGCTACGGTGGACGCTTCCATCCTCACCGCCGTAAAGATCGTCTTTGGCTTCGTTGCGGCGCTGCTGGTGCTCCTCGTTCTTGCAGAGGTGTTTATCGGACTCAAGGGCTTGAAGGTCAGCCGTGAGCCCAACGCCGACAAGGGCTACATAACCATCACCAAGATTTTCTTGGTTCTCAACATCATCGTGATCCCCTCTTTCGTTCTTTCGCTCATTAACAATACCGCTCCCGTTGTTGACACCGTTTTGTCTCTCATCAACTCGGTTCTTGACGTTGTTATTTACGCGTTCTTCATCAAGTACGCTACCGCAGTTCGCAAGGACTTTATCGCAAACAAATAAAACAGCTTTTATTCCTTGAATTATTTTCAAGGAATAAAGCGTCTGCTGTTTGAAAAAATCACAGATTTAAGAACCACTCTCTGCCGCGCGGCTTGCCTGTCTTGCCGCGCGGCACACGAAAGCAATTATAAACTCATTTTTGAAAAAAAGGAACAATCAAATGAACGTTACTTATCGCATAGACAAAGACATTCTCTATATTGCCGTCGAAGGAAGAATAGACGCTTCCAACGCGGCAGAGGCAGAGGGAAAGATTTTCGATATTAAAAAAGCTAATATCGGAAAGCATACCGTCCTTGACGCCGATAAACTGGAGTACATATCATCCGCAGGTCTGCGCGTGATATTAAGACTCCGAAAAGAAGAGCCGAAGCTTGCAATTATCAACGTTGCGCACGACGTTTACGAGGTTTTTGATATGACGGGCTTTACCGAGATGGTAACCATCGAAAAGGCGTATCAGCGGATCAGCGTCGAGGGCTGTGAGTTCATTGCAAAGGGTGCAAACGGTGCAGTTTACCGCTACAATGACGAAACCATCGTTAAGACCTATTTTGCAAAGGACGCCCTTCCCGAGATCAAGCAAGAGCGCGAAAACGCAAGAAAAGCCTTCATCCTTGGCATAAACACCGCAATTCCCTACGGCATAGTCCGCGTGGATGACGGCTACGGCACGGTTACGGAGCTTCTCAACGCCACCAGCGTGACGAAGCTTATACGCAAAAACCCCGACGATATATCCGAGGCGGCTAAATATTTCGTCGATATGCTTAAAAGCATCCACGCAATTACGGCGGATGACGACGGGCTTCCCGATATGAAGGAGGTCGCGCTTGACTGGGCGCAGTTCGTTTTCCCCCACCTTCCCGAAACGCAGGGAAAAAAGCTTCTCTCCTTGATCGAAGCCCTTCCCAAGCAGAACACGGTGCTGCACGGCGACTACCACCCCAACAACGTTATGATACAAAACGGGGAGGCTATGCTTATAGACCTTGATACCTTGTGTATGGGACACCCCGTATTTGAGCTTGGCTCTATGTTTAACGCCTTTATCGGATATTCTGAGCTTGACCATCAGGTTACGGTGAATTTCTACGGCTTTGCTCACGAAGCGGCAGAAAAATTCTGGGATACGTCTCTTAAAATGTATTTGGGGACTGATGATGAAGCAGTGTGGCAAAGCGTTGCCGCCAAGGCAATGGTCATCGGCTACACCCGTATGCTTCGCCGCGCCATTCGCCGCCCCAACGAGCCTGACAGCCCCGCCAGAATCGCAAGATGCAAGGAAATGCTTGCAAAATTGCTCAACACCGTAGATACTTTGGATTTTTGAGCTCCTTCGAAAAAAACTATGCTTTTTCAAAAATAAGCTTGCATATCACAATAATAAGTCTTATAATAATAAAAAAGCTTCAAGGAGAATGAAATGAAACGCATATGTAAAAAAATCATAACCTTTAGCATTGCTTTATGTATAGCGCTCTCTGCTTTCGCGGGCGTTGCGTATGCAAAGGACAACGACACCGTCGTGATCCTTTATGAAAATGACGTACATTGTGCGGTAGATGGTTATTCCAAGCTTGCCGCAATGAAGAACGAGCTGTCGGAGACCTATGCAAACGTTGGCGTTGTATCCGTTGGTGACTTTGTGCAGGGCGGAACACTTGGCGCAGTATCCAAGGGCGAGCACATTGTGAAGTTGATGAACAAGGTCGGCTACGACGCTATCGCGCTCGGCAACCACGAGTTCGACTACAAGCTCCAACGCCTTGACGAGCTGAACGCTATGTCGGACACGAAATTCATTTCCTGCAACTTCCAAAAGATAGGCGAGGACAAGTCTTATTTCGAGCCTTACACCATCGTCTCATACGGAAGCGTGGACGTTGCGTATATCGCCATTACCACGCCCGAAACCCTTACCTCCTCGTCCCCCGCGCAGTTCAAAAATGAAAACGGCGAGCTTATCTACACGTTCAATGCGGAAAAGCTTTACGATGTAGTTCAGGAAAACGTCGACGCGGCGAAAGCGGCGGGAGCTGAATACGTAATAGCTCTTTCCCACGTTGGATACGATGAGTTTGGCGTTTTGACCGACATTACGGATCTTATTGAAAACACCGACGGTTTTGACGCGGTGCTTGATGCCCACTCTCATACCGTAATTGAAGAAAAGACCGTAAAGGACAAGAGCGGCGACGACGTTCTTCTCTCCTCCACGGGTACGAAGTTTGCTTATATTGGCAAGCTCACTATCAAGGACGGCGTGCTTGACACCGAGCTTGTGGAGGTGGCAGGTTATACCAAGACCGATCCGACGGTCGATGCGTACATAAAAGAGATCAACGAGAGCTACTCACAGCTCGGCGACCGCAAGATAGGTGAAAGCAAGGTCG
>JAZQXT010000025.1:0-1483 GCA_045633005.1 Eubacteriales bacterium | reverse complement strand
TACTATTGAAAAAAAGGAAAAGACTAATATCGTCAGAGGAAGAAAAAATGCTTAAGACAGAAATGAGAAATCCCAAAAGCACTCATATAGACCAGATGACTACCATGGAGATGGTGAAGCTTATGAGTGAGGAAAATTACGTCGCCGTAAAGGCGGTCGAGGATGCTTGCGAGGATATCGCCAAGGCGGTTGACGCCATCAGCACATCAATGGAGCATGGCGGCAGACTTTATTACATAGGAGCGGGTACGTCAGGTAGGCTCGGCGTGCTTGACGCATCCGAATGTCCCCCGACATTTGGCGTTCCCTACGATCTCGTTACGGGTATTATCGCGGGCGGCTACGAGTGCTTGGTAAAGGCAGGCGAGGGCGGCGAGGATAAGCGCGAGAACGGAATTTACGATATAGAGAGCAGAGTAGCTGAGGGCGACGTTGTCGTCGGCATATCCGCGGCAGGCGGCGCAGCTTACGTTGTTGGCGCGATCGAGCGCGCAAAGGAGCTGGGATGCGTTACCGTCGCGGTTACCTCTAACGCCGATAGCGCGCTTGCAAAGGCGGTAGATATCTGTATCTATACCGACACGGGAGCTGAGATAATCACAGGATCAACAAGACTTAAGGCGGGAACGGCGCAGAAGCTGGTCCTTAATATACTTACAACCGCCTCTATGGTCAAGACGGGCAAGGTCTATGAAAATCTTATGATAAACCTCAGCCCCACGAATGAAAAGCTCAGACGCCGCGTTATCAGTATAGTTAAGGATATCTGCGAGGTTGACGAGCAGAAGTCTGTCGAGCTTCTCGAGGCGAACGATTGGAACATCCGCGCTTCCGTGAATGCTTATAAGCAGGGAAGATAGTTTAATGCAAGTATTTTTGCCACCTTTCTTTCGAGAAAGGTGGCGCCAAAGAACTTTAATGAAGGAAAAGCTTGGGTAAGAACAGCACGTGCGTGCAAAGTTTTTGCTCAAGCTTTTTTTAAAAAGCTTGTCGTGCGCCGCCGGCGAAACGGCGGTCGCTCGTCGCAACGAGCGAAATCTCCTAAACGGCGCTTTTCTTTTTGCTAAGCTTTTTCTTTTGGTTTGGAGCAGGAGCGCGCCCGGTGGGCGATGAAGCGAGTGCGATCAACGGAAAAAACAAGGAGCATTGAATGCGGTTTAGCGTTCAAGGCGACTATGTTTTTGACCGTGTCCTTGTGTAAAAGAAAAAGCGTTATCGGCGGAGAATGAGGTTTTATCGGGGGAACGGGTCGTCTAGGCGCCGACCCCTACCAGTTTTTGCGATGCATGATGCTTTGTTTGTAGGGGAGTGGTTTCCCCTCCCGTATTGTTTGGCGCAATGTTACTGTTAGCCTTCCCCGGCGTGGAAGGTGGCAGACACGGAGCGAAGCGGAGCTGGCTGACGGATGAGGAGAAAAAGTTAGTTTAATATCAAGGCTCTCCTCATCCACCGCAAGCGGTCCCCCTTCCCCGCTGGGGAAGGC
>JAZQXT010000024.1:0-1006 GCA_045633005.1 Eubacteriales bacterium | reverse complement strand
GTTGAGGAGCTGAAGCCGATGCTTTTTGAGTTGAAAGCCATCGGCAGAAACGTCAATCAGCTCACAATGCTCGCCCATCAAGGTCGCGTCACAACGATCAATCTGACCGAGGCAACGAATGCTTTGGAGAGAAATTATGCCGCGATAAACGGGCTGTATGATGCGCTCGACGGCACAGTTGCAAGCGGAAATATGGCACAGAGCGATGAGGTAATCGACGATGGCGACATGTAATTATATCAAAGCGAAGAAGCAAAATCAGAGCGCGATGAGGGCGGTCATCCGTTACGTTTCGCAAGATGCAAAGACTCTTGACGAGGACGGACACCGCTATCTGTCGGGGATCAATTGCATAGGTGATGCCGCCTACGATGAATTTATGGCAACCAAAAATCTCTATGGCAAGCGAAGCGGCGTGTATTATTATCATTACGAGCAGTCCTTCGCCCCCGGAGAGATCGAGGATTATGACACCGCACACAAGATCGGTTTGCGGCTTGCCGAGGAAATGTTTCCCGGCTTTGAGGTGCTTGTAGGAACACACCTTGACGCTCACGACGATGACGGTCGGCAAAGAGTCCACAATCATTTTGTCATCAACAGCGTAAGCTACGCAAGCGGTATGAAGCTTGATTACGGCCCGTATACGATTGAAAAGATGCGCCGTATCAGCGACCGCTTGTGTGAGGAACACGCGCTCTCCGTGCTTCCCAAATTCAAGCAGACATTTGACGGAAAATCTATTTCGACAAGAGAGTACCGAGCCGCACTCAAGGGTGACAGTTGGAAGTTCAAAGCCATTTTTACAATTGAAAATGCGATGAAGCGGGCGGCAAGCAAAGAGGACTTCATAGCGATTATGGAGTCCGAGGGCTATTCGGTTACGTGGACGGATAGCCGAAAATATATCACCTATACCTGCCCAAACGGTATGAAGGTGAGGGATAACAAGCTCCACGAATCAAAATTTCTAAAGGAGAATATGCAGTATGAATTTGCAATCAGA
>JAZQXT010000023.1:0-17092 GCA_045633005.1 Eubacteriales bacterium | reverse complement strand
AAGGCATGCTGTTGCTTCTTCTCGAAAAGCGCGTATTCCTTTTTTTACAAATGTAACTTTTAGTCAAGCACTACGCTCCAGCCAAAGGGATCGGGGAGCTTGCCGGTCTGAATACCCGTAACGGTGTCGTAGATCTTCTGGCTGATCGCGCCGATTCCGCCGTCGCCAATGGTCATAACGTCATCTTTGTATCTCAGCTTGCCTACGGGAGATATAACAGCCGCTGTACCGGTACCGAAGCACTCGGTGAGCGCGCCGGACTTCTGAGCCGCAATAAGCTCGTCAACGGAGATCTTGCGCTCCTCAACCTCAAGTCCCCACGCGCGGCAGAGCGTAAGAACGCTGTCGCGGGTGATACCGGGCAGAATAGAGCCGTTGAGCATAGGAGTAATTACCTTGCCGCCGATCTTGAAGAAGATGTTCATCGCGCCAACTTCCTCGATGTACTTTCTCTCAACGCCGTCGAGCCAAAGCACCTGAGAATATCCGTCGTCGTGCGCCTTTACCTGAGCCGCAAGCGAGCAAGCGTAGTTACCGCCCGTCTTTGCAAAGCCCATACCGCCGCGAACGGCTCTTACGTAATCGTCCTCGATCCAGATACCAACGGGCTTAAGTCCGTCAGCGTAGTACGCGCCCGAGGGAGAAAGGATGATGCAGAAAAGGTAGGTCTTGGAGGGCGCAACGCCGAGGAATTCATCCGTACCGATGATAAAAGGACGGATGTAGAGCGACGTGCCGTCGTCGGTGGGGATCCAATCCGCGTCAACGTCAACTACTGCGCGAACAGCCTCGACGAACATCTCCTCGGGAAGCTCGGGGATGCAAAGACGCTTGTTGGATGCGTTGGTGCGGCGAGCGTTCATCTCGGGACGGAAAAGGCGAACCTTGCCGTCAACGCCGCGGTAAGCCTTAAGTCCCTCGAACATCTCCTGACCGTAGTGGAATACCACGCAGGCGGGGGAAAGCTCGATGCTGTGGAAGGGCTCGACTCTGGCATCGTGCCAGCCCTTGCCCTCGGTGTAGTTCATCATGAACATATGGTCGGTAAATATCTTGCCAAAGCCAAGTGCCTGACCCTTTGCGGGCTTTGCCTTGGGTGTAGTGGTTCTTGTGATCTTGATTTCCATAGCTTTTTCTCCTTGTTTTAGGTTAAGTCAATTATATCACATTACAGCGCAAAATGCACTATATTTTTTAAATTTACAAATATTACTGCTTGGAGAGGGGATTTTCGGGGTCTGCTATCATCTCGGCGCCCCACTCGCGCATCTTGTATTTGAGTATCTTGCCCGCGTCGTTCATCGGGAAGGACGAGCAGATATGAATGTATCTCGGCACTTTATGGCGAGCCATACGCTCGAGCGAATACTCGCGAAGCTCCTCGGCAGTAAGCTCCTCGCCATCCTTGGGGATGACCCACGCCATACATTCCTCGCCGTATCTCTTGTCGGGAACGCCGACGACCTGAACGTCGCTGACCTTGGGGTGAGTAAAGAGGAATTCCTCAAGCTCGCGGGGGTAGATGTTCTCGCCGCCGCGGATTATCATATCCTTAAGTCTGCCCGTGATGCGGTAGTTTCCGTCGGCATCGCGGCAGGCGATGTCTCCCGTGTGGAGCCAGCCGTCGCGGTCAATTGCCTCGCGCGTGGCGCGGGGCATCTTGTAATAGCCCTTCATTATGTTATATCCGCGCGCAACGAACTCACCGTTCTCGCCGTCGGGAAGGTCAGCTCCCGTTTCGGGGTCGATTATCTTACACTCGACGTTCGGGAAGGCGTGACCGACAGTACCCACACGCGCCTCAAGCGGATCGTCAACACAGCTCATAGTACAGCCCGGTGACGCCTCGGTCTGACCGTAAACGCTTATGATCTCCTTCATATTCATCGTCTTGGTCGCGCTGAGCATAAGGTCGGCAGGGCAGTTAGAGCCCGCCATAATGCCCGTGCGGACGGACGAAAAATCGGTCTTTGCAAAATCCGCGTGCGACTGCATTGCGATAAACATCGTGGGAACGCCGTTAAACACGGTTATGCGCTCCGCCTGAACGCAGGCAAGCGAGGATTTGGGGCTGAAATACGGCATCGGAAGGAGCGTTGCGCCGTGCGTCATTGACGAAGTCATCGACAGCACCATTCCGAAGCAATGGAACATCGGCACTTGTATCATCATACGGTCGGCGGTGGAAAGGTCCATTCTGTCGCCTATACATTTGCCGTTATTGACTATATTGCGGTGCGTGAGCATAACGCCCTTGGGGAAGCCCGTAGTTCCCGACGTGTACTGCATATTCGCCACGTCATCGGGGCGAACTGCGGCGGCACGCCTTGAGACCTCCTCGGCGGGAACGCTCTCGCCCATTCGCATAGCTTCCTCAAGCGTTACGCCGCCCGCCATCGAAAAGCCGACGGTAACGACGTTGCGAAGGAACGGAAGTCTCTTGCAATGAAGCGGCTGACCCGACGGAGTGGAAGCGATTTCGGGGCATATCTCGTTGATGATAGCGCGATAGTCGGAATCGCGGCAGCTCTCGACCATAACGAGCGTATGCGTATCGGATTGACGGAAAAGATATTCCGCCTCGTGTATCTTATAAGCGGTATTTACGGTAACCAGCACCGCGCCTATCTTGGTAGCCGCCCAGAAGGTGATGAACCACGCGGGGACGTTGGTCGCCCAGATAGCAACGTGGTCGCCCACGCCCACGCCCATAGCGATGAGAGCGCGCGCAAAATTATCCACGTCGTCGCGGAACTGCGAGTAGGTGCGCGTATAATCAAGCGTGGTGTACTTGAACGCAAGCTGGTCGGGGAATTCCTCGACCATACGGTCAAGCACCTGCGGGAAGGTCAGGTCGATAAGCTCGTTCTTCGGCCATACGAAGCGGCCCGTTCTCGAACGGTTTTCGGGCAGACGGGATTTTTTAGCCGCGGAATTTTTGCCGAACTTCTGCATATAGCTGACGAAATGGGGCAGAACGATGTCCGCCGCGCCAAAGTCCTCGATAACGCCCTTGTCGCATTCGTAGCTGATATATCCGCCGTAGCCGACGGAATCAAGCGCGTCGAGCATTTCGGAAACGGGAAGGTCGCCGTCGCCCATAAGGCAGAACTCCGCCTCACCCGCCGCATTCTTTATAGAATCGCGGACGTGGACGTGCTTGACGTACGCGCCGAGACGCTGAATGGTAAGCTCGGGGTCCTCGCCGCAATATCTGTAAGGATGGTGCATATCCCACAGCGCACCAACGTTGTCGGACGCGAAGGAATTAAGCAGCTCGCAAAGCCTTTCGGTATCTGCGTAAATACCCGCGGTCTCAACAAGGAGAGTTACGCCCATCTTCACAGCCGTGCCGATCAGGCGCATTATCATACGGCGCACGGCGGCGTCGGTAGCCTCGCCCTTATCCTCGCCAAAGGCGTGAAGCCTTACGAATCTGCAACGCAGAGCGTGCGCGGCGAATATACATTCCTCAATTTCGTATATCGCGGAATCTATCGCCTCGGGGTCGGTAAGTGAAATATCGGAAAGCGAGTCAACACAGCTTACCGCAATGCCAACGTCGGAAAAGCGGCGTGCCGTGGTCTTTATATTCTCGGAGGAAAACGGCTTACCCGCGCCCGAAAGCTCGGGCGAGGCTATGCCGTGAAGCTCGATGCCCTCAAGCCCTGCGTCACGGAAGGCTTCGAAAAGCCCGTCCCAGCCGTATTGCTCCCAGCCGTTTGTCGAAAGTGAAAGTTTCATAGGATATCCTCTTGATTACTTTGAGTTGTTCTGATCGTACACGATCTTATTAAGTGCGCTGACGTACGCTCTGATCGCCGCGCCGATGATGTCGGTGGAAAGTCCCCTGCCCGAATAGAGCTTGCCCTCGTAGCGCAGACGGATGAGCGCGTCGCCCATAGCTCCCTTGCCCTCGGTAACGGAGCTGATGCGGAAATCGTCAAGCTCGTAGTGGTAGCCGATTATCTGCTCGATAGCGCGGAAAGCCGCGTCGATAGGTCCGTCGCCCGCGCAAAGTCCCGTCATCAGCTCACCGTTCTTGTCAAGGGTGATCTGCGCGGTCGCGGTAATGGTGTTTCCGCTATTTATAAGGTAAGAAACAAGTCTGTAAGTAGGAGATACCTGCAAAGCGTCGGCGGCGATTATCGCGTCAAGCTCGCGGGTGGTGATGCTCTTTCTGCCCGTCTTTTCGCCGAGGCGGTGGAGAGATTCGTAAACTCTTGCTCTATCGTCCTCGGTAAGACTGTAGCCGATAGCGGCGGCAGCCTCGCCAACGGTGATGATGTCGGCGTCGGTGGGTATTTCTCTGTCGTCGTATGCGGAGACCACGCTCTTTACGCTCTTGCCGTGGCGGTCGCCCGAAAGGTGGGAAACTCTGTCGGCGGTGCTGGAGAGCTTGGTGGTGTCAATGCCAAGACTTACGCCCATCGCTCCGCCCTTTACGGCGATAGCGGCGGCAAGGTCGCAAACGGAAGCTCCGCCGCGGCAGAACACGGTGCTGACCTCGTCAGCACCCGCGGAAATAGCGGCAAGCGCGGATGCGTTGGCAAGTCCCATAGCGTCGGAGCATTCAACGCCGATGCTCACGCCCGCAACCGTACCGCGCAGAGCGGAAACGATAGCGCCTATTTCGTGGGGGAGCGACTCGCCCGCGGTGTCGCAAACGGTAACGACGGACGCGCCTGCGGCGGCTGCCGCCTCGGATGCGGCAACGAGGTAGTCAAGCTCGCATCTCGTTGAGTCAAGCGCGCGGAACTCGACCTCTGCGCCAAGGCTCTTGGCGTAAGCGACGGTTTCGCTGATAACGGGAAGCATAGCCTCGGGCTTTTTATGATATATGTATTCAGCCTGAACGGTGGAAACGGGGAGAGCTACCGAAAGGCGCGGATTCGTCGCGCCGCCAATAGCCGCCCAAGCCGCGTCGATGCCCGCCTTGTCGGCGGTAACGCTTACCGAAAGGGTGCATCCCTCAAGGATCGCGCTTGCGGTGCGGTAAAGGAGCGCGTCGCTCTTTGCCTCGGTCTCGCTGATAGAGCCAAGCTCGATAATGTCAACGCCTATTCTGCCGAGCATACGGAGCACCTCAAGCTTTTCCTTAAAGGTGTAGCCCATAGCGCCGAGGCGAATGGTAGCGTCAGATATTTTGATCCTTCTTGCGTTTGCGTTCATAGTCAGAACCTCTCTTAATTTTAATTTGTTGGGGGAATGCCGTAAAAAACAAAAAACCCCCGAAGCCATGCTTCAGGGACGATAAAAACCGCGGTACCACCCAGATTGCCGCTTGCGCGACCTCCTTACAAGAGCCTAACAGCTCCCTGCCCTGTAACGGTGGCATCCGTGACACCCTTTTCAGATGTCCCACTCGGGAATGAGAGCGTACCGTGTCCGCGTACCGACTCACAGCTGCCGTCGGCTCTCTGAAACGCTTTTCACTTACGCATTTTCCGTCTTTGCGTTTGATTTTGAAATTATGAAGTCATTTTAGCATAGCGCACCTGCTTTGTCAAGGGGTTTTTGAAAAAATTTTCAAAAACCCCTGCCAAAAATCACAATGCCAAGCGGCGCACTATCTCGCCCGCCATCACAAGCCCTGCGGCGGCGGGAACGAAGGAAATACTGCCCGGAGCGCGTCCTTCGACGGCGACCTTCGGCGCGATGGGGGGCTCATCCGACCACACCACCGAAAGCGACTTTACGCCGCGCGCCTTTAGCTCGCGCCGCATAACGCGGGCAAGCGGACAAACGCTGGTGGAGTAGATATCGCCCACCCGAAATCTTTCGGGGTAGAGCTTATTTCCCGCACCCATCGAGGATATCACGAAGGCTCCCGCCGCTTTTGCGCGGCAAATTATATCCACCTTCGCCGCCACGGTGTCGATAGCGTCGGCTACGGCATCGTATGCGCCAAAATCTATCTCGTCCGCGTTTTCGGGCAGATAAAACAGCTTTTTCGCCTCGACCTTGCAATCGGGATTGATAAGCGCTATGCGCTCCTTTATGACCTCCACCTTCGGTCTGCCGACGGTAGAGGACAGCGCGATTATCTGTCTGTTGATATTCGACGGCGCAACGTCGTCGCCGTCAACGACCGTTATCGCGCCGACACCCGCGCGTGCAAGTGCCTCGCACAGATGTCCGCCGACACCGCCCACGCCGAAAACGAGAACGCGCGCCTTGGCAAGACGGCTACAGCCGTCCTTGCCCAAAATATATTCAGTTCTTGACGTATCAAGACTCATTTGCGTGCCATTTCCTCTTCCTTATTCTTTTTGACCGTTCTGACTATCAGGAATATTGCCACTCCCACAAGCGCAACGACGAGAACGATGCCTACCCAACTAAAGTCCGAGGGCACGAAAACGTCCGTTTCATCCGCAACGACGATAACGGCGGGGATGCCCGTCTTTTCGGTAAACTCGGCAAGCTTTTTATTTATGAGGGTATCGTCTATCTGCATTTCGCTATGGTTGGTCAGATGCGACGTCGCGCGAGCGCCGTCCGTCTTCTCTCTGAACGATGATTCAAGTCCGAGAGAAGCAATTTCATTTCCCATCGTTTCCACGACATAGGCAAGATCCGTAGGAAGCGAATACTTGTAAAGTCCGCCGAACCTTGACGTTACCAACGCCCTAAAGCGATTTCCAAACAGATTATTAACGTCAGTCTCAAGGTTATTTCCTACCCACGATATGCAATAATACCTCTCCATATCCTCGTTGGCAAGGAAAACGATGAGGACGTTATCCTCGTAGGTCTCACCCGCGGGGAATTCAGCCGCGTACTGCGCATTTGCGTAGTCCTGCATTATCTCCTCAACGTATTCATCATCCTGCGCAAAAAGTCCGCCAATCCCCGAAAATACCATGGAAATAAGCATAAAAGTAGCAAAAATAATTATTATGATCGGAGCTAAAAGCGCATCGAGACAGCCTCCGCCACCGCCGCCGTAATAGCGCGGTCTGTGCCAGCCCCAGCCGAAATGCGGGCCGTGAAAATGGGGCGGTCTGTGATGCGGCGGTCTGTGGTGACCTCCAAATCCGCCTCCAAAGCCTCCGCGCGAGCCTCCGCCACCGAAGCCGCCTCCAAATCCGCCGCCTCCGCCGCGCGAGCCGCCTCCGCCGAAGCCTCCGCCTCTTGATCCTCCACCGGGTCCGGGCATATCACTTACCTCTCTTTCCTGATCGTTTTATCAGAAGAATTTGTCGATTACCTCAGCCTCTGCCTTGGCAATTCTTGCAAGATACTCGTCGCTCTGGAGCATTGCGGAGTCCTCAGGGTTGGTGTGGAAGCCGTGCTCAACGAGGAACGCGCGAACACAGCCCGAATTTGCCGCGCTTCTGATAACGCGGTAAAAATCCTCGTCGGGATTTTCATTCGAGCGGCGTATCTTTATTCCGCGGTCAGCGGTATTCATAACGCCGATAACGGCATCGTTAAGTGCCTTTGCGATGGGGGCGTTGCCCTCAAGGTCTTTAACGGAATAGTAGGTCTCAACGCCACGGGTGGCAATATATTCCTCGGGCGGAATGTTCGTCGCGGGAGCGTTGGAGTGGAGCGAAATGAACATTACAGCGCCTATCTCGCCCGCGATGCCGCCGCGCCACATAAGCTCGGGGTCGTCGGTGACCTGCTCGCGCGTGAGCTTTACCTCAAAGCCGCGCGCTATAAGCTCGTCGCGCAGGTAAAGCGAAAGCTTATAGTTCTGCGTTCCCTCGTAAAAGCCCTCGCGCGTGGTGTGGGGGTTGCCCTTTTCGCCGTGGCCTGCGTCTACTACGATAATTCCTCTTGTCTTTTCCATAATATTTTTTCCTTTCTTCAATCGGAAACCGAAAGCATTTCCGTCATTATTTTTTTAAGCTCAATATGCCCGTCAAGCGCGGGGTCTGCCGCAAGAAGCGCGTGCGCCGACTCGGTAGCCGCGGCGAGTAGTGACGCGTCACCGCAAAGGTCGGCAAAGCGGAATCTCACCCCTCCGCTTTGTCTTACGCCGTCCTTGCCGAAAAAGTCACCGGGACCGCGAGCCTCAAGGTCGACCTCGGCAATAGAAAATCCGTCGTAATTGTCGCGCATCGTCTCAAGCCGCTTGCGCGAGGTGGGGCTGTGCGTGTCGGAGACGAGAACGCAGTACGATTTGCGCGCTCCCCTGCCGACTCTGCCGCGAAGCTGATGGAGCTGTGAAAGCCCGAACCTCTCGGCGTTTTCAACTATCATAAGCGAGGCATTCGGCACGTTTACGCCGACCTCGATAACGGTGGTGGAAACGAGCACGTCGATATCGCCCGCCGAAAAAGTCGTCATTACGGCTTCCTTCTCCGCCGCCTTCATCTTGCCGTGAACGAGCGCGACGCTGACGCTTGGCAGAGCGTCTGCAAGCTCCTCGGCGTACACGGTTGCGGCTTTAAGCGGCGGCTTTTGCTCGATACCGTCCATTCCGATATCCGAAAGCTCGACCTCGCCGCTCGGCGTTGCATTTTCCTCTATCGCGGGGCAAACGACGTACACCTGACCGCCATCCGCGACGGTCTTTTCGATAAAGGCGTTGAGGCGCGTGCGGTAGCTCTCGTCCACCGTAAAGGTGTCCACGCGCTGTCTGCCCACGGGCATTTCGTCGATTTTTGATATATCAAGGTCGCCGTAAACCGCAAGCGCGAGCGAGCGCGGTATGGGCGTTGCACTCATAGCGAGAACGTGAGCGTTCTGTGCCTTTTCCGCAAGCGCGGCGCGTTGCGCCACGCCGAAGCGGTGCTGTTCGTCCGTCACGACGAGCGAAAGAGACGAAAACTCCACTCCCGACGAAATTAGCGCGTGAGTGCCGATAACGATATCGCACCTATCCTCGCCCTCGGCAAGAAGTGCCGCGCGGACGCGCCTTTTCTCCGCCGCCGTCGTCGCGCCGACGAGGAGTGCGCATTTAACGCCGAGCTTTTCAAAAAGCGGTGCGAGGTCCTCGTAATGCTGACGCGCGAGTATCTCCGTAGGTGCCATAAGCGCGGATTGTCTGCCGTTCAGCGCGGCGATATACATCGCCGCCGCCGCAACTGCGGTCTTTCCGCATCCAACGTCGCCAACGACGATGCGGCTCATCGGCACGTCCGTGCGCATATCTGCGGCGATCTCGCCGATAACGCGCTTTTGCGCACCCGTCAGCTCATATCCGAGCAGAGGGAGCATCGGGGAAATATTTTGCTTTTTGCAGGGGAACGCGCCTCTCTTTTTCTCGCGCTTGTTTTGCATAGCAAGACCGAGCGAGAAGAAAAACAGCTCGTCAAATATAAGCCTGCGCTTTGCCGCCGCGAGAGCGGTATAGCTTTCGGGCGAATGTATATTCCTTATAGCGAAGGCGAGCGTGCAAAGTCCGCGCGCCGTCCTTATCTCGTCGGGGAGATGGTCGGGAAGGGTTGGCAGGCAGTAGCGTATCGCCTCGGCGGCGTTTTGCGCCACCTGCTTTTGCGTAAGCCCCTCGGACAGCGGATACACCGCGCAAAAATCGGGGAGCGCACCCTCGCGCCACGGCTCAAACGCAGGCGAGGTCATATAATACCTTGCGCCGCTGCGCGTTTCCTTGCGCTCGACTACGCCGTAAAAGCGCCACTCGCTGCCGACGGTAAACGTCTGCTTGAGGTACGGCTGATTGAAAAACGTCAGCTCGCACGTTCCGCTTTCGTCAAAGGCGCGAAGCTTTACCACCGTCATTCTGCCGCGAAGCTTTGCCGCACGCGGCTCGGTGGCTATCGTAAGCACGAGCGCGGATTTTCCGCCGCCCGTATACGACTCCGAAAGCAGTCTTATATCCCCCCTGTTTTCATACGAGCGGGGAATGTGGTAAAGAAGCTCCGTAAGCGTGGTAACGCCCGCCTTGGCATACGCCGCCGCGCGCGTAGGGCCAACACCCGACAGCACGCTGACGGGCGAGGAGGGAGAAATATTGCTTTTTATCTTTTCTGCCATTTTACCACCGCCTTTTTTCTAATTATACCACTTATTCCCACTTTCCGTCAAGTGCCGATTTAATATTGACTTGTACCATTTTCTGTGATATTATTAAATTACTAAAATTATTATGGTGGAATGATGATAAAGATAGGAAATACCGCGCTTCGCCACGGGCTGATGCTTGCGCCGATGGCGGGCGTGACCGACCTTGCTATGCGCAAGATCTGCGCCGACAGGGGCGCGGAATACGCCGTGAGCGAGATGGTATCGGCAAAGGCGCTCGTCTACGAGCAAGAGGCACGCGCGACCGCACCCGTAAAGACCGCCGCCCTTTGCAAAATAGACGGCGAGATACCCACCGCCATTCAGATATTCGGCTCGGATAGCGAATTTATGGCTGAAGCGGCGCGGCTTTTGTCAAGCGGCGAGTACCGCGGCTTTTGCGGTAAGTTGCCCGCCGCCGTGGATATAAATATGGGCTGACCCGTCAAAAAGGTGGTAAGCTGTGGCGAGGGTAGTGCGCTGATGCGCACGCCCGAAAAAATATACGACATCGTTTCCGCCGTTTGCCGCGCCTCCTCCCTGCCCGTGACCGTTAAGCTCCGCGCAGGCTGGGACTCAAATAGCCTGAACGCACCCGAGTGCGCCGCCGCCGCCGAGAGCGCGGGAGCCGCCGCCGTGTGCGTACACGCAAGAACGCGCGAGCAGTTCTACACCCCTGGCATAATGCCCGACGTGATACGGCTCGTCAAAGAGAGGGTGCGAATTCCCGTTTTCGGCAACGGTGATATAAATTGCGCCGCCGACGCGCTGAAAATGCAAAAGGAAACGGGCTGTGACGGCTTTGCCGTGGGCAGAGCCGCTATGGGCAACCCGTGGATATTCAACGAGATAGCCGCCGCCCTCGGCGGCACGGAATACGCGCCGCCCACCGCCGAGGAGATAGCCGCCACCGCCGTCGAGCAACTGCGCCGAAGCGTTGCCGAAAAGGGCGAGCGTCAGGGCGTTGCCGAGGTAAAGGTCACGCTTTCCCACTACGTCAAGGGGCTTCACGGCGCAACGCGCGCACGCGCCGAAATAATGTCGCAAAGCAGTGCCGCCGCCATCGAGGAAGCTCTGCTTCGGGCGCTTTTACCCTGAACCACTAAAAACGCGAAAGGAGGCGAGCCTCTTGAAAAGTGCAGATAAACGCCCCGCCGCCGTCGGCGAGGACGTGCTTTCCCGCGCCAAAGAGGGAGACGTCGCCGCCTTCGAGGAGATAGTTTACGCCTACGAGGGCTACGTTTACGGGCTTGCCCTCTCGCTGACGGATCACCGCGAGGATGCCGAGGACGCAACGCAGGACACCTTCCTAAAGCTGTGGCGCGCCCTGCCCGAATACCGCGGCACGACGGCGGCGCTGTACTCCTACGTCCTTCGCATCTGCCGAAACTCCGCGCTTGACGTTCTGCGCAGGCGAAGGCGCGCTCCCCTGCCCCTCGTTTACACCGACGAGGACGGCGAGGAGACCGAGATAGATATTCCCGACACCTCTCCAGCGCCCGACGAGGACTACGTCCGCCGCGCCGAGGCGGCGGAGGTTCGCGCCGCGGTCGACGCTCTGCCGCCCGATATGCGCCGAATGATATATTTGCGCCATATGGCAAACGCGGATTACGCGGAGATAGCGGAGCTTCTCGGCATCCCCGAAGGAACGGTGAAAAGCCGACTGCACCGCGCGCGCAAGAAACTGTGCGAAATATTGAAAAAGCGGAACATTCCACCGCGATAAGCGTCATAAAAATGAGTACCACGAAAGGAGGCAAGGTCTTGGAAAACAAAAATATATCGGGGCGCGGCTGTGAACAGCTTGACCACTTTGCCTCGTATGCAGATAAATATATAGACGGCGAGCTGACCGAAAAGGAAATAAACGAGCTTTTCGAGCACGCCGAGGTTTGCCCCGAATGCCGCAGATATCTTGAGATAACCGTAAAAACGGACGAGGCTGTGGACGTTCCCGAAATGACTCCCCTGCCGCGCGGACTCCACGCGCACATAATGTCGTCGGTCAAGACGGATGCCGCCGCCGCAAGAGTCAGGGAGCAGAAGATACCGCGCGTATCGCGCTTTGTCCCCATCGCCGCCGCATTCCTTTGTATATTCCTCGTTGCCGCGTTCTTTATGTCCACGCCGACGAGATTTAACGAGTCGTCCGACAAGCTTTCGGAGGACGCTCTCCCTAACGATTCCATCATCATAAAGCCCGAATCGAACGAGGATGCGCCCGCCCCCTCGCCGCCCGAAGCCGTACCGAGCGTAACGGATACGCCAAAGGACGAAGCCCCCGTGACCACCGCACCGACACTCGATGCCCCCGTGACCACCGCACCGAGCGCAGACACCACGGCAAGCGCGCAAAACGCGCCGTCGGGATTGCTTGACAGCGACAGCATAACCTTTATAATCTTCGGACTTTGCGCGGTGTTCGCGCTCTCGTCCGTTGCGGCACTTGCGGCGTTCGTTTTCGCCGCCAAAAAGAAACGATAACCCCAAAGGAGAAAAAATATGTCAGCAGAGCTTAAAATTATGACCTTCAACCTTCGCGTGGACGTTGCGAGCGACGGCGAACACCGCTTTCTCAACCGCCGCGAGACCGTGCTTGCCTCTATCGAAAAGCACGCCCCCGACATCATCGGCTTTCAGGAGGCGACCAATCCCATGCGCCTTTATCTGCGCGAGGAGCTTGCAAAGCGCGGCTATATAACCGTCGGCTGCGGCAGAGACGCCAATATGCGCGGCGAGTCCGTAATAGTTGCGTACAAGCACGAAAATATGGAGCTTTTCTCCCTTGAAAACCGTTGGCTGTCCGACACGCCGCTCGCCGCGGGCTCGCGCTTTGACGGCGACCAGAGCTGTTTCCCCCGAATACACACCGCCCTCGTCTTAAAGCACAAGGATACCGACGCTCCCTTCCTATTTATAAATACGCACCTTGACCACGAGGGCGAAAACGCCCGCGTGCGCGGCGCGGCTGTGATAAAAAAGCGAATCTTGGAGATAGGTCTGCCCTTTATCCTTACGGGCGATATGAACGCCCTGCCCGACTCCGCGGCGATACGCTCCTTTACCGCAGACGAGCTTTGCGGTGCGCCCGTCACCGACACCACGCGCCTTTGCGGCGGCACGTTCCACGATTTCGGAAGGCTTAAAAACCCCATCAAGATAGACTATATCTTCACGAATCTGCCCTGCGACGCAGAACGCACCTACGTCGTTGACGAATACGACCGCGACGGCTTCTTCCTTTCCGACCACCTTCCCATCTGTGCTTTTGTCAGCATACCCTGACAAAATTAACCGAAAGTTCACATTTATACTTCACAATTGTGATATAATTAGTAAAAATATTGGAATAATATCAAAATTCGGAGGGAAATTATGTTCAAAAAGGCAACGGCTTTATTTTTAGCCATTCTTATGGCAGTTTTCGTATTTGCGAGCTGCACCACCCCCTCGGGCGGAACTACCACTACCGACGGCACGACCGCGCCCGACGAGACCACGGGCCCTTACATCCCCGTTGAGATATCAGTTGAAAAGCTTGCTTCCTACAAGGTAGTAAGAAACGAATATGCAAGCAAGGAGACCATCGCGCTTGCACAGAAGGTAAGAAATGCCATTGGCGACACCCTCGGCACAAAGCCCGGACTTATAGCCGACACCCTCGGCAAGAACGAGGAAGTTCCCGCAACGGCTTGCGAGATACTTATCGGCTACACCAACCGCCCCGAATCCGTAAAGTATCAGCAAATGTTGCGTGAGCTTGACTACGGCGTTGCGTTTGAAAACGACCGTATCATCATCACGGGCGGAAGCGACGCTACTCTTGAAAAAGCAGTTGACTTCTTTATCGAAAAATACGTAGTATCGGGCGCAACCTCCATCGTCCTCAACTCCGCCGCACCCGACGTGCGCGAGAGCCGTCCTTATATGTTCAGAAATCTCTCGATAAACGGCGTTGATATCAAGAACTACAAGATAGTTTACCCCAAGGACACCGACCGCGTAACCTACTTTACCGCAGTTGCGCTTGCCGATTACATCAACTCCAACCTCGGCTACAAGCTTGAGGTAGTCGACGACTCCAAGGAGGAGCGCGAGTACGAATTCCTCGTTGGCGTTACCAACCGTACCGTTTCGCAGGAAGCGGCAAAGATATCCCTCGGCGACGATAAATACATACTCTGGCAGACGGGAAGCAAGATAGTTATGCAGGGCGCGTCCTTTTACGTAGGCGCGGCGGCAGGCGATTTTGCCAACAACTTTGCAAATGCCGACGGCACGAACCTTACCCTTGACGTAACGGGACTCCCCACCACCGCAAAGGCGACGAGCTTCACCTTCCCCAAGGCGACCTCCGCTATCCTTATGATAGGCGACGGTATGGGACAGAGCCACATTGATATGACCATCAAAACGCAGAAGATCGACGAGTTCGTAGCCGCAAGACTCCCCGTCGTTACCACCTGTAAGACCTACTCGCAGTCCGTTATCAACGGCGTTGCGACCTACACCGACTCCGCCGCGTCCGCAAGTGCGCTCGCTACGGGTTATAAGACTCTCAACGGCTACCTCGGTATGATCCCCGTTGACGAGCTTACCGACCAGAGCGTGCAGAACGTGCGCGAGCTTGCACACTCCAAGGGCTACAACACCGCAGTAGTTACCACCGACGTTATCACGGGTGCTACTCCCTCTGGCTTCCTTTGCCACCTCAATAACAGAAACGATACCGACGTTCTTCAGAGCCAGATAGACGCGCTCGTTGCAGAGAACGCAGTAGACTACGTTTGGGGTGCGACCTCGTCCTCACTCCGCCGTCAGCTCGTTCCCAAGGCGCGCGAAGCTCTCGGTCAGATTTCCGCAAACAACGAAAACTTCTTCATTATGATCGAGGAAGCGTATATCGACAAGAACTCCCACAACAACGACCACGAATCCACGATGAACTGCGTTGAGCGCTACAACGAGTGTATCGCATACTGCATCGCGTTCACTATGCTCCACCCCACCACCGCGCTTATTATCACCGCTGACCACGAGTGCGGCGGCATTACCGCAGACGGTGAGGACTTCATCTACACCAGCAACAACCACACCAACACCAACGTTCCCCTGTTCGCCCTCGGCGGCGGAGTTAAGGAGTGGGTAAACAGCACCTATTCCCTTGAGAACATCGACGTTGCGAAGCACATCGCCTCCATCTTCGGAGAAACCGAGTTCGGTCAGTCGGGCTTTACCCCTATGCCTTAAGGGGCTGTCTCATTCAGCGCAGAACAAAAACACGAAAATAATCAAAGGAAAGACCGTTTTTTTCATCCGAAAAGATGAAGAAAGCGGTCTTTTTAAGGTGGAAATCCTTACGGATTTCGATTTTTATGTGTTTTTTAGCCGCGCTTTTGCCCCCTGGCGTACCCTCGTACGCCGACGACGGCAAAATCACGACTTCTGCATCTAACTGAGACTGCCCCTTGACATTCACGCGTAAATATTGTATAATTAATAATAGCCAATTCCCTACATAAATAAATTAACGGAGGAAAACTAAAATGGCACAATTTGATATCCCGAAGACCGCAAAAATTTCCGTACTTGCAGAGCCCCGCAAGATGGTTCTCAAGGAGCTTCCCATTCCCGAGATCGGCGACGACGAGATTCTCGTTAAGGTCGAGGGTTGCGGCATTTGCGGCACCGACGTTCACGAATTCAAGGGCGATCCCTTCGGATACTGCCCCGTTCAGCTCGGCCACGAGGGTACGGGTACCATCGTTAAGCTCGGCAAGAATATAACCAAGGACTACACGGGCAAGCCCCTTGCAGTAGGCGACAAGATCGTTACGGGACTTAAGCCCTGCGGCGAGTGCGACGTTTGCAAGTTCAAGCCCGAGATCGTTCACCTTTGCGAGGGTGGCGAGATCTTCGGACTTATGCCCGGCGAGGCTAACTACTTCAACGGCTGGTTCGGCGAGTATATGAAGGTCAACGCAGGCGGCGTTGTATTCAACGTTTCCGATATGGACCGCGATCTTCGCATCCTTATCGAGCCCGCTGCAGTTATCGTTCACGCTGTTGAGCAGGCTAAGAAGATATTTGACTTCAAGTTCGATTCCTACGTTCTCGTTCAGGGCTGCGGACCTATCGGACTTCTCCTTCTCGCTATGGTTCGTTGCCTCGGCGTTCGCAACATCATCGCTTGCGATATGGACGAAAAGCGTCTTGCAATGGCAAAGAGACTCGGCGCGGCTTACACCGTAAACGCAGGTGCGCCTGACGCTACCGAGCAGGTAAAGGCTATCACGGGCGGTCTCGGCGCAGAAATGCTCTTCCAGTGCACGGGCTCTCCCAAGGCGGCTTCCAAGGCTTGGAGCTACGTCCGTCGCGGCGGCTCTTACTGCGAGCTTGGCTTCTTCGTAAACAACGGAGACACCACCTACAACCCCCACCTCGACCTTTGCAACAAGGAAGTTAAGGTCATCGGCTCTTGGACCTATCAGGCTCAGGACTGGATCCAGTCCTTCTCCTTCCTCAAGGAAGCTCAGGACAGAGGTCTGCCCATCACCGACCTTCTTACTCACAAGTACCCCCTCGACAAGATGAACGAGGCTATGGAAATGAACATCTCCATGGAAGGCCTCAAGATCGCATTCGTAGCCGAGGACTAAGCTAAAATTAAAAGGAGAACATCAAAAATGCTTCGTTCCCGAAAGATATCTATTATCGCTATTTTGGCGCTTTGCGTCATTCTGCTTTCGGCGTGCTATCCCAACGGTCGCCCCTTTGCCTCGATCGACGAGACCGAGCTTATCACCGTCAACGACGTGAGAAAGGGCGGCGGTATATACACCATCAAGGACCAGACGCAGATAAAGGCTTTCGTTGATATGCTCAACGGCTGCACCTATGAGAAGTTTGACGATGACGACGACACGGATACCGTGTTCAAGCAAAGGCAGTATTATAGGATCAGCATTGAGGATCAGGTATTCTACATCAACGACGAGGTGTCCGAGATATATATCAATCCGATAGTCAATTCGGGCAGAGAAGGCAGATATAAGATAGTGGATTTCAACAAGGATATCTTTGACGCTCTCCTTGCCGCCGCGGAGGTTAC
>JAZQXT010000022.1:0-55737 GCA_045633005.1 Eubacteriales bacterium | reverse complement strand
ATTCACTCGCTCCGCCTCGAAGCAGCTCGGCGTAGCTTCGGAATGACGCTAAAAATTGCCCCTTTCCCGCCTTTTTTGAAGCGAATTCGGAATGACGCTAAAGGGTTCGTTATTCCGTTTTCAATAGGGATGCTTTTTGCTACGCAAAAAGCCACCTTAACATTTTGCGCAAGCAAAATATTTCACATTTGCCGTGGGCAAATATTTCACACGCCGTAGGCGTATTTCACCCGTTCCGCAGGAACGGATTTCACTGAAAACGGCAAAGCCGTTTTCCAAAGGAGTTAATCGTGCCCCCCTTTTTCTACTACTTTGACCCCACCTATATCCTTGTTATAATCGGACTTGTAATATCGGTATGGGCGCAGATATCGGTCAATTCAACCTTCAAAAAATACTCGAAAATGAACACTTTGAGCGGTGTCAGCGGCAAGGAAGCCGCCGAGATAGTTCTGCGCTCGGGCGGTGCGACAAACGTACCCGTCGGCGCGATAGGCGGCGAGCTTACCGACCACTACGACCCCCGCTCCAACTCCATCAGCCTGTCAACTCCCGTTTATTCGGCGCGCACAGCCGCCGCCGTGGGCGTTGCCGCGCACGAGGCGGGACACGCACTCCAATACGCGAAGAACTACGCGCCGATAAAGATACGAATGGCGATACTGCCCGCTTGCAATATCGCGTCGGGTGCGGCTCTGCCGCTCTTTCTAATCGGACTTTTCGTGTCGATGTACAGCTACTCACCCTCGCCCGTCGGAACGGTTATGATGTACGGCGGAATAATCGCTTTTTCCGTGGCTATGCTCTTTCAGCTCGTCACTCTGCCCGTTGAATTTAACGCATCGCGCCGCGCGATGCAGGCGCTGACGGCATCGGGGCGCTTTACCGACGAGGAGCTTGACGGCGCGCGCCGCGTGCTCCGCGCCGCCGCGATGACGTACGTCGCCGCACTTGCCGTCTCGCTTTTGCAAATCCTCCGCCTTATCATAATCGCAGGAAACAGACGAGACTAAAATGCCTTCGGCATTTTATAGTGAAGTTGCGGCTTTGCCGCAGTGAAGTTTGCTTCGCAAGTGAAGCACGGCTTCGCCGTATGAAGTGTTTGCCTTGCGGCAAACGTTAAGGAAGCTTTTTGCTACGCAAAAAGCTACCTAAATTATTCATTATTCATTATTCATCATTCATTAAAAACGCGAAGCGTTTTCCTCGGAGGTTCTATGCCTTACAACGTCCGCCGCGTCGCCCTTGACATTCTAATGCGCCTCGGCGCAGACGAGGGCGAGGGATACTCCGCTATCCTGCTTGACGCCGCCATAAAAAAACACAATATCGACGGCGCGGACAAGGCTCTGCTCTCGCGGCTCGTTTTCGGCGTTACCGAGCGCCGAATAACGCTTGACTACGTCATCGCCGCCACCGCCGCGCGCCCCACGTCGCGCCTTGACACCGACGTGCTGAACATATTGCGCCTCGGTGTGTATCAGCTCTTTTACCTTGAAAAAATACCGCCCCACGCCGCCGTCAACGAAACGGTAGAGCTTGCCAAAAAATCGGGCAAGGGCTTTGTAAACGCCATTTTGCGCAAGCTTTTGCGCGACGGTATGCCCGCGCTACCCGAAAAAAAGGACGGCAAGGTAAAATATCTGTCGGTAAAGTACTCCGTTCCGCGCGAGCTTTGCCGAAAATTCCTTGAAAACTTCTCGGACGAGAGGACCGAGGCGATATTCGCCGCTTTCCTTTGTCCGCCGCCTATAACCTTGCACGCAAACCTCTTGCGCACGAGCCGCGACGAGCTTATAGCGCGACTCGCGGATGAGGGCATATCAGCGCACCCCACCGCAAACGCCCCCTACGGCGTGCGGCTGGACGCGGCGCAGGGACTGCCCGACGCGATATTCCGCGGAGATGCGTACGTTCAGGACGAGGCTTCGCAGATATGTATCGCCGCGCTCGACCCGCGCGAGGGCGCCAGAGTGCTTGACGCTTGCTCCTGCC
The DNA here is from genome assembly GCA_045633005.1 of Eubacteriales bacterium. Lineage (GTDB taxonomy): Bacteria > Bacillota > Clostridia > Oscillospirales > CAG-272 > CAG-390. The sequence goes on along the minus strand of JAZQXT010000022.1, from coordinate 53,742 downwards.
CCGGAACAAAGGCTTTCTCGGCGGCGATGCGTATGAAAAACGCGGGCGAGATACTTGCCTGCGACAAGCACGCCTCCAAGCTTTCGCTTATCGAAACGTCCGCCGCGCGGCTCGGCATCAACATAATCACCGCGCGTGAGCGCGATTCGTCCGTTCCCGACGCGGCACTTGACGAGAGCTTTGACCGAGTTCTGTGCGACGTTCCCTGCTCGGGCTTTGGCGTTATCGCAAAGAAGCCCGAAATTCGCTACCACTCGCTTGACCGCGCCGCAGAGCTTCCCGCACTTCAAAGCGCGATACTTGAAGCGTCAAGCCGCGCCGTAAAGCGTGGCGGCACGCTCGTTTACTCCACCTGCACGCTTTTTAGCGACGAAAACGAGGCTGTGGTGGAAAATTTCCTTGCAAAGCACGCAGACTTTGCGCTTGAGCCATTTACGGTCGGCTCTATCTCCTCGGACGGAATGCTCACTCTCTCGCCCGAGCGCGACGCGACCGACGGCTTTTTCATCGCAAAGCTACGCAGAAAATAAATTCATATATATAAGGTAAAAAAATGTCAGAGGCAGTCAACGCAAAACAGAATATCGACTTGCTTTCCCTCACCTACGAGGAGCTTGAGGAGCTTGTTTTGTCCGTGGGCGAGCCGAAATATCGCACGGCACAGCTCTTTTCGGGGCTTCACCGCGGGCTTTTGCCGCACGAGATAACCAACGTCGGCAAAAAGGTGGCGCAGAAGCTTTCCGCCGTTGCGACGTGCTACTTCCCCGAAATTGCGCAAAAATACGTTTCCGCCGTTGACGGCACGGTAAAATACCTGCTTCGCCTTTCGGACGGCAACTGCATTGAAACGGTGCTGATGCGCTACAAGCACGGCAACACCGTGTGCGTTTCCTCGCAAGTCGGCTGCAGAATGGGATGTACCTTCTGCGCATCCACCATCGGCGGCAAGGTGCGCGACCTCAGCGCGGGCGAGATACTCTCGCAGATAATAACCGCCGCGCGCGACACGCGCGAGCGCGTGGATAACATAGTCATGATGGGCATCGGCGAGCCGCTTGACAACTACCAAAACGTGCTGAAATTCTTAAACATAGTAAACGACAGCCGCGGCATCTGCATAGGCTACAGGCACATTTCCCTTTCCACCTGCGGACACGCGGACGGAATACGCGCACTCGCGCGAGAGGAGCTTCCGATAACGCTCTCGCTTTCGCTCCACGCGCACAGCGACGAGGTGCGAAGCGCGATAATGCCCGTAAACCGCCGCTGGAATATTAGCGAGGTGCTTTCGGCGTGTCTTGAATATTACCGCGCGACAGGCCGCAGGATATCATTTGAATACACCTTGATAAAGGGGCAGAATTCGTCCGTCGAGGACGCGGCGGCACTCGCCGCGTTGCTTAATTCCTCGCTTCGCCGCGGAGAGTCCTTCCCCATTCACGTCAACCTCATCCCCGTAAATCCCGTAAAGGAAACGGGACTTATGCCCCCCGACGCCGCCGCGATAAAGGCGTTTTCGGCAGAGCTTGAAAGGCGCGGAGTCCGCGCGACGGTGCGCCGCACGCTTGGGCCCGACATAAACGCATCCTGCGGTCAGCTACGACGCGCCGCGGCAGAAAGCAAATAAATCTTTTTATAATAAAAAGGTAAGAATATGAAATTTTACGGAAAAACAGACGTCGGCTCGGTTCGACACGAAAATCAGGATTGCTACGGAATATTTGAGCTTCGCCAAGGTATGACCCTTTGCGTCGTTTGTGACGGAATGGGCGGCGCGGCGGGCGGCGCACTTGCCGCCAATATCGCAATGGATACCTTCGCGTACGCTATCCGCGACAACATCCTGCCCGATTACCCCGACGAGCAGAAAAATCTCACTCCCGCCTCAATAAAATACGCTCTGACGGCGGCGCTCAACGCCGCAAACGCCGAGGTGCTTCGCGTGGCTGACGAAAACGAGAGCGGCAGCCTTGACGGTATGGGTACGACACTCGTGGCGCTCCTCATCGTCGAGGGCGTTGGCGCGTTCTGCTTGAACGTGGGCGACAGCCGACTTTACGATATAACGAATAAGGAGATAATGCAGGTAACGAAGGATCACTCCTACGTTCAGCACCTCGTTGACATAGGCAAGCTTACATACGAGCAAGCCAAGACCTCGCCCGTACGCAACGTGATAATGCGCGCGGTCGGCGCGGAGGATAGCGTAAAGGCTGACGTTTATTCCATCCCCCTTTATTTGCCCGACGCTCAAAGGCGTTATTTCCTGCTTTGCACCGACGGACTTACGGGTTGCGTGGGCGAGCAGAGCATATTTGCCATGATGAACACGCCGCGTGCGCTCGACCAAAAGGCAGACGCGCTCGTTAAGGCGGCAAACGCCGCAGGCGGCCCCGACAATATCACCGTTCTCCTTGTAGAGCTTTAATAAAAACTTTATTGTGAGAAGATATGGAAAAAAACTTAACCTGCTATGAAAAATACGTCGGTACTTTGCTTGACGGCAAGTATCAGATAGAAAAATGCCTCGGTGTCGGCGGAATGGCGGCGGTATTGCTTGCCAAGGACGTGGAAAAGAACATCCGAGTGGCTATAAAAATGCTTCGTGACGAGTACGCAAACGACAGCGACGCGCTTGACCGCTTCAATAGCGAGGCGCAGGCGGTATCTATGCTGTCGCACCCCAACGTCGTCGGCATACACGATATCTGCCTTGACGGCGAGGTGAAATACCTCGTTATGGAATACGTCGAGGGCGTCTCTCTTCGCGCTTATATGGACAAGCGCGGAAAGCTGTCCTTTGCCGAGGTATCCTCGATATCCGAGCAGATACTCGCCGCGCTCAACCACGCGCATTCCTGCGGTATAATCCACCGCGACATCAAGCCGCAAAATATTATGCTCCTTAAAGACGGCTTCGTTAAGGTGATGGACTTCGGCATAGCAAAGCTCCCCGAGGTCGACACCGTAATGACCGACGAGGCGATAGGAACCGTCTACTACATCAGCCCCGAGCAAGCCGAGGGCAAGCCCTACGATACCCGCGCAGACCTTTACTCCGTGGGCGTGCTGATGTACGAAATGGCAACGGGCAAGCTCCCGTTTGACGACGAACGCCCCGTCAGCGTCGTGATGATGCAGATCCACGACAAGCCCGTGCCGCCGCGCCGCATCGACAAAAAGATATCGCGCGGACTTGAAACGGTCATCCTCTCCTCGATGCAAAAAGACCCCAAAAAGCGCTATCAAAGTGCGCTTGATATGTTGCGCGAGCTTCGCCGCATCCGTCTGCACCCCACCGCAGAGGTGCTGACACCCAAAAAGGTGGCAAGGAAAAAGCGCTCCGAGAAAAATTTAAGCGAAAACCGCCCAAGCACCGCCTCCTTCCCCGTAATACTCGGCGTTGCCGTGGCTATGTTCTTTGCAACGATAATCTCGCTGTTTTATATAATCAACAACCTGACGGGCGGCGTTGCCACGCGCAGTATTGAAGTTCCGACGGTCGAGGGGCTTGAATACACCACCGACGCAGAGCTTGGCTTTAACGAGGACTTCAAGGTAACGCTTGAATACGTGCATTCGTCCACCGTCGCGGCGGGAACTATCATCTCGCAAGAGCCGTCGGGCGGCGCAAACCGCAAGGTCCCCTGCTCCGTAACGCTCAAAGTGAGCCTTGGCCCCGAAATGGTAACGCTAAACGACTACACCATAATGGATTGGCGCGACGCGTACACCCAGCTTCGCACGCAGAGCTTCGTCGTTGAAAAGATATTTTCCGACAACTCCGCAATGCCCGCAGGCTTCGTTTATATGACCGAGCCCGCCGCGGGCTCAAAGCTTGAGGTCGGAAGCACCGTCAAGATATATATAAGCAACGGCACGCCGTCCTCGGTCAACACCGTGCCGAACTTCTTCGGTCTTTCCGAGAAGATGGCAAAGCGTGCGCTAAAGGAAAACAAGCTCTTGCTTGGCGACGTGGTCTACACGCGCTCCACGCTCCCCGCGGGAACGATAATAACCTTCTCGCCCGCGGCGGGAACGCCCGTTTACGCGAATATGACCGCAGTAAACTTCGTCGTAAGCGCGGGACCCGACTTCGAAACGCGATATTATCCGAGCGTTATAGGAATGAGCGAGTCCGAGGCGACCGCGCTCCTTAAAAACCTCGGACTTACCGTATTCGTATCCACCGTATTAAGCAACTCCCCCGTGGGAGAGGTCATTAAGCAATCGCCGACCGAGAGCGGCTTTACGGCGTCCACCGTGTCCGTAAATATCACCGTCAGCGGCGGTTCAAGCTACGTCACGCCGCCCGTCCGTCTGCCCTCGCTAAAGGGACTTCCCCTCGCGTCCGCGCAAAGCGGCGTAACCTCGATGGGGCTGACCGTGGGCAAGATAACCTACCGCAAGAGCGATCTGCCCGAGGGAACGGTGCTTGATCAATCCCCTGCGGCGGGCGAGTATATGACCCCGGGCGCAGCCGAAAGCGTAGTTGACCTCGTAGTCAGCGGCGGACCCGAATTCGTTCCGCCCACGGTCAGCGCGACCGTGCCAAACGTCGAGGGAATGCACGTTGACGCCGCTAAAGCCTTACTTGAGGAAAGCGGATTTACCGTATCAAGCATCACCTACACCGTATCCACCGAGCCCGACGGCACCGTGCTTTGGCAGTCCGAGCAGGCGGGTGACGTGGTCGAAGGTCCCGAGGGAGAGATACCCATTAAGCTGATAGTAAGCCTTAACCGATAAATGAGATAAATGAAAGGAGGGATAGCTTGAACGCCCTTAAAAGAATGCTTGGCTCAATAAGCAAGGACAAAAAGAGATTTACCGTACTTACGGCACTCGTTCTTCTCACTCTGGCTATCCCCGTCCTCGTATTACTTATTTGTCTGTCGCTCGTCACCGAGGACGCACCGATACCCGAAGCGCCGCCGCCACCACCGCCCGTAGTGCAGGTGGTCGCCGCGCCCGCCTTTATGAGCGTGGCAGAGGAGCACCTCGTCCCCGCGCTTGAAGAAAAGCTTGGCGACACGGCGGATATCTCCCTCGTTTTGCCCGATAAGGAGCAAAAAAATTGCGCCCTGACTCTTATTTTCGGAAGCGCGGACATATCTCCCGCGCACCGCTACGCGCTTTACTCCGAGCTTGGAATCGACGGCTACTCCGTCAAGCTTGCGGAAAAAAGCACCGCCGTTGCCGAGTTTTTGTCGGCGAGCGGAGCAATTGCCGCCGCAGACGCGCTTTCGGAGTGCGTGATGGCGGGGGAAAAACCGACCCTTGCCGAGAACTGCGAGAAAGCGGAGGTCTTGCGCGGAAAAGGAACGGAAGTTCAGCACACCCTTACCGTGGCGGACAAGGACTTTTCCGTTATCTGTCTGTCCGCGCCGAGCGTTGACACCCACACCGTAAACGCCATATCCACGCTCGTGGATGCGGCGGATGCCGACCTCGTCGTTTTCAACGGCGACCTTGATTGCGGCGCAACGAGCCGCGCGGAGCTTGCCTCGGCGTGGAAGGCGATAAGCGATATGCTTGCGCTTCGCTCCGCATCGTTTATATTCACCCTTTCGGAAAGCGAGACTCTGCCCGACGTGATGCTGTGCGAGGTGATTTCCTCGATGGACAACTGCATCGGCGGCGGCGACGGCGTTTACACCGTCCGCCACGAGAGCGGCGAGCCGCTGACGGCAATAATCGCCTCGTCAAACGGCGAGGAGGACTCCACGGACGGCGTAGTTGCCGCAATAGCGGAGCTTACGCCGTTTTGGAAAAGCTCGACGGGCAAGAAATTTCCGCTTCTTGCCGTATTTCCCGACGCGCCCGATGGGCTCTGCCGTACCGCGACGGCACTTTCAGCACGCGGAACGCCCACGCCCGACGCATCGGAGTCAACCGCCGCCGTGCTTAACGCCGCGCTCACGGCGGGAGCCGACCACCTTATCTGCGGCGGCTCGAAAAACAGCTACGGCGTGGCTGAAAAACTGCTTGACACCCTGCCCGACGGCTACCCCGCCGCCCTCTCGCCCCGAATGGCGCTGTGCGGCGCTATCGGCTACAACGAGGAGGGACTCGGCGGCAGATTTGAGCTTCACAACAGCTTGCGCGGCGGCGTAAGCTTTGTCGCAAGCGACGATTCCTGCGCTTTTTCCTATCTTTTCGCCGCAAAATACACCGCAGAGCAAGAATAATTCTTCCAATTAGCGTATTATATTGACAAACGCGCGCGTTTGTTATAAAATAAAAGGAAATCCTAAATAATCTCTACATAAAAGGGGAACAAAAAATGTGCAATTGCAACTGTGCAAAAAGCGACCTTTCGCTGCTCAAGGACGTTCTTGACGAGTACGCCTCGGTCAAGGGCAGCCTTATCACCATTCTGCAAAAGGCGCAGGACATCTACGGATACCTGCCTACCGACGTTATATATCACATAGCCGAAAGCGTAGGAACTACCCCCGCCGAGGTAATGGGCGTTGCTACGTTCTATACGCAGTTCAGACTTCAGCCCGTCGGCAAGTACCTCATTATGCTCTGTCAGGGTACTGCGTGCCACGTCAACGGCTCGGAGAAAATTGAGACCGCTATTTGCGAGCATCTTGGAATCAAGGACGGCGAGACCACCGCTGACGGACTCTTTACCCTTAAGGACGTTGCGTGCCTTGGCTGTTGCAGCCTTTCGCCCGTTATGATGATAAACGGTGAGACCTACGGAAGCCTCACCCCCGAAAAAGCAATTTCCGTGCTTCAAAAGCTCAGAGAGGAGGCTACCAAATGAGAATAACCGTTGGTGAAGGCAGCTGCGGTATCGCCGCAGGTGCGCATAAGGTATTTGAAGCTCTCGTTGCCGCGGGTGCTACCCCCTCTATCACGGGCTGTATCGGTATGTGCTTCCTTGAGCCCATCGTTGATATCTACGAGGACAAAACGCTCCTGCGCCGTCTCGTAAAGGTAAAGGCAGAGGATGCAAAGGCTATTGCCGACGCGGTAAAGTGCGGCGACCTCTCAAGCCTTGACTACATAACCATCACTCCCGACGACGCTTCCTTCCTTGAAAAGCAGACTCGCATCGCGCTTCGCAACTGCGGAGTTATCGACCCGACGAGCCTTGACGATTACAAGAGCCGCGACGGCTACGCCGCGCTCAAAAAGGTGCTTTCGATGACGCCCGAAGCCGTCATTGAGGAAATAAAGATATCGGGACTTGCGGGCAGAGGCGGAGCAGGCTTCCCCACTTGGTTCAAGTGGAACGCCGCGCGTCAGTCCGTTTCCGACACTAAATACCTCATCTGTAACGCCGACGAGGGCGACCCCGGCGCGTTTATGGACAGAGCCGTTATCGAGAGCGATCCGCACAGCCTTATCGAAGGTATGCTCATCGGCGCTTACGCCATCGGCGCAAAGGAGGCGGTAGTTTACGTCCGCGCCGAGTACCCCCTTGCAATCGTGCGCCTTACCGACGCTATTGCAGAGGCGAAAAAGGCAGGCTTCCTCGGTCAGAACATTCTCGGAAGCTCCTTTAGCTGTGAGATGCGCATAAAGGCGGGCGCGGGCGCGTTCGTTTGCGGCGAGGAGACCGCACTTATCGAATCTCTTGAGGGCAAGCGCGGTATGCCGCGACTCAAGCCACCTTTCCCCGCACAGAAGGGCTACAACGACGAGCCCTCCAACATAAACAACGTAGAGACCTTTGCAAACGTCGCTTGGATAATCAACAACGGCGGCGCGGCGTTCTCCGCTATGGGAACCGAGGGAAGCAAGGGTACGAAGGTATTTGCCCTGACGGGTAAGATAAAGCGCGGCGGACTCGTTGAAGTTCCTATGGGAATGACCATCCGCGACGTTATCTACGACATTGGCGGCGGCATTCGCGGCGACCGCGAGTGCAAGGCTGTTCAGCTTGGCGGCCCCTCGGGCGGCTGTATCCCCAAGGATAAATTCGACACCGTTATCGACTACAAGGCTCTTGCCGCAACGGGCGCAATTATGGGCTCGGGCGGTATGGTCGTTATGGACGAGGGCACTTGTATGGTCGGTATGGCAAAGTTCTTCCTTGACTTTACCGCCAAGGAGTCCTGCGGAAAGTGCGTTCACTGCCGCATAGGAACGAAGCGTATGCTTGAGATACTCACCCGCATTACCAAGGGCGAGGGCAAAGAGGGCGACATCGAGCTTCTTGAGGAGCTTTGTATGGCTATCAAGGACGGCGCGCTTTGCGGTCTCGGTCAGACTGCGCCCAACCCCGTCCTCTCCACTATCAGATATTTCCGCGACGAGTACGAGGCGCATATTATTGAAAAGAGATGCCCCACCTGCGAGTGCGCCGACCTCGTTACCTACTACATTGATGCCGACGCTTGCCGCGGCTGTACCCTCTGCTCCAAGAAATGCCCCGCGGGCGCGATTTCGGGCGAGGTCAAAAAGCCCCACAGCATCGACGCGGATAAGTGCATAAAGTGCGGACAGTGCAAGAGCGTTTGCCGCTTTGGCGCGGTCAAAGTAAAGTGATTTCGGGGGTGTATTAAAATGGATATGATTAAAATTACTATAAACGGCGTTGAATGCGTCGGAGAAAAGGGTAGCACCATCCTTGACCTTGCCCGTGCGGGCGGCGTTGAGATACCCACCCTTTGCCACCACGAAAGCGTAAAGCGTTACGGTGCTTGCGGCGTTTGTCTCGTTGAGGGCGAGGGTCTGCCCAAGCTTATGCGCGCTTGCTCCACCGTCGCGGCTGACGGCTGGGTGCTTTCCACCGAAACGCCCCGCGTAAAAGCGGCGCGTCAGGTTGCCTTTGAGCTTCTGATGAGCGACCACGAGGGCGATTGCAAAGGTCCATGCTCCCTTAACTGCCCCGCAGGAACGGATTGTCAGGGATACGTTAAGGCTATCGCTATGGGCGACGACCGCGAGGCTGTGAAGATCATCAAGGACAAGCTCCCCCTGCCCGCTTCTATAGGCAGAGTTTGCCCCCACCCCTGTGAGAGCGCGTGCCGCCGCACCAAGGTGGAAGAGCCCATCTCTATTGCTTACCTTAAATATTTCGCCGCTGACCGCGTGCTGAAAAATAATCCCTACGTCCCCACTCCCGATGCCGCATCGGGCAAGAGCGTTGCCATCATCGGCGGCGGCCCTGCGGGACTTACCGCCGCGTACTACCTTGCGCTCAAGGGACACGCAGTAACTATCTACGACGCTATGCCCAAGATGGGCGGAATGCTCCGCTACGGTATTCCCGAATACCGTCTGCCCAAGGCTGTGCTTGACGCTGAAATTGCGGAAATTGCATCCCTCGGCGTAGCTATGAAAAATAACGTAAAGGTCGGCGTTGACGTAAGCTTTTCGGAGCTTCGCGCCGCGCACGATGCAACGCTCATCGCCATCGGCGCGTGGAGCAATATGGGTCTGCGCTGTAAGGGCGAAGAGCTTGGCGGCGTAATGGGCGGCATTGAGCTGCTCCGCAAGGTCGCGCTCGGCGAGGATGCGGGACTTGGCAAGAACGTTGCCATCGTCGGCGGCGGTAACACCGCTATGGACGCGTGCCGCACCGCAGTAAGACTTGGCGCCGAGAACGTTTACGTTATCTACCGCCGCACCCGCGACGAGATGCCCGCAGAGGACATCGAGATAGAGGAGGCTATGGAGGAGGGCGTGACCTTCAAGTTCCTGACCAACCCCGCCGAAATTCTTGGCGAGGACGGCAAGGTAAGCGCAGTTAAACTGCAAATAATGGAGCTTGGCGAGCCCGACGCGAGCGGCAGACGCTCCCCCGTACCCGTTGAGGGCAAGTTTGAGATACTCCCCGTTGACAACGTTATCTGCGCTATCGGTCAGAAGGTCAACGTCAAGGGCTTTGAGGAGGTCGAGCTTAACGCCAAGGGCATAATTGCCGCTGACGAAAGATACTTTACCACCTCGCTTGACGGCGTTTTCGCAGTTGGTGACGCTACCAACCGCGGCGCTTCCATCGCTATCACCGCTATCGGCGAGGCTAACAAGGCGGCGGCTGTCATCCACGGCTACCTTAACGGTATGCCCCTGCCCTACCGCGCACCCTTCGTAAGCGAGAGAAAGCCCAAGGACGAATTTTTCGATAGATTTGAAAAAATGCCCCGCGCGAAGATGCCCGTGCGTCCCGCCGAGGAAAGAAGAAACGATTTTCGTGAGATAAACCTCGGCTTTTCCGAGGAAGCCGCACGCGCCGAGGCAAAGAGATGCCTTGAATGCGGCTGTCACGATTACAAGGATTGCCGACTCATCAAGTACGCCGACCGCTACGTCGTTGACGCAAAGCGCTTTGCGGGCGTAAAGCACGAATGCTTCAAGGAACAACGCCTTGAAATAATCGAGCGCGATCAGGGTAAGTGCATACTTTGCAACCTCTGCGTGCGCGTTTGCCGCGAGGATGCCGAGAAGGGTATTCTCGGACTTGTCGGACGCGGCTTTGGCACGGTCATCAAGCCCGAATTCCGCGACAGCGCGACCATCGCCGTCTGCCGCGATTGCGGCAAGTGCGTTGCCGCCTGCCCCACGGGCGCACTCAAACTGCTTAAATAATCTCAAAAGGAGATATTCCAATGTACGAAAGAGTCAGGCTCGGCTATTATCCCGAGGGCAGACGCAAGGCGTTCACCCTCAGCTTTGACGACGGAATGACGACCGACGTGCAGGTCGTTGAAATACTTAATAAGCTCGGCGTAAAGGGTACTTTTCACCTGAACGCAGGCAGATTCGGCATGCGCAAGAGCCTCCTCACCGCCGAGGAAGCCGCAAAGCTCTACGTCGGACACGAGGTGTCCTGCCACAGCCTTACGCACCCCAGCCTCAACCTCGTTCCCGAGGGAAATCTCGTTTACGAGATACTTGAGGACAGACGTCAGCTTGAAGGAATGTTCGGCACGCTGGTGCGCGGCATCTCCTACCCCAACGGCGCACATAACGAGCACGTCGCAGACGTGCTTCGCACCTGCGGCATACAGTACGCGCGTACCTGCAAGGCAACGGGCAAGTTCGGCGTTCCCGACGATTTTATGTTCTGGCATCCCACGACGAGCTTCTACGACCCCGACGCGGAAAAGAAGCTAAAGCACATAATCGGCTCAAAGGTCAACTCATACCTCGGCATCTACTACTGGTGGACGCATTCCTGCGACATCGGCTCAAAGGATGCGTGGGCGGATTTTGAATCCCTCGTCAGCCGCGCCGTCGAGGCGGACAGCGAGATATGGGTGGCTACGAACATCGAAATTTGCGATTACGTAACGGCTCTGCGCCAGCTACAGATATCCGCCGACCAGACCATCGTGCGCAATCCATCCTGCCTTGACCTTTGGATAGAGGTGGGCTTTGACAACCCCGTAAAGATCCCCGCGGGACAGACCGTAAAAATACAGTAAGGATTTACATAATGATAATTACAGAGCTTCTTGAAAAGAACGCCGCCCTTTACGGCGGCGACGCCGCGCTCGTCGAGGTCAACCCCGCCCTGCGTGGCGACGAGGGCAAGCGCTGGCAGGAATACAACCTCATCGAGCAGGGTAACGACCCCCGTTACCGCCGTGAGCTGACGTGGGCGGAGTTTGACGCACGCGCCAACAGAATAGCGAATTTCCTCATTTGCCGCGGCGTGAAAAAGGGCGACAAGGTCGCTCTGCTCCTGATGAACTGCCTTGAATGGCTGCCCGTTTACTTCGGAATTCTCAAGGCGGGCGCGCTCGCAGTTCCGATGAACTACCGCTACACCGCCGCCGAGATAAAATACTGCCTTGACCTGTCCGACTCCTCAATGCTCCTTTTCGGCGAGGAATTTATCGGACGTGTCAGCGAGATACGCGACGAGCTTAAGGAGCTCAAGGCGCTGTTTTTCGTCGGAAAAATGACCGATTGCCCCGATTTTGCCGAGGATTTCCTTTTCCTTAAGGATGCCGCATCGGGCAAAAAGCCCGCCGTCGCATCGACTCTTACCGAGGATGACGATGCCGCTATCTACTTCTCGTCGGGAACTACGGGCTTCCCGAAGGCAATACTGCACAACCACCGCGCGCTGATAAACTCCTGCCGCACGGAGCAGGCGCACCACTCGCAGACTCGTCAGGACGTTTTCGTTTGCATTCCGCCCCTTTACCACACGGGCGCGAAAATGCACTGGTTCGGCTCGCTCCTTGCGGGCGGACGCACCGTTTTGCTTCGCGGCGTAAGCCCCGAATGGATAATCCGCACCGTTTCCGAGGAGCAAGCGTCCATCGTTTGGCTTCTCGTTCCGTGGGCGCAGGACATTCTTGACGCTATCGAGCGCGGCGACGTTGACCTTTCAAAATACGACCTCTCGTCGTGGAGACTTATGCACATCGGCGCACAGCCCGTTCCGCCCAGCCTTATCAAGCGTTGGCTTAGCGTTTTCCCCCACCATCAGTACGACACGAACTACGGTCTTTCCGAGTCCATCGGACCCGGTTGCGTACATCTCGGCGTTGAGAACGTACACAAGGTCGGCGCGATCGGCAAGGCGGGATATCTGTGGCGCACCCGCATAGTTGACGAGCACGGCGCGGACGTCGCGCGCGGCGAGGTCGGCGAGCTGTGGGTAGCAGGTCCCGGCGTTATGAAGTGCTACTACAAGAACCACGAGGCGACCGCCGACTCCATAAAGGGCGAGTGGCTCTGCACGGGTGATATGGCGCGTGAGGACGAGGACGGCTTTATCTACCTCGTTGACCGCAAAAAGGACGTTATCATCACGGGCGGAGAGAACCTCTACCCCGTTCAGATCGAGGACTTTTTGCGTGCGCACGCCGACGTTAAGGACGTTGCCGTTATCGGTATTCCCGACGCGCGCCTTGGCGAGATCGCCGCGGCGATAATCGAGCTGAAAGAGGGCGCAAGCGCGACCGAGGCGGATATCGAGGCATTCTGTATGGGACTGCCGAGGTATAAGCGCCCCAAGAAAATTATTTTCGCAAGCGTTCCGAGAAACCCCACGGGCAAGATCGAAAAGCCCCTGCTTCGCAAGAAATACGCGGGCGAACGCCTCGTTGAGATACAGACGAAAAGCTAAGTGAAAACGCGGAGCGTTTTCACAGTGATGCATTTGCCCTTCGGGCAAATATGATGCGCGCTTCGCGCGTGATGCACGGCTTCGCCGTGTGATGTGTTTGCCCTTCGGGCAAACGTTAAGGTAAAAAGCGGAAGAAACGCACGCGTTTCTTCCGCTTTTGTTTTTATTTAACGCTTTTTGCATAGCCAAAGCACACGGCGAGCGTCCGTAAAGGAAGTCGGGTGCGAACATAGGGCGCAAAAATACTGCGGTATTTTTGCGAGATCCACTTGCCACGGCGCAGAACGTTGCGCCGTGTCTGCGGGATGACGCGAGTGAGTGCGTTTTTTCTCAGTTTGTTATCGCAAATACTTCAAAGGTGGCGGGAACAGCGCACCCTTTAGCGTCATTCCGAAGGCGCGGCGCGTTGTTCCGCGCCGCGGCGAGCGAATCTCGCCGTTTTTCCGCAGAAAAACGGCGCTTGATGTTCGCACCCAACCGTTTTATTAGGGATTTGCACTAAAAATACGGATGCGCACTATTTGCGGCGATTGCACACAAAGGCTCCCTCCGAGAGGGAGCTGGCGAGCGAACGCGAGACTGAAGGAGCCTGCGTCTTGATATGGCAAGCACTTGTTCCATTATGCTCGCACTCTCCTTCCACCGCTTCGCGGTCCCCATCTCGCTTCGGCTCGGTCACGCTCGGGCTCTGACACCACCCCGTGGTGTCATTCACTACCCTCGCGCCGCTTCGCTACCTCCGCAGGGAGGCTAACGTAAACCGCCGCTTTTTTATGTAGCCGTAGCACACGGCGAGCATCCATAAAGGAAAGTTCGGTTCTAACATAGGGCGCAAAAATACTGCGAAAATTTTGCTTATCAAAGAATATTTTTTCACATTAGTGGATATAATTAGAGTATGCGGGCGCAAAAAAGCGGCGGATTTGGCGCAGAATAAAAAAATGTCGATGAAAAAAGCGGAAAAAAGCGGCAAGGGTATTGACAAAGCGCAAGATGTGTGATATAATCAATATGCGCAAAAGCGTGGCTCTTTGTCTTGCCGGTGTGGCGGAACAGGCAGACGCCACGGACTTAAAATCCGTTGATACGAAAGTATCGTACCGGTTCGACCCCGGTCACCGGCACCAGAGAGGCATCGTGGAGATGCCGAGAGAGGGAGCCGAGCCGAGCGGCGCGCGGTACGCGCGGCGGACGCGCACAAAATATCGCGGAGTGGAGCAGATGGTAGCTCGTTGGGTAGGCGAGTAAAAAAGCGTCGGGGACGCGTTTTTACGAAGCCGAAACCACAGGGGGCAAGGAGTGTGCCGAGCCAAGTGGCGACGGCAGACGACTATGCGACGGTGGCGGGGTGTGTTCGCTCTTGCACTATGGGCAACCGCCCAAAAAATCAATATCGCGGAGTGGAGCAGATGGTAGCTCGTCGGGCTCATAACCCGGAGGTCAGGAGGTTCAAGTCCCCTCTCCGCAACCAAATAAGGAACAGTAGATTGATACAATCGTATCGACCTACTGTTTTCTTTTTATCGTTAAAAATTGCTTGAAAGTCCTTGATTTACAAGGGCTTTTTTGCATTCGTGGTGCATTTCGGTATGTGCGGTGCCTATATCTTGCGTCTCGGAAGCCTCAAAATGCAGAAAAGCACGACTCCCCGTCAAGGTGTAGTGCTTTTCTATCGTTAAAAGATTGGTATTCGTTAAATTACTGAGTTAACTCTTCAAGAATTTACAATATTTACATTGACAATTCCTAAAAAAACTTTATAATTATATGTGCCTATTCGTGTTTCGGCTCGATGGCGGAAAGAAGGTTGATCATGTTAACAAAACTTTTGAGTAAGCCCGTCCTTAGGTAATATCGATGCGTAGGCATAAAGAACGGCAGAACCCAAACTGCTAAAGAGAGATTCCCCAGGGTAAGACTGATGCACATCCATTTATGCATACGGTTCCAAGGTACAAGCAGATACTTAAAAGATTCAATGGTAAATTGCTTTTTGATTGCAAGAGAAGCAAGCCGTATGTCATTGCACCTGGGTTCAAGGAAGTTAAATTGGGGAAACTGTCGATGATGTGGTCGGCAGTTTTTTGTTTTTTGAAACATAATTGTTTAACCTCTATATCATCAACAAAACTTGACAAAAAAGGGGCGCTGGTGTATAATTAATGATATAGAGATGCTTTTTTTATTGCAACAATAATCTGTTGTAAGGTGGGTGTAGAATGAAAGATTTGCTTAAAAAAATATCAGAAAAATTCGATGAAGAAGCTGATAAAATAAAAAATCATATCATAACTAAAGAGGAATACACCTCTGATTTCTTTGACGCTCTACCGACCTTTACTTCCATAGGGACTCGACCTAAAAAAATGCGGGGACAAAAAGGAATATACGTATTTATAATAACAAAACCAATTAAGCTTGATCATAAAATCATTAGTGCTTGGAATGATGTTAAAGGGGCAGGCTTTAAGTCGTACAAACAGCCATCATTGGTGGTAGGCGATTGTTTATATCTCGGTTCATCTGATTCTCTATATAGTAGAATGACTGAGCATTTTAGCGACAATGGTGGAGCGGCAAGCTTAAAATTAAGTCACAGTAAAAGGAAAATTGCATTAGATTCTGTTTGTGTTTATTCGTTTGCGTTAAAAAAAGACTATGTTCCTTATAGTCCAATGATAATAACACAAATCGAAAAACGATTACATAACAGTATGCTTCCCAAAGCTGGAAGTAGCAAAGTTTAATATTAATTGCAGGGGGGATTGATTCCCCCCTTTTTTGTTTCTTACATCATCACCGTCTCCTCGCTGCCGTTTGTAAAGGTAAACACGAGCCGTCCGTCATTGTAAACGGTGATGCGCTCCACAATGGCGCGGAAGCGGCTATCCTTCCATTCGGTGTCAAGGAGGTCAAGTTCGCCAAGCTCAAATAGGAATCCGCTGAGCTCATCCGCCTTGAATTGCTTGTCCTCCCTCTGCCGTGTGAGAGTCGTATAACGCTTCTGCAAGGCTTGGTATCTTTCTGTAAGGCTCTCATAGATTTTGGCGTATTCGTCCTGGTCAAGAGCCGTTATCGCATTGGTGGCGATGCTTTTCTCGATCAAACCTGCCACAACCTCCATCTCCTCGGCAACCGCACGAAGCTCGGCATCGATTTCGGTGTGATTGGAGAGGGCTTGTTTTACAAGTCTGCCGTCCTCAATCAAGGCTTCGCGGTTCTCTATGAGAAAGCTCAATGCATGCCTCGTATACTCCTTGAGCGCGTCCTCGGTCAGGTGAGGCGTGGTGCATTTCTCCTCGCCCTTGAACTTATGGTTGCATTGCCATATCACACGGCGGTATTGGCTGTTGGAGTGCCACACCTTGGGACCAAACTGCTCTCCGCAATCACCACAGAAAACTCTACCGGAAAACGGACTCTGCGATGTGGTGCGCCTTGAGGATTCTTTTCGTCTGCGAAGCTCTCCCTGCACCATATCCCACGCTTTTGAATCAATGATGGCGGGGTGGCTGTTCTCCACATAGTACTGTGGAACCTCGCCTTCATTGACCTTCATCTTCTTCGTGAGGTAGTCGGTGGTGAAGGTCTTTTGGAGCCTGGCATCGCCCTTGTACTTCTCGTTGGTGAGGATACTCTCCACGGTACTGGTCTGCCAGGTCTTTTTACCGCTTGGGGAAGGAATGTTATTATCCATCAAGTACCTCGCAATGTAGCTTTGCGACTTACCCTCCATAAACATTCGGTATATGAGCCTAACGATTTCCGCTTCCTCGGGAACGATCTCGGGCAGACCGTTTGCGCCCTTGCGGTAGCCGAGGAATTGCTTGTATGGAAGGCTGACCTTGCCGTCCGCAAACTGCTTACGCTTGCCCCAGGTGATGTTCTCGGAAATGGAGCGGCTTTCCTCTTGCGCCAAGGAGGACATAATCGTCAAGAGCAATTCGCCCTTGGAATCGAATGTCCATATATTTTCCTTCTCAAAGAAGACCTCCGTACCGCTTGCCTTGAGCTTTCGTATGGTGGTAAGGCTGTCGACGGTGTTTCTTGCAAAACGGCTGACCGACTTCGTAATAATCAAATCGATCCTTCCGGCAAGGGCATCCTCGACCATTTGGTTAAAGCCCTCACGCTTCTTGGTGTTCGTACCCGAAATGCCCTCGTCGGTATAGACCCTTACAAACTCCCATTCGGGGTTCGCCTTGATATACTGTGTGTAATAATCAACCTGCGCCTCATAGGAGGTTACCTGCTCCTCGCTATCGGTGGATACACGGGCGTAGCCTGCCACTCGGCGTCGGTTCTGTGTTTGTGTTGATTTTCGTGTCCGCTGACTCAAGGTGGCAGGGATAACGGTTACATTCTTGGCTGCCATAGTGTCCTCCCTTATTGCTTTGCTGCCCGTGCAAGTGTCTTCTGTCGGGCGGCTTCTTTCATTTCTTCCGTCCAGCTCTCGGCACGGGATCGATCTTTCCATCGTTTAACGGCTTGTGTGCCATCTTTGAAGCAGAAGACCAAGGTATTTCCGTTCTCGGCTTGTATAGCCGTTAAATCGCTGATAGCCATATCTGCGGTCAGCTCATAGAGAACGCTTTCTGGTATCGCCTTGGAGGCGCAAGCCTTTTTGCCGTGGGTGTTGTAGGTGGTGCATACCCAAATCACACCGGATACGGTGGTCTTGCGCCTATATTTCTTACCGCATACCGAACACCGAATAAGTCCCGTGAACGGATATGATGCAGGGACTTGCTTGCTCGGCGCGTAGTATTCCGCACGGCGGTTCATCTCCTCTTGTACCGCCTCCCAGGTGGCAAGGTCGATGATGGCTTCGTGCGCCCCCTCGGCGTGGTACTGCGGGTGCTCTCCGCAGTTTATCATCTTACGCTTGGTGAGATGATTTTCGCTGTAGGTCTTCTGCAAGATAAGGTTGCCTGTGTAATTGTAGTTCTTCAGAACCTTGAGGACACCGCCCATACGCCACGGCTTTCCGGTTCTTGTGCGGATGCCGTCATCGTTAAGACCTTTCATAATGGCGGTTGCGCCCAAGCCGTCAAGGTACTCGCGATAAATGCGCCGAACCACCTCGGCTTCCTCGGGGACGACCACATACTGTCCGTTCTCACAGCGGTAACCGAGAACGAATCCGCTCCAGGGCTTGCCGTCTTCAAAGTTCTTCTTGATGCGCCATTTCATATTCTCGCTGACCGAAAGGCTTTCCTCTTGTGCATAGGAAGCTAGGATGGTCAGCATCAACTCTCCGTCCGCACTTGCGGTATGGATGTTCTGCTCTTCAAAGTACACGTCCACACCGAGCGTTTTCAGCTCTCGCACCGTTTCAAGGAGCGTGACTGTGTTCCTGGCAAAGCGTGAGATGGACTTTGTGATGACCATATCCACATTGCCGTTACGGCATTCGGCGAGGAGCTTCTGAAAGCCGTCACGCTTGTCCTTTGTTCCGGTAATGGCTTCATCGGCATACACGCCTGCATACTCCCAACCGTTGTTTTGAATGTAGTCGCTGTAATAGCTGACCTGTGCCGAAAGCGAGTGGAGCATCGCATCCTTTCCGCTTGATACCCTGGCGTAGGCTGCCACTCGCTTTTTCTTGGGTGCGCTTTCGGCAAAACGCACTTGCTCGATTTTTCTTGTCATAGAGTCCTCCTTTGTATCATTTATAGGGTACTATATATATCACTCTAAACGCCCTGAAAGTCAAGCGATTTCTGCGAAAATACTATCCGAAGATATGCCGTACTTTTTGTTCAATACGTCAATGGCTTTCTTGTAATCGGAGGCGGTCAGAATACCTCTTTTTACAAGCCTTTCCACGAGAGAAACTGAGGTGTGATAGAGGATAAGCTGTGTCGGGTCATACGGATCTGTCTCGACGTGAAGCAAGGTAACACGCGCGACAGCAGTATTTGCGATGGTTGTTTCCATAGCTTACGAACTCCTTTCCGCATTCCTCACAAACGAGGGTGTAGTATGCTTTTTTGTTGATTGCCTCGGGGTGGGAGTTCCACCAAGCCATACGGCACTGATCCGAGCAGAATTTCTTCTCACGTCTCCCCGTGGGTTGTGCCACAAATGCACCGCAAGTCATACAACGACGAGTGCCGGGGAGGTCAGGATGACGGCGGATATGAGAGCGCACGGTGTTGGGTGAGAGATGAAGGATGAGGGCGATGTCCCCGGCGGACTTGCCTTCCATACGAAGGTTACCGATTGCAATTTTGTCTTGCGGTTTCATATAAAATGTCTCCTTTCTGCAGTAGGTGGGAGAGCAACCACGGGGGCTACTCTCCCGTATTGGTTTTTATGCTTTTACCTCAAGGGACTTGACGGCTTCGGGCAGAACGAGCTTGGCATCCACACGCTCGGAGGTGATGTAGGCTACCTGACCGTGGTCAGCATAACGCTCCACAAGACGCTTCACGCTGCGCTTGCCACGCTCTCCGATCCAATAGTAGGAAAAGTCACCGAAGAGCACGGGCTTGTTTCCTGCATCCACATCGGGCATCTCATTGGTAACGTATACGGGATAGCCGAGGAGCATATCCGGTGCGTCCTCGCCCAAGGAATTAATCCAAGCAGGTTTGCCGTCATAAAGACCGAGCTTCTTGAGCTTGACCTCGGTATCCTCCGAAAGGATGAAAACGGCGTTCTTGCGGTAAGGCTCCTTGACCGAGAAGATAAGATCGATGAGGTCATCAAAGGAAAGATCGGCTGCGTTGTCGATTACCTTGCCCACCTCTGCCTGATAGACGATGCCCACGGGCTTGCCGTTTCCGTCACCGGTTAAGAACGCTGCTTCCTCTGCCTTGGCAATGGCGTGGACGAACATCTGATAAATGAAGTCCTCCACATCAAAGTCGGAATCCTCCAAAAGCTCGTCCGAAACGAGGATACGCTTGGCAAGCTTGTATGCGTCAAGCACGATTTCACCGAAGGTGGTCTCGCTGACACGTACGATTTCTCCCTCGGGAATCCAGGAGGCAGAGCCTTCCTCCACCACTCTCGGAATCTTCATTGTTTTGGTGGTCTTCAGCACCGTGCCGAGTCTGCGGAGAAGGTTATCCTTTGTCAAGCCCTCGACGAGCTTCTTTTCAAAGGTATCGGGAACAAGGAAGCCGCCCGAGCCGTCACTACCCATCTTAAGGGCGTTCTGAGGCATACCGGTGTGCAACATATCCTTGAAGGCTACCGCATATTCCGCTTCAATTTTGCGCTCTTCTGCGGTAGGATCGCGCTTAATACCGAGAATTTCTTCTCTTAAAGCGTTGAGTTTTGCGAGATGTTCGCTGTAGGTTTTGGTGTTGTTCATAGTAGTTTTCTCCTTTGTTTGTAATGTTTTTTGATAGTTTTTTGTGGTAGTTTGGGAGTGGAGGGTAATACCCCGTTTGAAATCCAAAATCTTTGCGTCACGGGCCGTGTCCGCTGGACAGATAAAAAGTCCTGGAGATTTTGACCCCCCTAGGGGGATTCCCAAGACCAATTGGGGTGCTTATGCTTTTTTACTTTTGGATGCCGTTTTCATAAGCCATTCTTTGTACGCGTCCACCGGGATAAGAATTCTTGTGCCGATGCGAATGGTCGGAAACCCATTTGACTTCACCAGCTCATAGGCTTTCGGCAAGCTTATTCCCATCTGTGCAGACAGTTCTTGTACACTAATCGTGGTTTTTTCCATTGAATCACCTCCTTTCAAGCAATAAAAAAGCCCATACGGACCGGGGCTATCCGTATAGGCTTTAATATGAAATTGTGGGCGGCAGTTTTTATTGCCCAGTATAATAATACCATATGATGGTCGTTTTGTTTGTTCCATTTGTTCCGATTTTACGATGTTTCATCATATAGTATCTTTGGACATTATAATCATATCACATTTTCATTGTTTAGTGTGTCTAGTCTGTTGGAATTAGCAATGGTTTATTATTTCGTCATTTTAATTGTATCACATTGCGGCGGTTGCATCTGTATGCATTTGTTGCAATTGTAGGATATAATACGCAGTTCTATGATTTTCTATTTTAAGTATAGCATATTTCGTTTGGTGCATCCGGTGGCATTTGGTGCATCTTTTACAGCTTTTATTCTCTGATACATTATTGTGCATTATAATTATAGCACTTTTGAAACGTGACAAAGTGTGACATTTCTGGACATTTGGGGCATTTTTTAATAAAATACAATTTTTTATATTTTGGAGTATTATTACGCAATGCAAATACTGCTTTTTCATCAGATGGTGCGGTCGGCGATAGTCAATTACCAAAACTCTCTATAGAGCAAAAAAATTAGTATAAGAGAAAGTTTAGTAAACGACCATCGTCGACCGCACCACTGGGACACTGAACAAGGTCGGTTTCCATCACAAGAATAGGCAAAATCCCTGCCAAACTGGATTTTGGGGCAATAAAACAAAGCCATGTTGCGGTCGTTGATAGTCAATTACAGAACTTTTCTATAGAGCAAAAAAATCAGTATAAGAAAAAGTTTAGTATACGACTAAAGGAGACCGCAACTTGCCCCATAAATTACTCTTTTATAACCTTACAAGCGTCTTCGCCGTATACAACGCCCAGGCTTGAACCAATATCCCAGCTCACGTGGATGGTGCCCATATCGTCAACGAACTGAACCGTCCCTCTGCAACCAGGAATAAGGTCGGTGCGGTATGGATCGTTCATTTTTGTCAACTCCACCCTTGCCCCGACGGGATACTCCTCACGGATACGCTGCAACGCCTCTTTGCTTATGAAATTCATAAAACTTCCTCCTTTAATTTTGGGTACTACATATATCACTCTAAAAGGCGGGAAAGTCAAGGGGTAACAATGGTTTTTATCAAAAAATATTTTTTCGCATACGCCATAATATTGATTTAATGAAGAAAATTCAGGCCCGCAAAAGAACATGTAAAAAAGTTCAAACTTTTTTTGAAATTGGGGTTGACAAATTGATTTTTCTGTGATATCATGTAAGCACGATCAGGTACATGCAAAAAAGTTCACAAGCAAAAATGAACTTTTGACTTGACAAAATTACGTGGAGGGTGTATAATGAAGGTGTTCAAAGTTACAGCTAAATGTGGGCATGTAGGAAAAAAATATTATGTAATTAAGAGTTTTCCTGTTCAAGCTTTCGATGGGAAAGAGGCAGCAAGAATTGCTCGAAATATTCCTAGGGTCAAGCATCACCATAAAGATGCAATTATCAGCGTTGAAGAAATTTCACTTGCTGAGTATTATGCTTTGATACATCAGAATAACAGCGACCCTTACTTCAGTTGTCAAAACGTTCAGGACCAGCGTAGATATGACGAAGTTGTTTATTCGGAATATTATCAAGAAGAACGCTCTTCCGAGATAAGTCGAAAGACAGTGTATTACGGAAAAGAAATTCTTAGAAACCCTAAAAAATTTATGCGAAACATTTATTACACAGAGAGGTATGCGATATGACGATTACGCAGTTAGAAAATTTTGTAGATATTACAAGCGGTCAAATAATGACAAGATTGACCGCAAAGGACGATACGGATAGTAGTGTTGGCACTTGGAAGGTCGTTATCCCGAAAGCTATCACGTCCGATGGATTCATATCAATTGAAGATATGCCCGAGGAACACCTCAAAGCTGAGCCTCCTGTTGACAGAATAACTAGAGTTGGAGATATTGTTATCAAGCTTTCAACCCCGTTTGACTCGGCTATCATTACAGAAGAAACTGTCGGATGTGTTGTTCCGTCCTTCTGCGCTATTATAAGAAGTAACGGAATACTGAATATTGATTATTTGAGAGCTTACCTTGCAAGCAAATATTGTAAGGACCAAATGAAAGCTAAGGTTGCGGGCGCTGTGATGTCCATCCTTTCTATAGGCAAAATCAAAAGTATCGATATTCCCGTCCCAAGCATAGAAGTCCAGCGTGAGATTGGCGAGAGATATAAAAATGTTCAGGAGAAGATTTTGATTATGAATCAAATCATATCCCTTGAAAACAGAAGAAACGATGTTGTATTTCAGGAGTTAGTAAAATGATGGATATCAAAAAAATAGAATCGGATATTTGGAGCCTTTATAATGAGCTCAGAGGCGCATTTTTCCACAAGAATATTGGTTTTAGTGTAATCCGTCTCATTTTTATAAAGTATGCGACAGATAATTGCTTGGGTGCTTACACTAGAGAAGAAATGCAGGATTACAGCCGTTTGCAGAGAGTTTTTGCTGCCAGAGATGTTGGCGCCGGCCCGAACGGTTTAGTTCCCATCTTGTCTATGATAGACAGAGAATACAATATGAATGGTTTGATGCATAAGAGCATAAACGACTATGCGCGTGAGCTTTTTGGGCTTGACGATTCTTGGAACAGAAAGAATGCTTCGGATAGAAACTTTGAAAGAATCATGTCTATCCTATCCACGATGGATTTAATTGATGATCCCGCGACCTTTGAAAAAGGTAAAATTATTGTTGACGCGTTGACTTATAATTTGTATACTCATGGTGCAACCGATAAGTCCTCTGCCGTTTACTATTCTTCTCGCGAGCTTAACACCATTGTAAGCAAACTGCTTGATGTACAGGAAGGTGAGAGTTATCTTGACTTCGCTTCCGGTATTGGAACATCTACTCTTTCTATTGTGGACAACAGTACATCGCCTATCACGCATTGTGACGTTTACGAGGAAATTTTGCCTGTATCCGCAATGCTTCTTATTATGAGTGGTCATCACAATTTCAAACTTATAAATAAAGATTGCTTTGATTACGAGGGCTATCCAATCGACGAGATGGATGTCGTTGGTAATCCTGTTATCGATAATGACGGCGCTCCCCTAATGGCAGATAAAATTTTTGTAGATCCTCCTCTTGGCATGAAGTGTAAAGGTAATGCGTTGAGAGATTCTTATTACGTAGCAGTGCAGAAGGCTCTTGCATCTTTGAAAGAGGGCGGCAAGGCCGTTGTAGCCGTTCCCGCGTCAGCATTGTTTACTGCTTCTAAAAAAGCAAAACTGTTCAAAGAATATATTTTGGGTAACGGATATGTTGAAAGCGTTATTTCTTTGCCTATGACATGGTCCGGCACCACTGTAACGATAAACCTTCTTGTCCTGTCGAAGAAGACAACCTACGACATATTCTTCTTTAATGGAATAAGTGAAGAATGCAAAAGACTTGTAGAAACGAACAAAACAAGATCTGCAATGCAAATCAGTACGCAAAGCCTAGAATGGATTTGCGGAGTTCTTGCAAATAGAGATACAGTAGAGGGCGTTTGTCGAACTGTAAATTACCAGGAAATTGTAGCTAATGAATATGATATAATCCCCACTCGATACGTTCAGGAAAAAATCATAGTTGATAATACCACAATCGACGAAATTGACGCCGAATTAAAAGCTTTGTACGAGAAGCTGATTCCCTTGGTTTAAGGGAAATGGAGGAATTATGCTCGGAGCAATTATTGGAGATGTTGTTGGCTCTCGTTTTGAGTGGCATAACAACAGAAATAAAAATTTTGACTTTTTAACACATAAATGCTTTTTTACCGATGACTCCGTTATGTCATTGGCTGTAGCAAAAGCTATTTTGAATTGCAATGGCAATTACACCAATTTGTCTGCTGAAGCTGTTGCTGCAATGCAGAGTGTAGGCAGACCTTACCCTAGTTGCGGATACGGTGGCTCGTTCTATAATTGGATGTATTCCGACAGCCCAAAGCCTTATGGCAGTTATGGTAATGGCGCCGCTATGCGTGTTAGCGCTTGTGGTTTTGTTGCTCGCTCCTTGGAGGAGGCTATTGAACTCTCTCGCAAGGTTACCGAAATTACCCATAACCATCCCGAAGGCATCAAGGGTGCCGAAGCTACCGCGGTCGCAATCTATATGGCTCGTACCGGTAGTAGCCTTCTTGATATCCAAGACTACATAAATAAGCACTACTACAAAATAAACTTCAAACTTGACGATATCCGCGATACATACGAGTTTAATGAAACTTGTCAGGATACAGTTCCTCAGGCACTCGAGGCATTCTTTGAATCGACGAGTTTTGAAGATGCCATCCGAAACGCTATATCTATCGGCGGAGATAGTGATACTCTTGGCGCTATTGTCGGCGGTATTGCAGAAGCATACTATGGAATCCCCACGGATATCCGTTCTCACGCTTTAACTTTCCTTGATGATACACTTTTGGAAATTTTGACCGATTTTGAAAATGCGTATCCTTCTAGAGTAGAAATTAACACGAACAAATCATCGTATGCGGTTGAAACCCCAAAAGGCGCAAAAGTTATAGGTGCTGACCGTGGTGAAATTCTCACCGCATCTCACACCCAAGGCAGACAGGTAGAAAAGTCTATTGAGGCAACCACCGAGGAAACAACACCTCAATACCTATTCCAAAAGCTTTATGCGGCGGCTACTGTTCTCTATGGTCACGTAGAAAAAGCGGCATATCGTACATATTTGATACCGCTCCTCTTCTTCAAGCGTATTTCTGATGTTTATGATGAGGAAAGTGCGGATACTATTGAGCAGTATGGTGTTGATGGCGCAAAGTTCATGGGTGACTCCATACATTCTTTCACCATTCCCGATGGCTACCATTGGAGCGATATCCGCAAAGCTACCGAAAATGTCGGTAAAGTCATAGCAGATACCCTTGCTAAAATCGAACAGGACAACCCCAAGACTCTTGGCGGTGTATTCTCAAGCTTTGATGGAGCCGCTTGGGCTAACAAGGTAGTGCTTTCAGATGAAACGCTCAAAAACCTTATAGAGAAAATGTCTGAAATCAACGTTGGCAACAAGGCTTATTCTGCTGACGTTATGGGAGATGCATACGAATATCTCTTGAAGCAGTTTGCAGAGGACGCAAAAAAGAACGGAGGTCAGTTCTACACTCCCCGTTCGGTTGTTAAGCTTCTTGTTAAAATTCTCGATCCCAAGTCGGGTGAAACAGTATACGACCCCACCTGCGGAACCGGTGGTATGCTCATTGAGTCTATCCGCCATATGGATAACCAGAAGATGGCGTATGGTAAGATTTTCGGTCAGGAAATCAATATGACCACTTCCGCCATTGCAAGAATGAACCTTTATCTGCATGGTGCCCACGATTTCACTATCGAGCAGGGTGATACGCTCCGTACCCCTAAATTCTTTAAGGGCGGTCAGATTAAAACATTCGATAACGTTATTGCCAACCCACCATTCGGTCTTTCCGGTTGGGGAGCCGAAGCATTTGAAAGTGACCAGTACGGTCGTAACGTATGGGGATGTCCCTCTGACTCCAATGCTGATTTTGCTTGGATTCAGCATATGGTAGCTTCTATGGACCCTATTCACGGCAAATGCGTTGTAATTATGCCTCAAGGCGTTCTTTTCCACGGTGGTAAAGAAGGCGAAATACGTAAAAAATTGATTCAATCTGATAAAGTTGAGGCTGTTATTACATTTGTAGGAGGCCTCTTCTTCGGTGCAGGTGTTTCGGCTTGTGTGCTTTGCTTGAATAACGACAAGCCCGCCGCTCACAGGGGCAAAGTACTCCTCATTGACGGAAGTACCATTTATACCGCAAAACGTGCACAAAACATTATGACGGATGAAGACGTTGAGCAGGCTTTCAAGCTATACACAGATTACGCTGATGTTGTCGGATATTCTAAGGTTGTTACGCTTGAGGACCTCGAGAAAAACGGTTATACGCTGGCGGTCAATGCTTATATTGAAAAGCCTCCGGCGCCGCCCATCGACCCCGTTAAAGTAAAACAGGAATATTTTGCAGCACTTGACAACGTAGCCGAGTGTGAGGAAAGACTTTATCAACTCTTGAAAGAAGGAGGTTATCTGGAATGAGTAACAGAATCGAACTTGGCGAATTAGAAACATTTCTCTATGCATCTGCAGATATCCTTCGTGGCTATGTAGAGGCGAGTGATTATAAGTCTTATGTATTTCCTCTTCTTTTCTTTAAGCGAGTATGCGACGTTTACGATGAAGAAACCGAAAACGCAGTAAACCAGTATGGTGAGGACGGCGCAAAATTTATGGGCGCTACGATCCATAGGTTTATTGTACCCGAGGGGCACCATTGGCGCGACGTTCGTACCACTATCGAAAACGTCGGAGTTGCTATCAAAAATGCATTTTATGCTATTGAACAGGCAAACGAGGACCCCATTACCCACGAAAAAATACTCGTAGGTGTTTTCGGAGATGCTTCCTGGACAAACAAGGCAGCATTGCCCGACGAAATGCTGAAAAATCTCATTGAGCACTTCAGCACAAAATCCTTGACCATTGCAAATTGTCCCGAGGACGAGCTTGGACAGGCATATGAGTATTTGATTAAAAAATTCGGTGACGATAGCGGTCATACTTCTCAGGAATTCTATACGAATCGTACCGTTGTTCATCTTATGACGGAAATTTTGAAGCCTCAGCCCGGTGAAACAGTATATGATCCTACCTGTGGCAGCGCGGGAATGCTGATTTCTTGTATTCATTATCTTCGTGAGAATGGTGCCGAGTGGCGTGGCATGAAGTGCTTCGGTCAGGAAATCAATCCACTTTCTGCCGCTATCGGCAAAATGAACCTTTTCCTCAATGGTGTATTGAACTTCAAAATCGTAAATGCAGATACATTGAAATATCCTGCGTTTATTGAAGGCGGTAAGCTTAAGCAGTTTGACATAGTCCTGGCTAACCCTCCATATTCAATTAGCTCCTGGAGCCGAGATGCCTTTGAAACCGATCAGTACGGTCGTAATTTCCTCGGTGTACCTCCCCAAGGCAGAGCTGATTACGCTTTCTTCCAGCATATACTTAAAAGTTTGAAGCCCGATACTGGACGTTGTGCAATTCTATTCCCACACGGTGTTCTTTTCCGTGGAGAAGAAAAAGAAATGCGCGAAAAACTGGTACAACTCGATCTTGTAGAATGTGTTATAGGAATTGGAAAGAATCTGTTCTACAACTCTCCTATGGAGGCTTGTATTGTTATTTGTAATACAAACAAACCCGCGGAGCGTAGAGGTAAGGTTCTCTTTATCAATGCAAAAAATGAAGTAACACGTAAAAATGCACAGAGTTATCTCGAAGAAGAACATATTACCAAAATTGCGAGTGCTTATACAGATTTTGCTATTATAGATGGTTTTTCTGCTGTTGCAGATATTCATGAAATCGCAGCAAACGAAAGCAAATTGAGCATTGCTCTTTATGTACGCAACTCCGGTCAGGCAGATGTAATTAGTATCGATGATGCAATCGATGCTTGGCAAAATAGTGCGAGCAAAGTGCGTATAGAATACGAAAAATTGAACGAACTCATAAAGGCAGGTGAAAACGGTGGCACATTATAAAATGTCTGATGTAGCAATAGAGGTTAATGAGAGAGAAAACAATCCAGCCTCTAGCCAATACGATCGTTTTGTCGGCCTTGAACATTATGTTTCTGGAGAAGTAATTATCCGAAATTATGGTAGCACAGAAAACCTAGAATCTACTATGAAGGTATTTAGAAGCGGTGACATTTTGGTTGCTAGAAGAAACGTATACCTCAAGAGAGCTTCTACCGTAGATTTTGATGGGTTAACTTCCGGCGACTCTATTGTTCTTCGTGCTAAAGATCCCACAATCGGACGCATTCTGCCTTTTGTATTAAACACGGACGCCTTTTGGGATTTTGCGGATCAGTATTCGGATGGAACAATGTCCAAACGCCTGTCCCCTAAGACGCTTATGACATACGAGTTTGATCTCCCTGAAGTAGATGAGCTTGAAAAATTTGCAGATATTTTATGGGCGGCCAATGATACAAGAGAATCTTATCAGGAATTGCTTCGTCAAAGTGACGAGCTCGTGAAATCGCAATTTATCGAGATGTTTGGAAGACCTGAAGATAATAATTTAGGTTGGGTTATGGGCACTATCAGAGATATCGTTAGTGATGTTAGGTACGGATCAAGCAGGCAGGCATCTCCTGACGGAAAATATCCTTATATAAGAATGAACAATATCACCTATGGTGGCGAATTGGATTTGACTGATTTGAAAAGAATTAACATCCCCGATAATGAACTACCTAAATGCACCGTACGCAGAGGTGATGTACTTTTCAACCGCACGAACAGCAAAGAGCTTGTTGGTAAAACGTGCCTTTATGACAGAGATGAAACCATGGTATTAGCAGGCTTCGTCATTCGTGTGAGGATGAACGATAAAGCAACTCCTGAGTTTTTAGTACAATATATGAATTTGCCGTATATCAAGGAGTTATTACTCTCCATGTGTAAAGCTGCATGCGGACAAGCAAATATTAACGCTCAAGAGTTACAAAATATACCTATTTATATCCCCCCTATGGATCTTCAAAAACAATTCATAGCGTTAAAGCAACAGACCGATAAATCAAAATTTGAAATCAAAAAAGCAATAGAAAACACCTCTGCATTGATAAAATCCCTAATGCAGCAGGACCTGACAAAATAATTTTTAGTGGCGTAGGATGTCGGTACAAGGAGAAAACCGACATGTATACTAAAATAATCACTGAAATTGAGCAAAAAATGCAATCAACACTTGATAACAAACAAATGAGCGAGCTTCATCAGGTGTTGATGACGGTATTATCAATTTTTGGTAACGAAAATACCGAAGAAGAAACTGAAAGAGCTTTGTTGGAGGCCTTCTTGGCTGCTAAAAAAGTTGAGGGGTGCTCCGACAAATCTCTTAGATATTATCACTCTACTATCGAGAATATGTTAACTAAAGTTGGCAAAACCGCCAAACATATTACTACAGACGACCTTCGGCAGTATTTGGATGCTTATCAAAAAAGCAGCAATGCCAGCAAGGTAACAATTGATAATATCAGACGCATACTATCAAGTTTTTTCTCCTGGCTGGAGGAAGAAAACCACATATTGAAGAGCCCTGTAAGACGCATACACAAGGTGAAAACCGGAAAAACAGTAAAAGAAACCTATACTGATGAGGCTCTTGAAATAATGCGCGATAATTGCGAGACAGATAGAGATCTTGCTATGATCGATTTATTGGCTTCCACCGGCATGCGTGTTGGTGAGATGGTGAAATTAAACCGTGCCGATATTGATTTTCAGGAACGCGAGTGTATTGTATTCGGCAAGGGAGACAAACAACGCCGTGTATATTTCGATGCACGCACCAAAATTCACCTTATGCGGTATCTTGATAGTCGCACGGATATTAATCCCGCGCTGTTTGTATCATTGCAATCGCCTCATAACCGTTTGCAAATTAGCGGTGTGGAGATCAGATTGCGCGTTTTAGGTAGAAAATTAGGAATCTCAAAGGTTCATCCACATAAATTCAGACGCACTTTGGCTACGATGGCCATAGATAAAGGCATGCCCATAGAGCAGGTGCAAAGATTGTTAGGTCATCAGAGCATTGATACCACTTTGCAGTATGCAATGGTTAACCAAAATAACGTAAAAATGTCTCATCAGAAGTTCCTCGGTTAAATTTCAAATCGCAATTTATCGAGATGTTTGGGGATCCGGTAACAAACTCAAAAAAGCTCCCCACAAAAAAACTTTCAGAGCTGGGCGAGCTCAACAGGGGTGTATCAAAAAGCAGACCGCGAAACAAACCCGAATTGCTTGGAGGACCGTATCCGTTGGTACAAACAGGTGAAGTAACGGCAGCAGAACTTTATATAACCAGTTATGAAAATACATATTCCGAAGCCGGATTGGCACAGAGTAAAATGTGGCCTAAAGGAACACTTTGCATCACCATTGCTGCCAATATAGCGCAAACAGCTATTCTTGGTTTTGATGCTTGTTTCCCTGATAGCGTTGTAGGCTTCCTTGCTGGAGACAATGTAAAGCAAATTTTTATTCATTACTGGTTCGGTTTCTTTCAAAAGATTTTAGAGGAACAAGCTCCTCAGGTTGCTCAAAAAAATATTAACCTAAAAACATTAAGCGAGTTGGATGTTATGGTGCCATCGCTTGAGCAACAAAATGAATTCGTTGCGTTCGTTGAACAGACCGATAAATCAAAATTTGTCGCTTTACAAGAGACCTTTTTTGTAGAAAAAATATTAAAATATACATATAATCACAATTTCAGGAGGAAAAATAATGTTCACTGAAGACGTAATTGAACAAATGATAATTGATTCACTGGTGAAAAATGGCTGGGAATACATCCCCGCAGAGGAGCTCCCCAGAAGCTACTCTGATGTTATGGTAGAGCCGATGGTGCGCGATGCCTTAATCCGCCTCAATCCTGAAATTGCGGCAAATCCGTCATATGCAGATGAGGTTATTATTAAGTTGAGACCCCTCTTTATGCAGGCGCGTGCTGCCGACCTCGTTACTATAAACGAGGAGTTCAAAAATCAGATATTTGAGAAAAACGCATTCCCATTCGGAAAAAACCATAGCTTTATTCCGATTACATATTTCGGCATGGGCTCCAAGGAAGAAATGTCGAAAAACCGTTATGTCGTTACCAATCAGTGGGTGTACCCGCAGGTTGAGGGCGGCAAGCGACTTGACATTGTACTTCTTATTAACGGTTTCCCCGTTGTTATCGGTGAGATCAAGACCGCAACTCGTGAAGCTATATCTTGGATTGACGGTGCCGAGGATATCCTTGATTATGAGAAGAGTATCCCAGGTATGTTCGTGTCCAATATTTTCAACTTTGCAACAGAGGGCAAACGCTTTCGCTATGGCTCCGTAAATGCTAAAGTAACTCACTGGGGACCTTGGCACGTACCTGAATGCAAGGATGAAGGCACCCTCGCAGACGTGCAAAGAAGTCTTATGGCTATGATAAAGCACGAAACAGTGCTTGATATTTTCCGTTACTTCACTATTTTCTCTACTGATAAAAAGTTCAGAAAATTCAAGGTTGTATGCCGTTATCAGCAATATGAGGGCGCAAATCTTATGGTGGAGCGTGTTAAGACAGGCAAACCCAAGAAGGGTCTTATATGGCACTTCCAGGGCAGTGGTAAATCTTTGCTTATGGTATTTGCTGCGCAAAAGCTCCGTATGACTAAAGAACTCAGCAATGCTACTATCCTTATCGTTTTAGACCGAATTGACCTTAAAAATCAGATATTTGCTACCTTCAGTGCCGCAGATGTGCCCAATCTCGTAATTGCCGAAGATAAGGCTGACCTGAGAAGCAAATTGACCGGGGATGTTCGCAAGATCATTATTACAACGGTATTCTTATTTGACCAGATTGATAGTGCGCTTAATATGCGCGATAATATCATTTTGATGGTTGATGAGGCACATAGAACTCAGGAAGGTAACCTTGGTGCAAATATGCGCAGAGCGTTGCCGAATGCATTCTTCTTCGGTTTGACGGGTACTCCCATAAACCATTTGCACCATAATACCTTCGTTACCTTCGGCGCACAAGAAGATGTCACCGGTTATATGAGCAAATATTCATTCTCAGACTCCATCCGCGATGGCGCTACGCTTCCGTTGAACTTTGAAACCGTTCCAGTGGAGCTACGTGTCGATCAGGAGACTATTGATGAGGAATTTGACCGCCTTACCGAGGAATTGTCCGATGAGCAGAGAGATGCCCTCGCAAAAAGAGTAAAAACAGAGGCTTTGATTAAGGCTCCCGATCGCGTTGCAAAGGTGTGCCAGCATATCTTTGACCACTATAAATCCAAGGTTGAACCCAACGGCTTCAAGGGTATGGTTGTTTGTTATGACCGCGAGAGCTGTGTTCTCTTCAAAGAACAGCTTGATATGCTCTTCGGTGACGAATATCATACCGCTATCGTTATGGACACCAACAACGATAAGGCGAACCGCTATGTCGCATATCGCAGAAGCACCGACGAGGAACAAAGGCTTCTTGATAAATTCAGAGACCCCAACATCCCTCTCAAGCTTCTTATTGTTACATCAAAGCTTCTTACCGGATTTGACGCACCTATTCTGCAAGTGCAGTATTTGGACAAGCCGATGAAAGACCATACGCTCCTACAGGCGATTTGCCGTACGAACCGTGTTTACGGAGACAAGCCTAACGGTCTTATCGTTGATTATATCGGTATATTTGAAAAATTTGCACGTGCATTGAACTTTGATGAAGAAAGTATGCGCAACGTTATTAAAAATATCGAGGGAGTTAAAGAGAAAATTCCAGAAATGGTATCCACTTGTTTGGCTTATTTTCCCGGTGCAGACAGAACCGACTCCACTTGGGAGGGATTGGCTGCAGCACAGCAGTGCCTTCCTAATGATGATATAAGAGATAAGTTCGGTGCGGATTATCGTGTATTGCACAAGATTTGGAATATCGTATCTCCCGATCCGTGTTTACAGGCATACAAATTTGATTATAAGTGGCTTTCTACCGTATACGAATCCGTAAGGCCTTCGGATGATACGGGTCACTTGATTTGGAGCGCTCTCGGTCCTAAGACTATGGAACTTGTTCGCGAAAACATCACTGCTATCGGTATCA
This sequence comes from Eubacteriales bacterium, assembly GCA_045633005.1. GTDB lineage: Bacteria > Bacillota > Clostridia > Oscillospirales > CAG-272 > CAG-390. The sequence goes on along the minus strand of JAZQXT010000022.1, from coordinate 20,176 downwards.
ATGAAAATATGGGCGTCATAGAGGCAGATGCTGAAGTCATTGAGCGTTTTATCAATGATAAGGATAAGAGTGCCAAGGTGGCAAAGAAAATCGAAATCAGCATAGCCGCTATCATTAGAGGACACCTCGATAACCCTGAATTCATTTCTCTTGGAGAGCGCCTTGAAAAATTGAGAAAGCAGCACGAGCAGGGGCTCCTCTTCGGTGCAGCGTTCTTGAAGCAGTTGCTTGATTTGGCCAGAGATACTGCCGCCGCTGTAAAAAAAGCGCAGGCTACAATACCGGAGCCTCCTAAAGAGGAAAAAGGCAAGGCTGCTCTTACGGAGTTGTTCAATAGCGTAAAAAATCGTAGCACCCCTATTATCGTTGAGCGTATGGTTAACGAAATCGATGAAATCGTAAAAATTGTTCGTTTCCCCGGTTGGAAGGATACTCCTCAGGGCAGAAATGACGTTATAGTGGCGCTTAAATCTGTATTCATCAAAAAGAAGTTATTCGATACAGAGCTCTTTGAGAAGGCATATAGCTATGTCGAGCAGTATTATTAATGTAAAAAAAGGAGGCTCATATGACACGTTCGGTAAATATATATTCTTTGTCTCGCATTCACGATGAGGCTCCTTTTAATATTGTGGAGCGGCATCACTCGCAAAAGGATGAATTAAAGCGCACGCAGTATCATGAGATAGAATCTCTTAGAATATTTGTAGATACCCTTATGCAAGAAGGGCTTCGTGCGGTTGACTTTGACGGGTTCTTTTACGGCTATAAAATCCCTCAAATCGGAAAAGAATTTGATCTGCTCAAATTTTCGGACAAGCATTGCTTGAATATTGAACTCAAGTCTACCGCGGTTCCAAAAGAGCAAATTCTCGGGCAGTTACTTAAAAATCGTCACTACCTAAACCACTTGGGCAAGCGTGTTTCTCTTTACAGTGTTATCACGGATTCAATGATATGTTACAAGTTATCAGTTAACGATGAACTTGTCGAAGTTGAACTCTCTGAAATTTTACAACGAATAAAAGGCTTAGCAACCGAATATTCTTCGAAAATTGATACGCTGTTTCACCCATCCAAGTATTTGGTTTCGCCATTGAATACGCCGACAAAGTTCATTCAAGGTGAATATTTCCTAACTCAATCTCAAGAACAAATCAAAAAAGATTTGCTCAAAGGCGTTGATGCGGCTTTCTTAAGCGCTTATTTTCATATGACTGGCAAACCAGGTACCGGTAAAACACTATTGTTGTATGACCTAGCCAAATCGCTCGCCAAAAACGGAAAAGTTTTGATTATTCACTGTGGAAAGTTATCCGATGGGCAGCTAAAAATCAGACGGGAAATCGAAAATTTAAATATCATTTCTGCCGGACAGATGCGACGCGGTGATTTCGATCTCCAAAATTATGGTTTCATTCTTGTGGACGAAACGCATCGCATATATGAGTCACAATTTGAAACGATATGCGATTCGGTGATTCAAAATGATCAGATATGTATTTTTTCCTCCGACCCAGAGCAAGTTCTCTCGACGGCGGAGAAAAAACGTGATATCGTCGGTAAGATAAGAGGTCTCTCGTTAAGCGGAGAGTTTGTTTTATCGGAGAAAATCCGTACCAATAAGGAAATGAACTCTTTTATAACGTGTATGAAAAATTTAAAACACAAGCCTAAGGTTCCAATGGTATACTCAAATGTTGATTTGAATTTTGCTAACACTACCAGTGAGGCTCAAAACTTGCTAGAGTACTACCGAGGCAAAGGATATACCTTTATAAACTATTCAAAGTCAAATTATGAGCCCAGCCCGTATGACGATTACAAAGAAGATTTTGACACTCACCATGTTATAGGTCAGGAGTTCGACAAGGTGGTAATGCTTATGGATGACTCATTTTATTATGACGAGCACGGCATATTACAAGGTGTTCCGCACCCCAATCCCGATTATCTTTACCCAAATCTTTTTTATCAGGGAATTACAAGGGTAAGGGAAAAACTGGCGATCGTGGTGGTGAAGAATTCCGAACTTTTTGCGCATATCACAAGCATCGTATCCCCGACTTAACAGGAATTATACAGTTTTTTGATATCAAACGGAGGTTCTTATATGAATTCTATTGATAAAAATTATTTTGACGCCAAACATAAAGAACGCTCCGAAAGTGCTGACGTGTTTGAAAGACCGGCAAATCGCGGCATATGGCGTAGTATTGTTGAAAAATATACTGATCAAGCACATTTTATATATGAGCTGATTCAAAATGCTGACGATGCCGGGGCAACTTCTGCACGATTTGTGTTAGAAGAAAACCGATTGATTTTTGCACATAACGGAACAAGACACTTTTCTATAAGCAATCCCGATACTGAAGAAGCAGATGCCGAAAACGGAGCGTTGGGAGATATAAATGCCATTACGGGTATTGCTTTTTCAAACAAACCTGAGCAACAGAATAAAATTGGAAAATTTGGAGTGGGATTTAAAGCAGTTTTTCAATATACTGCCACTCCGCATATTTATGATCCTGAATTCCGCTTCCGTATTGATAGATATATCGTGCCGTCCTTATTGGAAAATGATTTTCCCGGTAGAAGACCTGAAGAAACCCTCTTTGTTTTTCCATTCGATCATAGAAATCGCACCCCAAAAGAGACGTATGCCGATATTGCCGGGAAGCTGAAAGCGTTATCTCAACCTATTTTGTTTCTTTCAAATTTACGAGATATTTATTTTGAAATCGGTGACACCATTGGATTGTATGGTAAGTCGATTGATGAGTCATTTGAATGTGATGATGGTACTATAGCCGAAAAAATATGTGTTTCTCGCAACTATGGCGATGATATTATTTCCCAAAATCTGTGGTTGTTTACTCGTTTTGACAACGGTCTCAAATATTCGGTAGGATATTTTTTGAATAGTGAAAATCAGCTAATGCCTATGAGTTCTCCGGCGTTCTGCTTTTTCCCGACAAAAGAAACAACGGGACTTAATTTCATCATTCATGCTCCTTTTTTGCTTACGGATAGCCGTGAAGGCATTTTGGCTGGAGAGGCACATAACATCCGCTTGATAGATTTGCTAGCAAAACTAGCGGGTTCTACATTGCTGTATTTAAGGGATATCGGCGAAAAAAAAGGATTAAGACTCATAGATGACAATATATTTTCGCTTATACCCATTAACGAAGGGGCTTTTTGCGAGTTAGACGATATTAGCAGCATCTCGTTTAAGCCGTTTTATACGGAAATTCAAAACATCTTTAAAACGGAGAGAATTATTCCTACTCGCCAAGGATATACAATAACAGCGAATGCCTATTGGGCTTCAGTTCCTTTTTTGGCAGATCTTTTTACGGATGAACAATTGTCGGAAATATGCGGAAAATCGAATGCTAGTTGGGTTTTCGTTTCTTTGGGACGAGACGAGATTTTGCGTAACAACAAACCGTTATTTTCTTACATAGAATCTATAACATTTACAGGGTTAACAGAGCAACATCTTGTAAAAGGACGATACACGTCATCATATTATTCTAGAACTAAAGACATTGAGGGGATAACCGCACAATTTATTGAACACCAGCCGTTAGAATGGTTATTCCGTTTTTATAAGTGGTTATCGGAAACTTCTACTAGAACGGACTTTGCTCGAACAACGCCAGTGTTCTTAGATCAAGACTGCAAAGCTGCCTCTGCATATGACGAAAACGATCATATGCTACTATTTTTGCCTAGCACGGACATACCAAATTGCCGAACTGTTCACGAAGAATTGTTGAATAACATTGATGCACGAGCACTTATCGAGAAGTTAAGGATAACAACTCCGTCTATAAGGGACGAAATATACAACACGATTATTCCGCTGTATAGAAGTAATGACGAGAATATTGACATAGATGCTCATTTTCGACTTTTCTATAAGTATTACCAACAGTGTCATCAAGGCGAAATTGACGAATTTATTGAAGAAATTAGAGATTGTGATTTTATCACTTACACAAGTGTTGCCGATCCTAAAATGTATCGTGGCAAGGCTGATGATTTGTATGTGCCGACAGACGAGTTGCGCGAATATTTTGAAACAACCCCGGATACTGTGTTTGTCGCTTTAGATGAATACATATCTATGCTTGGAAGCACCGAGGAGAAAAATATAATATCTTTTCTGGTGGAGCTAGGAGCAAAAACAGAGCCTGCTGTTTATGAGGATAATTCCGGTGGCTATTACAATAAAACCGTAGAGTATTATGTGGATGGATTGAAAGAACTTATCGAAAAAGTTGTTTCAGAAAAATCCCATATGTTATCTGAACGCTTGTGGAAATATCTTTGCGAGTTTCTTCATAAGGATATATTTTCGTATCGGATTCAAAGAAGAACCATCGGATCGCGCCCCGACGGAAGATACAATTGGCGATATACTTATGAGACATCTTCAACATTGCAGATGTTGCGTGATTTGCCTTGGTTGGTCAGTAACAATGATGAGTTTGTGTGCGCCAAAAATATACAATGCTCTCTTCTTTCATCAATTTACGATATGTCTATTGTTGGTGCGGATGAACTGGTAGAATTGCTTGAATTTCAAACTCCAATCGTTTCGGTAGAAGAAGATAATTCTAATTTAACAGATTTGCAACGTGAAAAAGTAGAATTCGCAGATCGTATAAGAGAGTCGGGTATTACAGAAGCAGACTTTGCCGAACTTCTCAGAATAAAAGAAGAGCGAGAAGCGAGAGAAGCACGCAAAAGGGATGCTGGTAGTGTTGAATCCGATAATGAGATAATAATAGAAGGCGTGGTTGAAGAAGATGCAGATGAAATCGATGGTGAGGACGCGCCTGCTTCTACAGCACCGAGAAAGCTCCACCAAACAACATCCAAGGTGGCGCGTGACATTTTGAAACGCACACACAGTATTCCTACTGTGCATACGGACTCTTCGGAAGATGAATCTGTTGATGTGGATGCCGATGAATTCACACCTACACCTATAGATTATAGCCGAAAGACGGAGCTTGCCAAAGAAAAAGCAGCAAGAGAGATTGATAAAATCGCCTATCTTGAAGAATTACAGCAACGTGCCCTTGATTCGGAGAGATATACATACGGTTGGTTTAAAGCCCTTTTGGAGCTGGAAACACTAAATAGCAATGCTAACGCTCTCGATAGCAAGGAAGTATCTATAAGTTTTGCACGGGTTGAGCGCGAACCTGGAACACAGCGCACGTTGGTATTGAAGCATCCGAGTAGGTATATTCCTCAATTTATGGAGGATTTGGCGGATATTCCTCTTGTTTTGCATTTCGGTGATCAAACGAAAACACTTGCAATAGAGGTAGCCAATGTCAAATCCTATACCTTGCGTGTAAAACTGAAATCACATGTAGATATTTCGGATATTGATTTTTCAAAGGTTACCGAAGCGCGCATCGATGCCAAGAGCCCCGTATTCTTGTTGGAAGAGCTTCGTAAGCAACTAAATGCTTTAGGCGAGGAAAATGAATACGAAGATTCCTTCAATATGCAAGAAAACCTGTGTGAAAACATTGAATTTGTTTTCGGACCTCCCGGCACCGGTAAAACAACACATCTTGCGCGAAATGTTATTGTGCCGTTAATGCGAGGGGCCGAGTCTCCTAAGGTCTTGGTTCTCACGCCTACAAATAAGGCTGCCGACGTTCTTGCACGCAGAATTATGGACGTAATGGGTGAGGATTCCTCTTACAATGATTGGCTTGTCCGCTTTGGTGGTACGGGAGACGAGATTATTGAGGATAGCCAGATCTTCCGCGACAAGTCCTTTGATATTCGTACCCTGCGAAAGAATGTCACAATAACTACTATTGCAAGATTTCCATATGATTTCTTTATGCCGCAAGGCCACCGTGTTTTCTTGAACGGTATAAAGTGGGACTATATTATCATCGACGAAGCTTCTATGATTCCGCTTGTCAATATGATTTATCCCTTATACAAGAAAACACCAAAAAAATTTATCATTACCGGAGACCCATTCCAAATTGAACCAATTACATCGGTGGATTTGTGGCGTAATGAAAATATCTATACAATGGTTAAACTGGATTCGTTCACGGAGCCTCATACGATACCGCACGATTACAAAGTGGAATTACTTACTACACAATACAGAAGTATTCCTTCTGTAGGCTCAATATTCAGCCAATTTGCTTATGGCGGTATTTTGAAGCATTACCGTAGTGAGGCATCGCGTAAACCGTTAAATATCGATCTAAAGGTCGAGCCGCTTAACCTGATAAAATTCCCGGTAAGTAAATATGAGAGTATTTATCGTTGTAAGAGACTTCAACATAGTAGCTCCTACCAGGTGTACTCTGCATTGTTTACGTTTGAGTTTGCTCATTATTTCGCAGAAAAAATAGCATCGTCAAATCCCAATGAGACATTCAGGATCGGTATCATTGCGCCATACCGCGCACAAGCAGATTTGATTGAAAAATTAATTTGCTCCAAGGATATTCCATCGGTAGTAGATATTCAGGTTGGAACGATTCATGGCTTCCAAGGCGATGAATGCGACGCCATATTTGTTGTACTTAATACACCGCCTTCTATTTCTGCTAGTCCTGAAATGTTCTTGAATAAGCGTAATATCATCAATGTATCCATCAGCCGCGCCAAGGATTATTTGTTCTTGATTATGCCGGATGATGATACGGATAATATTCACAATCTTCGTTTGGTGAAGCGCGTAGAACGTCTCATAAAGGACGGAGGATGCTATACCGAAATGCATACTCCTCATTTGGAAGGCTTGATGTTCGATAGTTCAACCTATTTGGAGGACAATACATTCTCAACCGGACATCAAAGTGTAAATGTATACGGACTCCCCGAAAAATGTTATGAGATAAGAAGCGAGGATACTGCGCTTGACGTACAGATTCATCGTCCGGTAGCAACAACCTCTCACCAGCCTCAAGTTATTACACCGCCTAAAGTGTCTACTTCGCCTTCGGATCAAACGGTAGCATTCTACTGGCTGGACGAAAAAACAAGAATATGTCCTTTTGACCATTCGTTAATGAGCGTAATGCCCATTCCTGTCTACAAGACAGATGGACGAAGCAAAAAGTTGAATATGCTGGTTTGCCCTAATTGTCAGAAAAAATATATGACTAAAAACGGTGTTCCTGAAAGCATACATTTAGAGGAATACTGCGTGAGGGCGAATCCGTTGCCTACTAAAACCAATTCTACAGCTCAAACACCGCCGGTATCTCCAAACGGTAGAGCGTATAAGCCAGGGGATATTCTCAAAGGCAAAAAGATAATTATAGCTGTTGGTGGAGGCGAAACCGTTAAAGGAATTGTAAGGGATGATACTGGCAGTATGATATCCCTGCAAATCAGTAATAATACCGTGGTGAAGTATCAAATTTCCATCAAGGACAGAACAAAGCTTATTCGGATACTTGACTAATGATTTAAGGTTGCTGCTTCGGTGGCAACCTTTTATCAAATCATTTTCATATTTTTAGGGGGCACAGATGCTGTAATGAAAAACGAGGTTATTAAAACACTAGAACACTATTTTCGTAACAAATCCAATACCGTTCAATATTTGGGATCCGATGAGGGAGTAAATTTGTTTGCCAATCTCCTTCAAGGCGGAACTATGATTCCTGGCGACGCGCCCGATGCCGTCCTTGTACAAAACAATATTGCTCTTATTATTGAACATTTTGAATTTGATTCCGCTGCGGTTAACCGCAAAGGTAGCACAAGCCGAATGGAACAAGCGAGAATTGATCGAGAACAACGAAGCCTTGCTGCTACCGAAACGGGAGTAATTTACCATAGCAAAATAAAAGCAACTTGCTCCTACCAAGATTACATAGACAATGTGACGCGAAGCTTTTGTGAGCATTATAGGCGAATTGACATCTATAAACAAAATTTGCTAGATAGAGGCATTATTACAAACGATACTCCCGTAAAAACAATGTTTCTCATTGAGGATGTTTCTCCCATTGGTAGCATTGCCGTTGATAATAGTGGAACTAAGCCTCATACAGTTCCCATTGTTTTGGCGCAAAGCCCGGAATTCTTGAATCTATTGACGAAAAGTACATCGCTTGACTATGTCCTTTGCTGTTCCTATGCGGGAGATAGTGAATATGTATGGTTTATTGATTGCGGTGAGTTGTCCGCATACAAGGAAAAGCAATGTTCGTATGCTGACATGAGATTTTTGAGCAATTATCCGAGTGTAGTAATAAGCAAAATTTCAATTCCTGAAAGAAATCTCCCAAACGGAAACAAATAATTTTATCTTCCGTAATTGATAACAAACCGATAACAATTCTAGCACCCCCTTGAACATCTGCCGTTTTTATGGTAACATCTCCAACTACAAGGAGGTGCGCGTATGAACAGTACACTTGAAGAGTTGTGGCACGGGAACATAAGTCCCCAGACGGACAGCCGAAACAATACACCGGAGATGAAGCAGTTGATGGAGTATATGGCTCAGCATCACGATGACCTTCTGAAGTCGATGAACGAAGAGCAGAAGGACATCTTTGAGCGGTTCGATGATTGTTGGAGCGAGTATGCGAGTCTTGCCGAGGAGGCGAGATTCGTGTATGCGTTTCGGCTCGGAGCGCAGATGATGCTTGATGTTTTGAGCAAGCCCGCTTGTCCACAGGAGTAACCCTTACAACAATAAAAGGCAGCAAGTTCACGCTTGTTGCCTTTTGTCGTATACGGTGCTACTTTAGTGATCGCCTTATATAACTTCGCACGGTATTTGGAGGTATCCCCAATGTTTCGGCAATTGTCGATGCCGACATTCCTTGAGAATAAAGATCTGCGATCCTCTGGTGGTATTCCTTCCGTATGTTCATATTCGTTTGCCCTGGGGTGTGTTTCCACAGATGTGATATTTATATGTGCTACCGTCAACAAAGTAAAATACGATATGTGCATCCGTTGTAACTACCGCTTTCGTAATTAGAACATTGACGGCGGAGTTGTCAAAGACGATGTCCTGTGGTTTCATATCCGCTAATGCCGTTAATGCACCCTCTCGGTCATTTAACGGAACAGAAGAGAGCAACTCCGTACACAGCCCCTTAATTTTCCTATGCTTCTCACACAAGTGTTGTAAGGCTGTGGCGATAGCAGACTCCATTTCCTCGGCGTAAATATGGGTGCAATGGCATTTTGATTTGCCTTGCTTCTTGGGGAGGCATTCCCATACATAATTGCGATAGGTGGTGGAATGCCAAAGCATCATGCCATACCGTCCTCCGCACTCACCGCATACAAGCTTGCCCGACATTGTATATCGTCGGCTAAGCCGTTGCCCCTCGGGGAGAGATATCTTTTGAACTTCATTCCAGGTCTCGGGTGAAATGATGGGGGCGTGTCCCCCGGTCACATAATATTGCGGAAGCTCGCCTTCGTTGACCTTGCATTTCTTTGTGCGGAAATCTACCGTAAAAGTCTTTTGAAGGAGTGCGTCCCCTTTATATCTTTCATTGGTGAGTATACTCTCCACCGTACTGATTTGCCACACTTTCTTTCCACCGGGAGAAGGTATGTTCCAATCCGTAAGCAGACGAGCTATATTGCTGGGAGAGTAATATTCCAATGCCAGCATATATATGAACCGAACCACACGAGCTTCTTTTTCGTTTATAACGAAGCCTCGATCATAACCGAGAAACTGACCAAACGGAGCATTATAAATCCCATCAGCAAACTGTTTTCGCTTACCCCAAGTGATATTATCCGATATGGAACGGCTCTCCTCCTCGGCAAAGGAACTCATAAGAGTCAGCAAAAACTCTCCCTTGGCGTCAAGGGTGTTGATATCCTCCTTTTGAAAAAAGACACCGACGTTAACCGCTTTTAGTTTTCTTATGGTGGTAAGAGCGTCTACTGTATTACGAGCAAAGCGGGAGAGGGACTTGGTGATAATGAGGTCGATTTTGCCGTCAATGGCATCTGCGACCATACGATTGAACCCGTCACGATTATGATAGGAAAGACCGGAGATGCCGTCATCCACATAAAGCCCTACGAACTCCCACCGAGGGTTCTCCTTGATATAGGTTTCAAAATAATCGGTTTGTGCTTCCAGACTGTGCTCCTGTTCCTCCTTTTCGGTGGACACACGGGCGTAGGCGGCAACTCGCAGCTTTGCCGTAGGAGCTCGACCGAAGTCCCCAAGTCGGGGAGCAAACTCAACCTGTGTAACTTTTCTCTTCGGCAATGCTGTTCACCTCCAATTCTCCTACCATCGGATTGAGCCTTTCGACGCATTTCTTCTTAAGTGCCGAAAGCTCCTCATCCGTGAGGATGCCTTTATCTCGCAACGCTGTAAAAATGGCTTTGGCAAGACGGTAATCACGCTCTGCCGCCCCTTGTTTTTTGTTCATACGAATCACCTCCGAGTGCTTGTATATATCGCTCTAAACGGCGAAAAAGTCAAGGGGTATTTTGAAAATATAATTTCTTTCCCTTAAAAAGCGCAACTTTCCCTTAATTTTGCCTATATTTTAAGGGAATAAATGCACAATTTCCGTTTTCAAGGCTTCATTGTATTAACGAATGAGTCCTTACACAAAAAAGATTCCATAGTCGATACAATTTCGGCTATGGAATTTTGCTTTATATACGGAAAATGCCCTATTTTTGCCCTTTTTCCGCTCATTTCGGCGGTTTTAAGGGCGTTTTTTCGCATGAATACATCGTATTCATGTATAAACAGATAAATCCGCCTTTGCTTGCCCCACAAAAACAGAAGTGGCGGATTTTGTACGTTTGAGGCTTCAATCGTTCAAGGAATAAATTTACGAAAAATATTGTTTTTTCTTTTGACCTGTGATATAATGTATTATCTTTTATATTTCAGGAGGATTTTATGCTGCAAAAAATCAGAGAGTTCACGGAACGGTACGCGATTGTATCGAGCCTGATGATTGCACTTTTGTTCTTTTTGCTTTTAAACGGGACTGCCCTTGTTTTTAATCTCTTGCCGAATTCGCTTTTTTGGGGATATGCTCAGGAGCTTTTCGTCGCGCTTTATTCCGTGGGATTGGTGCTCCTCCTTGGCTTCAAGAGCGCCTTCAAGCCCAAGGGCTTTTTCAAGGCTCTGCTTTCCTCCTCTGTCGTAATCGCCGTGATGCTATTCTCTCTCTGGTCCTTCTTTGACAAAGCAACCTCTAATCCCGCCGCGGAATGGGCATCCGCGGGAATGATCATTTTCGGGCTTGTTCAGGCTGTTGGGATCGGCATCAGAGAGGAGTGCTTTTTCAGAGGCGCGATCCAAAGCATCATTGCAAAAAAGTATGTCCGCTCGGTAAAGGGCGTATGGCTCGCAGCTCTCATCGCTTCCTCGATTTTCGGAATTGTCCATTTGTTCAACCTTTTTACCGGATTCAATCCTTTGGTAGTATTCATGCAAGCCATTTCCGCAACGAGCACCGGTCTGTTTTTCGCCGCGGTTTATTTGAGAAGCAGAAGCCTTTGGGTACCGATTCTGGTACACGCGCTGATCGATACGGTAGCGCTTTCGGGCTCCATCTTCCTTACACAGACTCGCGCCGAAACGGTCAACGAACTCTCCTTGGGGGCACTTGCCGGTATGGCGATCTACATTTTGCCCACGATCTTTTTGCTCCGCCCCTCCAAATGCAAGGAGATCGTCGCGCGTTTTGAAGCGGAGCGTGGAGAATCCTTTTCGGAGTAACTTGAAATCAACTTTTCGGACAACATAATGCATCCCCGAACAGCATCGACCCTTGGTGCCGTTCGGGGACTTTTCTATTCTCGCTCAAATCATACATAACCGTTATCTCGCTGCCGTCCTTTAGCGAATAAATCAGGCGGTCAACGTTATAGATGGTTACGCGGTCGACCGTGACGTGCCAAAGCGTTTCGCAAAATGCGACGGTGGCGGGCTGTGTTCGCTCTTGTGGTATTTCGCTTATTATGTCCATCTTTTCTGAGATAATCTTCTATGTTCTAACCATGGAAAGTAGGCGGAAATGCTTTTCAAAGGCAACAAACTCACAACCTGCTTTCAAAAATGAAATAACTTCCTTAAAAATCAAAAAACAGACGACAACTCATCGTCTGTTTTTTGATTTTTACTTAATATCCGCCAATCAGTTTTATCTCAAACATGAATTCTACCGTTAAAATAATCTTCTACGATTTTTTCGGCAGGATATGCACGGCCGTCAATGCCTCTTGAGTGGGCACTTGCTTGCGCTACGCAAAGCGTTACTACAAATGTTTTCAATGCTCCACATTTAGGACACGTACAGCTAATTTTAAGTGTTACGTACAATTTAGCGGTTGCAGTGCCCCCCTGACTGGTCACTTTTTCTTCACGACCAAGTTCTTCCCAAGTCACTGACTCGCTTCTCTTTAAGCTGGAACCGCATTTATCACAGGTTAAATTAATCAAATTTACTCTGGCGTGCTTTAAAAGATTCATAATCAATATAAAATACACACAGAAACCAAATGAAACGAAAGCAAAAGTAGAAAACAGCCACATAAGAGAGAAAAAAATGAATGAAAAAGCCAAGAGGATCGTTGCTAGAGCAAGGGAAACTATCATATACAATTTTGTTTCCGCTGCAATGGCATCCAGTTCCTCAATGTCGGTAACGGTTTTTTTGATGCGCTTGAAGTAGGTTTTAAAATTTTTGAGAAAGTCCATAATATACCTCCGATAAATATTTGTGACAAATTTATTGTTGTCAAATATTAGTATACTATAGTATTTTGTATTTGTCAAGTGTTTTGTGATAATAGTATTGTAATATTTTTTGGGGGTGTAATTATGTTAAGTAAAAACATTTATGAATTAAGAATGTCCTTTGGCTGGTCACAGGTGAAATTAGCTCAAAAATTAGGTGTAACAAAACAAACTATTTCGAACTGGGAAAACGACAATATTCAGCCGTCAATAGAAATGCTTATAAAACTATCAAAAGTTTTCTGTGTATCAACCGATTATCTTTTGGGGTTGACACCTACAAATTCAATTAACGTCGACGGACTTCCGATCGAATTTGTTTCTCACATAGTCCAGATTATAACAGACTATAGACACAAATGAAGCAAAGGAGTGCGAAACTATGACTATTGAAAATGATTGGAAGTATGATTTTTCTTCTCTTCCGAGATGGGACGTTCGTGACAGAATTCCTTTTGTTTATGACAAATTCCATCCGTTGACTCAATGCGACGCATTGTGCTGTATTTACTCGATTGCAGAGGTGAGAATGTGTTGGAACCAAGGGTTTTTGGCGATATTAAAAAATAAAGAAGCGCCCAAATTGGTTTTGAATATAAACAAAGAGCTCACTTTTTCCGATAATTTCTCCGCAAGTAAAAAGGGGGACGTCATTTTCTTGCTATCCCATTTTTGCGATAAGACCACGGGCGGAGTTGGCAATTTGCTTTTGATCGTTGATATCGCTCGTGAAAAGTTTTCGTATTTGAAGATAAACAATCACAATCCCTGCTATAAGGTCGTTGAATTGAACGACGGCGTTTTCGGTATCGAAGCCGATGAATTTCAAAAAAACAGCAGTGAACAACTTGACGCATTTTCAAAAACAATAATAAAACTTGATTGCTTGGATTGGTATAGCTTTGAGGATATCAACAAATTGTCAGAGATAGTATAAGTTTCAGGACTGCGGCTTTTTGCTTCGGCTTTTCCTTGATTTATTCTGCGACGTGTGGTATAATATAGCGTATTAAAATCAGGAGATATTTTTTATGAATTTCAGACCAAACCCTCTTTTATACGGAGCGCACGAGGGCTTTTCGAGCGCCTTTAAGCTCGTCGTGACCATGCGCGACGAAGTTGAGCACGCCCGCCTTGTCGAAGCTATCAATTCCGCGATGAAGCGTTACCCTTATTTTTGCGTTTCTCCGCAAAAAAACGGCGAGTGCATAGAGCTGCATTTCAACGAAGCGCCCGTTCCCGTATTCAACGACGACCGCTGCGCCGTGCTCGGCACGAAGGAAAGCGGCGGGCATTTGTTGGCTTTCGGCTGCGAGGGGAAAAGGATATTTTTGCACGCGAGCCACTATATCGCCGACGGTATGGGCATCTGCCCCCTGCTTTTGAGCGTGCTGTACCTTTATATTTCGTCAAAATACGGCGCGGACGGCTTGAACGCCAAGCGCATCCCGATGCCAAGCTCCCCCGTCTCGGACGCGGAATACGCCTACCCCTTCCCCGACTCCCCCGCGCTTGCGGACGGCGAGGCGGTGCGGGAAAATGCGCCAAAGCGGGTATATTCGCTTGACAGCGCGGCGTTTGATACGCAAGGACTTTACGCTTACCACCTGCGCATTCCGCAAAGTGCTATGATGGGCGTGGCGAACCCCTCTGACGGAAGCCCCGTTTCGTTTTTGTCGGTGATGCTTTTCCGCGCCATTTGCGCACTTGATGGCGAGCTTGACGGCTCCGTCGTCGCGCACGTTCAGCACCAATACCGCGCGGCAATAAACGCGCCGACCAACAGACACAGCCTCGTCAGCTACATCCCCGTCGAGCTTTCGCCCGCGATAAAGGAACGCCGCGTAGAGGTGCAAAACACGATCATCCGCGGTCAGATCATCCTCGGCAGTGAGGTAGAAAACGATCTTCGCGCAGTTGACCGCTTGGTGTCGGCTTTTCCACAGGCTTCGCCCCTTGCCGAAAAACAGCGCGCGATGCGGCAATATATTGAAAACAGCATCGAGGGCAAGACCTTTGGCATCAGCTACGTCGGCAAAATGGATTGGTGCGGTATGGACCGCTACGTTGAGGACTTGCACGCCTATATCGGGGAAAAATCCACGCCGAATATGCTCCTTATCGAGGTTATGACCGTGGGAGAGGATTTTTCTATAAACTTTATGCAAAGCGGCCGCGGCACGCGCTACGTTGATGCGTTTGTCGAGCAACTTAAGAATTTCGATATCCCCGTAAGCCTCGTCGGTGAGGAGCGATATACCCTGTGCGATACGAAAATTCCGCAATAAAAGGAGAAAATTTATGTCGATTTTGTTTATCAACGCGTGCGTGAGAGAAAACTCAAGAACGCTCGTGCTTGCAAAAAATATTTTAAGCAATACGCCCTACGAGGTAGTAGAAGTAAATTTGAATGAAGAAAATATCGTTCCGCTGAACCGCGAGCTTCTCGAAAAACGCGATGGCTTGGTGCGCGGTGGGTGCAAGGACGACCCGATGCTCCGCTACGCAAGGCAATTTGCCGATGCGGACGAGATAGTTATTGCCGCGCCGTTTTGGGACCTTTCCTTCCCCGCGCTCCTCAAGGCGTATCTTGAGCAGATCACGGTGGCGGGGATCACGTTTGAATATATCGGCGGCAGACCCCACGGGCTTTGCAAGGCGAAAAGCCTGACCTACGTTACGACCTCGGGCGGCCCGATATTTGCCGATTTCGGCTACGAATACGTCAAGGTGCTTGCCAAGAATTTTTACGGCATAAGCCAAACGAAAGCCTATCGCGCAATGAACCTTGACGTGAATATGATATCCGCCGAGGACGTGCTGACGAAAGCGGAGATATCGGTGATAGAGTGAGAGATGCCCAGCGTCAAAAAAAGTTTTGCGGTTATAAACCGCAAAACTTTTTTATATTAAGCGCAAAAGCGAGGATATGTGTCAATATTCATCCGAAAGCAGAAAGTCTGCCACGTGCATCGTCTTGATGCCTTGGTAGTTGCCCCCTGCGAAATCATCCGTCAAGAGAACGTACTTGGGGTGATTGTCCGAAATGGCAAGTAGGCGGTCGTATTCTCTATGCTCGGTCTTTTCGGATTTTATCTCTTGGGTGACCTGAATATAAAGCTTTTCGCCCCCGCGGGTTGCGACGAAGTCGATCTCACCATCTGCGGTCTTGCCGATATTTACGGTATAACCACGGCGGCAAAGCTCCAAGTAAACCACGTTTTCAAGGCTTGCGGCAACGGTATCGGTGTTGTAGCCGAGAACGCTGTAGCGCAGAGCGGTGTCGGCAAGGTAGAATTTCTCCTGCGTTTTGAGGACTTCCTTGCCTTGCATATCGTAGCGTGAGCAACGGTGCAAAAGGTATGCCTTTTCAAGCTTTTCAAGATAGCTGTAGACGGTCTCGTGGTCGAGCGTTCTTTTCTCGGCTTTGAGATAGTCGGATATGGATTTTGCCGAGAAGGTGTTGCCCACGTTGCCGAAGGTGTATTTGACCACACGCTCAAGCTGATCGACCTTGCGAACCTGATTGCGCTTTACGATATCCGAGAACACCGTGGAATTATAAATATCTCTTACGATGGTATAGATCTCGTCCGCCGTAAAGCTTTGCAGATGCGTTGCGGGGAAGCCGCCGAGCTTGATATAATTCGCAAGCTCCTCACGGGGAGAGCCGACGGCGGCGTATGCGGATTTGAAGGTCAAGTACTCGGCGAAGGAAAGAGTGTAGATTCTAAAGGCTATATATCTGCCAGTCAAGTAGGTGGAAATTTCCGAGGACATCATACGGGAGTTGGAGCCTGTAACGTAAATATCCACGTTAAAGTCTGCCGAAAGAGAGTTGACGATCTTCTCCCAACCGTTGATTTCCTGAACCTCATCGAGAAAAAGATAGGTCTTGGCATCGGGAGCAAGGCGGGATTTGATATCGGCGTAGATCTGCTTTGCTGTCATATCCTCATATTCCATCGAGTCAAAGCGGTAGGAAAGGATACGTTCCGAGGGAACACCGCGCTCGGTATTCAGTTTTTCCATAATCATTTTGAGTATGGTGGACTTGCCGCAGCGCCGAACTCCCGTGAGAATTTTTACGAAAGGCGTGTCGGTGTACGCCATAATTTTATCAACGTATAAAGGTCTGTGTATCATTGCGATCACCTCCGTCGATAATAGTATACCACAACCAAAAGCAAAAATCAATAGTTTTGCGGTTTATAATCGCAAAACTATGCAAATTTTCGCAGTTTTGCGATTATAAACCGAAAAACTTTTTTATATTAAGCGCAAAAGTAGTGGGGTTATGCCGAATAATAAAATACATTTACAAAATCCTATTGACATTATTTCGGTATACCGATATAATATAGGTGAGGTGATAAAATTGAGCATCAACGAAATAATTACCGAAAGCGGTATGACAAAATACAGACTTGCCAAGCTCAGCGGTGTTCCACACGCAACGCTTAACGATATATGCAGCGGAAAGACGCGCATCGAAAAGTGTTCGGGAGAAACGTTATATAAGCTGGCAAAGGCGCTTTCCGTATCGATGGAAATTTTGCTCGAATCCGCAATGCCCGAAATCAGTATAGAGCGTTCATACGAATACGGACTGCCGAATTATTTGCAAAACGACCTCGATGCATATAAAGAAGCGCTCAAAAACGGCTCGACGCTTCTCGATTGCTTGTGGGGAGAGCTGTACGGCAGTATCAATGCCGCCGAGATAAGCGACGGCGCTATCACGCCCGCGCACGCTGATTATCTCAGGCAAAAGTTTTTATGGGGGCAAACGGTATGACCGAAAGAATAGATTTTACGTCTTGCAAAAGGATTCTCGGCAAGGCATACAACGGAGCAAACGGAAAAAAGATAGCAGTTGAATACAAGGGCAAGCAGTATATGCTGAAATTTCCTCCCTCCGCTACGCAAAAGCTGACGTCGCTGTCATATACCAACAGCTGTATAAGTGAGCATATCGGAAGCAGCATCTTTAATATGCTCGGCATTCCCGCACAGCAAACTATGCTCGGAGTTTTTACGGTGAACGGCAAGGAGAAGGTGGTCTGCGCTTGCGGCGATTTCACCGCTGACTCAAAGACGTTTTACGACTTCTGCTCTATTAAAAACACGATAATTGATTCCGAGCACGGCGGCAGCGGAACTGAGCTATCTGACGTTTTGGAATCCATTGAAAAGCAACAGTTCGTAAATCCCCAAAAGCTACTTGAGCACTTTTGGAACGTCTTTGTAGTGGACGCTTTGCTCGGAAACTTTGACCGCCACAACGGGAATTGGGGATTTCTTTACGATGCACAGACCGACACGGCTGAAATCGCACCCGTTTTCGATTGCGGAAGCTGCCTTCTTGCACAGGCGGATGAAAATATTATGCGAAGCATCCTAACCAATGAAAACGAGCTGAATGCGCGCATTTACCGTTTTCCGACCTCGGCTATCAAGCTCGACGGCAAAAAGGTCAGCTATTATGATTTTCTTACGTCGGGCGAATATGCCGATTGTAATGAAGCAGTCGTGCGGATCGTGCCTAAGATCGATATGGGGCAGCTCGAAGCTTTTATTGATGAAACGCCGTATATCTCCGATTTGCAAAAGGATTTTTACAAGACGTATATCAATGCTCGGTATAAGAAAATTTTGCTTCCGGCTTACGAGCAAGCTGTCGCAAAGTCTTGATTTTTGTTTGAAAATGTGCTATAGTAAAGCGGTAGCCTGCGGCTACCGCTTTACTATATCTAATAAGCCGAATGCTCAAGGAGTAGCTATGACCGATCCGTCCTTTGCCGCCGCTCAAGCGGAGATGAAAAGCACGTCGAACGAAAAAATAATTCGCCTTTACGCGCTTTTCGTCAGCCTTTTTTTCCTGCTCGCCGCGCCCATCGCGGTCATTTATACGAAAGAGTGGGATTTTTTCGACAATCTGCGCCACATTCTCACCTCGCCAAGCAAGCTCATCACCGACTATTTCGCGCTCGGCGGGCTTGGAAGCACGCTTTTTAACACCGCCGTTTGCGGTCTTCTTGCAAACGCCGTCATATACGTTTGCAAGGTACACACCAATGCCACGACCCTCGCGGGCTATATGCTCATCGTCGCGCACGGCTTTTACGGGCTGAATTTTCTGAATATGTGGCCGCCCTTCATCGGTGTTTTGCTCTACTGCGCCGTTATGAAGAAAAAGGTCTCGGAAAACATTCACGTCGCGTTTTTCGCCACCGCCCTTGCGCCCTTTGTCAGCGAGGTGCTTTTCCGTTATTCCGTGGGCAACTACGACCCCAACGTCGCAAGGATAAATTGGATAGGTCTTACCATCGCCGTCGTTTGCGGCATCGCCGTCGGCTTTATCGTTCTGCCGCTTTTGCCGGGCACAACCGCTATGCACAGAGGCTACAATCTCTACAAGGCGGGACTTGCCATAGGTATGCTCGGCATTTTCATCTACGCCTTTATGTACAACACGCTCGGCATCGACGCGCCGCCCGCCACGCCCATTGACAACGCCGAATATCTTGCACGTCCTTACGCATATCGCGGCTTTATGAACGTATTTTTCATCGTTTTCTTTGCCGCAAATCTCATCGCGGGCGTTATTTTGAGGAAGGGGCGCGTGCGCGAGTACAAAGAGCTTATAAAATGCACGGGCTACGGCAAGGATTTTGCCGACAAGTTCGGTATGCCGCTTTGTATGATAAACATTGCCGTCTACGGACTGCTCTTCGTTGCGTATCTGAATATCGTTTTCGTTCTGCCCGAAATATTCCCCGCGCTTCCGCGCGGCGTGGGCTTTACGGGCGCGTCGGTGGGCGTGGTCTTTGCCGCCTTGACCTTTTCGGCGGACGGACAGCACCCGCGCAACGTCCTTCCCATCGCCGTCGGGTACTTGGCGCTTTGGGTGAGCGTTATCGCCATCTGTCTTGTTTCGGGGCTTGACATCCCGTGGACGCTGTCCACGCAAGCGTATATCAACGGACTCGCCTTTGCCACGGGGCTTTGCCCCATCGCGGGCAAATACGGCTTCCGCTACGGCGTTATCGCGGGAATGCTCAGCGCGACGATATGCACCGTTACCGCCAATATGCACGGCGGCTTCGTGCTGTACAACGGCGGCTTTACGGCGGGACTTTCCGCGCTGATACTGATTCCCTTGCTTGATTTTTACAAGGTCGAGCCGAAGCACGAAGACGACGAGTGAAAACGCGCCGCGTTTTCACAATGATGCATTTGCCTTGCGGCAAATATGATGCGCGCTTCGCGCGTGATGCACGGCTTCGCCGCATGATGCATTTGCCCTACGGGCAAATATGAAGGTAAAAAGCGGAAGAAACGCAGTTTCTTCCGCTTTTGTTCTTTAAAACGCATTCTTCACAAAAAAATCACCTTAAA
>JAZQXT010000021.1:0-31233 GCA_045633005.1 Eubacteriales bacterium | reverse complement strand
GCAAAATCCTCGGCATCGACCATCGTGGGCTTGAAAAATTCAACGATAACTATTCCGAGTGCCGCAACGACCGCGCCCACGAAGCCGAAAATTATCGCGTATTTCATCATCGCCTCGTAGACCGAGCCCTCAGGCGTGATGGACTGCATTCCGCCCGAAACGTGCGAGTCGACTACCGCCTCGCCAAGCGGCGTGCAAGCCGCGCCCGAACCGACGTACTCCATAGCCGTGGTGCAAAGATATTCACTGTAGCAAGCAAGTATGTTTTCGGCAAACGCCTCATCCTTCGCGGTAACGCTGAGAGTTATCATAGGCGTTCCGCTTGCAATAGCGGTCGTAAGATATCCGCCGAGGTCGCCGTGGTCAAGCTCTTCGCCCTTTTTCTTGCCGAAAAGCTCCGCAAGACTCTGCTCTTTTTTGTCCCCCGCCGTGGTCTCTGCCGCCTCGGTGTCCGCGGCATCCGTCTCCTCGGGGGCTTCCTCGCCCTCGTAAAGCTCAATAAGCGCCTCCAGCACCGCGGCACGGCAAGCGGCGTTGCCGAGAATGTTGGTAACGATGGGGGCTGTCGCAAGCTCCGCCTCTATCAGATCCGTCTGCGACTCGCCGTCGGGAAGCGAGAGAAGAAACGCGCGGCTGGCGGTGTATTCGACCGAAAAGGCTATCTCACCGCTCTCGTCGGACTCCGCCTTTGAAAACGCAAAGCCCGCGCCGAGAAGCGCAAACACGATAACGCCCACGATGGCGGGAACGATGAACTTTTTAAGCGAGCAAAGTATGCCCTTGAAGGTGAAATATTTAAACATTTTGTCTTTCTCCTATCTTTACGTTAGAGTTTTTCGAAAACATTTTTGCAAACGCGTAGCAGAAAACGAGAACCACCCAGAACTGAATGTAGACCACGAAGGTCAGCCACCCCGTCGCCTCGGCGCGAGGAATGAGGAAAAAGCTCATAAGGCAGTTGAGAATTAAGATGCGCCAGAAGCGGTTTTTTCTGAATATCGGTATCGTACACGCCATAAACGCGCCGAGCGCGAAGCAGAAAACGACCATTCCGACATACCCGAAATCCGCGTAAGTCTCAAGCAAGAACGACGAGCCGTAGCCGTTGCCCTTTAGATAATCGGGGTTTGCGATATAGGACATACTGTGCGCAAAGGAATTTCCGTAAATTGCCTTGTGCGCGCTGTTTCCGTCTCCGAGCGGCGCTGTTCCAAGCAAAAATCTGCCTATCGGACCGTACGCGAAGTAGTCGACAAATCCGCCGAAGGTGTAGCATTTCGCAACGACCGCGGGGAGCGAGGGAAGCGCGAGGAACGCAAGGTTCAGTACGTTAAAGGAAACGCCCTGCTTGTGGAAAAAGTCAAGCGCGAGGTCAAACACGCCGCCCGAAAAGCCCGCGTCCGCGCGAGTGTAGTTGAGCACTCCGAGAAGAAGCACCGCGGCGGGCGCGCCGACGGCAATGCAGGTGCGCTCAAATTTTCCGAGCCAATAGCGCGTGCCGCCAAGATAATCGCGGATGATGAAGTATATCCACGCAAACAGCACCGCAAGCACGGCGGGATTTCGCGCGCCGAGCAAGAGGTCGGGCGCGGTGGATACGACGTAGCCGCCAAGCGCGATGAAGGCGGGTAGCTTTTTCGGCATAGTGGCAAGATAAACGCACAGGAAAAACGGCGCGAGCGTTGCTATCGCCCCCACGAAGAACGGAAGCGAGCTTTCGTACCCCGCGTACATATCCGAATACCCCGCCGAGCGAAGCTTGATAAGCCGTTCAAGCCCCTCAAGAAGCGAAAACGCAAGCGAGGCGTAAAAGCCGATAGCCGCGGTCTTTTGCAGAGCCGAGGAAAAATCGTCCTCCTCCGCCGTGAAAAACTCCGCCGAATGCTCGCGCTCAAACGCGCCGCGACGATAAAGCATCTCCTCGGCAAAGCGAGTGCCTAAATGCACGGCAAGCAAGCCGAAATATATTATCGTAAAGGCAAAAAACATCGCCTCGGGCACGAAATACGCCCAATACTCGCCGCGCAATAGGTCAATAGTCGGGCGGCAAAGCAGAAAAACGAAGAAGGTAACGTAGAAAAATACGGAAACACAGCGCCGCCGCACCTCCTCCAGCGCGTACTCAAACGCGGCGAAAAAGACGAGCAGACAAGAAATGAGGAGGATATCAAAATTCGCAAACACCCTGCCTATCGCAAACAGCCCGACGGACGCGATAATGGCGCAAGTCCGCAGAGCCTTAAAGGCTCTTTTGCGAGTCCTCCAAACAGGTTTTTCCATCCTCCTCACCTCCTTTTTACAAATTTATCCTCTTTTTAACAGCTCCTTGGCGTAGCCAAACGCGCCAAAGAGGTGTTTTCTGTCAAATACAAGCGCAATAACGAGCAGACTTGCAAACGACACCGCGGCAACGGCGGCGGCGTAGAGCGCCCACTCGAAATATCCGCCAACCGAAAGCTCGACCTTCATCGCAAAGATATACGCCGCTATGAACGGCACGGCAAATCGCGCCGCGCGAGCGAAGCTTTTGAGCGGTGAGCGACCGAGAATGCGGCAATTGCTGTAAATTATGGTGTCGGGCGTGCGGTAGAGCGACGCAAGCACCGTTCCGACGAGAACGCCAACGATGCCGAAACGCCAAACGAGCGCAAGCTCGCCCGCGATACATATCGTCGCCTCGGCGACCGCGCGGTATTTCGTCTCGCCGTAATGCCCCTTGGCGCAAATGACCGTAGTGCCGGGCGTGCGCAGATTGTTGAGAAGTCCGACGAGGGCGAAGGGCAACACCACCTCGGGACGAATATAATTCGCATCGACCGCGCCCGACATATAGATGCGCTCAAACGGAATTATCATAACCATCGCCGTCATATAAACGCCGTAGGTCATTATGTGGAACAAAAGTTCGTATATCTCGTAAACGCGATGGAGCTTCGCCTTATCGTCCGACAGCATAAGATTGCCCATTCCCGCAAGCATAGCGGAGGAAACGGTCGACAAAACGGTGTTAAGTCCGTTGAAAACGAGATTGTAAACGTAAAAAACGTTGGACTCGGCAAGTCCGCACACCATAGACACGATGAGCGTCTGACTGCCGAAGATGACGATGCCCGATATGTGATGCACCGTCGCCGCGCCGCGCTTGGATATCGCGGAAAGCTCAGGCTCCGCCGTCTTGTCAAGGTAGCGATATCGCCGCGTGACGTAGGCGGTGAGCAAGATTATACGAAGCAGATACGTCGTGGCGGCGGCAAGCTGTACCGTGACGATGCCAAAGCCGAGCTTTATCAGCGCGACGGTCAGCGCGGTGCTGAACACCGAGCCCGCTATCTGCGCGAAATTTACGATATAAAGCCGCTGGTCTGCCGTGAGCAGAGCGCGGTACTTGCCTATCATCCACAGCTCCGAGAAGCCCGACAGCGACATTATTAGCACTATCGACGCAACGAAGAAGTAGTCAAGCTCCTCCTCGATAAGAAGCGGATAGACCGCCGCAACCACGACGGAAATGACGGTGAAAGCGGCGCTTGCGCGGTTGAACGCCCTGCCGACCGCGTTGTAAATGGAGCTTATTCGCCCCGCGTCGTTCTTTTCAAGCGGCTCGTAGAGCGCGACGACGGTGGAATCCGAAATTCCCGAGCCGACGAGCGAAACGTAGCTGACTATCTGCCGCACCGTGTTGACAAGTCCGCTGATGACCGAGCCGAAGCGCCCCGTGATAAGCGGCGGAAGAATGATGTTGACTATGATATTTACGAACTGATATCCGCAGTTTGAGATAAGATTTATAAGCGCGGACACCGTGCGCGAGGCTTTTTTCTTCATCTTGCCTCCTCTATAAGCTCTCGCCAGAGCGCGAGGACACGCGCCTTTGAGAACTTGTCAATGGAGATGCCCGACTTCTCGGAAAATCCGACGCGCTTCACATCGTCCTCGATAAGCTCGTTTACGCGGCGCGCCATAGCGTCCGTGTCGTAGGTGGGGATGAGGTAGCCGTTTACGCCGTCCGTGACGATCTCGGCAGGGCCCGTGGGGCAGTCGAAGCTGACGATGGGAAGCCCCGCCGCCTGCGCTTCAAGAAGCACGAGGGGAAGCCCCTCGTAGTACGAGGGAAGAATGAAGATAGCGTATTTCGGATACCGCAGGGCAAGGTCGTTTACGTTGCCCTTGAAGGTGATAAAATCCGTAATGCCAAGCTCGCTTGCCTGCGCCTCCAGCGCGGCGCGACAGCTTCCGTCGCCGTAGATGTCAAGATGCCAATCGGGGTGCGCGGCATAAACGCCCGCCGCGGCGCGAAGAAGCATATCCTGCCCCTTGACCGACTCCAGCCTGCCCGCGCTGATAAGAAGCTTTGACGCGGCATCGTAGCTTGCCTTGACGCTTTCGTTTTTCGTAAACCAATTAGGTATCACGCGCAGTTTTTCGTCGGGAACGGCGAAAGTGCGCTTGAAATTTTCCCTGTCGCGCTCGGTGAGCGTGACGGTAACGTCGGCTTTCTTCGCGCCGAGCTTCTGGCGGTAAAAATGCTTTTTACCGTAGGTCTGATTTTCAAGATTTGAATGCTCGCAGTAGATGAGCCGCGCATTCGTGCGGCGCACGCCGTAGGCGGCAACGCCGACCACGCCCGCCGTGATGGAGAAAACGGTGTCAATGCCGTGCTCCTTGATATAGCGGCGAAGCCAACGCGCGTAGGAAAAGAGGTGCGCGGTGATGGACGCGGCGTTTTTTTGCATATAGGTAAAGCGGTAATCCCCCGTCGGAGCGAAGCTCCTTTCGTCAAAAAGGGAGAGCAGATGTACCTCGTACGAGGCGCAAAGCTCCTCACACATACCGATAGCAACGCGCTCCGCGCCACCCGTAAGCGACACGTCGTACACCAGCAGTGCAATTTTTTTCATTCCCTCTACCTCCGAGCATAAAACTTCATTATATTATACCACACAAGCGGAAAAACATCAATACTTATCGACAAAAAAGCCTTGACTTGCCAAAACGCGCGGTGTATAATAATGGATAATGAATAAATAGCATCTGCCCGTGGCACAGCTGGATAGCGCGTCAGACTCCGACTCTGAAGGCCGCAGGTTCAAATCCTGTCGGGCAGGCCAGAAAATACCGAGAACTTTGTTCTCGGAATTTTTATCCAATCCGAAGGATTGGTATGGAATCACGACGAAGTCGTGTATGGCATCGCCGTAGGCGTATGGAATCACGCGCAAGCGTGTATTTCCCTTCGGATTGATTCCATTCATCACTTCGTGATGATTCCATTCCGCCTTTCGGCGGATTCAATACAGCCCCTTCGGAGCTGATTATATCCACGGCTTCGCCGTGATTTAGCGCGTGAACGGCGCAACCTTTTGCGACATTTCGCAGATGCAAAAATCGCAAAGTTAACCCCCGCCCGTCAATTCTTGACGGGCGGGGGGATTATTTATTTATTCCAAAATTACTTCAGCTTAAACGTACCAATCAGCGGGTAGTGGTCGGATCTGTTGTAGACGCTGCATCTTGACGAGGAGTTGCCGACCATATAGGAAACAGCCTCAAACTTCGTCGTATCACTGTAGAAGATATAGTCGATGACGCACGAGCCGCTTGGGAAGGTGTACGCGGTCTCCGCCGAGTGCTTGGTTGCCGCGTAGGTTGCAAGGCTGTAATACTTGTGCGTATTCTTTATCGCCGTTACAACACTACTGTCGGGGCCGCCGTTAAGGTCGCCCGAGAAGATAACGGGATAGTGCGGCAGACCGGCGATAATGTTCATCATTATCTTCATCTGCTCTACGCGGACGGAGCCCGCGTCGGCGTTGTCAAGGTGCGTGCAGACGTAAAGGTAGATAGTACCCGTTGCCTTATGATAGAGCATCGTATACGTCATTACGCGGATATATCCCGAGCCCGAGATCTTCGAGCCGACGGTGTCGGGAGTGCTTGAGAGCCACTTCGTTCCGCTCGTAAGCAGAGCGTATTTATTCTTGTTGTAGAATATCGGGCTCGCCTCGTTACCCGAGCTGTAAATGTTCCAGCCCTGTCTGGGTGTTCCAACGTCGCCGTAGGTATCGTTCAGGTTATTGCGAAGGTAAACGTACCAGCCCGTTCCGTTCTGCCATCCTACCTCCTGCAGACCGATGATGTCCGCGCCCGTGCTCTTGAGCCAAGTAGAGGTAGCGGTCCAATACGTGTTACCCGTTGCTACGTTGTAGTCAACGAGCTTCATTTCGGGCGTGGTAAGGGACGTGCTGTAGCTCGTTCCCGCGGACTCGACGGTGTATCTGATGTCCTTTATCGCGGTGACGCAACCCGAAGCCGCGCCGTGGAGAACGTAAAGACCGAAGGTGTTGGACGAGGAAATTCCAACGAGGGTGCTGTCAACCGCAACCCAAGTGGACGATTTGTTCAGGTAGTAAACGGTGGAAACGTAGGCCGTTCCGTTGTACTTAACGTCAAGCTTTATATTGATGTAGCCCGCGCCGTCAACGTAACAGCTCGAATACGGGAAGTCCGTGCGCGAGCCCGTGGACTTTTCCTCTACGTCGTAGAAGCCGCGGCGCGCGCGGAGATTCTGACCGAGCGAGGAAACGAGGTCGGGGGCTGCATAGTTGCCGTAGAAGGTATTGATGCCGTATGCGCCCGTAACGTACTCGTCGCGTACGCAACCGACACCCGTGCTTCCTACCTTATTATACATAGCAAACTGAACGGTGTATATCTTGTTGGGGTCAAGCTTTTCGCCGCCGAGGTCTATCTGCCAGAACTCGTCCTTCGCGTCGGTATCAGCCGTAAAGATAACGGATGAGCCCGAAATGGTGGGAGAAACGCCCGCGCTCGTGTCGTAGCCCGTAACGAAGGTTACGTTGTCCGTTCCAAGCTGCAAGAACGGATCGCGCTCCGCGCCGCAGATATTGCAGGTGAGGTCGTCGTCGTTATCGTAGGTGTGAACGTGATAGGAGCTTCCCGTGATGAAGTTGTGGTAGAGCATTGCACCCTTCTCCTCGGTGAGAAGTGCGCTATATCTCTTGCCGTCGGAGTTGTACTCGGCAAGGAGAATGACCTTATCCTTGACCGTGACGTTCGCGCCGTCGGTGGAGTTGATATTGTTGCCCGCCGCGAGAACGACGTCGATGTCGCCCGCGCTTCTTATTATCTCACCAAGCTGAGATGCGGTGGTCGAGGTGGTGTCACCAAGCGTTCTGTACTCTACGGTGAGAGTGTAGTTATTGGCGGCAAGATAATCCTCAAACGCCTTCTTAACGAGTGCCTCGTAGCCGTCGCCGATATAACGCGCGTTAACGCCAACGACGATAGAGCCGAAATCAATAGTTCTCGGCGCGCCGCAAACGTTACAGCTCGTATCAAGGTCGCCGTCGTAGGTGTGCGTAATTGTGCGGATAGCACCGCAAACGTTACAGCTCGTGTCGCAGGACGTGGAATAAACGTGGTCGGCGGGCGTTCTCTTTGCGCCGCAGACGTTACAATCCGCATCACACGCATTTGCGTAGCTGTGAGTAATAGCGCGAACCTCGCCGCAG
This sequence comes from Eubacteriales bacterium, assembly GCA_045633005.1. Classification (GTDB taxonomy): domain Bacteria; phylum Bacillota; class Clostridia; order Oscillospirales; family CAG-272; genus CAG-390. The sequence continues at coordinate 23,701 of JAZQXT010000021.1, read as the reverse complement.
TAGTTGCAGGTGGTGTCGCAAGCGTTGTCAAACTTGTGCGTGGGCAGGCTTGCCTCGCCGCGCACGGCTGCGCCGAGCGAAAGAACGTCAACGCTCGTAATAAGCCCGTCGCCGTTAACGTCGGCAAGCTTAAACAGCGTTCCGCTGTACACGCCGCCCGACGTCATCTCGCTTTTAAGCTCAAGATAATCCCCGCCTGCAAGCTTGCCGTCGCCGTCGACGTCACCGATACCGCACGAAGCGCCCGAAAAAACGGCGAGCGACGGTATCACCATAAGCATGGCGAGTATAAAAGAAATAATTTTTTTCATAGGTTTCACCTGTTGTTTATTTTAGTAAAGTTAATTATATCACCGTAAATCCTTTTAGTCAAGGGCTTTTTATCTATTTCGTATATTTCTTATAATATTTTCGTAACTTTTTTGTTCACTTTCACAATACGCTCGCCTCGGTGTAAAAAACTTTAATTCTCGCGCTTTTGCATAAATATTCGCATAAACTATGAATATTTTTAATAAAAATGCAAAAATATTCAAAAATTATGAAAAAATATTCTAAATACCCTTGACAATAGTGCATATAGGGTGTATAATAGCCATTGTAATATATGAAGCCCCGCGGGGCTATGGAGGATTAAAATGGATAAGAAAAACATCAAAAAGGTAGTTCTTGCATATTCTGGCGGACTTGATACCTCTATCATCATTCCGTGGCTGAAGGAAAACTACAATAACTGCGAGGTCATCGCCGTTTCGGGTAACGTTGGTCAGGCTGACGAGCTTGAGGGACTTGAGGAAAAGGCTCTTAAGACGGGCGCATCCAAGCTCTACGTTCTCGACCTCACCGACGACTACGTTGACAACTACATCATCCCCACGATGAAGGCAGGCGCACTCTACGAGGAATACCTCCTCGGCACGAGCCACGCTCGTCCCTGCATCGCAAAGGCTCTTACCGAGATCGCTATCAAGGAAGGCGCTGACGCTATCTGCCACGGTTGCACGGGTAAGGGTAACGACCAGGTAAGATTTGAGCTTACCATCAAGGCTTTCGCTCCCGAAATGCCCATCATCGCTCCTTGGCGTGAGTGGGATATCAAGTCCCGCGAGGAAGAGATCGACTACGCAGAGGCACACAACGTTCCTCTTAAGATAAACCGTGAGACCAACTACTCCAAGGACAAGAACCTCTGGCACCTTTCCCACGAGGGACTCGACCTTGAGGACACGGGCAACGAGCCTATGTACGAAAAAGAGGGCTTCCTTGAAATGGGCGTTTCTCCCATCATGGCTCCCGACACCCCCACCTACGTTGAGCTTGACTTCGTTAAGGGCGCTCCCGTTGCCCTCAACGGCAAGGCTATGAGCGCAAAGGAGATCATCCTTGCCCTCAACGAGATCGGCGGAGCTAACGGCATCGGACTTCTTGACATCGTTGAGAACCGTCTCGTCGGTATGAAGTGTCGCGGCGTTTACGAGACTCCCGGCGGAGCAATCCTTTACAAGGCTCACAGCGTGCTTGAGACCATCTGCCTTGACAAGATGACCATGCACGAAAAGCAGAAGCTTGCCATCACCTTCGGTGAGCTCGTTTACAACGGTCAGTGGTTCACTCCCCTTCGCGAGGCTCTTTCCGCATTCGTGGACAAGACTCAGGAGACCGTTACGGGTAAGGTAAGACTCAAGCTCTACAAGGGCAATATGATAAACGCGGGCGTATGGAGCGACTATTCGCTTTACAGCGAGGAGATCGCAACCTTCGGTGAGAGTGATTACAACCAGAAGGATGCCGAGGGCTTTATCAACCTTTACGGTCTGCCTATCAAGGTTCAGGCTATGGTAAAGGGCAAGAAATAATTAAAAAACAAGGGCGCCTTCACGGCGCCCTTTTAGGAGAAAGAAAATGGCAAAAATGTGGGCAGGCAGGACTTCGGGCGTTACCGACAGTCTTGCAGACGAGCTTAATTCCTCCATCGGCGTTGACTGCCGAATGTACAAAGAGGACATCACGGGCAGTATGGCGCACGCCGCAATGCTCGGCGCGCAGGGCATAATCACCGCCGAGGAGGCGGATACCCTTATCGGCGGACTTGAAGGCATACTTGCCGACCTTGAGAGCGGCAAGCTCGAAATAGATATGAGCGCGGAGGACATCCATATGTTCGTCGAGCAGGAGCTGACCGCGCGTCTTGGTGACGTGGGCAAGAAGCTCCACACCGCGCGAAGCCGTAACGATCAGGTCGCGCTCGATATGCGTATGTATATGCGCTCGACCTGTGATACTACCGTTGAAAAACTGCGCGGACTCATCGCTACCCTTTGCGCGAAGGCGGAGGAATACAAGTCCGCCATTATGCCCGGCTACACGCACCTGCAAAGAGCGCAGCCGATAACGTTCGGACACCACCTTATGGCTTATGCGATGATGCTTATGCGCGACGCGGAGCGTTTTAGCGATTGCCGCCGCCGCACCAATCGCTCACCTATCGGATGCTGTGCGCTTGCGGGCACGACCTACAACACCGACCGCCGATTTGAGGCGGCAAAGCTCGGCTTTGACGGCATTTGCGAAAACAGCCTTGACGGTGTTTCCGACCGCGATTTCTGCCTTGAATATCTCAGCGCCGCGTCGATTATGATGATGCACCTCTCCCGCCTTTCCGAGGAGATAGTGCTGTGGTCGAGCTGGGAATTTTCCTTCGTGGAGCTTGACGATGCGTACACCACGGGCTCGTCGATAATGCCGCAGAAGAAAAATTCCGATATGGCGGAGCTTATCCGCGGCAAAACGGGCAGAGTTTACGGCGACCTTATGGCGCTTCTCACCACGCTAAAGGGACTTCCGCTTGCGTATAACAAGGATATGCAGGAGGACAAGGAGAGCGTGTTCGACGCGTGCGACACGGCTCTGCTTTGCCTTGACGTTATGACGCCGATGATAGCGACGATGCGCGCAAAGACCGAAAATATGAAACGCGCGGCGCAAAAGGGCTTTATCAACGCAACCGACCTTGCGGACTACCTCGTAAAGAAGGGAATGCCATTCCGCACGGCGTACAAGCTGTCGGGCGGACTCGTTGCGAAGTGCATACGCGAGGGCAGAGTGCTTGAGGAGCTGAGCCTTGAGGAATACCGCGCCGAGAGCGAGCTTTTCGACGAGGACGTTTTCGAGGCTATCGACCTTGCCGTTTGCGTTGAAAAGCGCATTTCCGAGGGCGGCACGTCCGTCGCATCGGTGGAAAAGCAAATAGAAATTGTAAAAACGGCGTTGCCGTCTTTACAATGATATATTTGGCTTGCGCCAAATATGATATACGCCTTCGGCGTATGATGAATGATGTATTTGCCTTACGGCAAATATGAAGGAAAAAAGGTGGTTGAAGCCGCGCTTCAACCACCTTTTGCTTTTATAATGCTTTTTGCGTAGCAAAAAGCTTCCTTAATTTGCGCCAAAGGCGCAACATCATTGGGCGAAGCCCACATCATTTGCCGAAGGCAACATCATTACGGCGTAGCCGTACATCATTTGCGGCAAAGCCGCAACTTCACCCAAAGTCGCCGAGAAAATCAATCCCCCACACGCGAAGGAGCACGTTGCGCACGATGCAATACGCGAGCGCTATCGCAACGAAGGCGAAAAAATGCCACAGCCGCGCGTGAAGCACCCTCTCCTCGCCGCGCTTGAGCGCGACAAACGCGCGAACGTCAAAATACGCCACCGCACCGACGAAAAGCACCGCCGTGGGATTTGCGCGGAGCGCACCCAGAAAATCAAAGCGCAAAAGCGACAAAAACGCGCGGGTAAAGCCGCAGGTCGGGCAATAAAGCGAAAAAAGATCGTGAAACGGACAGTTAAAAAACAGCCGCCGCACCCCAAGCGCATCCGCAAAATACAGCGCGGGCAACAAAAGAAGCGCAAACGCCAAAAACGCGCCGTTCACAAGCCAAAACCGCCGCCACCTCTTGTCCATCTTCTCGCCTCCCCCGAAATTGTTATAATAATTATAACAAATTAGTGATAAAAAGTAAAGAATAATATAAAAATAGACTTCCTCGCTTGACGAAATATGTTTTTTGTGATAATATTACTTGGAATATTATTTTATTGGAACGAAAAATGAAGAACGAACGTCAAAGAAAAATAACTGCCGCACTTCTCGTCATTGCGGCGATAGCGTTAGCTACGGCGGTGGGCATTATCGTCGGACGACCGCTTGTGCGCTACGTTTCCGAGCCCGAAAGCTTCCGCGTGTGGGTAAACGCGCACGGCGCGATAGGCAGGCTTGCATACGCCTTGATAGTAATTTTTCAAGTCTTTCTTGCGCTTATACCGGGTGAGCCGTTTGAAATACTCGGCGGCTACGCCTTCGGCGCCGTCGAGGGCACGCTTCTCTGCCTTGCCGCAACGAGCCTTGGCAGTATCCTCGTTTTCGCACTCGTCCGCCGCTTCGGCGTAGGGCTCGTCCGCCTCTTTTTCTCGCAAGAAAAGCTTGACGGCGCGCGATTTTTGCGTTCCTCGCCCCGCCGCGACCTTTTGTTCCTTATTATATTTATGCTCCCCGGCACGCCAAAGGATCTGCTTTCCTACTTCGCGGGGCTGACGGACATCCGCTTCGGCACTTGGCTTGTTATCTGCTCGCTCGGCAGGATTCCGTCCGTCATATCCTCGACCGTCGGCGGTGACGCCCTCGGTGAGAAGAACTACCTTGCCGCCATTATCGTTTTTGCCGTCTCGTTTGCGCTGAGCGCCGCGGGAATGCTCGTTTACAAGCTATTGTCCGAGCGCCGCGCAAAGAAAAATACAACTACAGAATCGGAGAAACAATGAATACAGCCGCAATCAAAAAAGAAAATGCGCCCGCAGTAAAAAGACGCTTTCCCTCGCGCAAGCGCGTGCTCAGCATTTTCTTTTCCGAAATATTTTTCGTTCTTTCCTTTATATATATTGAGGTAGTTTTCCACGTGTCCGTCTTTGGAAACGCGACGCTTACCTACCCCATAATCTTCGCCGTTCCCGCGGGCGTGCTTTGCGGCGCGATATGCGACCTATTTCCCGAAAAGGTCGCGCGCGTTCTGCGCTTCATCCCCTGCGCGGCGGTGTGGCTTTTCGCCTCGGTGCAAAAGGTATATCACTTCACCTTTTACTCGTTTATGTCCATCTCCCAGCTCGGAATGGCTGACGACGTGGCAAACAACTTCCTTTCCGAAACGCTTTATTCCATAATGCGTTGCACCCCCGTTATCATTCTTATGGCACTTCCCCTCGTGGCTCTGCCCCTTATTTACAAATACTTAAAGCCCGACCACGAGCGCAATACCGTAGCCGCGCTCTTGATGCTCGTTTGCTTTATCGCGCTCCAGCTCGGCGCGGTTTACGGATGTCTGCCCCTCGGCGGCACGGAGGCGCACACCCCCTACGAAAACTACCACACCAACTGGGTCCCCGACCTCGGTATGGAAAAGCTCGGACTTATCACGAACACGCGAATAGATATACAAAATTTCCTTTTCCCCGATATCACGAGCGACCCCATGGGTGACTTGCCCTCTGCCGACCCCGACCAGACCGTTTGGGTGCCCGACGAGACCACGCGCAACCCCAACGTTGAGGTTCTGACGGGTGCGGACGGCAAGGATTACGAGGTAAACAAGTCCGCTCTCCCCACGTCATATAAGCTCATTCCCCTGCTTGAGGGAAGCTGTGCCGTTTCGGTAACGTACAAGGGCGGCGCGACGGCGATGATACCCGTAACTGCCGCCGAAGACGGAAGCTACACCGTAACCACCACCGACGTGTCGGGCGCTACCGTAACGCTCCCGCTTGACGCACAGCTTGTAAACGGCTGTATTGCGAGCGCCACCCCTGCGGATATCGACCTTTCGGCAAACGCGGCGTCGCTCCTTCCCGTTGCGGCGGCTCCCGTTTCATACAGCATTGACGACGAAAATATGCTCCTTACCGCCGTTTACGAAAACGGCACGTCCGTTATCTACTCCATGCCCATCGACGAGGCGGGCGCGCGCAAGGTCGAGACCATTTCCCCGCTTGGCGAAAAGGTCGTCCTTGACGTTGCCGTAAGCGAGGCAGAGGACGAAAACGGCGACAAATACCTGCTTATCGAGGTCGACGGCTGGGAGGCGAGCGCGGGATATCTGCCCGACGACGGCAGGGACGACTCCCCCTACAACATAATCGAGGGACTTGATTTCTCCGCTATCGCAAACTCCACAAGCGACGAAAACATAAAGCAGATAGCTAACTATCTTGCCACCGTTGCGCCCACGAAGAAGAACGAGTACACGGGTATGTTCGAGGGCTACAACCTCATTATGCTGTGCGCCGAGTCCTTCTCGCCCATCGCGGTAAGCCCCGAGCTTACGCCCACGCTCTACAAGCTCATGAACAGCGGCTTCGTTTTCTCAAACTATTGGACGACGTGGCCCTCCAACACCACAAACGCCGAATACTCGTTCCTGACGGGACTCGTCCCCGATATGAGCAAGCCGAAAAAGGACGGCACATTCCTTTACGTTTACGAAAACAACATAACGATGAACCTGACGCTTGCGCCCTATTTTAACGGCGCGGGCATAACCTCACGCGCGTACCACAACCACACCGACCAATATTACGGAAGAAGTGACACCCACCCCTGCCTCGGCTTCGTCTTTAAGGGCAAGGAGCAGATAGGCGGACTCAAGGGCTGGCCCGAAAGCGACCTCGTTATGATGCAGAACACGCTCCACGAATATATAAACGACGAGCAGTTCTTTGCATACTATATGACCGTCAGCGGTCACCACCCCTACACCTTTAGCGGAAGCTACGTTGCAAAGCAGAACAAAGACCTCGTCTCGCACCTCAATTACAGCGAGGCGGGCAAGGCGTACATCGCCTGCACCATCGAGCTTGACCGCGCGCTTGAGTATCTCATTACCGAGCTTGAAAAGGCGGGAAGGCTTGACGAAACGGTATTCTGCCTGTCCACCGACCACTATCCCTACGGTCTTACCGATAGCGAGCATCAGGAGCTTCTGGGCAGAAAGTTCTACTACGACGGTCTTGGCATACACGAGTCCGCACTCATCCTTTGGAACTCCAAGATGGAGACCGTGAAGGTAGACAAGCCCTGCTGTACGCTTGACGTGCTCCCCACGCTTCTGAACCTTTTCGGCTTTGACTACGACTCAAGACTTTATTCGGGCAGAGACATCTTCTCCGACACCGAGGGAATCGCAATGACCTCGAACCAGAGCTTTATCCTTGCCGACAAGGTATACAACAGCCGCTACGGTCTGCGCTACAAGTATTACACGCGCTTCGGCGGTGTGAAGCCCGAAAAGGGCGAGCTTGACTACTATATAAACGAGGTCAAGAACCGCTTTGCAATGGCGGCGGCAATACTCAACCACAATTTCTACTCCTACCTCGACCAAGAGCTTATCACCAAGGCGCAGTCGTGGGAACAGAGGAAAACGCGGTAGCGTTTTCCGGTGAAATCCGTTCCTTGCGGAACGGGTGAAATATTTGCCTTACGGCAAATGTGAAATATTTCGCTTCGCGAAATGTGAAATATTTGCCTTACGGCAAACGTTGCGGAAGCATATTGCTAACGCAAAAAGCAAATTATAAAAGCAAAAGCGGAAGAAACGCGAGTTTCTTCCGCTTTTTTGGTAGCTTTTTGCTTCGCAAAAAGCCACCGTAATTATTCATTTTTCATTATTCAATTATTGAAGTCTGCAAGAGGGCAGCGCGCGTTGCGGCTTACGTTCTCGCCGCGTGCCTTTCTCTCGTCGTAGGAGCGAGAGGAGCAAGGGCTGAAATCGTAAACGTCCGTAGTCAGCGTGGGCGCGACCCAATGAACCGCGTTGCGGATAACTCTCTGCACGTGCTCGTTGTGGAACGAGGGGCAGGTCTCGTGACCGGGCTGGAAGTAGAAGATCTTGCCCGCGTCACGCAGGAAGGTCATTCCCGCGCGGAAGATGTAGCCGTCCTCATACCAGCTTCCGAAAACTATCTCGTGGGGCTGACCTACTGTAAACGGCTCGGCGTAAAGCTCCTCCTCGGCGATGGGGAAGCTCGTCGGCACGCCCGCCGCGATGGGGTGGTTGGGCATAAGAGTCCACATAATCTCCTTCTGCTCGCGTCCCCAAGTAAGATTTCCCTTGGTTCCGAGAATAGCCTTGAAGGGCTTGGAGTGGTGCGCGGAGTGGAGCGCAACAAAGCCCATTTTGCCAAGGTATACGCGGCTTCTTATCTTTTCAACAAGCGCGTCGTCTACCTTATCGTGCGCGGCGTGTCCCCACCAAACGAGAACGTCGGTCGCCTCAAGCACCTCGTCGGGAAGTCCCTGTGCGTCCATATCAAGCGTTGCGGTGCGGACTTCGATAGCCGCATCCTTGCCGAGAAATTCGGCGATAGTGCCGTGCAGACCCTTGGGGTATACCTCAAGCACCTTGGGGTCGGTCTTTTCGTGAACGTTTTCGTTCCATACTGTTACGCGAATCTTTTTTTCCATTTTATTTTACCTTTCTCCCGCAGGACAAATTATTTTATACTCTCCCGAGCGAAGCACGCTAACAAGCTGCTCGCCGCTCGTTATCTCAACGTCGGTCATAATGCCGCCGCAGTTTTCAATGTCACCCCGTCTGTGATAATCGCCGCCCGAAGTGGGTATCAGCGAAAACTTCTTTGCCCAAATTGCCGCAATATCGTTTCGGCTGTCGTGGCGGGCGTTGAGATTGCACACCTCAACTCCGTCTATCAAATTGGGCGGAGACACCGCGATAAAGTTGCGAAAGGGGTGCGCTTGAATGAAAAGCCCGCCCGCCTCGCGCACTATCGGGGATATATCACGAAGGCGCATATCCATCATATCGGGGTTCGCGCGTAAAAACGCCTCGTTCACGCCGTAGATGAGATAATCGCTTTGGGTCTCGTTAAGCCTCAGCTCAACGCCGAGGATGACGTTAATTCTGCCCTTCGCGGCGCGGCAAACGCGCTCGTAGCCGCTAAGGAAATAATCTATCTTTTCGTCCCAACCGATATCGGATATATCCCCCTGCGTGCTTTGCAGATAGGTAAAGCGCGAAAGGTGGTCGGTCAGCACGATGGTGGAGTATCCCGCCGCGATATATTGCTCGACGAGAGCCTCGGGCTCTTCTTGCGCGCAGGCGGATACGGTATTGCAATGGCAATGCAACTCGGTCTTATAGCTCACGAAAAAATCCTCTTTGTTTTTTACTTCATTATTATAATACTACATTCTGCCCCTTCTTTCAAGTCAAACTGAGATTTTTTTACGACAATTTTTGCTTTATTCGCCTATTTATTCCGCTTCCTCGTTGATTTTTAAGACAATTACCGAAATATCGTCCCGACTTCCCGCCTGACGCGCGGCGCGAACGGCGCGATTTGCCATTTCTCCCTCGGAAAACTCCGACTCGATAAGGTCGAAAAGCCACACGCTCCTGCCGCCCGCAACGCTTCCGTCGGCGTCAACGCCGTCCGAGGAAAGCACGATAAGGTCGCCCGCGCGAAGCGTAAAATCACTGCGCGTAAGCTCGGGCTCGGCAAGAATGCCCATCGGCACGCCGGGAGCGTCGATGGGGAACACCTTGCCGTCGCGCCGCAGATAAGTGGGAGCCGCGCCGCTTTTGTATAGCGACGCCTCGCCCGAGACCGTGTCGATAGCAAGCAGGTCAAGGCTGACGGAGCATTCCCCGTCCCCCGCGCGAAGCACGGTGTTTACCGCTTCAAGCGCCGCCGTGGCGCTCATTCCCGCCGCGAGCATCCGCCGCAAAAACAGCCCGCACTTGCCCGACGCCATCGACGCGTCAAAGCCCGTGCCCATACCGTCGCAAAGGAGCGCGTAGAACATTCCGTCCTCGCGCTCGGCGCGGCAGACTCGGTCGCCGCACGCGCCGTCGCCGTCGGCGGCGGAGCGTGCCGCACCGTAGCCGACGGAAAAACGCCGCCGCGCCGAAAATTCGATACCCGCGCCGTCACCGCGCGGCACGAGCGTTGCTGGCGCGAGGGCGCACCCGACCGCCTCCTCAAGAGAGATGCGAAGCTCGCCCATCCTACAGCTCGCGCGCGAAAGGTCAACGCCATCGGCGCTTATGCGCTTGCGGCGCGTGCCGCGCACCGCAAGCGTACTAAAGCCAATGCCAAAGCGGCGCATAACGCGGCGCACCGCCTCGCTTTCCTCCTCAAGATAGGCGTTTTCGGCGGCACTTTCGGCAATCGCCGCCTCAAGCACGCCCGAAATGACCTTGTATTCCGCGGCAAAAGCCGAAAGCTCGCCTCCCTTGCCGCGCCCAAGCATCGCGCGGTATTCGTCAGCAATAAATCCCATCAGCCGCGGCAGACGCGCACAGCGGCGGCGCATATATTCGGGGAGCATATCCGCGCTTGGCTCCTCGCCGCCGACACCGCCGCGGCATATCGAATTTATCAGCTTAACGGTTGACGAATATTCAAGCTCCCAGCAGAGCTTGCGGTTTTCGCAATCCGTACAGCACGCGTCGCACGCGCGGTCGCAGGCGGCGCGAAGCTCGCCAAAGCTCGGATATCTTCCGTACTCGGCAAGGCGCGAAAAATCCCGCGCAAGCTCGGCGTAGCCGACGGAAAGCGCCTTGAGCCTTGTGCGAAGCTCGTCCTCTCCAACGGGGACGGCTTGCGCCTCGGTGCAGACCGAAAGACGCTGACTTATCATCCCCCACGCGCAAAAGGCGCAAAGCCCGACGAGCTGGGCGGGGAAAATCGAAACGAAGTCCTGCGCCGTGCCGAAAAAGAGCGAAAAAACCGTGCCGCAAGCAAGCACCGCCGTCGCCGCCACCAAGGGAGATACCGCGATAAGCGCACTCGCCGCAAGCCCCGCGACGGCGTAGAGCGGCGCGTAGGCAAGCCCCGCCGTAAGACCGCAGAGCGCCCCCGCCGTAAGCGCACCGAGCCGCCCCCTTTGCCGCAGGGCAAAAAGCGTACAGCCGCAGGCGGCCGCGTGAACGGCGCTAAAGCCGAAAAAGCTGACCGAGCGAAGCGAAAGCGTGATGGAAAACAGCACCGCGTAATAGCAAAGCGCGTAAAAGCGCACGCCGCGGCGGCTCTCGCGCTCGGGCGCTATCTCGACCTCTCCGAAAAGCGAGGAATACACGATAACGGCAACGGGAGCGGCGCTCATTGCAAAAATCGCGCCCCAAAGGTCGTAAAAATAAAATCCGCCCGCGATTATGCGGTAAAGCCCCACGGCAAACGCCGCCACCGCCGCCGTAGCCATACGCAGATACAGCCCCTCGGCAAAGAGGCGCGAGGAGCGAGCGTCCTCGCGCGGCGGGTCGATGACGGCACGCGCGACGATGCGTAGCCCCACCGCCGCGATATAGACCGCGATCATAATTCCGCCGCCCTCAAGCGTCAGCGCACCGCCGATAAGACCGAGCAAAATAAAGGGTATGTAAGAGCTTGCCGCCGATAAAAGCGCGATGCCGAGCGGCATTGCTCCGAAAAGCGTGACGGTTCTGCCCAAAAGAAACGCGAGCGCACAAAAGCCAAGCCCACGGAGCATTCCGAGCGGCGCTTCGCTCCCCGCGAGTGCAAGCCTGCCCACCGTATCGCGCCAAAAATCCGTCAAAACTGCCGCGCCGCCCTTCGCCGCCGCAATCGCCCGCGCCGCCGCGCTCCTTACTCCGCGCGAGGAGGTGCGCTCCTCGCCGCCTGAATTTTCATTGTTCATTTTATACTTCCTTTCCACCGCTAACGCGGCAAGTGTTTTTTTAGATGATAACACAGCCCGCGCGACGAAAAAGTGCGATATAAGTCACGCACGGGGAAAAATCATTCGACCGAGAGAGCAAAAAAACGGCGTGAAACGCCGTTTTTAGTGCAAAGTGCAAAGTGCAAAGTGCAAAGTTAAGGAAAAAACGGTCAAAGCCTCGGCTTTGACCGTTTTTGTTTTTTTATTTGCTTTTTGCTCCGCAAAAAGCTTCCTTAACGTTTGCCGCAAGGCAAACACTTCATACGGCGAAGCCGTGCTTCACGCGCAAAGCGCGCTTCATTGCGGCGAAGCCGCAACTTCATTGAAAACGCCAACGGCGTTTTCAATATCCTCCTTTCTTCCCGCGCAATCTCCAAAGCATCTTCCTCAAAAGCTCAAACGGGAAAACGAGAAGCGGGAGCGCCATCGAAAACGCAAGCTCGGATGCCGTGAGCGGTGCGGTGCGCAGTATCGCGCCGCCAAGGTACACGAACGCTATCTGCACCGCCGCCACCGCAAGCATCACCGCCGCGAAGGTGAGATTTCGCCCTATCCCCGAAAACAGCCGCAGTCTGTCCGTGCGCGCGTTGAAGCAATTATACACCGAGGCGAAGATGAAAAACGCGAAAAATCCCGTAAGGTGATATATCCCCGCGCCGTCGGGGCGGAAGCGGCTGACGCACGCGCCGCCCTTCAAAAACGCGATGCTCAGCCCCACCGTGAAAAGCCCCAGCATCACTATCTGCTCCACCATATAGCGATTGAGAATCGGCTCGTTCATTCCCTTGGGCTTTTCGCGCATATAGTCCGCAAGCGCGGGCTCGCCCGCAAACGCAAGTCCGCCGAGAGTGTCCATTATTATATTCAGCCAAAGCATCTGCACGACCGTAACGGGCTCGTCAATTCCGATAAACGGCGCTATCATCGACACGCCGACGGCGCAGAAATTCATCATCAGCTGAAGCGTGATGAATTTGCGGATGCTCTTGAACACCGTCCTTCCGTAGAGCGCGGCGTTTGCGATGCTTTCGGCATCGTCGCGCAAAAGCACCACGTCGGCGGCTTCCTTCGCCACACTGCTTCCGCTGCCCATAGCAAAGCCGACGTCGGCGGCGCGGAGCGCGGGCGCGTCGTTGATGCCGTCGCCCGTCATTCCGACGACAAGCCCCGACCCCTGCGCCACGCGCACGAGGCGGCTCTTGTCCGAGGGGAGCGCACGCGAAACCACGCCGATGCGCGGAAGCTTTTCGGCAAGCTGTGCGTCACTCATCGCGCCAAGCTGTGCCGAGGTGAGCGCAATATCCACGCCGCCGCCGAGAATGCCGCACTCACGCGCTATCGCCGAGGCGGTGTCAACGCCGTCGCCCGTGACCATTACCGTATGTACGCCCGCGCCGCGAAGTTTGCCTATTGCCGACGGTGCGCCGCGCCGCACTCCGTCCGAGAGCAAGACCACGAAGGCAAGCGTCAGCGCATCGGGCAGAGCCGCGCCGCACTCCGCCCCCACCGCAACCGCCACGGCACGCTCGCCAAGCGAGCAACGCTCCGCGATGAGCGCGGACAAACGGTGCTTGTCAAGCGGAATTTCCCTGCCGCCCTCGTCAAGCCGCCGCTTGACGCGCGAAAGCAAGATGTCGGGCGCACCCTTGTAGATGCAGACGCGCTTGCCGCCAACCTCAAGGCTTACCGCCGAAAATTTTCGCGCGCTGTCAAACGGCACGCGCGAGCGCACGACTGCCGCGGGCGGCTTTTTGTCAAGCACGGACGAGAGTATCGCGCGGTCGGTGGTGTTGCCGCCGACCGCCGCCACCTTGCCGTCCGCCCCCTTGCCCGCCGCAGAGGACGAGTTGAAAAACGCGTTCAGAAGATACTGCTCCTCACCGTATTTCGCAAAATACCGCCCAAGCGACGAAAAATGCTCTCCTCCGCCCGAAATTACGCCCGCGACCTTCATTTTTCCCTCGGTCAGCGTGCCCGTTTTGTCGGTAAAAAGCACGTTCATACACCCCGCCGCCTCGATTCCGACGGGCTTTTTGACAAGCACGCCCGCGCGTGCCATTCGGCGCACGTTGCGCGACAGCACCACCGCTATCATCATCGGCAACCCTTCGGGAACTGCCACCACGATGACGGTCAGCGCAAGAGTGAGCGCGTCAAAAAGCCTTGAAAACAGAAAAACGGGGCTTGAAAGCTTGAATAATATCACCTCGCGGCGAAATCCGCTGTCGATTATAAAGACGTTGAAAAGGAACGCCGCCGCGACGAGTATCGCCGCGATATACCCAAGGCGGCTTATCTGCCGCGCAAGCGTCGTAAGGCGCACGCGCAAGGGGCTTTCCCTGACCTCGCCCTGCACCTCGCGGCAAATGCCGCCGAGATACGTCGCCGCGCCAACCGCGCTGACGCGCATAACGCCCTCGCCCGACGTGACAAAACAGCCGCGAAGCACCGACGAGGGCGCGTCGGGGAGCATTGCGCCGTCGCGCGAGGGTCGCTTTTCGACCTCACGACTCTCGCCCGTCATCGCGGACATATCGAGCGTCAGCTCACCGGAGAGCAAAAGTCCGTCAGCCGCTACCGCATCGCCCGCCGAAAGCAAAAGCACGTCGCCCACCACGACCTCGTTTACGGCAAGGGCGCGAACCTCGCCGTCGCGCACGGCGCGGCAAGTCTCGCCCGCCCCGCTTTTTTCAAGCGAGATGAACGCCGCCTCGCTCCCGTGCTCCGAAAGCGTGGAGATGAGCGTGGCGATAAGGACGGACAGCGCAATTCCCACCGTTTCGGCAACGTCGCCGCCGTGAAAGAGAAAAACGATATTCACCCCAAGCGCAAAAAGCAGTATCTTTATCACGGGATCGGCGAGATTTGATATGAATTTCGCCAAAAACGAGCGGCGTTTTCGGCGCGGCAAAACGTTCTCGCCGTGCTCACGGCGTGCTCTTTGCGCCTCGCCCTCACTCAGTCCGCGCGGCAGAGCCGCGCCGTTTACTTTATCCATTTCCACCTGCCAGACAATGTTTATATATAAGCATATTCCGCAAAAACGGAAAAAATGCCGCCCGAAAAGCAAAATAAAGCGGCAAAAATGCGAAAAAATACGCAGTTTCTAAAAAAAGAATTGGTTTTTTCTCGCTTTTCTCTTGACAAAGCCCCCCTTTTTAGATTATAATATTGGGTGTCATTGTGTAAGGGCGTATTGTCGCTCAAAGCGCAACGCTTCCGAAACCACATCAAGGGAGGTGCCAGATAATGCTCAGAACCTATCAGCCCAAAAAGCGTCAGCGTCAGAAGGAGCATGGCTTCAGAAAGAGAATGAAGACTCGCGACGGCAGAAATGTCCTCAAAAGAAGACGTGCTAAAGGCAGAAAAAGACTGTCTTATTAAGTTTTACAACTTAAAAGAAATTCCGACGACGCTCTAATCCACGTCGTCGGATTTTTCACCGTTTATACCCAAAAAACAAAAATCAAAATTCACGGAAGCAAGCTTTGATATTATGAAAAACACACCTATTACCGAAAATCATCTGTTCAGGAAGGCTTACGCAAACGGAAAAAGCGCCGCGGGGAAGTATATCGCCGTGTACGCGCTCAAGGACCGCGCCGCTAAAAGATTTATAAGCGCCGACCCACTCCACCGAACCCGCAACCGCCTCGGTCTTACCGTAGGCAAGAAGATAGGCTCGGCTGTGGAGCGTAACCGCGCGAAAAGACTTATGCGCGAGGCGTACCGTCTGCTCGACGGCGAGGGAGCAGTTTCCCACGGCTATCTTCTCGTGATCGCCGCACGAACCGCCGCAACGAAAGCCAAAATGCCCGATATTCGCACCGAGCTTTCTTTTCTTCTCGACAAGCTCGGGCTTTTAGTGCATAAAGCCCCTATTCAAACAGAATGAAGCACGTCTTCATAGCACTCATACGCTTCTACCAAAAGCATCTTTCCCCTCTCAAACGTAACCCAACGTGTAAGTTTACACCTACATGCTCAGCCTACGCCATTGAGGCGTTTTCCAAACGTGGCTTTTTCGTGGGATTCGGCTTGACGGTGTGGAGAATTCTCCGTTGCAACCCATGGAGCATCGGCGGATACGACCCCGTCCCCGAAAAGAGATCTCACCATAGGGTAATAAGGGAAGGTAAGTCTTTGGCTCACAGTGATGAAAGCGAGGATGGCTCCGACGCGGAGTGACCTCGAATTATAACGAGAGGAATTTTTCGCCACGGCGAAAAAAACACGAAAATGAACACTATCTTAGGTTGGATAGGAAATCTCCTCGGCATTCTCGACCTCGGAACGGGCAACTACCTCGTTTCCTTGCTCATGTTTGCCCTGATACTTGAGATATGCCTTCTCCCTATCAGCATCAAGCAACACAAAAACACCATTAAGCAGGCTACTCTCCGCCCCAAGGAAATGGCGATCCGCAAAAAGTACGCGGGCCGCAACGATCAGGCTACACAGCAAAAGGTCACCATGGAGATTCAGGAGATGTACCAGAAGGAGCATTACAGTCCCTTTGGCGGCTGCTTGCCCCTCCTTCTCCAGATGCCTGTGCTCATCGCACTTTATCAGGTCGTTATCAACCCCCTCGGATACGTTATGCATCTTGGCTCCGACCTTATTGCCGCAGTTGACTCCTTCTCGAAGTGGATAGGTCTTACCGACCTTCACGGCACTATCGACCTTGTCAACTACGTATCAAAGGGTCAGCTCACCGCCGAGGGCTTCAAAAATTATATCACAAACCCCGAAATATTCTCTCAGGTCAAGAATTATTTCGTCGAGGGAAGCACCGCTACCGCAGAGTCGCTCGTTTCCGAGTTTGAAACGGCATTCTCGAACGTTGACGCGCTTTCCACCTTCAACATCGGCTCCGTAAACCTTGCCCTTTCTCCTTCAAGCGAGGGCTTTGGTTGGCTTATGCTCATTCCCGTGCTGACCTTTATCGTTTACTTTGCAAGTATGAAGATAAACCGCAAGCTCACCTATCAGCCCACGCAGGCTGACGGCGCGCAGGTCGGCTGCTCCAACAACGTAATGGACATCACCATGCCCCTGATGAGCGTTTTCATCTCGTTCAGCATGTCGGGCGTAGTTGGCGTTTACTGGATTTTCAAGAGCATACTCGGAAGCATCAAGCAGTTCCTTATGGTCAAGGCTCTGCCCTACCCCACCTTTAGCGAGGAGGATTACAAGGCGGCTGAGAAGGAATACGCAGGCAAGCCCGCGAAAAAGGTCAACACTAAGAGTAGCATTGAGGCTACGCGCCACAATCCCAAGTCCCTCTTCCATATGGATGAGGAGGACTATGACCCCGCCGAGAACGTTCCTACTCCCGTAGAAAAGAACGTGACCGAAAAGAGCCCCGCCTACGCCGCGCCCCTGAAGGACGAGAGCGACAAGCCCGCGCCCAAAAAGGCGAAGAAGGATAAGGCAGAGGACAGCGCCGACAGCGCGAACAGCGACGGCGGCGACAGCGCAGACCAATAATTTTGTCAATATTTAAGAGGTTTTTACCGTGAAAAAAGAAATCACAATCAAGGCGAAAACGGTTGAGGAAGCTCTTGCCGAGGCTGCAAGCCAGCTTGGAGTTCCCGCCGAAAAGCTTGACTATACCGTTGTTTCCGAGGCTCGCCGCGGCTTCCTCGGCATCGGCGCGTCTGATGCGGAGATCACCGCAAGCTACACCCCCAAGGGTGAGAAGAACGCCGTCGGATTTATCAAGACCATCGTTGAGGATATGCAGCTTGACGCTACCGTTACCTCCCGCGAGGGCGGCAACGACGACCTGCTTATCGAGGTGAACGGCGAGAATGCGGGCATTCTTATCGGTCACCACGGCGACACGCTCGACGCTCTGCAGTATCTTGCAAACCTTGCCGCTAACCGCCGCGAGGAGGGCGAGAAGCGCGAGTACACGCGCGTCACCCTTGACGTTGAGGGCTACCGCGCAAGACGCGAGGAAACGCTTCGCGAGCTTGCACGCAAGAACTCCGCACGCGTTCTCAAGTATAAGAGAAGCATTATGCTTGAGCCGATGAACCCCTACGAGCGCCGTATCATCCACTCCGAGGTACAGCACATCGAGGGCGTTTCCACAAACTCCATCGGTAGCGAAAATAACCGCAGAATCGTTATTTATATAGATAACGAAAAGAAGAACTAAAAAAACAGGCTGAAACCTTTGGTTTCAGCCTGTTTTTTGCGATATTCGCCTTGCGGCGAGCGATATTCAACCTTGCGGTTGAGCGATATTCGCCTTGCGGCGAGCGATATATTTTGCTTCGCAAAATGTTAAGGAAAAAAGTGGTTGAAGCACGGCTTCAACACCTTTTGTTCTATAAATTGCTTTTTGCAAGGCAAAACGCTACCTTCACGTTTGCCGTAAGGCAAACACTTCATACGGCGAAGCCGTGCTTCACGCGCGAAGCGCGCTTCATTGCGGCGAAGCCGCAACTTCATTTGAAAACGCTTAGCGTTTTCTCCTTCCCAGCGCTTGTCCCATAACGACGGGGGTTTCCTCGCCGCGCTCGGTCGCCGCAAAGAACTCATTATCAATGCAGAGCTTGTCCTTTTCGAGCAAAAGCACGACGGTGCTTCCGCCGTAGAGGAACATTCCCTTTTCCTCGCCGCGTTCGACGCGACGCGAGCCGTGAAGGTTCGCTATCCTGCCGACGAGCATTGCGCCGACCTCTATCTGCGTGATAAGTCCGAAATCGTCGGTATCTATCACCGTGTACTCACGGCAATTCTCGCAAAATACGGGGCTTGACTCAAGAGCTATGGGGCGCACGGTATGAAGCTTGCCGCGAATGAAGAAATTCTCACCCTTTTCGCCGTTTGCGGGGTAGCAATAGCGGTGGTAGTGATTGACGCAAAGCCTGAAAACGAGGCATACGCCGTCGCGGTAACGCGCGGCAAGCTCCTCGTCACGAAGCAGAGAGCTTACGGTATAGCGGCTCTGCTTTATCGCAAGCACGGTGTCTCCGCTTATGCGGTACGCGCTGAGCAGTCCGTCGCAAGGGGAGATAAGCACGCCCTCGCCCTCGTTTATCGGGCGGCGACCGTCCTTTATCCTGCGGCAAAAGCAATCGTTGAAGCAGCGGAAATTATCAGACTCAAAATCCGCAAGGTCAATGTTGTTTTTCTTTACGAATTTCTTTATCATCGGCTTTGAGAGGCGCGTGTTCAAAAACCACCCTGCCGCGTTCGACACGCCGCGCGCCGTCAGCGGCTTTAGCACGAGCCTGCCCGCACGCGTGTGATAGAGAAACCTGAGTGCGCGGGATTCTGCCATGGCTTATCGAGTACGGAAATACCAGATGAGCAGAAGCGCGGCTGCCTCGACAAGACCTATTGCGACCATAATGAGTATGCCGCGAAGCTTGGGCTTGGGAATGCTGAATTTTCCAAGGAATGCAAAGCCCGTAAGAATGGTAACGGGAATGTAGACCACGGAAATATCAAAGGGCAGAAGGTATCTGAAAAGCATTACGGTGGGGAAGATGAGCGCGGCGGAGGTCACGGGAAGACCCGTGTAGGCGCGGCGAACGCCGCCCTCGGTGCGCTGGCGCTCCTCCTCGGTAACGTTGAAATATGCAAGTCTTATAAGCGCGGCAAGAATGTAAAGCACGAGAATGGCAAAAAGCGCGTATTTTATGAAAATTACGAGCTTCGGACTGCCGCTGCCGAAGAATTTGTCGAAAAACTCCGAGGTGTTGATAAGCGCAACGCCGATGCACGCGGGAAGCACGCCGAACGCAACGATGTCGGAAAGCGAGTCTATCTGTATGCCGTAGTTCATCTCAAGCTCGGAGCGGTCAGCCTTCGTGCGCGCGACCTTGCCGTCAAACGCGTCGAAAAGTCCGCAAAGAAGCAGGAAGAATACGCCCCAATAGGGATGCCCGTCGCCCGCAAGCGAAACTATGATGCCCGTGCCCGCAGACAAGAGCGAAAGGTAGGTTAAAACGACTGTGTAGTTATAAAATCCTATCATAATTTTTTACCTCTTTTTTTGATTGTGAAATATCTGATAAGAACGGATATTCCGCAGATGAAAACGCAAAGATAGAACGAAAGAGAACGGGAAAGAAGCTCAAGATTTACCGCTTGCGCCTCGCTCATAATGGTCGAAAAGCCGTCAAGCATAAGATAATCGCTGACTCCGATAGCACCCGGGACGGGAATACAGCTTGAGCCGAGCACCGTGTAGCCCTGAATGAAGAAAACGTCCGTAGCCTGCAAAAACGAGCACCCCGTCGTTGCAACGTAGACGAACACGCTGACCGCAAGCTGTGCTATCCTTTGCAGGAAATTAAACAGAAACGTCATCCAAAGCCCTTTTTTGTGCCGCGATATCATCGCCGTGCTTTCGCGGTAGCTCTCGATAGCCTTATCAAGCTTTGCAAGTCTTTTTTCCTTGTGTCGCAGTATGCGAAGCTTGCAAAGCAGATTTATTCCGCCGCGGCAGATGCGGTAAAGAAGCTTGTCGTTTACAAGGAGCAGTACGTTAAAGGAAGTAAGCGCAACGAGTACGATAGCTCCGCAGGCGATTATTATCTTCGACGCGGTGCTGTAAGCAAGGAAAATATCGGGTCTTACGGCAAAGCAAACAACGCTTACGACGATAAGGGAAACGAGATACATACAAAGGTTCGACAGCAACGCGGCGGTGGCGGTCATACCCGACATTCCGTCCTTTATCATAAAGTACGCGCTCGCGGGCTGTCCGCCCGTGGCAGACGGCGTTATCGACGAAAAATATATGTCCGACGCCGAGTAGATATATCCGTGACGGAAGCGTATTTTGTGTCCGAGCAAACGGCAGGTCACCATAAGCGCCATTCCCTCAAAGAGAATGAACATAAGCGTCGAGAGGACGGCACTGCAGAGCCATACGGGTGATGCCGTGGATATATACGAGAAGAATTCAGCCGCCGAGAAGCTCCTGCTTTGCGCCGCCACAGCCCAGATGCTGATCGCGGCGATCAGAATAAAAACGACGAGCCAAACGGCGTTTTTACTCTTTTTGGGTTCTCCTCCCGCGTGCTTATTCTGTTGTTCTTTGTTCATAAGATCACCTATTGCTTTTATTTCTTGAAAATACCGCCTCAAGCCTGCCGAAAACGGCTTCGGAAGGAAGATGCGGCGACGCAAGCCACGCAAGCTCCGCAAGTATCACACCGCCGACGATGTCAACAAAAACGTGCTGCTTGACGAAAACGGTGGATGCGAAAACGAGCAGGGAAAATGCAAGCTGTCCCCAAGCGTATGCGCCGCCAAGCTCGCGCCGCATTGAAAACGCGCTCCTGAAGCACAGCCAGCTCACCGCGCAATGAAGCGACGGAAAAAGATTTACGGGCTCGTCAAAAAAATATATGATGCCGACTAAAAAATCAAACACTCCGCTATCAAGCGCGGGGCGCACCATAGTAGTGGGGATCAGCACGAAGAACGCCGCGGCAACGACCTTGGTAATTATATCGGCGGCGGCAAGGCGCGTGCAAACGCCGCGGCTTATTGCCGAGTGGTAAACGTAGGAAAATCCCCATTGAAGATATGCGCCTGCGTAAAAAATAATGAAAAACGGTAAAAACGGGATGCTCTCGTCCACAAAAATGGAAAAATCACGGTGATAAACCCTGCCCGTGAGCAACGGAGGTATCCAGTAAAATATAGAATGCAAGAGCGCTACCGTAATAAGCGGAACTCGCGCGTGCTTTGGAAATGCTTTTTGAATAGTCTCTTTCAGCTTCACCATTTGTCTCCGACCGCGAAAATTAATATCCCATAATAACACGAGTATATAATATCACATTTTAAAGAAAAAAGCAATATATTATTAAAAATTGACAAAAATATAAATTCTTGATGATTTTTTCCTGAAAAATGTTAATTTTTTTATGCCCACTTGCCATTTTGCTATAATTATGGTATACTTTTTTTATAAATCAAAACATAGGATTTTAATAATGAAAAGAATTTTAGTTTTCGTTTTATCTTTTATTTTCGCGCTCGGTGCGCTTTTGCCCGCCGTTGCGGCTGAAAACGGCGAGGTTCTGCCCCCCGCCGCGCTTTCCGAAAGCGAGAAAAAGGCGCTTCTCTCGGCGCTGTACGAGGCGGATATCGCAACCGTCAGGCGCGCCGTCGAGCTTCGCCTCATCTCTTGCGTGGAGCTGACCTCTTACTACCTTGAGCGCATCGAAAAATACAACAAGCCCTACAACTGCTTTATCACAATGTGCGATAACGCGCTCACCGAGGCGCAAAAGCGCGACGCTCTTATCGCCGAGGGCAAGGCGGAGGGTGCGCTTTTCGGCGTTCCCGTCGTGGTCAAGGACAATATCGACTACGCGCCCTACCACACCACCAACGGCAACAAGAAAACGAACGAGCAAATAGCCAAGTCTAACGCCGCCATCGTGCAAAAACTGCTCGACGAGGGCGCGGTGATACTTGCCAAAACCAATATGAGCACGGATGCGCAATCCGCGTACTACACCAATAGCAAGGCGGCGGGCGAGACCTACAACGCCTATAACCGCGAGCTTGCCGCGGGCGGCTCGTCGGGTGGCTCGGCGGTTGCGACCAGCCTCAATTTCGCCGTTGCGGGACTCGGCACGGACACCAATTCCTCGCTTCGCTACCCCGCGGCGCTCGGCGGACTCGTCGCTATGCGCCCCACTTCGGGACTTATAGAGCGTGACGGGCTCGTTTTGCTCAACAAAACGCGCGACACCGCAGGCGCGATAACGAGGAGCGTAAAGGATCAGGCAATAATGCTCGACGTTCTCGTCGGCGGCGGCAAATACGCCGAAAACCTTGACTCCAACGCGCTTTCGGGTATGCGAATAGGCATACTAAAGGAGCTTTCGGGCGTGACGAAAAGCACGTCGGGGCGCACCGAATCGACCGTAGACAAGGAGGTGCTTGCGGCGTTTGCCGCCGCGGCTGACGAGCTTCGCGCCCTCGGCGCGGAGGTCGTGGAGGTCTCCATTCCCAAAATATTCACCCTTTCAAGCGCGTGTGGCGAGTCAAAAAGCGGCTATGCCGAGGCGAAGAAAAAATTCTACGCCGAGTTTGAAAAGCTGCTTGCGGACAACAATATCTCCGCCGTTATCTACCCGACGTATCTCCACGCGCCGCAGTACACGGGCGTTGACGAAACGGGCGCGCTCAGGGTATACAACCAGACGTACTTGAATAATTGCTCCATCCTCACCCCGCCGCTCGGTCTGCCCGATATTTGCGTTCCCATCGGAAATCACTCGCGCGGCGCGTCGATAGGTATGCAGATAGCGTCGCTTAAAAACAGCGAACAGCTCCTTTTGAACATTGCGTATTCGTATACGGAAAAATACGACCACCGCACAGCTCCCACGGGCGCACCTGACTCCTACGGGGAATTTCACACCGCATCGCTTGCCGAGATAATTTCGGCTTACGAGGACTCGCTAAAGCCCGAGACCACGCCCGCCGTGACCGCGCCCGAAACGACAAACGGGGTAGTCACTATGCCCCCCGTTGACGAAACGCCCGCCCCCGAAACGACCGCGCCCACCGCGAGCGGGGAAGAAAGCGAGCCGATGAGCATCGACGAAGTGCTGCCGTGGATAATAACCGCCCTTACCACCCTCATCGCCGCAATGATATTTTATATCGTTTTTTTGCAGGCGAGAAAAAGCGGGAAAAACGCACAGCGTTTTTAAGTGAAATACGGCTTCGCCGTGTGAAATACGCCTACGGCGTGTTAAATATTTGCCCAAGGGCAAATGTGAAATATTTTGCTTTCGCAAAATGTTAAGGTAGCTTTTTGCGGTGCAAAAAGCGTTTGTATTGAAAACGGAATAGCGCACTCTCCTGCGTCATTCCGAAGTCGCGGCGCGGTGTTCGGTTACGCGATATCATCAAGGTGGCGGGAACAGCGCACTCTCCTGCGTCATTCCG
>JAZQXT010000020.1:0-3303 GCA_045633005.1 Eubacteriales bacterium | reverse complement strand
TGCGTGTCACCCGTGTAACCGGGAGCGGATTCCGTAGCGGGAACGTAGCCTCTTATCTCCGTGCCGCCGCTGTGCGCGTCTTTATCCTTTTCGCCGTAAGGCTGACCGCAGGTCTCGCATTCTGCGGGGGTTTCACAGTTTGCGCTGCCGCCGCTGTGTCCACCCTTGTCCGACTTCTCGCCGCACTCGCATTCAAGCCAATGCTCGTTTTCGTCAAACGACCAATCCTTATCGTAGTTGTGAACGTGTATCTGGGGGATAGGCTCACCGTCGGCAAGCTTTTCACCGCATCCCACGCAGTGCGTGTCACCCGTGTAACCGGGAGCGGATTCAGTAGCGGGAACGTAGCCTCTTATCTCCGTGCCGCCGCTGTGCGCGTCTTTATCCTTTTCGCCGTAAGGCTGACCGCAGGTCTCGCACTCCGCAGGGGTTTCGCAGTTTGCGCTTCCGCCGCTGTGTCCACCCTTGTCCGACTTCTCGCCGCACTCGCATTCGTACCAATGCTCGTTTTCGTCGAACGACCAATCCTTATCGTAGTTGTGAACGTGGGACGGTGTCTGACCAACGACGATCTTGTAGGCGAAAAAGTCCTGCAACGCTGAGTTATCGGGAAGCATTACAGTAAAATAAAACGTAATAACGTCCCCGTTGTCCAGTTGTAGCGTGTAACCGTCGTCAGGGATCGCGGGGCCGGTATATGCCTTGACCAAATTTACCAATCTGGATTGCTCGCCCCAAACGTACTGCCCATCCGAAAAATGCCACACGATAGCCTGAATGGTATTTGTATCCTTGACCTGATATCCGCCGTTGCCGTCGGATACAAACACATCCCCAAAGCATTGCGTAAACAACACCTTCAAGTACTGAGAAATTTCGCTGTTGTCTTTGTTGCTGAGCGCGGCGGACGTGCTGCCGGCGGAAGTAAAAGCATCTCCCGTCTTAGCGCCCTTCAAATTTACGTCCAGACAGAAACCGTAATAGCCATTCGAAAACGCCACGTTACGATCTCCGGTAGAAAGCGCCGTTTCCTGAGCTGACGTTGCGAAGGCGGTAAAAGTTGCCGAGAGAATAACAGTCAAAATGATTATAAACGATATTAAGTAACTTCGCCTTTTCATATTTTCTCCTTTTCATAATGTATTATATGGAACATGCGAAACAACATCCATAACACTCGACAAAAATCACGGCGCGCATTATGGATGTTATTTTTCAAGCTATTATTCCCACTCTATAGTCGAAAAAGGCTTCGGCGAGAGGTCGTAGAGGACGCGGTTGACGCCCTTTACCTCGTTTACGATCCTTTCCGTGACTCTCTGCAGGAAGGCAAAATCAAGGGGTGCGGCAGTTGCGGTCATTGCGTCAACGGTGTTTACCGCGCGAATGACTACTGCCCACTCGGTCGAGCGTGCGTGGTTGCGCACGCCAACGCTCTTCATATCGGGGATGGCGGTGAAATACTGCCATACCTTGCCGACGAGCCCTTCCTTTGCAAACTCCTCGCGCAGAATTGCGTCGGAGTGACGTACTGCCTCAAGTCTGTCGCGCGTGATCGCGCCAAGGCAGCGCACGCCGAGACCGGGACCGGGGAAGGGCTGACGGTTTACCATATTATCGGGAAGTCCGAGAGCCGCGCCGCAAGCGCGTACCTCGTCCTTAAAGAGCATCTTAAGAGGCTCAACAAGCTCGAACTTGAGGTCCTCGGGAAGTCCGCCAACGTTGTGGTGGGACTTTACGTTCTTCGCGGTCTTTGTGCCCGACTCGATGATGTCGGGGTATATCGTACCCTGAGCAAGGAACTTCACGCCCTCGGAAGAAAGGCGGCGAGCCTCCTCCTCGAAGATGCGGATGAATTCCTCACCTATTATCTTACGCTTGCGCTCGGGATCGGCAACGCCCGCGAGCTTATCAAGATATCTGTCAACAGCGTCAACGTAGATAAGGTCAGCGCCAAGCTCCTTACCGAATACCTGAACGACCTCCTCTGGCTCGCCCTGACGGAGCAGACCGTGGTTGACGTGAACGCAGGTAAGGCGGTCGCCTATCGCGCGGATGAGAAGCGCGGCAACAACGGACGAGTCAACTCCGCCCGAAAGCGCGAGAAGCACGCGACCGTCACCGACCTGACGGCGGATAAGCTCCACCTGATCGGCAATAAAGTTTTCAATATTCCAGTTAGCGTCAGCGGCGCAGGTGTCAAAGATAAAGGGCTTCAACATCTCGATGACCGCGTCGTCGTCCGCGCTCAGCGCAGGTGCGCCGTCGCAGTCGATGGAGAGGGTGGGTACGCCTGCGGCAAGGATAGCCGCCGAGGGCTTGACCTCCACACCGTCAACTATGCGGTTCTCACCGCCGTTGAAGATGATACCCTTGACGTTGGGGATAGCGGCAAGCGCCTTTTCGTCAAGGTCGTGGGGGTGGATCTCGCTATATACGCCTACGCGGCGGATAAGGCGGGCAAGGCGAGCGTTTTCGGTGCTGCCCAGATCAATAATGAGGATCATGTCTTGTTGCATTTTTTATACCTCCGAATCCATAAGGATTAAATTACTTGCTTTGATTTTTGCTTATATAGCGGGCAACGTATACGCCGCTTGCGGATGCGTGGGACAGCGAGTGCGTCGTGCCGCCGCAGTCACCGATAACGAAAAGTCCCTTGTGGCAGGTCTCAAGGTTGTTGTCCGTTTCGACCTCCATATTATAGAACTTGACCTCAACGCCGTAAAGGAGCGTGTCGTCGTTCGCCGTACCGGGTGCTATCTTGTCAAGCGCGTATATCATCTCGATTATTCCGTCAAGAATACGCTTGGGGATAACGAGGCTGAGGTCACCAGGCGTTGCGCTGAGCGTGGGAGTCATAAAGTTTTCCGCAATTCTCGTTGCATTGCTCCTGCGTCCTCTTATAAGGTCGCCGAAGCGCTGTACCATAACGCCGCCGCCAAGCATATTGGAAAGCCTTGCAATGCTCTCGCCGTAGCCGTTACTGTCGCGGAACGGCTCGGAAAAATGCTTCGCAACGAGCAGGGCAAAGTTCGTGTTGCCCGTCTGCTTTGCGGGGCCCTCGTAGCTGTGACCGTTAACGGTAACGATGCCGTTGGTGTTCTCGTTTACGACCGCGCCGCGCGGGTTCATACAGAACGTGCGCACAAGGTCTTGGAATTTCTCCGTGCGGTAAACTATCTTGCTTTCGTAAAGCTCGTCGGTCAGGTGTGCGAATATCTCATACGGAAGCTCCACTCTGACACCGATATCCACGCGGTTGGAGCGCGTGGGTATTTCAAGCTCGCGGCAGACCTTTTC
>JAZQXT010000019.1:0-2768 GCA_045633005.1 Eubacteriales bacterium | reverse complement strand
CTATGCACTCGGTGCATATCGCAATAGCCTTGGCAAGCACGTCGGCAAGTCCGCCGTTCCATGCGCCAACAGCGATAAACACCGCGGCAAGCGCAAAAACGCAGATGCGCACGATGCGTAATGCTGTGGGATTCGTCTTTTTTTCGGGAATATCGTCGTCATCCCCGTCGCCCTTTTTTGCGGATGCTTCAAGCAGAGCGATCTCGCGAAGCACGCTCGCCTTGACGAGAGAAACGAGCAGAACTCCTACGCCGAGCGCGATGGTGACGCAGGGCAAAAACAGCTTCATAAACGCTATGACGGATGGGTTGGGGTTTTGCGCGTCAAGATAGAAATTATCGCCGCTCAGCATATAAATAACTATCGGAACGGCGCAGAGCGCCCATATCGCCGTGCCTATTATCTGCATAGTGTGGCGAAGCCTTGCCTCGCGGCGTGCCTCGTCCGTTATCTCGCGGCGCAGGCGCAAGCGTGAGAGCTTGACCGAGAGTGAGGGAGCTTCCGCGGGCGGCTTTTTGTAGCGTGGCATAAAGATCGACAGCGCAAAGCCGCCGAGTATCGCGCCAAGGCAGATGAAAACGGGAATTTTTATCGCCTCAAACTGCGCTCCGATGCTTTCGTAGGTGAAGGGGCGGTCGCCGCTTTGGTATATGGTTACGCAGGAGACGGCAAAGCATACCCCAAGTATCGCCACGAGCACCGCAACGCCGACGGCGTATATCAGGTGTATTCTGGATTTTAATTCTTCGGACATTTAATACCTCTTGACTTAAGATACTTAAATTATACCATAAAGGAAAAATTTCGTCAATCTTTTTATTTTGATTCCTCGCGCTCCGCGTAAAAAAGATACTGCTGTGCAAGTCCCGCAAAATCGCCGAGCGCGGCGGGGTCAAAGCCGTATTTCTCGATAACGCGGCGTATCCACACGTCAACGGGGAACGCGTCAAGCTTTCCAAAGCCGAAAAGGAGCGTGCAGGCGGCGACCTTCGGGCCTACGCCCGATATCTCTTCAAGCATTTTTGAAGCCTCGGCAGTGGGGGCGGCATATATCTCGCTAAAGGATAGCCGACCGTCGCACACGCGGCAGGCGGCGTCGTATATGTATTTTGCGCGGAAGCCCGTTTTCAGCTCGCGGAGCACGTCCACCCCCGCCGCGCAGATCGCCTCTGGCGTGGGGAAGGTGTACTCGGTCGCGCGTGCGCCGTGCGCGAGCATATCCGACGTATCTATCGGCTCGCCAAGACGCTCGCAAAGGGCGCGGATAAGAGATTTAATGCGCGGTATGTTGTTGTTTTGCGAAATAATGAAGGAGCAAAGTGCTTCCCACGAGTTCTGCCGCAGTATGCGAATGCCGCGGCCGACCTCGGCGGCGTAGGATAGGCGCGGCGCGTCCGAGTGGGCAAGGATATCGCGCCTTATCGCCGCCATATCCGCGTCAAGCGCGAAATATCCGCGCCAGATATTATAAAAATCCGCCTCGTCAGCGCCGTATATGATCACCTCGTCGCCGTCCTGCGCCACCGAGATATAACGCCCAAAGGCAACGCCGCCGTATTCTACGGCGTGGGAGCTACCCTCTACCTTGTCAAAGCGGAACGCCTGACCGCACTCAAAAATCGCGCAAACGTCGAAAAAATCCACGCCGCGAAGCCTTACGGTCTGCTTGTCGAAATATATTTTCTCCGAAATGGTCTGCATTTTGTTTTTTATCCTTGATATATCATAAATTTTCTGCTATAATTAACTACGTATACATTATACAATAAAATACGACGGATTTCAAGACGGAGTTAAGATGAATCAGATATATACCATACCGATAAACGAGCATTTTGATATGAGCCGCGACGACCACTCCTGCGGTTGCGCCGTTTGCTCGCTCCTTCGTATGCTTGAGGAAAACGAGCTTGAGCTGATACTCGGCGCGTCGATGATGGAGCCCGACGTGCGCATACAGACCAACAAGCAGGGCTTTTGCGCAACGCACAGCAATATGATGTTCGAGCGCAAGAACCGACTCGGAATGGCGCTCACGCTTGAGAGCCACCTTGCTGAAATACGCCGCGAGATAGCGGACAAGCCGCTTCTCGTTACGGGCTACCCCGCACGCTCGCGTATTGCCGAGCTTGAGGAAAGCTGTTACGTCTGCGGCAGAGTAAACGCAAATTTCACCTTGCTTATAGACAACCTTATATATCTTTGGAGCACCGACGAGGCGTTCAGGGAAAAATTCTCCGCCCAGCCGTACTTCTGTCTGCCGCACTTCCGCGCGATGCTTGAGGTCGCCAAGGCAAAGCTCTCCAAAAAGAGCTACGGTGAGTTTTCAAAGGCGGCGCAGGCGGTGGTGCTTCCGTACTTCGACTCGCTTTGCGAGGACGTTTCGTGGTTCTGCAAAAAGTTTGATTACCGCTACGACGACGAGCCGTGGGGCAACTCCAAGGACGCGGTAGAGAGGGCGATGAAGTTTTTGCGCTCCGATCTGCACAGAAAAAACAAATAAAGGAATAATTTTCTCAAAATTACAAATAATAGAGGTGTGAAATGATAGATCTTTTGTCGCTCCACAAGCAATTTATACTCACGCATCTCGGCGAGGGTGACGTTTGCGCCGATTTTACGATGGGGAACGGCTACGATACCGAATTTCTCTCAAAGACCGTCGGCGAGCGCGGCAAGGTCTACGCCTTTGACGTTCAAGCGCAGGCGGTGGAGTCCACGCGCGCACGTCTTCGTGAGGTCGGCTGTCCCGACAACTACACGCTGAT
>JAZQXT010000018.1:0-13240 GCA_045633005.1 Eubacteriales bacterium | reverse complement strand
CGCTTGTAAGCGGCAAGGCGCAAAATCTTCGCCGTAGGCGAAATTCTCCGCCTAACAATCTTATAAAAAATCTCGCCGAGAGCGATCAAATGGTTACTCTCGGCGGTTTCCTTATTTTCGCTCCTTGACCTCGGTGATGAGCCTGTCCCAATCGAAAAGCTCGCCCGGGTCGTTCTTTTTCGGGTTATATTCATCGTGTCCCATTATATGCTCGCGGTCGACGCTGATGCCGTAGCGCTCGCATATATCCGCAACGAGCGCGCCGAGTGCCTCGTACTGCGCGTCGGTGTAGCCAATGTTCTCGGCGGGTATCGTGGCGTACTGCGCGGCGGTCATATATTTTGACATATCGCGAACCGACCCTATCGCCGCGATCTCGATGCCTACGGAGCGCGAGTTCATATTATCGACGACGTCGCCAAACGTTCCGCGCCCCGCGTGATACGCACCGCGATCCTCGGGCACGTTGCAATAGACCGTTCCGTCGCGCCCGATGAGATAATGCGCGTCCACCCCGCCGTCGATAAAAATATCGCGTATGAGGTCAATATTATACGGATCGTTCCAATCTATCAGTATAGCACTTGAAAAATGAAGCATAACGTATTCAATTTCCATCTCGCGCTTAAACGAATAGCTCTTTGCTATGGGGAAAAGATCGTGCACCGCGCCGTCGTATATGACGTGCTTTGACGCGTCCACCGTATAGCGGAGCTCGATATAGTCGGTGGAAACGTACGCCTCGCCCTCTCCGTGCTTTATCCTATGCCAGCCGCCCGACGTTCCTACTATCTCAACGCTGTCACCGCGCGTGAGCGTGCCAACTACGTCAAATTTCGTACCCGCTCCGCTTCGCACGTTCAGCACGTCCGCGCTGACAACGCCGAAAAGCTGTTCAACTTCGATTTCGGGCGCGGTAGTTTCGGGGGCTGTGGTTTCCGCCACAGTCGTTTCGGCTACGGTAGTCTCGGCTACGGTCGTTTCGGGAGCGGAAGCTTCGGGAGCTGACGTGCCGTCGGTGGTCGTCACGCCTTCCGCTCCGGTCTCGTTGCAAGCGCAAAGCAAGGATAGCGCGAGGACGAGCGCAAGCAAAAGTGCCGTTATCTTCAAATTCATTTTCATCTTCATCTCCAAAGACGGCTCTCAAGAAAATCCTTGAGAGCCGTCATTTTTTACATAGTTACTACTACGTTATGAGTATTGCCGTCGCCTACGAGCTTTATGCTTGCGCCGACCTCAACGCCGTCAAGAGTAACACTCTTAACGCCGCTCTGTGCGCCACTCTCGTTCTTGATGGTCACGTTGTACGTGTCCCCACGGAACTTGCGAGTAAGCGTTACCTCGCCCCACGCGGAAGGAATGCAGGGTGCGAGCGTGAAGCCCTCGTAATCGGGGTGGAAGCCCATCATATACTGAACTACAGCACGGAACATCCAGCCCGCAGTACCCGTTACCCACGCAAAGAGCGTTTCGCCGCGACGGGGGTTATCGGGACCGAAATACATATTCGTCAGAGCGTAAGGCTCACAGCCCGAATGTGTGGAGGGGTTGGTCTCGCTGTTGGGCATTATCTTAAGAATAGTCTCGTAAGCCTTGTCGCCTCTGCCAAGCAGACAGTCGGCAACTACCTTGAACGTGCCGCCGTGGCAGTAGGGAGTTCCGTTTTCCCAGATACCGGGGATGAAGCTTGTAAGTCTGCCTATTCTGTTATTGAACTTCGTGTAGGTGGGATAAAGCGTAAGAGGACCGTAGTCGCTGTCAAGATATTTGTCAACGGACTCGATGCACTTCTCCGCTCTCTCGCCCGACGCAACCTCGGAAAGAATTGCCCACGTCTGCGAGTTGAGGTATATCTTACCCTCGCTCTCCTCGTGGCTTCCGACCTTTTCGTTGTAGTCGTTGATAGCGGCAAGATACCACTCGCCGTCCCAAGCCTTTTCGTTTATCGCCTTTATCATCTTCTCGCGGCGTGCAAGCATCTCGTCGCGGATAAGGAGATCGCCAACGAGCTTTTCAGCTATCTCGGCGGCGTTCTTGAGCGCGTAGCAAAGCGCAATAGAAGTCCATACGGACTCACCCTTGCCGAGAAGTCCCGTCATATTGAGCGAGTCGTTCCAGTCGCCGTCGCGGGAGTGAACGAGTCCGTGCTCGCCAACGTCCTCGGATACGAAGCGCATAGCGGTAAGGATATGCTCCCAAACGGTGTCCTCGCCCTCGTCAAGATACTTAACGGGGTGGTTAAGGAAGTCAACGTCGCCCGTTTCCTTGATGTAGGCGTTTACGGTGGGCGTTACCCAAACGGGACCGTCGGAGTAGATGTGGTGGTCAAGGGGCAGCCAGCCGCGAACGCAGCGACCGTCGGAATACATATAGGTAAGTGTTTCAAGTATCTTTTCCTTTGCAAGCTCAGGGTTGAAGGAGGCAACTGCCCACGCATCCTGAAGCTGATCGCGGAAGCCCTTACCCGTGTCGCGTCCTACCTCGGCGCAGAGCTGTACCTGCTGCTTGAGCCAGTAGTTGGTAAGGCAATTTATCTTCTCGCTGGGGGTGTGCACGCTGATGCTGGAGGACGTCTCGCTCTTGCGGTCAAGCAGAGCCTGATAGTCAGCCTCGATCTTGCCGTCGGCAAAGAGCTTTTTGCAGATATCGGCGGCAATGCTCATCTCGGCGGCGTCACCGATAAGGATATATACGCTCTTTTCCTCGCCTGCGGCAAGGGTGATATCGTGCTGAAGCGCACCGCACATCTGCTCGCAAGCGGCAAAGTTGTCGGCAAGCTTTTCGCCCTTTATAGCCTCGGGAGCAACTATCGAGCCGTACTGACCGAGGAAGCCGCGGCGCGAGGTCTCAAACGCGGTGGGCTTAACGCTTGACGCAATAAAGCCGTTGAACCACTCGTGCGGACGCTCCATAGCCTTGTTGAAGCACATAATGAGGTTGTTTTCCTCATCGTACTCGGCGTGAACGTAGGAGTTATAGTCGCTGTAACGCTGATAACCCACAAGCTCAAAATCCGCAAAGGAATAAAGCGAAACGTCAGCCGCCTTATCGGTCTTGTTTTCAAGAGTTACCTTCCAGATCTCGCAGGGGTCGTTTTCGTTGATATAGATTCGCGCGGTCGCGCTGATGCCCTCGCACTCACCGTGAATGATGCTGTATCCGAGACCGTGGATGCAGTAGTAATCGTCAACGGGAGTAAGGGTGGGATAAAGACCGGGGTTAAAGACAGTGCCCGTAGCCTTGTTCTTGATATAGAAATAACGGTTACCGTCGCGGATAACGGTGCAACGTCCCTTTCCGTCGGGATCGATGTACGCAAGCGCGCGCTGACCGTACGCTCCTACGCCGCCGCCATTCTGGTTTACGCCCGAAAGCACGCGGGAGTTCCAGATGTAGTTGAGCTGGGGACGCGGAGGTGTGGGAGAAGTGATCTTAAATTCCTTCTCTTTTACAAAATTTCCGTAAGAGTTCATTGTTTTTCTCCTGTCTTATATGTGAGTATATCTTGTGGTATATCTTACGCTCTCACCCGGGGTGAGGAGCTTATATCCGTCGTCGATATTGAGTCCGTTGACCTTTCCCGCCTGCGGCTCAAGGCAGAGGAAGCCCGAAACGCCGCGACCGTTATAGAGTATCCAATAATCGAAATTATCGGAAACGGTATAAAGGAAATCGCCAACGCGGGAGGTGTGTCCCGTCGCCTCGTAGTAGCCGACTATCTCGAGTCCCTTCGAAGGCGAGCCCGTTACGTAGCCGCGCTCCTGCTCGTTAAGCTCAAGATATCTGCCCGTGGGGATGTCTATCTCGTCGTGCTCCTGACGCTTGCAAACGGGGAGCGTAAAGCTTTCAGGCTCGACGAACGCGGAGTGCAAGCAGAAGGTGTAGGGCATATTCTTCGTATCGGTGTTTACTATGTCGTATTCCTGCGAAAGTCCCTCGGCATCAAGGCGGTAGGTGACCTTCATATCAAAATTGAAGGGATAAACGAGCCCCTTGTTTGAAAACGCCATAGTCACGAAATCCTCGCCCGAGTCAACGAGCGTAAAGGGCTGACGGTGAACGAGACCGTGCAGATGTGAGTTCGTTCTCGGCTCCGTTATGGGAAGCGTGTAATCCACGCCCTCGAAGCTGAACTCGCCCTTGTATATTCTGTTTGCGGGCAAAAGAATGGGCGCGCCCTGCAGATACGGGTCAGCCTCAAGCTGCTTTTCGTCTACAAGGGGATTGAAGATATCCTTGCCGCAGTAGCGGAAATAGATTATATTACCGCCAAGGCGGGGGCAAACGCCCGCCTCCCAATTACCGCTTTTAATAACTATCGTGTCTTTTACGCTCATTACTGCACCTTGTTTTTTCTTTCAGCGCGGCGTCTTTCAAGGTCGGCAACACGTCTTGCCTCCTCGGGCGCTCTTATCTTCCACATCTCATAGTGTACCTCGGTAAGAGGCTTCTTGGAGTATGCGTTTACTCTGCCGTGCAGATACTGCTCATAGGACTTATCCTGCGACCATTCGGGGTTGAATGCGGGGAACTCGATAACGCCCGTGCCGCCCTCCTCGTCGACCTTGAGAACGGCGTTCTGTGTTTCATAGGTGCTGAAGCACACTCTGCCGCCCTTGATGGAGGACATAAACTTGCCGCGAGCGTGGAAGCCCGTCTGAACGTGGTCGCCCTCGTACCAGAATACGAAGCAGTTGTTGTAGATGGAGGGAGTCTTGGGTGCCATTGCAAAGCCCGTAGCAAACTGATCGCTGTAGCACATATCGAACCAGTTACCGCCCGCAACGTCGTCAAAACCGATGCTTCCCTCATACTTGCCCTCAAGCGCGGGAACGTATATGTAAAGAGGATGGATGTTGCGAAGGAAGTTTCCGCCGCGGGTGATCTTTACGCCGGTGTAAACGGAGGATATGCGCATATTGGTAAGGGTATTGTCCGCGCCCTCGATAAGAACGCCGATAGAGTCCTCGGTATCCGTACCGACGATATTAACGTCTCTTACGTCGCAGTCGGACGAGCCGTTGTTTACACCCTTCTTGATGTGAACGCCGACCTTGGCGTGCTTGATGGAAACGCCCGAAATAAGCGTTTCGCGGCAGCCCTCGAGCGCAATAGCCTTTGCCTTGCCGTTACCGTCAACAACGCCGCCCTTGAAGCAATAGTTGCTTCCCACGGTGGTGATGTCGTTGTGCGGCTCTGCCGCGCCTATGCGCACCATAGCCTCGGTATCGCTCCAATCGTCGGACGCCTTGAGCACCGCGTAGTTTGCGAGTTCAAAAGAAACGCTGTCAAGCGGATACGCGCTCGTCTTTATCGGCTTTGCGAGAACGTACTCGCCGTCGGGGAAATATATAGTTCTGTTGGGGTTTTCGTCGATGACCTTCTGAATAGCATCTGAAACGTCCTTACCAGTGTTAGGCTCTACGTAATCGGTCATAATGATGTAGGTTTTTATCTTCTGGATATCCATTCTCTTTCTCCTGAATGTTTTTGGGCGAACCCTTTGATAAATTATACCACACATAAAAAATCAAGTCAAGAAATTTTACAATTTATATGCCAAAAACTTGAAAAGCGCGGGCGCGGATGTTATAATGTTACAAAAGGAGAATACGTATGAATATTTTTGTAAATATAGTTTTAATATTATCCTCACTCGTTTTGCTTGCCCTTGCCGTATCACTCGTCTGCTATCTCTTGGTATTTTACGTCTCACCGAAAAGAACCAAGGAGGAATACGACGTTCCCAAGGGCAAGATATACGAGCCGTTCTACGAGGATATGATAAGGTGGATAAAGGATGGGCGCACCCTGCCGCACCGCGATATCTCCATCACGTCCTTTGACGGACTTCGCCTTTACGGAAGATATTATCATTTCTTTGACGGCGCACCCATCGAGCTTATAATGCACGGCTACAGAGGAAGCGCCGAGCGCGATCTGTCAGGCGCGATAGCACGTTGCCGCAAGGTCGGCACCAACGTAATAATAGTCGATCAGCGTTGCGGCGGAAGAAGCGAGGGAAGAACCACCACCTTCGGCATCAGGGAGAGCCGCGACTGCCGCGCGTGGATAGATTATATTATCAACGAGATAGACCCCAACGCCAAGATAATAATCGGCGGCGTTTCCATGGGCGCGTCAACGGTAATGATCTGCGCGGGCGAGGAGCTGCCCGAAAACGTCATAGGCGTGCTTGCCGATTGCGGCTACACCTCGGCAAAGGCAATAATCAAAAAGGTCATGCGCGACATAAAAATACCGCCCGCGCTTCTCTACCCCTTCGTGCGCCTCGGCGCGATCATCTTCGGCGGCTTTGACCCCGAATCGACCTCGCCCGTCGAACAGCTCAAAAAAAGCCGTCTGCCCGTTATTTTCTTCCACGGCGACACCGACGGCTTCGTGCCGTGCGACATGAGCCGCGAAAACTTTGAAGCCTGCGCGTCAGAAAAGAAAAAGCTCGTCATCATCGAGGGTGCGGGTCACGGCATTGCATTTCCCGTCGATCCCGAAAAATATATCGCCGCAGTGCGCGAGTTTTTTGAAAAAGCATAAAAATGTCAGGTCCGAGGACCTGACATTTTTATATTACCAATATCAACAAAAGCGCGATGAGAAGCTCGTTGTCGCGGTGCGAGGAGTCCGAAAAAATCAGAAATATCACGCCAAGAAGCAAAAGCTCCTCAAGCCCAAGCTCGCCGTCAAAAAGTCCGCCAAGCCCCGAAAGCTTCGGTCGCTCGGCGCACGCCGGAAGCACGGCTTCCTCCTTTGTGTCCGCACATTCATCGCAGACGGGCGCATCCTCACGCTCCCTCGCCCTTTTTTGCTCGTTCTCCTCCCTTATCCCCGCCAAAACGGGCGGATCGGGAAATGGCATAAAGGCGTTTCCGCTGTAATCGCGCGGAAGCTCTATCTCGCCGTGATGAGTATTCCTTCTGTTTGGTCTTGAATACATTCGCCCTCCTATTTTCCGAATCCCGAAAATCCGCCCGCTATCTTTGATATTCCTATCATGTAGTCGATGGTGCGGCATCTATGCTCGTTGCAGTAGGGCTTGAGCGCAGAAAGGAGCGCCGTGCGCCGTGCCGCATCGCCTCCGCCCCCCACGCCTCCGAGCAAGGACATGAGCTGACCTACGGGAAGTGCGGAGGCTGGTTCGGCAGAGGCACTCTGCGCCTCCCTCTCGGGCGGCGCACCACTCGGTTCAGCCCCCACCGCCGAGGCTATCTGCGATATAAGCTCAGGGTTTGCAAGCAGCTTTGACACCATACCGCCGAGGTCGGGCGCGAGCGCAAGCTCGCCGTTAGTCTTTTCGCTCATATCATCTGCCGCCCCTCCGCTTTGAATTCTGCGCCGCCTCTATCTGCGCCGATATCGCGGCAAGGTCTCTGTCGCTGATATTTCTTATGGCGTTGCGCACGCTTGACATATCACCGAGGTTTACGTTAAGCCCCGATAGGTCAATACCGTTCTCCCCCGCTATTTTTCCCATTATAAATTTAAGCTGTCCGTCACTCAGGGTAAGCAGGCGCTCAAGCGTTGCTCTGTCTATTTGCATAGCGTTCACTCCTTTTTTACGGTCATTACGACCTTTCTCATGGGCAGTATATGTTTTTTTTCCTTCTTGTGCCACATAAGGTGTGGACAAACGGCAAAAAAAGTGGTATAATATAATGAAATAATATTCGGAGCAACGTATGGAAAAAACTGTTCTCGTCTTTTCGGACTCCCACGGAAACGCAAGCCTTATGAAGCAGGCGCTTGACGCTAACCCCACCGCCGATATCATCCACCTCGGCGACGGGCTTGACGACCTATCCTTTCTCAATTTAGAGGGCAGACGGGTGTACAGCGTTTGGGGGAATTTCGAGGGCTGGACGTACCCCACCCCCAAGAAAGACGCATATGAAAAGGTCGTTGAAATATCGGGCACGCGCATACTTATGATGCACGGACATTTGCGCTCGGTAAAAAGCACTATGTCCGCCGCAACTCTCGCCGCAATCGAGGCGGATGCTGACCTTTTGCTTTACGGACATACACATATCCCGACCGACGAATATCTCCCGTCGGGCAGCAGCGTCGGCGGAACGGTGCTGAAAAAGCCGCTACGGATAATGAATCCGGGCACGGTCGGCAAAGGCTACAGCCTCAGCTACGGCGTGCTTACGTTCAGGGACGGAGTCCTTTTGACCTCGCACTTTAAAAAATAAAAAAGGGTGCTTTCGCACCCATTGCTCAAAAAGTCTATATTAAACGCTTGTAACTTCCTCTGCCACTTCTGCATCCTCGACGGCGTTCTCGGCTGCCTCAAGGGCGGCGGTATACGCCTCGATGACCGCGCTTTCAAGAGATGCGCGGAACTGAGCGTTGATGGGATGTACTATATCCCTGAACGTTTCGTCAGGATTCTTACGGCTGGGCATTACGATAAAGAAACGGTCGCGTGCATTGATTACCTTGATGTCGTGAACGGCGAGCTGTCCGTCGAAGGTTACGGATACAACTGCCTTCATTGGTCCTTCGTCGAATAATTTTCTCACTTTGATATCAGTGATCTGCATTCAATTCCTCCTCGATAAAAATTTACTGTGCTTTATACAGTCCTTCACGCATACTATTATATAATGAATTTGTTAAGAATATTCAACCAAATTTAGATTTTTGTGTGAAAATTAACAGATTTATTAACAATTTCAAGTCAATTTTAGTATAATAATTCATTTTTTTACAAATTTATACAAGGAGGCACGCTATGGCTACTCCCAACACTCACTACGGAGCTAAAAATATCGCCCAGATGCTGTCGGGCACTCGCAGTATATTTTTCGCGGGCATCGGCGGGGTAAATATGTCCTCGCTCGCCCTTATCTCGAAGCTGCGCGGCTTTAAGGTCGGCGGCTCTGACACGGGCGTTACCGACGTTACCCGCTCGCTTGAGGCGTCGGGTATAACCGTATTTCACGGTCACGACGCCGCAAATATTGAGGGCTACGACGCTATGGTATATACCGTTGCCATATCCCCCGAAAACCCCGAATACAAGGCGGCGCAAATGTCGGGCATTCCCTGCATATCGAGGGCGGATTACCTCGGTTACGTTATGATGGGCTACAAAAACCGCCTCGGCGTTTCGGGTATGCACGGCAAGAGCACCTGCACGTCAATGTGCGCCCTTGCGTACATGGAAGCGTGCGCCGACCCCACCGTGCTTTCGGGTGCGCGGCTTGACGCTATGGGCGGCGCGTACCGCATAGGCGGAGAGGAGTTTTTCATCTTCGAGGCTTGCGAGTATATGGATTCATTCCTTGACTTCAACCCCACGACCGCCATTATTCTGAATATCGAGATGGACCACGTGGACTATTTCAAGAGTATGACGCAGATAAGGCGCTCCTACTCAAACTTTGCCGCCATCACGGGCGCTGACGGATGCTGTATCTACAACTCCGACGACGAAAACGTGCGCCTCGTTATTCACTCATACGTCGGAAAGCCCGTAAGCTTTGCGCTGAAGGATGAAAATGCCGACTACCGCGCCGTAAATATCAGCGTAGATCGCGGCAGACCGTCTTTTGACGTTTGCGCCTTTGGTGAGATCGTTGCCCACGTTGACCTTTCCGTATGCGGAAATCACAATATCTACAACGCACTTGCGGCGTTTGCCGCCGCACACACCGCAGGGCTTGACGCCGCCCTTATCGCTCGCGGACTCTCGCGCTTCACGGGTGCGGGCAGAAGAATGGAATACAAGGGCTCGGTATCGGGTGCCGCCGTTTACGACGATTACGGACATCATCCGACCGAGGTAGCAACCACGCTTGACGGCTTTCGTCAGATGGGCTACGATAGGATGATATGCGTTTTTCAGCCGCACACCTACAGCCGCACCGCAGAGCTGTTTTCGGACTTTGCCACGGCGCTTGACGTAGCCGACAAGGTCGTAGTAGCCGAAATCTACGCGGCGCGCGAGGTGGACACCCTCGGTGTCAGCGCGCAAAAGCTCGCCGCGGCGATAGGCGAAAAAGCCGTCGCGCTCCCCTCTTTTGAGGCGATAGCGGAATATATTCGCCAAAACGCACGCGAGGGCGACCTCGTGGTAGTAATGGGCGCAGGGGATATTTACAAGGTATTCCCCCTGCTTGATCTTAAATGAGCCGCGGTTACGGCGCAATATCGTGCGCCTACGACAGCTTTAACGGCGAGGTGGACTACGCCGCTTGGGCGGACTTCGCCGAGCGTTGCTTTGACGCGCACCTCCCCGCCCGTCCGGCGCTCGTGCTTGACCTCGCGTGCGGCACGGGAACGCTCACCGAGCTTCTCTCCGAGCGCGGCTACGATATGACGGGAGTGGACGCATCCCCCGAAATGCTCTCCGTCGCACGCGAGCGTTGCTCAGAAAACACCCTTTTGCTTTGCCAGAATATGTGCGCCTTCGAGCTTTACGGCACGGTCGGCGCGACTATATGCTCCCTTGACTCAATCAATCACCTTACGCGCAAGGGCGAGCTTGAAAAATGCTTCTCCCTCGTGCATAATTATCTTGACCCCGACGGCATTTTCCTTTTTGACGTAAACTCCGCCTACCGCTTTAACACGGAATACGCAAGGCAATCCTATCAATTCGAGGACGAGCTTGACGACGGCAGAGCCGTATTTTGCAATTGGCAAAACGATTATTCCGAAAAGCGCGGCATCTGCCGCTTTTACATCACGCTCTTTACCGAAAGCGAGGCGGGTAGCGGTATCTATTCACGAAGCGACGAGGAATGGAGCGAGCGC
Organism: Eubacteriales bacterium; assembly: GCA_045633005.1. Taxonomy (GTDB): domain Bacteria; phylum Bacillota; class Clostridia; order Oscillospirales; family CAG-272; genus CAG-390. The sequence goes on along the minus strand of JAZQXT010000018.1, from coordinate 2,458 downwards.
TACTACAGCCGAGAGGAGCTGACGGCGGCGCTTGAGGGCGCGGGCTTTGAGCTTCTTGGCGTTTTCGGAAACACCAATATGCGCCCACCGCGAAAGAACGACAGCAAGCTGTATTTCGCCGCAAGGGCAAAAAAATAAATATGGAAGTTAATTGATATGGAACAGAAAAGATCTACTATACTTCGCGGTATGACCGCCGACGGCTCGGCGCGTATACACGTTATCGACTCACGCGCGATAGTGAACGCCGCCATCGGATACCATAAGACCTCCCCCACCGCCACGGCGGCGCTCGGCAGACTTCTTACGGGCGCGTCGATAATGGGCGCGATGATGGGCGAGGAAAACGAAAGCCTGACGCTCACCGTAGCGGGTGACGGACCTGCGGGACGCATTATCGCGCTTGCGGATTGGTACGGTAACGTGCGCGGATATATAGGAAATCCCGCCGTCGATATCCCCCTGAAGCCCAACGGCAAGCTTGACGTGGGCGGAGCGGTTGGCGAGGGATATCTCAACGTCGTGCGCGACAACGGCAACGGCGAGCCCTTTAGCGGCTCCATCCCCCTTGCGGGCGGAGAAATTGCCGAGGACATCGCAAGATATTACGCAGTAAGCGAGCAGATACCTACCGTGTGCGCACTCGGCGTGCTCGTCGACCGCGACCTTTCCTGCCTTGCGGCGGGCGGCGTGTTCGTACAGCTTTTGCCCTTTGCCGACGAGGAGACAGTCGATAAGATAGAGGCAAACGCCGCCAACCTCGCTAACGTTTCTTCCCTGCTCGCGCAGGGCAAGACCTGCCGCGAGATCGCAGACATCGCGCTTGAGGGTATCGAGTACGACGTATTCGACGAGCTTGAGGTGGAGTACAAATGCACTTGCGAAATGGAGCGTATGCTGCGCGCCGTCGCATCACTTGGCGAGAAGGATATTTTGAAGCTTCTTGACGAGCAGGAGTCCGAGGGCAAGGCGCGCGAGCTTGAAGTGTGCTGTAGATTCTGCGATAAAAAATACACTTTCGACGAAAAAACACTTCTTGATGAGGCAAAAAGACTCAAAAATTCGTAAAATGATACTTTTTTGGTATCAAAACCAAAAAAATAAAAAAACTTTCAAAAAATTGAAAAAAATTTGAAAAAAGGTATTGACAAGCGGCGACGGATGTGATATAATCCTATCTGTCGCCGGCAGTACGGCGATCAGCAAAGGCCACATGGGAGCATAGCTCAGCTGGGAGAGCATCTGCCTTACAAGCAGAGGGTCATAGGTTCGAGCCCTATTGTTCCCACCATTTGGCCCGGTAGCTCAGTTGGTTAGAGCGCCAGCCTGTCACGCTGGAGGTCGTGGGTTCGAGCCCCATCCGGGTCGCCATATACAGCACCCTTGCTGTACGCCTCTGTAGCTCAGTTGGTAGAGCAGGGGACTGAAAATCCCCGTGTCGTTGGTTCAATTCCGACCGGAGGCACCATTTGCGGATTTAGCTCATTTGGTAGAGCGCGACCTTGCCAAGGTCGAGGTGGGGGGTTCGAGCCCCGTAATCCGCTCCAAAAAAATGGGGACGAAAAAAACTTCGTCCCCATTACATTTTACGGCGCCATAGCCAAGCGGTAAGGCAGAGGTCTGCAAAACCTTTATTCCCCGGTCCGATTCCGGGTGGCGCCTCCAAAAAGAGCAGGACACCAATAGGTGTCCTCCTCTTTTTGGTCGTGCTACGCACGAATCGGACCGCGCTCCGCAAGCGGAGCGCAGCGGAATCCGGTCCGCATTCGCCGCTCGAAGATCGGCAAGCTCGCTTGCCAGGCGGAGAGCGTGCGAATATTCGCGCAAAGCGCGAAATTCCGGAAGGTTGTGCAGTAGTATTGCAATCCTCCCAAAAGTGTGCTATACTAAACTCAGAAAGGCGGTGCTATAATGAAAAAAGTATTTATTCCTTTGCTTTTGCTCCTTTCCACTCTCATGCTTTCTTCTTGTCAGGTTAATTGGTTTGGTAGCCATTTCGATGTCCCGTGGTATTTTATAGCAGCTCCAGTATTTATCCTGTCCGTTGTTTTGTACTGCATTATGATTTCCAAGACGTATGTCTGTCCTAAATGCAAAACCGAATTTAAGCCTAAATGGTATCAGATATATATCACTATTCATTACAACGGTTCTCGTGTCGCAAAATGCCCGAATTGCGGAAGAAAAGGATTTTGTGAAAAGAAAGAATAGTCGGCATCTTTTTTGTCAACACATATCAACAAACTGCTCACGCGATTGCGTGAGCAGTTTCCTTTTGCCCGCACCGCCCCTAAATCCCCAAATTAGAGCAACGCTTGATTGACTTCCCCTCTCTTTTGTGCTACAATAAAATCAGAAAGGCGGTGGAGGTATGGAATTCAATCCTATTGACAAGGCGAACGAACTGATAGATAAGTTAAAAAAGTTCAATCCCACAATAAGAAAAAAGAGCGATGAA
>JAZQXT010000017.1:0-8922 GCA_045633005.1 Eubacteriales bacterium | reverse complement strand
GACATCCTCCTTTTTTCACACAAAAAAACCGCCGCTTGATGTTTGCACTGACCGATTTATTAGGGTTTAGCACCAAAAATTACGGCTACGCACTATTAAAAGGCGATTGCCATAGAGGCTCCCTTGTGTAAAGGGACCTGTCACCGAAGGTGACTGAGGGATTGTTTTTAACCCGAAATATTGCTTTTTTCAACAATCCCTCCGTCATTTTCTTGCGAAAATGCCACCTCCCTTTACACAAGGGAGGCAAATTGTTGGTGCGAACATTCGGCACAGCCAAAGCGCACGGCAGGGAAAACGCTTCGCGTTTTCAAAGACGGTGTGCCGAAATTTTGCATATAAATCCTTGTTCCGTATTGAAAAACAAAAATAAATGTGATATAATATATACGTCACATCATCTTAATAATGAAAATAACCTACATGGGCGTACTATATCATTTTCCCAACCATACTATATTTCGGTAGCAATACGGTATCGCAGTAATCGGCTGGGAAGTAGGTTATAGATGGTGTGACAACTATGCGAGAGGTATTCTACGGTGTCATCTCGCAAGGGGTGGCACCTTATTTTTTATGGAAGAAAAGATTTGCTCATTTTTCGGACATCGTGAAATTAATACAACCGAGAGCTTATACGCGATAACTACTGCTGAAATCATACGAGCTGTGGATGGCGGATGTCGCACGTTTTATTTTGGCGGCTACGGCGCTTTTGATGCGCTTTGCTATGAAATCGTAACAAAAATTAAAGTTGAAAGCCCAGAGCTTAATATCAGGCGCGTGTACTGCGTTTCGCAGGAACGGTATTTGCGCAAGGGGGCGCGTTACTTCGAGCGCGAGGACTATGACGAGGTAATATTTCTTATGCCTTCCTTTGACGGGTGGTATAAAAGTATTTATTTTCGGAATTGTGCAATGATAGATCAAAGCGATGTTATAATCTTTTATGCAGAGGACAAAGAAGGCAGCGGAGCTTATAAGGCTTATAAATATGCAAAAAAGAAAAAAGACAAGCTGATTATTAATCTTTGGAGTAGTTGACATACATAAAGAGGACGAAGAATGCAAAAAATCTTCGTCCTCTTTTAAAATCAAACTTCCGCAAAAAACTCCACTTCCTCGCCGTCGGGGCCTTTGACGAAGGCTATGCGAATGGACATGGGAGCGGGCTTTGCCGCGGGGATGTCCACGGTCTTGGGCGGAGTCAGCGCGGTAGCGCCTGCCGCGAGCGCGGCGGCGTAGGATGCGTCAACGTCCTCGGACGCGAGGGCGAGGTGCAACCATTTTCCGCGCGGCGGAAACTCGTCGCCGCCGTTTGCGAATATCTCAAGGCGGGTGCCGTCGCCGATGTCGAGCATAACGGTGCGTCCCGTTCCCTCGCCCCATTCTGCGACGTGGCGCATACCGATTGCGGTGTAAAAGGCGAGCGTTTTTTCAATATCAGAGGATTTCAGCGCGATGTGATGAAGCTTCATTTTCGTCTCCTTTGGGCTTTATACTTACATTATAAATGCAAAACCGCGCCGTGTCAATGCCCCCGACGCGTGAAATTTTACTTAATTTTGCACCGAAATACTTAAATTTGCTTGATTTATATGCTATAATATAAAAAACTGTTGGGTGAGAGGTGAAAAAATGAACTGTGAGCTTTGTCCGCGCCGTTGCGGCGTTGACAGACGGCTATCACGCGGCGCTTGCGGCGCGCCCGACGCGCTTCGCGTCAGCCGCGTGTCGCGCCATATCTACGAGGAGCCGTGCATCAGCGGCACGCGCGGCTCGGGAACGGTGTTTTTTTCGGGATGCGTGCTTTCGTGCGTTTTCTGTCAAAATAAGCCGATAAGCCGCGACCTTATTGGCGAGGATATCAGCGTGCGCCGACTTTCCGAGCTGTTTTTGGAGCTTCAAGAGTCGGGCGTGCATAACGTAAACCTCGTTACGCCGACGCAGTACACGGACAAGATATGCGAAGCCCTTGCCGCCGTCAAGGGCGAGCTTCACGTCCCCGTTGTGTGGAACAGCGGCGGCTATGAACGCCCCGAAACGCTTGAGAGAGTGCGCGGACTCGTTGATATCTATATGCCCGATTTCAAATATATCAGCTCCGAGCTTTCGCTTCGCTATTCGGGTGTCGGGGACTACGCCGAGCGCACCGCCGAGGCGATAGAGTTTATGTATAAAATGCTCGGAAGGGCGGAGTTTGACGAGGGCGGCTTGATGCGCCGCGGCGTGCTTGTACGCCATCTCGTGCTTCCCGCTTGCAGAAGGGATTCCGAGGCGGTGCTTCGCCGTCTTGCCGAAATAGTGCCGCCCGCCGACGTCGTGCTTGGACTTATGAGCCAATACACGCCGAGCTTTTATAGCGGCGAGGAGAAAAATCTGTGCCGCCGCGTGACGACCTTTGAGTACGAGAGCGTGCGAAAGGTCGCGCTGGAGCTTGGGTTTGAGGGGTATATGCAGTCGCCGATGTCCGCAACTGCCGAATTTACGCCGAAATTTACGAATGATCTGAAAATAGAGCTTTAACGGTGCAGTCTCTAACTGAGACTGCCCCGTGTTTGTAAAAAATTCAAAAAAATAACACAGTTAATCTATTGCCACAAACGAAGTGATGTGGTATAATATACTCGGTATATAATTACTTTAAGAAAGGATTTTTTCAGAATGAGACCTTCCGAACTTCTTGCTAACATTAAAAAGGGTGAGCTTTTTGCAAACGCAGGCGTTACCCGCGATCCCGCCAAGCGCTTTGGCGCGCTTCTTGAGGAATTTATCGAGCGTTACGGCGACGAGCGCGACGTAAATCTTTTCTCCGTTCCCGGTAGAAGTGAGCTTGCGGGCAACCACACCGACCACAACCACGGCAGAGTTATTGCCTGCTCGGTAGACCTTGATATCGTTGCCGTCGTAGCGGCGCGCGAGGATAGCACCGTCCGCATCAAGAGCGAGGGCTTCCCCGAGGACGTGGTCGATATAAACGAGTACGTAACTCCCCGCGAGGACAGATTCGGTCATTCCGATTCTCTTATCGCAGGCGTAGCCGACGGCTTCCGCCGTCGCGGACTTGCAGTAGGCGGCTTTGACGCAGTTACCTCCTCCAACGTCCTTAAGGGCTCGGGAATCTCCTCCTCCGCCGCATTCGAGGATATGGTTGGTACTATTATGTCCCACCTTTACTGCGACGGCAGCGTTGATTTCGTTAAGATAGCTATGATCTCGCAGTACGCCGAGAACGCATTCTTCGGCAAGCCCTGCGGACTTATGGATCAGGTAGCGTGCGCCGCAGGCGGCGTCGTTGCCATTGATTTTGCAGACCCCACCGCTCCCGTGGTTGAGAAGATAAACTTCGACCTTACGGGCAAGGGCTACCGCCTCTGCATCGTTAACACGGGCGGAAACCACGCCGATCTCACCCCCGACTACGCCGCAGTTCCCGCAGAGATGAAGTCCGTTGCTAAGGCTCTCGGTCACGAGGTTCTCCGCGAGTGCGACGAGGATGCGATCATTGCCGCTATCCCTACGCTTCGCACTACACTCGGCGACCGCGCAATTCTCCGCGCGCTTCACTTTATGGCTGAAAACCGCCGCGTTTACGAGATGAAGCAGGCTCTCCTTGCCGACGATTTCGAGGCTTACTTTGACGGCGTTATGGCATCGGGACACTCCTCCTTCTGCTATCTGCAAAACGTTTACACCACCAAGAACGTAGCAGAGCAGGGACTTTCCCTCGCTCTCAATCTCAGCGAGAGATATCTTAAGGATTGCAAGCGCCCCACCGCGTTCCGCGTTCACGGCGGCGGCTTTGCGGGCACTATCCACGCCTACGTTCCCGACGAGGACGTTGAGGGCTACCGCGCACTTATGGACGGCGTGTTCGGCGAGGGCGCGTGCCACATACTCAGCATAAGACCCGAGGGTGCAGTAAAGCTCCTCTGATAAGCGCAAATGAGCAAGAAAAGAAAAAAGAAATCGGCTACAAAAAGCCTTACCCCCGCGCAAAAGCTTAAAGCAAGTCTCAAGGGCTTTAACCTAAAGCTCGCACTCGGACTTATCGGCGGCTGTCTTTTGTCCTCGGTAGTGTATTTTCTGCTGTCGGGATATAAAATATCGCTCTACGTTCTTTTTGCGTACATAATCGCCGATTGCGCCGTGATACTTACGTTTTTCATATACAATCGCGGCTTTGTGGACAAGGACGCGACGGTTGAAAATCTTCCCGACACTATGACGGTCGAGGAAAAAGAGGATTACGTAAACGCTATTGCGTATCGCCGCAAAAAGAGCAAGTGGATGCCGATAGTGATAATCATCCTTTCGTTCCCGCTTATGCTTGACACGTTTAATATTTTCATAGTGGAAGGAATTCTCGGATGGGAACTTATCTGACTTCATCCGACATCGTATTCGGCACGCTCTATTCGGGCTCGAAGGGTAACTGTACCCTCGTCCGAATGGGCGGTACGACCATTCTCGTTGACGCTGGCAGGTCGGCGCGCTATCTTTGCGCCCGACTTGCCGCGTGCGGTATTACCCCCGACGAGATAGACGCCGTTTTTATCACGCATTCTCATACCGACCACACCTCCGCGCTTGCCACGCTTACGAAGAAATTCGGCACGCGCGTTCACGCCGCGGGTAGCGTGGCGCGTGAGATAGCGCATCTTTGCGCCGCGGGAACGCTCATCGAGCATCCTCCCCGCTTGTGTGAGGTGGTCGGCAATATCACGGTTTCGTCGTTTGCGACGAGCCACGATACCTACGCCTCCGTCGGTTATCGCTTTGAGTGCGACGGGCGCGTTCTCGGCGTTGCCACCGACCTTGGCGTCGTTACCGACGAGGTAAGGCGCGGTCTTTGCGGCTGTAGTGCCGCGGTCATTGAGGCAAATCACGACGTAGAAATGCTTATGGCGGGCCCGTACCCGCCCGATTTGAAGCGTAGGATAATGTCCGCACGCGGTCATCTTTCAAACGAGGACTGCGCCTGCCTTGCGGATTATCTTGCCTCTGCGGGTGCAAGCTCGCTTTTGCTTGCCCACATATCCGAGGTCAATAATTCCCCCGACCTTGCGCTTGCCGCAAGCGTGGGAGCGCTCCACGCCGCGCACCGCGACGTGAAAGTTTGCGCCGCACACCCCGACGAACCCGTGCTTTTACAGGTGAATTAAATGATAAATCTTAAAATAATCGCCGTAGGAAATCTAAAGGACAGGTATCTTACGGACGCTTGCGCCGAATACGTCAAAAGACTTTCGGGCTTTTGCCGCCCCGAAATAGTTGAGCTTAAAGAAGCGCGCCTTCCCGACTCTCCCACGGACGGCGAGATAACCGCCGCACTTGAGGATGAGGCGGCAAGGATACTTGGCGCGATACCGCCGCGCGCGTTTACCGTTGCGCTTGCGGTCGAGGGGCAGAGTATGCCGTCGGAAAAATTGGCGGCAAGGATAGAAGCGGAGCTTCAAGCCCACTCGTCGCTTTGCTTCATCATCGGAAGCTCGTACGGGCTTTCGCCGCGCGTAAAGGCGGCGGCAGATATGCGCCTTTCACTATCGGAGCTGACCTTTCCCCACAGGCTTTTCCGAGTAATGTTGCTTGAAACGATATACCGTTCCTTTACGATAATCAAGGGAACACGTTACCATAAATAAAGGAGATATCCATTGAAAAACAAAGTTAGCGTAAGGGCTATGGTTACGCATATCGGTGCAATAGTTGCATTTGCGCTTGTATGCGCGTTTATGCTGACGACGGCGGCGGAGCTTCTTGCACCGCCCGAAAAACAGCCCGTGTTGCCCCCCAACGACACCAACGTTATAGGCAATATCACCCTTCCGTCCTACGATACGAGCGCAAATACCACCGCGCCCGACGGCACGCAGGATACCACCGCGCCGCCGTTTACCGAGGAGACTACCGTACCCTCGCAGGGCAACACCGACGTGGACTACCTCTCGCTTGAGGAAGCGATAAAAAAAGGATATAGCATAAGCTGGAAGGATTACGACGGCTCTATGAAGCTTGCCGAGATAGACCTCGAGCTTCTTTATGACAGACAGTATACTGACAGAACGAAGGTGCTAAACGTTCTCACGCCCCTGCGCTACAGCGAGGGCGGACTTATGTTCGAGTCGTACGTTAAGCACGCCTTTGACCGTCCCGTAGTGGAGCTGTATATGGGATATATCATGGTCGATATCGGCGTTACGCACGAGGCTATGTGTGCGCTTCCCAACGCCGCAACGGGCGAGCCTGAAATAAGGCGCAACGCCCTGACTCTTGCCATATATACCTCATACGGAAAGCTCATAGGAAACTATCTTATGTCGGATATTACCCCCGCATATCATAGGGACCTTGAGGACAGACCGCTGTTTGTACTTAACGAAAAATACTATTATATTGACGAGACGAGCGGATTTTTCGTGGAATCGGATTTCGTGCTTGAAACCGACGGCAGGGGACTGGCGTTTGACTATAACCCCGACTACGGAAAAAGCACGAATTCAATAAAAATATACCATACTGTACAAGAGATCACTATGAAGTACAAGATGGATACTGCTAATAACTATGCGCGCCCGGGTGTGGACTACCGCATAGCGCGTGAGATGTACGAGCAGTTCCCCGAATATGCCGCTAACATTGAAAAGGCAGGAACGAACGCCGCGTTTTCGGTGTTTTTGGCAAAGGCAAAGCGCGAGATCGCGCTTGAAAACGCCGCACAGCAGAATAAGCCGAGCGAGACCGAGCCTACACCCGAAACAACGCTGACACCCGAAACCACGCTGACGCCCGAAACCACTCTCACACCCGATGAACCCGTCAGCGGTGAGCTTCCGCCCGTCAACGAGCCGCTCGTGGACGGCACTACGGACTCGGACGCTACGACCGCTCCCGACGAGACGACCGTTCCCGACGAGACGACCGTTCCCGATGAGACTACCGCTCCCGACGAGACTACTGCTCCCGATGAGACGACCGTTCCCGAACCCGTAACGCCTCCGAGCACGAAGATAGAGGTAGTCAAAAAATTCACCGCGTATCGCTTTGCCTACGGCAAGACCGCGCCGAAGATAGACGAGAGCTATATTTATTCTACCAACAGATACACCACGCAGTATCAGTATCAAACGCTGTCTTGGGCTACGAAATATAAGTACGCCAAGGCGTTCAATTACAGCGACAATCGCGCCGTTACCGTTGACGATAACGGTTTGCTCCGCATAATCGATACGTCAGGCTCTACCGTGGCGTTTAAGTTCTACGATTATAAGGGCGCGGCGGATCAGGGTAGCTCGCGTTTCCTGCAGTATTACAGCGAACCGTTTTATAAGGATATTTCCCAGATAGGTCATTATTATTATGACGAGGGATACATCCGCGTGCGCCTTCTTGAGCGCAGATACCACTCGTACAGTAATTTCCAAATCGACAAGGACATTCTTCTTGACAAGAACGGAAAAGAATACGAGCTTCCCTTCGGATACGAGCTTGTTTCCTACTCCGACGGGGTAATACTCGTTGAAAAGAACGGAAAATACGGCTATTACAGCGTCGAAGGACATTGGATAGCACAGCCCGTTTACACCTACGCACAGCCCTTCGTCGAGGGGATCGGCGTTATAGGCTACAAGGGCGGCAAGGTTGGCGCGGTCGATAAGCAGGGTAACGTGGTCGTTCCCTTCGTTTACGACAGCATTACCAACGCATCCAGCGGCATTTTTGCCTGCTTCAGCGCGGAAAACGGCTGGAAGCTGCTTGCGAAGGTAGCAAAATAAAGTGTGTGGGTCAAATGCTTTTAGCATTTGACCCACACACAATGAATTGCCCTGCGGGCGTGAATTGGCTAACGCCATGAATTGCACCTATGGTGCATGAATTGCCTTCGGCATTGTAAGAATGGGCAATTCAAATCATGAAAACGCAGTTTTCAAATCATGAAGCCGTAAGGCTTCTATTCATGACGCAACGCGTCAATTCATTATATTCGGAAAGAACCTTGCTAAATGCAAGGCAAAAGCACTTATGACAAACGATTTTTTCGTTATCATAAGTGCTTTTTTTATTTTTTCGATCAGGCGTTCTTCGGCTCGAAGGTGTCCTTGAGTACGGCAAGGCGTGCCTTTGCCTCCTCCTCGGAGCTTGCCTTGATGGAGTAGTAGAACTTGCATTTCGGCTCCGTGCCGCTGGGACGGACTGCTACCCAGCCGTTCTCAAAAATGAAGCGGAGCAGGTCGGATGCGGGATATCCCATAGCCTGCGTTTCTGCGGAAAGGTAGTCCTCAACGCGAAGCACGGGCATTCCGCCGACCTCGGCGGGCGCGTTTTCGCGCAGATTTGCGGTAAGCGCGGCGATCTTTGCGCTTCCGTCAAGTCCCTTGAAGTAGAAGTTGGACTGCGTATCAAGGAAGAAGCCGTATTTTGCGTGGATAGCGTCAAGCGCGTCAACGAGCGTCATTCCGAGGCGTTTGTAGTAAGCCGCCGCCTCGCAAAGCATAAGGGAAGCCTGAACGCCGTCCTTGTCTCTTACGAAGTCAGCGATAAGACAGCCGTAGCTCTCCTCGTAGCCGAAGATGAAGGTCGCGTCGTGCTTTGCATTGTGCAGCGCGATGCGCTCGCCGATGTATTTGAAGCCCGTAAGGGTCTTTTCAAGCTTTACGCCGTAGGCGTTGCAGATGTAGTCACCGATGTCGGAGGTAACGAGGGTGGTAACGCCGAAGGGATTTTCGGGCATCGTGCCCTCTGCGGTGCGGCGGGAGAGGATGTACTCAAGCAGTATAGCCGCGGACTGATTGCCCGTGATGAGCTGCATCTCGCCGTTTTTGCGACGTGCGGCAACGCCGAGGCGGTCGCAGTCGGGGTCTGTGGTGATAACGATGTCGGCGTTCACTTCGTCGGCAATGCGGAGCGCGTCGATATAAGCGT
>JAZQXT010000016.1:0-2544 GCA_045633005.1 Eubacteriales bacterium | reverse complement strand
TCTAACATCAAGAGCACAATTCCTGCGGAATTTTGCCGCGATTCGCTCGGCACAGCACGGAACAGCGTGCTGAGCCTTCGGAATGACGCGAGGGGGTGCGCTATTCCCGCTCCAAGTGGGGTTCATTCGGGATGACGCAACGAGTGCGCTATTTCCGCTCTTTTTGAAGTGCCTTCGGAATAACGCTAAAAAATGCGCTATTCCGCTTCCAAATAGGAAGCTTTTTGCGGAGCAAAAAGCCACCTCAATTATTCATTATTCAATATTCAATATTCATCATTCATTAAAAACACGCAGAAGCGTTGCTTCTGCGTGTTTTCTTCTGCTATTACAGATACTTCTTCAAGAAATTCAAATAGTTCTCGCCCGCGACTTTGCGTACAAGCTCCTCGGAGTAGTTGTGGGAGAGCATATACTCGATAATTCTGTCGTGGATGGACGAGGTTTCGTCAAGTCCCTTGGGGTACTTGCCCGAAGTGCCGTCAATATCGCCGCCAAAGCCGATATTGTTCTCGCCGCCGAGGGAGAGGCAATATTCAAGATGGCGGAGAAGTGCGGCGATATCGCTCTCGGCGGGGTCGTCGCAGATGAACTTCGGATAAAAATTAAGTCCTATCATACCGTCCTGACGGATTATCTCGCGCGTCATATCGTCGGTCAGGTTGCGCGGATGTCCGCACAGCGCGCGGAAATTGGAGTGCGTTGCGATAATGGGCTTCTTAACGAGGGGAGCAGTTTCCCAGAAGCTTCTGTCGGACATATGCGAAACGTCAAAAATCATTCCAAGCTCGTTTCCAACCTCGATTATCTCGCGTCCGAGGTCGGTCAGACCGTAATCGTCCTCGCCGTTGTCGCGGCGGGTGGACGCGCAAAGGTCGTTGCAAAGCCAAGTCATACCGAAAACGCGCACGCCCGCGGCGTAGAAATCACGGAATACCTGCGCACTTCCGACGATGCCCGTGCCGCCCTCGATGGTGAGCAGGGCGGCGTGCTTGCCAGCGGCAAACGCGCGCTCGATGTCGGCGTAGGTGTAGACCTGCTCGACCTTGTCCTTTTCAATTTCCATACGGAGCTTGAAGTGACCTATGTAGCGCACGGCGCGGCGGAAGCATTTTTCCGCATCGTCGCCCGGCCACGAGCAAAATGCGGCTACAAATTGCAACTGCTGATGCTTATTTGAGTAGTTATAGGGGTTTACGATGCCGTGACGGCGGATATCGACCTGCTGAATACTGTCGCAATGAGAGTCTACAATATACATTTTACGCCTCCATTAAAGGTACTTTTTAAGGAAATTCAGATAATTTCCGCCCGCGACCTTGCGGACGAGCTCCTCGGAATAGTTGTGAGAGAGCATATATTCGATTATCTGATCGTGGAGCGAGCGCTCGGTGGTAAGGGGCTTCGGGTATCCTCTGATACCGTCGATGTCGCCGCCAAAGCCGATGTGGTCCTCGCCGCCGAGGGAAAGTCCGTATTCAAGCTGTGCAAGGTAGCTGTCAACGGTCTGCGCGTCGTGATCGTCGCTGATAAAGGTGAGGTTAAGTCCTATCATACCGTCCTGACGGATTATCTCGCGCGCCATATCGTCGGTAAGGTTGCGCGACGCGCCGCAAACGGAGCGGAAATTGGAGTGAGTTGCGACAAGGGGCTTCTTTACGAGGGGCGCAACGTCCCAAAAGCTCTTGTCGGACATGTGCGAAACGTCAAAAATCATTCCGAGCTTGTTGCCCTCGTCGATTATCTCGCGTCCCGTGTCGGTAAGTCCGTAGTCCTCGACGCCCTCGGGGAGCTTGGTGGAGGCGCAAAGGTCGTTGCTCTGCCAAGTCATACCGAAAACGCGCACGCCCGCGGCGTAAAACTCGCGGAATATCTCGCGGCTTCCCATAATTCCCGTTGCGCCCTCGACGCTCATCAGCGCGGCGTGCTTGCCCTTGGCAAATACGCGCTCGATGTCCTCATAGGTGTAGACCTGCTCGACCTTGTCAGCCTCCGCCTCCATGCGGATCTTAAAAAGTCCGATGTAGCGCATAGCGCGGCGGTAGGAACGCTCCGCGTCCTCGCCGGGCCAGCCACAGAAGTTGGCAACGAATTGGAGCTGAGGGAACTTTTGGCTGTAGTTGTAGGGATTCACTATGCCGTAGCGGCGTGAATCGACCTTTTGGATACTGTCGCAATGCGAATCAACGATGTACATTTCGTCCTCCATTTAAGTGCTTTAATATGTGGGGCTGTCAAGTCGCCAGCCGACCTCTGTCAGTACGAATTTCAGCGTTTTCTGATAGCTTTCGGTCACTATCTCCGCCTTATCGTAGTCGAAATGCCTGCCGTGCGCCGTTATCGTGACGTTCACGTAATCCTCACGCGAGGGCGAGGTCATTTCCATAGTTGAGAAATCATAGGTGGTATGCTCGGTAAAATACGGCTCAAACTTATTGGATTTCATAAAAAATTCCTCGTTCGAGTCGGAATATCGCGCGTATACAACGCCGCCCACGGCGGAAATAATACCCTCAAAGGCGGTCTTGTAGACGGTTGCGAGAA
>JAZQXT010000015.1:0-24892 GCA_045633005.1 Eubacteriales bacterium | reverse complement strand
AGCCTGCAGCCATAGCGGTCATGCCTTCGGTAGAAGAGAAGGTAACGGTGATGGCGTCGGTAGTACCAACGGTCATATACTTGGGACCTTCAACGGTTGCTGTGCCGAAACCTGCATCAACGCTGAAGGAGAAACGCTCGGAAAGGTCGGGAGTATCGCCGCCCTCGGGAGCGCCGGTCTCGGGAGCCTTGTTGGCGTCGAAGGTGGGCAGAGTCATCTCAGCCTCGATAGCTGCGATAGCAGCAGCAGCGGCATCAGCGTCAACGGTAGTGAACGCACCGCTTGCAAGAGAAACGGTAGTAGCACCTGCGGCGGGAGCGATGGAAGCACCTGCGGTGCCAAGAGCAATACTACCTGCGTCAAGAACTGCGATAGCGTCAGCGGTGTGTCCCTCGGAAGCGGAGATAGCGCCTGCGGAAATGCAGCCGTCGAGAGTGATAACGCTCTCTGCCTTCTTTGCTCTGGAGAGGAATGCGCCTGCGCCGTACTTAGCGGCAGCGCCCTTGGTGCTGTCAACGGTGATAGCGCCTGCGTTTACACAGTCAGTAAGAGTTACGGTAGTAACGCCGGAAGCGGTTCCGATGAAGCCTGCTGCGTTGCTGGCGTCAGCGCCGCTTACGGTGACCTTACCGTTGTTGATAGAACGGTTCATGGTACCGTAGAGCTTGCCGTTTGCGCTGATGATACCACCGGCGTAGTTCTTGGTACCGGTGATGTCGCCGTTGTTTACAACGTCGGTGAAGTCGATGGTAAGAGTGCCGTCAGCGTTACCAACGATACCGGAAACCTGGTTGGTGGATACGAGATCGCCGTTGTTAACGCAAGAAACCATCTTAAGAGTTACGGTGCCGCTGGTCTTGGACGCGAAACCGCCAAGCTGAACGGTTGCATCAACGTCAACGTTGTTTACAACGTTCTCGATGGTTACGGTAGCCTCACCCTTGATGAGGTTTACGATGGGGGAAACGGTGATAGCAGCAGCAGCTGCGGTCTGGAAGTTCTTGAGGGTGGCAGTGCCGGTAACCTCTTCGAACATGGTGGTCTCAACGGTAACGGTGTAGCCGTTTCCGTCGAACGTGCCTGCGAAGGATGCGATAGTGGAGTTTGCAGTTACGTGGTCGGTCAGCTTGATGCTTGCTGCGGAGTCAGCCTCAACAGCGGCAACGACCTCTGCCCACGTAGCGCACTCGGTTGCTTCTGCGGCGGATGCGGTGAGCCCTACGGGGATCATCATGCCGAGAAGCATGGAGATTGCGATAACAACAGAAAGAATTTTCTTCATTATCTTCGTTTCCTTTCAATAGAGATATTTTTCCGATTTTATCAGATAATATCATTTTAGCATTCATTTTTCAATATGTCAATATTTTTTTTAAAATTTGTTTACTGTTTATGAACAAAAACGGGAGCTGCCGAGTAAAATCGGCAACTCCCTGCGCGGTTTTTATATTTTTCTTTGGATGAAATACAGCCTTGCGCGGCGAAGTGCGCTCACTTTTTTGCGGTAAACGTGGGCGTATAGCCTGCGGTAGAGCCTTGCGATAAGGTGAACGTCCTCGACGGGCGCACCGTAGCCGAATTCCGCGGCGGCGATGGCGGCGAAAAGGCGTTTCAGCTCGCGCTCGCCAAGGTGTGCGTGCTCGGCTTGGTACTCGGTAAGTCCTTCCTCGCGCACAGCCTTTGACAGAACGCCGTCAAGCTCCTCGGCAAGAGTGGCGGCAAGGTCGTCGCCAAGCTGTCCCGCCGCGGGCGAGAGTCCGCATTCGTCAAGCAGTAAAAACAGCATATCTGCGACCTCTCGCACCTCGTCTCGCGTGGGCGGCTCGCCGCTTGCGGCAGAGGCGAGCTTGTCAAGCAGTTGCTTGCGGTGTGCCGCCGCTTTTCTTGCTCTGCGCACTACTACAAATATAATAAGGAAGAAAACTGTCAAAACCGCGAGCGTTATCAGCACCGCAGTTACGAGTTTTGCGATAAAGCGGCGGCGTGCCGCCTCCTGCTCCTCCTCGATAATTTGCGAGGGGGGCGGCGTTTCGGGCTCGTTTTCTACGGGTGGCTCGGGCTGGGGCGGCTTGGGAACGGGAAGCTCCGTGTCTCCCTCTTGCGTTCCGCCCGACGGGTTAGTTATCGGCTTGTACGCGCCGTCGTAGTAGATGGGCGTAGCCTCGTACTGCATCCAGCCAACGCCGTCGTACCATACCTCGACCCACGCGTGCTTATCCTCGTCAAGCACGTCGGTGTAATACGCGCCGTCATCCGCGTTCACGCGCGTGAAATCGGCGGCGATATAACCCTCGGTGTATCTTGCGGGGATGCCCGCCTCGCGCAAAAGGAGCGCAAGCGCGGAGGCAAACTGCACGCAGTAGCCCTCCTTCGTTTCGGTCAGGAATTTTTCAACGCCAAACGTTTCGCTTTCGGTAACGGTGGGGGAAAGCGTGTAGGTGTAATTTTCAACGAGGTAGTCCACTATCGCCATAGTCAGGCGGTGGCGTTCAAGATACGCCGCACCGTCCGTTACGGCGCTTACGAGCGTGCCGTTTGATACGTGGTAGGCGTTTGCGCTTGCCGCAAGCTTTACGTCAACGCCCGCCTCGGCGGCTATTTTTTGGAGAAGCTCGGAGAATACCTCGCCCTCGGCGGGCTTTGAGTACGCGTCCCTAACGAACACGGTGTATTCGTCAAGCGCCCTTAACATATTGTCGTACTGCGAGCGCTCGGCGTACGTCATCAGCTCAAGGTATTCCACCTCCTTGGGAAGCGCGGGGGCGGAGGGCGAGGCGACGAGCGCGCCGTTTTCGTCGCGGTGGTAGGTATGCTCCTCAAAACCGTCGAAGTAGGCGACGTACTTCACGCCGTCCGTAACGTAGGTCTTGTAGCGCATTTTACTGCCGTCCGCAAGGGTGAGCGAGTAGGGGTACTCGTTGCCAAGCAGGTTCGTCGGGCCTTTTTTGATAGAGTTGCGGAAGCCGTTGAGTGCGCTGATGCGGGCGGCAAGCTCCTCGCCGAAGGTCTTTGTGCGCATATTAGTCAGCAGGGCAACGGCGGCAAACGCCTCGTTGCTCTCGCGAACGGCGAAAGAGGTGTAGATTCCGTCAAAATAGTCCGCAAACGTCGTGCCGCTCGGCTCGGCGGCGGCAAGCGGCATCAGAGACGAGTAGGTCTTGCCGTTTATCTGCACCGTGGGGCTGAACTCGCGCAGAGTGTACGCGGGCAGGTAGAGGTTCATCGTGGCGAGGTTGTATCGCTCGATGGCAATTTTGGTCAGCGCCACGCCGAGCTTGCCGTTCACCTGCGCTTTTCGCAGGTCGAAGTCAAGCAGATCGGGTGCGAAGAAGGTGTAAAAATTCTTTTTTACCGTTTCGGCGGGGTCGTAGTCCGTGCCGAATTTCTCGCGGTAGGCAACGAGCAGGCTGTCCGCGCCGTCCACCGTGTGCCATTTGCCCTCGGCGTAATCCACGCCTATCCACTCGCGCAGGTAGGTGTTGTAGCCGACGTTCGTGTAAATGCGCATTATGGGCAACTGCGTGTAATTCTGCGGTGTTGCCACGGTGTCGCGCGGCAAAAACATCTGCGTTTCCGAGTCGTACGCCAGCGAGTCGAGCGCGGGGCTGTCGCCCACGAGCAAGGCGGTGACGTATTCGCGGTAGTATTGCAGGGTGTTGTCGATGGATTCGATGGCGGTAAATCTGCCGCTCACCGTAAGCGCGGGGAGCAAAAGTATCAGCACGGCAAGGGCGAGCGCGCCCGCGCCCGCAAAGCCGCCCGCGGCGCTTTTCGCGTCACGAATGCGCTTTTTGTGGCTGAAATAGGTGCGAAGCTCGGCTTTCTGCCGCTTTTTCTCCTCTGCGGAAGCGGACGTGCGCGCGACCTTTTGCTTTTTCGCGCGGCGCGGCGACGAGCCGAAATAATCCGATAGCTCATCGTCGAGCGAAACGGTCGCGCTTTCCTTTTCGGCGCGGCGGCGTTCCTTCTCGGCGCGGCGTGCCTCCTTGCGCTCCGCCGAGGAGCGCATCTTAAGTGCAAGCTTTTCGGGCATTGGCGGCTCGTTTTCGGGAGTGCAAAGGGTTATGCTCTCGTCGTAAAGCTCGCGCTTTTGCGGCTTTGCGTAGAGCTTGTCGTAAAGAAGCATTACCACCATCGCCGCGACCGAAGCGATAACGAGCGTAACGCCCCAATTTTCGCGCGTGAGGTTGTAGATGAATACGGGTATCAGCGTTCCCGCCGTCAAAAGAAGCGGTGGCAAAAGCCTAATTCGCCTGATGAGCGAGGGAACATAAACGAGCGCGGCAAGCGTTGCGAAGATCACCGCCGCGGTGAAGATAAGCTCCTCGTTTGCAATATCCGTGGCGGGCGGCGCAAGGCGGTACTCGCCCATCGCCATAAATCCCGCGCTAACGAGGCGGTCGATGGCGCAGTTGAATGCGGCTATCAGCGCGTGATAGACCTTTATCGGTGTCGGGATAAGGAGTAAAATTGCACTTGTCGCGCAAAAAACTGCCGCGCCGCCAAGCTTTACGGGTAGATTGCCCATAAATATCGCGCTGATGGACGCGCATATCAGGAAAACGAAAAGTGCGAGAAGCGAAAGGTTTATGCCCGCGCCCGTCTCGCCCGAAAATCCGAGCGCGTCGCAGACAAACAGCGTAAGTCCGAGCGTGGCAACGGCGGCGACGAGTCCGCGCAGGGCTACGCCCACGATGATGGCGGCGGTGCTCATATCCGCCCTATCGGGCGTGCAAACTACGGCGCGGTCCTCGTTTGGCACGATCTTTGCGCGCGCCTTGTGTTCTTTTTTAAGCCTTGCGACCTCTTTTTTGCGCTTTTGCGCCTCGCGGGCTTGCTTTTTTTGCTCCTTGCGGCGTTCCGCGGCGGTAAGGACGGCGTTATTTTCACTCATCGCTCTCACCTCCCGTTTCGTTCAGAAGCATAGTTTTTCCGTCGGTCAGGCTAACGCCCGCCTCGGCAAGCCGTGCGGCGCACGCGCCGAGGTACGCGCGTCTTTCGTCTTGCGCGGCGTAACGCTCCTCGGCGGAGAACAGTACCGCCTCCGCGCCCTCGCCGTCGTAGGCGGAGCAAAGCGTTGCCGCGCCGCAAAGCGCGCTTACAAGATTGTCGTTTATCGCGGGCAGAACGAAGATGAGCTTTGATACCTCGCTGTCGCCGAGCATCGCCGCAAGCCGTTCAAGCGAACGGTCGGGCGCGGCAAGGGGAGCTGTGGCGAAAAGGCGGAATATCATATCAAAATCGCTCTCCGAGCGCAATGTGAACAAGTACGCGCCTATCTCGGCACGCTCGTCGAACCACGCAAGCGTAACGGCTCTGCCGCGGCGAAGCTCGCGGAGCGTCAGCGCGACGGTCATTTCCACCACGCCGTCGGCGCAGTATTCGTTCATATCCGCGTAATGCTCCTCACGCGCGAGCGCGTTTACGTCGGGCGCGGGGGCGGACGGTTTTTTCGCGGCGAGATTTGCGGCTTGCCGTTTAAGCTCTGCCGCCTTCAGGGGATTTTTCGCGGTCGCGGCTCTCTCAAGCAGGCGCGCGTGCTTTTTCTCGAAGGCAAGCTCTGCCTCCTCGGCGGCGTACGGGCTTACGAACTCGCCGACGGGGGCGACGTTCGGAAAATGCTTTGACATATCGCAAAGGATGAGCGAGGTGTCGGACACGCCCGCGTTGTAATCGCGCACGATAAGCTCGTCGCTCTTGGAGGAGAGCTTCCAATGCACGCTTTTTAGCGTATCGCCGTCGCGGTATTCGCGGATATCGGCGACCTCCAGCCTTTCGGGGCTTGCGGGCGAGTGCTTGGTGCGCCTTGACGAGTCAGCGGACGCATCCGTTTTCGGCTCGGCAAGCGGGAGCTTGCGCGGAAGCACGGAAACGGTGCTAAAGGAATTTACGTCAATGCGCAGTTTGAAAATTTTGAACAGGTCGTAAACGTAAAGACAGCTTACGCCTATCGTGTAAGTGCCGCGGAATTTGAACACGGCGTTGTTTTTCACGTTATAAACGGTGCTTGGCGGCATAGATATATGCACGCATTTGTCCACGGTGCGCACGCTGTGGGCGGTGGGCAGGCGCATAACGGCATCTACGAAGGGGTAGGGAAGAAAGCTTTCGTTTATAAGCTGCATTTCGTAGTTCAGCGGCTGGTTTTTCTCGATTTCCACCCTGCTTTCGGGCACGAGGAGCTTAATAGCCGCCTTGGAGATGAGAAGATATATCAGCGACGCTACGGGGAGCAGGGAAACGAAGCAGAAAAGGAGATTAGATGCCGATGAAAGAAGCGCTTGGGTAAATATCAGCGAGGCTACCCATAGCACAGCCCACAGACGAGCGCCGCGTGCAAGCGTCAGCGAAAAGCGGCTGCGCTTTGGTACGGCGGAGCGCCGAGAGGGTGTTTTTTTCTTCATAGCGGCGGTTTATCAGTTTTTGCCCTTGAAGGGTACGGGCGTTGCGCGAAGTATCTCACTAAGCACCGCCTCGGCGGTAAGTCCCTTGAGCTTTGCTTCCTGACGGAGCATCAAGCGGTGCGCGATGGCGGGGCGGAAAAGGGTTGCAACGTCGTCGGGGATGACGTAATTTCTGCCCTTTATGTACGCATACGCGCGGCAAAGGTGCATCAGCGCGACCGACGCGCGAGGGCTTGCGCCGAGGGCGATGGCGTTGTGCTTTCTCGTTGCGGAAGCGAGGGTTACGATATAGCGGTAAAGCTCCTCGTCCATCTTCACCTCGGTGACCTCGGCGCGAATGCGGCGAAGCTCGTCGGCGTTTATGACGGGGCGCACGGAGTCGATGGGGTTTTCGCCCTTACGCGCGGAGAGGATAGCCACCTCCTCCTCGGCGGTGGGGTAGCCAATTTTGAGCTTGAGCGCAAAGCGGTCAAGCTGAGCCTCGGGCAGAGGGTAAGTTCCGACGTAGCCCGACGGGTTCTGCGTTGCGATAACGGTAAAGGGGTCGGGGATGTCGTAGCTTACGCCGTCAACGGTGACCTTGCCCTCCTCCATCGCCTCAAGCAGAGCGGATTGCGTTTTGGGCGAGGCGCGGTTGATCTCGTCCGCCAAAAGCAGATTGCAGATAACGAGACCGCGGCGGAACTCAAATTCCTCTTTACTGCGGTTGTATATGTTAAATCCCGTGATGTCGGATGCCATAACGTCGGGGGTGAATTGCGCGCGCTTGAAATCAAGTCCCGTGACCTTGGCAATAGTCGCGGCAAGGGTGGTCTTACCCGTTCCGGGCACGTCCTCGATAAGCACGTGCGAGCCTGCAAGCATCGCGGTAAGGAGCATAACTATCTCGCTACGCTTGCCGAGGATGACTTTTTCGACCTCGTTTATGATCTCAAGCATTTTTTCGTTGTAAAGGGGGGCGGTGGTTTTTTCGTTTTCCATTTTTTTGACCGTTCCTTTTTATAAATTTTTTCATTTTTATTATAACATACGAAGTCACGCAGTACAAGAAAAATATTAGCAATTCAGCAAAAATTCACATAAGATATAGTGAATAATAAAACGAGGTGGATAAATGGAGCTGTTTACAGTAATACCATACAACCGCGCGAATGCGGTGGAGTACGCGCGGAAATATGCGCTCACGCGCAACGCGCGTTTTGAGGACTATACGGGCATCGGCGGCGATTGCACGAATTTCGTGTCGCAGGCGGTGTTTGCGGGCGTGTGCGTTATGAATATGACGCCCGAATACGGGTGGTACTACGTCTCGCCCACCGACCGTGCGCCCGCGTGGAGCTCGGTGGAGTTTTTTTACGATTTTATAACGGGTGCGCCCGCGTTTGCCGACGTAAACGGCGGAGAGGGCCCGTTTGGCAGGGAGGTGCTTCGCCGTCAGGCGGAGCTTGGCGACGTGGTACAGCTTGCCGACGATAGCGGCGATTTTTACCACACGCTCATCATCACGGATATCAAGCCCGACGAGATATTCGTCAGCGCACACACCAACGACGCGCTTGATAGGCCGCTCTCAAGCTACACCTTCGCCCGCGCGCGCTTCATTCGCATCGAGGGCGCGAGGGTGATCGCGGAGTATCCGTGCTTTGAGGAACTTATGCAAACGCCGTAAGGCGTTTGCGGTGAAATCCGACTTCGTCGGGTGAAATATTTGCCCTTTGGGCAAATGTGAAATATTTCGCTACGCGAAATGTGAAATATTTTGCTTGCGCAAAATGTTAAGGTAGCTTTTTGCTTGCGCAAAAAGCATTAAATAAAAATAAAATCGGAAGAAACGCGTGCGTTTCTTCCGATTTTTATTACATTTTAGGAAGCAGTGCGAGTGCTTTCTGTATCTCCTCGTCGGAGGGGACGTAGTCGGTAAGCACGCCGTCGTTGTGCTTCTGGTAGGACATCATATCGAAATATCCCGTTCCCGTAAGACCGAAAAGAATGGTCTTTTGCTCGCCAGTTTCCTTGCACTTCAGCGCCTCGTCGATAGCGACCTTGATGGCGTGGGAGGATTCGGGCGCGGGGAGGATTCCCTCAACGCGCGCAAACTGCACCGCCGCTTTGAACACCTCGGTCTGCGGAACGGAGGTCGCCTCCATAAGTCCGTCGGCGTAGAGCTGGGACAGCGTGGGGGTCATTCCGTGGTAGCGCAGTCCGCCCGCGTGCATGGGCGCGGGAATGTAGTTCGAGCCGAGGGTGTACATCTTTGCAAGCGGGCAGATCATACCCGTGTCGCAGTAATCGTAAGCGTACGCGCCGCGCGTAAGGCTGGGGCAGGAGCAAGGCTCAACTGCGATAAAGCGGTAGTCAGCCTCGCCGCGGAGCTTTTCGCCCATAAAGGGAGAGATAAGTCCGCCGAGGTTCGAGCCGCCGCCCGCACATCCGATGATGATATCGGGCTTTATGCCGTATTTATCCATAGCCGCCTTTGCCTCAAGTCCGATGATGGACTGATGCAAAAGCACCTGCGAAAGCACGCTTCCAAGCACGTATCTGTACTTGCCGCCCGAGGTAACTGCCGCCTCGACCGCCTCGGAGATAGCGCAACCAAGGCTTCCGCCCGTTCCGGGGTGAGCGGCAAGAATCTTTCTTCCGACCTCGGTGGTCTCGGAGGGCGAGGGGGTAACGTCAGCGCCGTAGACCTTCATCACCTCGCGGCGATGGGGCTTCTGATCGTGGCTGACCTTAACCATGTAAACGTGGCATTCAAGTCCGAAGTAGGAGCAAGCCATCGAAAGCGCCGTGCCCCACTGACCTGCGCCCGTTTCGGTGGTAACGCCCGCAAGTCCCTGCTTTTTGGCGTAGTACGCCTGCGCTATTGCGGAGTTGAGCTTGTGGCTTCCGCTCGTGTTGTTTCCTTCAAATTTATAATATATATGCGCGGGAGTGCCGAGCGCCTTTTCAAGACAGTACGCGCGCGTCAGGGGCGCGGGGCGGCACATCTTGTAAAATTCGATAAGCTCGTCGGGAATCGGAATATAAGCCGTGGTGTCGTCAAGCTCCTGACGGGCAAGCTCGCGGCAGAATACCTCGGAAAGCTCGTCCTCGGTCATGGGCTTTAAGGTCTTGGAATTGAGCAGGGGCGCGGGCTTGTTTTTCATATCCGCGCGTACGTTGTACCAATAGCGAGGAAGCTCGTCCTCGGATAAATAAATTTTGTAAGGAATCTGTTCTTGTGACATTTTACGTCCTTTCTCCCCTTGAGGTGTGGGGAAGGGTATGTTTTTTCGGGGCAAAAAACAAAAAACTCCCATCCCGTAATGCCGGGACAAGAGATACTCTTGCGGTGCCACCCTGCTTGACGGCGAGAGCCGTCCACTCTATGCGCTTCTACGCATTAGCCCTTGATAACGGAGCGCCCCTCCGTCTTACCTACTGCGCCGCGGCGTTTCGGCTTGCCCTTGACAGACCATATTATTCGGCATTCCCCCAAGGCTCGCACCGCCCCTTGGTCGCTGATTGAGAACTTCCCCGATTTTTTCCTGTCGCATCGGTTTATTTGATTATACTCCCCATTTGCGATTTTGTCAAGAGAATTTTTGAAAAAGGGGGTGAGCCAAGCGCATTTTTGCATTTGGCTCACCCTTATTTGCTTTTATAAGGCTATTACGCCTCGTCGTTCTCCTCGTCGCGGCGGGCAAGTCTTTCAGCCTCGCGCTGTTCGCGCTCGGCGTTCTCCTTGTCGCTCTGCGCCTGCTCGGCGTTTGCCTTGCGGCTCTTCGCCTTTTTCTCCTCGGCGATAGCCTCAAGCGCCTCGACGGTGGGGAATGCGCTTTCCATAGCGTGCTTGAACTGGTCGCCGTCCATCGTCTCGTGCGTGATAAGGTACTCGGCAACGAATGCGAGCTTGTCGGCGTTCTCGCGCAGGAGTCGGCGCGCCTTTTCAAAGCACTCGTCGATTATCTTCTTGACCTCGGAGTCTATCTTCGCGGCGGTAGCCTCGGAGACTTCCTTGCTTGCCGAGAAGCTTCTGCCAAGGAACACGTCGTCGCCCTGACTTGAGCCGTAGCGGATGGGGCCAAGCTCGTCGGACATACCGAGGCTTGTGACCATCTTGTGCGCTATCTCGGTCGCACGCTTGATGTCGTTGGACGCGCCGCCCGTGAAGTCACCGAATATCTGCATCTCTGCGGCTCTGCCGCCGAGTATCATCGTTATCTTTTCCTTAAGCTCCTCGCGGTAAACGCTGTATTTGTCCTCGGGGGGAACGGTCAGCGTTATTCCAAGCGCGTTACCCGACGGGATAATGCTGATGGAGTGAACGGGGTCAACGGTGGGGAGCAGATAGGAGAGCAGAGCGTGGCCTGCCTCGTGGTAGGCGGTGTTCTTTTTCTCCTTGGGGTTCATACGCATCGACTTCTTTTGCGGTCCCGTCAGAACTTTCAAGAACGCATCCTCGATATCGTTCATACCGATAAGGGATTTTCCGCGGCGGACGGCAAGAAGTGCTGCCTCGTTAAGCAGGTTTGCAAGGTCTGCGCCCGTAAAGCCAACGGTGGTCTTTGCGATGGTGGCAAAATCCACGTCGTCCTCGAACTTCTTGTTGCGTGCGTGGACCTTGAGTATCTCCTCGCGTCCCTTCATATCGGGGTGACCTACGGTTATCTGGCGGTCAAAGCGACCGGGGCGAAGGAGTGCGGGGTCAAGTATATCCGCGCGGTTGGTAGCCGCCATAACGATTATGCCTTCGTGTGCGCCGAAGCCGTCCATCTCAACGAGGAGCTGGTTAAGCGTTTGCTCGCGCTCGTCGTGTCCGCCGCCGAGACCTGCTCCGCGGTGACGACCGACGGCGTCTATCTCGTCGATAAATACTATGGAAGCGGGTGCTTTGCGTGCGGTCTCAAAGAGGTCGTGGACGCGGGATGCGCCGACACCGACGTACATTTCAACGAAGTCCGAGCCCGAAATTGAGAAGAAGGGGACTTCCGCTTCGCCCGCAACAGCCTTTGCAAGCAGGGTCTTACCCGTACCGGGAGGGCCCATCAGCAGTACGCCGTGGGGAATTTTTGCACCAAGCTTTGAGAATTTCTGGGGATTTTTGAGGAATTCTACTATTTCCTCAAGCTCCGCCTTTTCCTCCTCCGCTCCCGCAACGTCGCGGAAGGTCACGCGGCTCTTTGCATCGTCGGGCGTTTTTACTCTCGCCCTGCCGAAGCTGTTCATCTTTCCGCCGCCCTTGCCCGAGGTCTGCTTGACCACGTAGAACCAGAGCGCGGCGAATATCACGATGAGCGCAAGATAGGGAAGCAGAGCCACCCACCACGGCCAAACCACGGGGGGCTCGAATTCGTATTTCGTAAGAGTTCCCTTTTCGAGCTGGGAGAGGATGAGCTCGCCAAGGTCCTCGCGGAAGTAGTCCGCGTCCTTTAGCTGATAGCTTACGGTGGTGTTATCCTTCAGCTTCATCGTGATAACGTCGTCGACGTCCACGTTGAACTGCACTACCTGCTCGGTCTGGAAATATTTTACCACGTCGCTGTACGTTATCGGCGTACCGCCCTGATTTGAAAAGACACCCGAAAGGATGAATATCATCACGGCGACGATGATAAAGTAGATAAGAACCGTTTTAAGATTACTGTTTGAGCGTTTGTTCATACTCCTGTTTTTGCCTTTCAATTTATGTTAATTGGTGTAAACTTCGGGTTTAAGAACGCCGACGAAGGGAAGGGTGCGGTACTTTTCGTCATAGTCAAGACCGTAACCGACCACGAAGGCGTCGGGAATCTCGCGTCCGACGTAATCGGCGTTGAAATCCACCTGACGGCGCGAGGGCTTGTCGAGCATCGTGCAGGTGCGCACGCTGTTTGCGCCCTTGAGCATCAGATACTCGCAAAGGTACGACAGAGTTTTGCCGCTGTCGATAATGTCCTCAACTATAATTATATCCACGTCGTTAAGGTCGTTGCGGTAAAGGTCAAGCATAATGTTGACTCTGCCGCTTGTGGACGTGCCCGCGCCGTAGGACGAGACCTTCATAAAGTCTATTTCCACGGGGCGTCTTATTTTTTTCATCAAATCGCCCATAAAGACCACCGAGCCCTTGAGAATGCAGAGCAAAAGGAGCTTTTTGTTGCTATCCTTGTAGTCGCGGTCGATGTCGGCGGCGATGCGGGAAACTATCAGCTCTATTTCCTTTTCCGAAACGAGGATGTAATCAATATCGTGCAGCATTATATCGTCTTCCTTATAATATTTTAGTATATTTGACAGCTTATATTCTATCAATTTTAGATTATGTGAATGTTTATAAATTGTAAATTTTATTGCGGAGGCAGCTTTTCGCGCTTTTTTCTGCGGTCGTCAACGTTCAGAACGAGCATTCCGCGTCTGAAAGCCGCCGTAACGCCGCCCGGGAGTGACACTCCGCCGACCTCGCCCGCGCTTGCCGCGTCGATAAGGGCGTTTACGTGGCGTGCTTCGGGACGTGCGCCGCCCTCGCGCAAGAAAAACAGCAGTGCGCGTGCGGCTACGGGGCGCGGCAGAGCCGCAAGAGATGCGGCGCGTATCTCGCCGCCGTCAAGAAAACGGCGCGCGGCGCTGTCAAGATAGTCGCAATCCTCGCTCGCGGCGGCAGAAAGCCTGCCTATCGCGCCGACTACGTCGGGGTTGAGCAAGCGAAGTTCGGGCAGTACCCTATGGCGAATGCGATTTCTCGCGTAATCGTCGCAGAGGTTCGTGGAGTCCGTAACGTAGGAAAGTCCGTTTTCGCGGCAGTATTCCTCGATTTCGGCGCGTGTAACGCAAAGGAGCGGGCGCACCAGCGTTCCGTGTTTTACGGGGCGCACGGCGGGAATGCCGCACACGCCCCTCGTTCCGCTTCCGCGCGTGAGGTTGAGAATGACCGTCTCCGCGTTATCGTCGGCGTTGTGCGCCGTGGCGAGAAGGGGGATGTTATTTTCCTCCATAACGGAGTCGAAAAAGGCGTATCTTATCCTTCGAGCCGCTTCCTCCACGCTCTCGCCGCTTTTTTTAGCCTCGGCGGGAACGTCGGCTTCAAGAAGGCGAAGCTTTACGCCGCGCTCATCGCAAAGGCGGCGGCAAAAGTCCGCGTCGCGCTTTGCCTCGTCGCCGCGTATGCCGTGGTCGACGTGCGCGGCTGTGACGTTCGCTCCGCACTCGCAAAGGGCGCAAAAAAGCGCGGTGGAGTCAGCGCCGCCCGAAAGCCCGACGAGAACGGGCGTATCGTGGGGAAGCCCCGCAAGGTCGCAGGGGTGTAAAAAATTCTTCATCACGCGGGCGGAGCGTCTTCGTCGCTTCTTCCGCTGTCAAGCGCGTAGAAGGTGGTGTATTTTCCGAGCCAATTCATCTTGACCGTACCCGTCGAGCCGTGGCGGTTCTTTGCCACGATGATCTCGGCAACGGGCGTTTCGGTCGCGGCGGCGTCGTTGTCGGACGGCTTTTTGTAGTATTCGTCGCGGTAGATGAAGATAACGCTGTCCGCGTCCTGCTCGATAGAGCCCGAATCACGAAGGTCGGTAAGCACGGGGCGCTTGTCCGTTCGGTCGGCAGAGCCACGGGATAGCTGTGAGCAGCAAAGCACGGGAACGCCGAGGTCCTTTGCCATAAGCTTTAGTCCGCGCGTGATGTCCGCGACCTCAAGCACGCGGTTGTCCTTGTGCTTTTCGCCGTTCATAAGTCCGAGATAGTCGATAACGACCATAGCAACGTCGCCCTCGCGGCGAAGCTTTGCCTTCATCGCGGAGACCGTGACGTTTGAGGTATCGTCAATGAGGATGCGCGCGCCCATCAGCTTGTCCACGGCACCCGCAAGCTTTTCCCAATCGGACGGAGTAAGGTTGCCCGTACGCAGAGAATAGCTATCAACCATCGCGTGGCTGGAGAGTATTCTCGTAACGAGCTGTTCGTCCGACATTTCAAGCGAGAAGATAGCGACTTTTTGCTTGGTTTCAAGCGCGACGTTGACGGCGATGTTCATCGCAAAGCTCGTCTTACCCATACCCGGGCGCGCGCCGATAAGCACGAAGTCGGTCTTACCTATGCCCGCCATCAGACGGTCAAGGTCGCCGTAGCCTGTGTTTATGCCCTGAAACGCGGCGGGATTCTGCTGAAGCTCGGCAAGGTTTTTGTAAACTCTTGCAAGCACCTCGGAAAGCTCGGAGAAATTGCGCGTGTCGCGCCCCATCGCGATGTCGGATATCTTGGCGGATGCGTATTCAAGCACCTCGCTTACGTTTTCCTGCTCGGAAAACGCACGCTCGGATATCTGCGAGCAAGCCTCGATAAGCTGGCGCATCAGGCTCTTTTCGATTACGATGCGGGCGTAGTCCTTGATGTTGAGCGCGGTCGGAACGCAGTCGGTCAGCGTGCGCAGGTAGCTCTCTGCGCCCTCGCGGTCGTAGACCTTTTCCTTTTCGAGCATATCAAGCAGCGTAACGAGGTCGATATCGTGGCTTGCGCCGCCGAGGTGGAGCATTGCGGAGTATATCGCGCGATGCTCGCTGATATAGAAATCGGACGAGCGCACGGTGTCGGACACCTGCGAGATGGACTCGGGGTCTATGAGTATCGAGCCTAAAAGCGCCTGCTCTGCCAAAAGCGCGAACGGGAGCTTTTTAATAGCTTCTGTATTATTCATTTTTCACTCCGATTTGGAATTACTTTTTGCAAACTACCACGTTTACCTTGCCTACGACCTCGGTGTAGAGCTTTGCGTCTACCTCGTAAGTGCCGAAGGCGCGGATAGCGTCGCCAAGCTGGAGCTTGCGGCGGTCGATAACGATGCCGTGCTGTGCTTCAAGCGCCTCTGCTATATCCTTTGCGGTGATAGAGCCGTAAAGGCGGTCGTCAGCACCTGCGGCGGCGGGAATCTTTACCACTACTGCGGCAAGCTTTGCGGCAAGCTCGCGTGCGGCGGCTTTCTCTGTTTCTATCTTATAATTCTTTGACGCTTCCTTTGCCTTTGCCTCGTTCAGCGCCTTTGCGTCGGCGATGATGGCGAGCTTGCGGGGGATGAGAAAATTCTTGGCGTAGCCGTCGGAGACCTCGATGATGTCGCCCTTTTTGCCCTGTGCCTTTACGTCCTGTGTGAGAATAACTTTCATAATATATCTTCCTTTCGGGTATCAGTTTGTGGTTTTGTCAAGGTATTGGTCTATTGCCTCGCGCAGCTTTGAAAGCACCTCGCGCGTGTCGGTCGCCGCGACCTGTGCGCCCGCGGAGTCGAAATGTCCGCCGCCGCCGAGCTTTTCAAGAATGAGCTGGACGTTGACCTTGCCGTTTGAGCGAGCCGAGATGATAACGCTCGTCTCGGTGCGAAGAAGCACGAATGCGGCGTCCACCTGCTTTACGTTCAGGAGCGTGTCGGCGGTCTTGGATGCGGCTATTCTGTCGTCGGCAGTTCCCTCGCCGTCGCAGATGGTTATCGCTATCCTTCCTCGGTACAGCTTAACTCCCGAGCCGAGCTTTGACTCGGTAACGAAGCTTTGCATATCGGCAAAGAAGAAGGTGCGTGCGATCTCGGAGTTTGCGCCCGCCTCGCGCAAGAAGAGCGCGGCGGAGTACGTTCCCTCAGAGGTCGTGCGGGTGAAGTTCTTGGTGTCAAGCATAATGCCCGCAAGCATTATATTTGCCTCGTGGCGGTTCAGCTTTGCACCGTCGGGGAAGGCAGAGCCGCGTGCGGACAGCTCAAGTATTTCGGAAACCAGCTCGCTGGCAGAGGATGCCGACGGCTCGATGTAGGTTATCTCGGGCTCGTTTTCAAAGTCCGCGATCTTTCTGTGGTGGTCGATGATAACGGTGGTAAACGCGTTACGCGCAATTTCGGGCGACTCAACTATCGCAAGGTTGTTGACGTCGGACAGTATCAGGAGCGTGTCCGAGCGTATAAGGTCAATGGCGGAAGTGCCGTCGGCAAAAACGTTTTCGTATTCGGGCATCTCGGCAAGCAAGGGCGCTGTCGAGACCTTGAAATTTGGGTTGTTTTTGTCGATAACTATCTTTACGTCAGGGTTGTAGCCCGCGGCGAGCCGCGCAAGACCGATGCACGAGCCGATGGAGTCAAAGTCAGGGTTCTTGTGTCCCATAACGAGCACGTTGCCCGCGTCGGAGATGAGCTGAATGAGTCTGTCCGCGATAACGCGCGAGCGCACCTTGGTGCGTTTTTGCAGTATTTTCGTTCTTCCGCCGAAGAATTCCATTTTCGACGCGCTCTTGAGTGCGACCTGATCGCCGCCGCGCTGTAGCGCGGTCTCAAGCGCCGACGCGGCGCTTTTTTCGCGGTCGAACACGGTTTCGCCGCTGTCGCAAACGCCCATCGACACGGTCAGGGGCATAGTGTTGTCACCCGCGCCTACCGCGCGCACGCGGTCAAGCACGTCAAAGCCGTTTTCAACGCACTCGGGCAGTCTTTCACGCGGAAAAACGATTAGATATTTGTCGCGCTCGTATTCGCGCAGCATTCCGCCCATTTCTTTTGCCCAATCCGAGAGGATGGATTCCACCTCGTTGGCGGCGGTGCGGTAGGAGGTGCGCATCTGCTGTGTCAGCTCCTCAAGATTGTCGATAACGACGTAGGCGATAACGGGCGCTTCCTTGTCGATAGCGCGCTTTGCTTCCTCAAGACGGGTGCGGTCCTCAAGCACCGTCATCCAATAGTCGCGCTCGGGTGTTTCCATAAGGTAGCCCTTGGCAAGAAACGCACCGTCGCCAATCTCGATGCGCAAGCCCTCGTGCGAGGGGCAGGTGATGATATCCGAGATTGAAGTGCTTGAGTATTCGGTAAAGCTTCTGCCCGCGATATCCGTCTGCCGCTCTGCGCCGCAAAGCGTAAGCATTGCCTTGTTTGCCCATACCATTTTTCCCTCTGCCGTGGTGATGAGCGCGGGGAAATCCACTTTGCGCATTACCTCGGACATAAGGGTGTTAAGGGATGCGCCCTCGGCGCTCGCCTTTTCGGCGGTGTTAAGGCGTGCGCCTTTAAGGATGGCAAACGCCTCGATGCCGCAGAGCAAAAGGAAGCATATAAGCCCAACGAGCAGGGGGGATGCGTCGGAAACGGCGCACACCAGCGTGAAGATAAGGAGCATCGCGCCGCCGCTTACGGCGGATATCAAAAGCAGGTCAAAGTGCTTAAAATCGGGTTGCTTGTGTTCTGACATCGTTTTTCCTCCTTCTTTTGAAGGTTTGATATAAATAAAATTAAAGCATAATTATTCTATTATAATAGTATAGCATAAGTTTGGTGATTTGTAAATGAAAATTATGGGAAATTTGAGTCAAGACACAAAAAAGTTGTAAAAAAGGGGGCAAAGCACCGTTTTTGGTGCTTTGCCCCAACAAGCTATTAAAGCTGAATGAGAGAAAAACTCTCGTTGTCCCCGCGCAACAGCGCTTCCTCGCGCGTGTGGCAGGTAAAGAGCAGGCATTGGCGGCTCTTTTCGCGGCAGACGGCGGCGAGCAGGTGCAGTATCGCGGCGGCTCGGCTGTCGTCGACGTGGGAGAGTGCCTCGTCAAGCATAAAGGGCGGTGCATCGTCCTTGAAAAGCAAGCCGATAAGCGAAAGGCGCAACGCGAAATACGCCGCATCCTGCGTTCCGCAGCTCAAAGCCGAAAGGGGCTTCGTGCCCGACGGCGTGTGAACGGTAACGGCAAAGCTCTCGTCTATGCCAAGCTCGGTGTATTTTCCGTTCGTTATCCTTGAAAGAAGCTCGCTTGCATCCTCGCGCAGTCGCGGCGTTATGCTCGTGCGAAGCGACTCGCCCGCGCCGCCTATCGCGGAGTGCGCAAGCATTATTGCGTTCAAAAGCTTGCGTGCCGAGGCAAGCTCGGCGTCAACTTCTTCAAGCCGCGCGGCTATGCGGACGGGGTTTTCCGCCGCGCCCTGATTAAAGGCAAGTCCGCGCTCCGCCTCGTGCAGACGCGCCACTCCCGCCTCAAGCTGTGCGGCAAGGGAGTCCCTTTCCTGCTTTAGAGCCGTGGGGTTTGCGTTTTCGAGAAGCGCAATAGCCTCGGGATTAAGGTGAGCGCGAAGCGACGCCTCGTCGTAGCCCGAAAGCTGTTCGCGGCGCTCCGACGCCGATGCGGAATATTTTTCGATATCTCTCTTTATCGTTTCGTGCTTGGATACGGCAACTGCCGCCTTGTCCGCGGTGGAAACGAGCAGGTCGGCTATATCGTCGTCCTCGCCGACCTCGGTAAATTCCGAGAGGGCATCTATCGCCTCGCGGCAGACCGCCGCGGCGGCATCGCGCAGAGTGGCAAGCTTGCTTTCCGCCGCCATAAATATGCTTGATGCGGCGTCAAAGTCGCGCTTTGCGGCAAGGCAAGCGTCAAGATGCGCGGCAAACGCGGCTTTTTTGAAGCCGTTCTCGCCGTCGTAGCCGTAGGAATAGTAAAATCTCAATATCTCCTTGCTCTTTTTCGCGGCGGCGGGGAAAAGGCAAACGCCGATAATGGCAAGAATGAAGCCGCCAACCGTTACGGCAGAGGATATTTTCGGAGAGATGAGCGTTGAGCCCGTGAAATACATAACGAGTGACGCGACGGCGGCTGATGCGCCGAGAAGCGTCAAAACGATGCCTGCGATCATAAGCAATATCTTGCTTCTGCGAAGGCGCGAAAGCCTTGAGCGCACGGCGGGCGCTCCGCCCGCGTCGTCAATGCCCTCGGCGTACGCGGCAAGGCTCGCGTCACCGAGCTTATGCTCGGCGTGCATCTCGGCAAGGTGCGCGGCGGCGGCGGAAACTGCCGTTTCCGCGGCGGCAAGGGAGCGCGAAATTGAGTCAAGTCTGTCGATGTACTCGCGTTCGGGAAGCCTTCCGTCCTTGCCCGACTCGCGTGCAAGCTCTGCTTCCTGCGCCTTCAGCGCGGCTACCTTTTTTTCGCTCGCGTGGAGCATATCAAAGCGGTTAAGCACCTGTATCGTGTCGTAGGCGCGGCACTTGTCCTCGGCAAGCGTCAGCTTGCGGCGCACTTCCGCGGTAACGGTACGGTATTTCTGCGCCGTTGCCTCAAGCGATATTTTGGAGGCGGTGTCCTGCTCCGCCTTTTTCAGCCTCTCGGCAAGCGCGGCACGCTCGCGCTCAAGCTCGGGAATACGCCCGTTGCTTCCGCGCAGGGGCAGGAGCTGGCGGCGTGCGGCGTCGAGCTTCGTAAGCGCTCTGCCCGTGTTCGTCTGCTCGTCTGCGGAAAACAGCAGGTTTTCAATAGCCGTTCCAAGCTCCGAGCCGTCAAGTGCGCCGACTCCGAGCTGGCGCACGGACGTGGAGCTGTCAAATACAGCGGCGGAAACGCCGCCGAGGAAGACTTTTGCGGGCGTTTCACCGCGGAATGCGGCGGCACCCGTTGCAAGGTCTATAATGGCGTAACGCTCGGTGTAGTTTTCGCCCGACGCGGCACCGCGGCGCTCTATGCGGTAGCTTGCGCCGCCCGAGGTAAGGTCGATATAGCCGTCGGCGGCGGAGCCGTCCCACGAAAGCGCACGCTCGCGTATTCTCGCGGCATCCTCGCCGCGCTTGGGCGGAAGCCCGAAAAAGATGAAGCGGATAAAGGCAAGCACGGTGCTTTTGCCCGATTCGTTCTCGCCGTAAAAAATATTAAGTCCGTCCGTAAGGTCGGCACAAAAGTCCTTAAGAGAACCGAACTCGCGGATATATATCTTATTTATCGTCATTTGCTTCCTCCCGTCATAAAGGCTCTGCCGTCAAGGGCTAAAAGTCCGATGCGAAGGGCGTCGGCGGCGGTCGCGCGCTCGTCGGAGTTCGCGCTTTCAAGCTTCGGGAGCAGGGCGCGGTAGAACGCGCCGCGAATGCTCAGGTCGTTTTTCAGCTCGTCCGCGGAATACACGGGCAAGGTGCAGTCCTTTACGTTTACGGAGCAAAGCTCAAATTCCTCTTGGAGTGCGGCGGTAAGGCTGTCGGTATTCGGCGCGTAGTCCGTGGGAACTGCGCCCTCAAGGACTATGCGGAGCGAGGTCTCCGCGCCAAAGCCGCTGTCAGCGACGGCGGTGCGCATTCGCTCAAGCACCGCGCCGTCGCCGTCCTCACCCGTTACGTCAACGTGCAGTATCTCGTAGCGGTGCGTGGCAACGGTAATGCGCTCAAGCGTTGGCGTGGCGTTACCGTCGTGAACGGTAACGGAAAGCACGCCGCCAAAATGAAGCTCGTCAAAGCTTCGTCCCTCGGGACAGCCGCAGTAAGCCACGAGCGTAAGACCCGAAACGGCGGGCTCGGGCGGGTTGTGAACGTGTCCGAGTGCGGCGTAAACACAGCCGCTTGCGGCAAAGAGCGAGAGGGGAGAGGGGGCGTATTTTGATATAGGTGAGGTCGTGTCGGCGTGTGCGCAGATGAGGTTTATCCTGTCGGACGGACACTCAAGCGGCGTGCCGAGGGGAGCGGCGTCAAGGCGGTCGGACGTAAACGCCCATCCCCACACGCGCACGGGTGTGTCACCGATATCAAGGTCGAAAAACGACGGTGAGTCGCTTTTGAATATATGCACGTTCTCGCTCCACGCCGTTACAGCCCATATACTGCCCGCAAGGTACGGGTCGTGATTGCCCGGGGCGATCACGACGGGCTTGCCGAAATCGGCAAAGGCGTCGCGCACGAGCGTTACGGTGTCGGGGCTTACGAAGCCGCAGTCAAACACGTCGCCCGCGGCGAAGATAGCGTCGTAGTCGCCGTCCTTTGCAATTTCCACGATGCGCGAGAAAACTTGGCGCAAGCCGCGGCGAAGCTCCTCGCCCGCGGCGATGGGAACGCCCGAAAACGGTGAGTCAAGATGAAGGTCGGCGGTGTGTAAAATTTTTATCATTTATGCTTTTGCTCCAACGGAGGCGGTGAAGCGGAGCATCGCCTCGGTATCCTTGTAAACGCCCGCATCCTCAAGCACGTGAACGAAGGTCTCGCCCACCTCGGCGCGAATAAGGTCTGCGGCGTTGTCTGCGGTAAAGTTGTATTTGTCTCTGAATGCGGCAAGCCAATCTGCGTGCTTTGAAAGCACCTCGTCGGCGCGTATCTCGGCATCGGTCGCACCTGCGGCAACCTTGTCGGCAAGCAGAGCGATCTCCTTTTCAAGACGCGCGGGAAGAACTGCAAGTCCCATAACCTCGATAAGACCGATGTTTTCCTTCTTTATGTTATGCTTGTCTGCGTGGGGATGGTAAACGCCCATCGGGAATTCCTCGGTGCAAAGGTTGTTGCGAAGCACGAGGTCAAGCTCAAAGTCCGCACCGCGGCGGCGCGCGATGGGGGTAATGGTGTTGTGGGGAACGCCGTCGGTGTACGCAAGAACGCACGCGCTCTCGTCGGTGTACTCACGCCAAGCGGCAAGTATCTTGTCGGAAAGCGAAACGAGGCTCTCCTTGGACGCGGAGCGCAGACGGATAACGGACATGGGCCACGCAACTATGCCGCCGCTTATTTCGGGATAGCCCTCGAAGGTGAGCGGAACTTTGATTTCTGCACGCTCCATCGGGAAGGTGTAGCAGCCGCCCTGCATATGGTCGTGCGAGAGGATAGAGCCGCCGACGATGGGCAGGTCAGCGTTTGAGCCGACGAAGTAGTGGGGAAGCGCGTCAACGAAATCAAGCATACGCACGAAGGTCTCGTGGCGGATGCTCATGGGCGTGTGCGCCTCGGAAAGAACGATGCAATGCTCGTTGTAGTAAACGTAGGGGGAGTACTGCAAGAACCACTTCTCGCCGCCGAGGGTGAAGGGAACTTGGCGCAGATTCTGTCTTGCGGGGCCGCCTGCGGCGTTTCCGCCGTAGCCGACGTTTTCGGGGCAGAGCAGGCACTTGGGGTAGCCCGTCTGGGGCGCGGACTTCGCGGCGGCGATGTCGCGCGGGTCTTTTTCAGGCTTGGAAAGGTTAATGGAAATATCAATGTCGCCGTAGGGCGAGGGAACGCTCCAGCGGCGGTCGCGCGCAATGCGGTCGGCGCGTATGTAGTTGGAATCTATCGCGAGCTTGTAGAAATTGTCGGTCGCCTGCTTGGGGGAGACGGCAAGGTCAGCCTCAAAGCGAGCGTTGACGGCGGACGGACGGGCGGTAAGGTGTCCCATCAGGCGCGTGTCAAAGCGGTCGCGTGCGGCGATACCCGCGTCGATAATGCCCGCCTCTACGGCGTAGTCGAGAAGTCCGTCGAGAATTTCGGGGAGAGTCGTACCCGCAAGCGCGCCCTTTTCGTCCTCAAATGCGGCAATACCGAGGTCAGCGGCGATAAGGTTGGCGCAATAAACGCGGTCGCCGCAACCGATAAGGCCCTTTGCCTCGGCGTAGTCGAGGAGCGCGGAAACGTAGCTGCAAATATTAGTGGTGTTTGACATGATGAATACCTGCCTTTTAGATAAATTTATACAGATACATTATATCACTAAATTATTCTTATGTAAATAATAAAGCGGCAAAAAAGCAAAAATATTTCTTCCGCTCGCTGCCGCGCCGCCGCGCCTGAATGCCCGAAAAAGCGCGTTTTCGGCGCGGAGATAGGGCAAAAACAAAAATTTTCACATTTTTTCAAAAAATCTCAAAATTACTATTGACAATCATATGACCGTGTGATATAATACAATCACACCGCGAGAAAATGCAATAATGTGAAATGCGGCGCTTTTGAGTTTTCCCTGCCGTAGTTTTGTTTATTGGTTTTTAGGTGCTCAGAAATTTTTAAGGTCAAAAGGATTTTAAATGGTCAACATTGGCAAAAACATAAAACGCTTTAGGCGGGAGTGCGGGCTTACGCAAGCCGAGCTTGCAAAAAAGCTCGGCGTAACGACTCAGGCGGTCTCAAAGTGGGAAACGCAAATGAACTCGCCCGATATCGAGCTTATACCGAGGATAGCGGAGCTTTTCGACGTGAGCATCGACGAGCTGTTTGGGTAAAAACGCGGGAGCGTTTTTAGTGATGCGTTTGCCTTACGGCAAACGTGAAGGTAAAAAACGGAAGAAACGCGCGCGTTTCTTCCGTTTTTCCATTTTAGGTGTTATCTTACAATAAAGTTTTGTTGTCCTGCATTAAGTTTTTTGCATTTTTGGCATTGAACGGCGCGGGCGAGTGTGTTATTATATTGGAAAGTAAGTTTTTGTTCGGTGGAGGTGAGGATATGAAGCCGCAAACTTTTGCACAGCGTCACGATATAGGCAGGGTAGTTCCTATACAGTGCGTCAAGGGTGACGCGCTGAAGGACCTTGATATCAAGGATTCTTGCTTGCTTTTGGCGATAATATACGAGGGTAGCGCGCGTTTTCAGGTGGGCGACGTTTCATTTGATGCCGTAGGGCCTTGCTTTGTTTGCTTTGACGAAACGACGTCGCCGCGGCTCGTGAAAAAAAGCGGCTTAAAATGCGATTCTATATATTTCAAGCCGACGTTTCTTAACGTAAATATAACGTTTGAGCGGATACACCGCTGGGATTACAAGGAAATTGCCCTTACGCACGATATGTTTTTGCTAAAGCCTTTTACCGATAAGGACAAATACGTTTTCCCCATTTTCATCGAGCATATAGACAATATCGAGAGGTTGTTTTCACAGCTTGAGGGCGAGCTGAAAAACCAGACGGATTGGTATTGGTCGTGCAGAAGCCGCTCGTATTTTATGGAAATGATGCTCGTTCTCGAAAGGAATTACGGTCTTATCGAGCCGAATGAAGCGGACGGCACGGCGAAGAAAATAGTTAATCCGCATCTTAAAAATGCAGTAGTCTATATCGAGAACAATTATCAGAATGCCGTAACGCTTGAAAGCATCGTGCGTGCGGCATCGCTCAATCATTCAACGCTTACGGCGCTTTTCAAGGAGGAGCTTGGAATGACGCCGATAGAGTATCTCTGGCACCACAGGCTCGTCGTAGCGAAAAAGTTTTTGGAGTTTACGAATCTGCCGATAAAGGACGTTGCGGCGCGGTGCGGCTTTAAGACCACGCAGCATTTCAGCAGGAAATTTGAGGAGACGGTCGGCGCGAATCCAAGCGTTTTCAGGTCCGCCGCCGTTGCGAGCAGGAAAAAGGCGTTTTGATAAGCGAAAGCGATTCGTCGCATTTTCAAGAAAGGATTTGAGATGGTCAATGTCGGAAAAAACATAAAACGCTTGCGGCGTGAGCGAAGGATCACGCAAATGGAGCTTGCGGAAACGCTCGGCGTAACGGCTCAGGCGGTCTCGAAGTGGGAAACGAAAGCGAACTCGCCCGATATCGCGCTTATACCGAAGATCGCGGAGCTTTTCGACGTGAGTATCGACGAGCTGTTTGAGTAAAAACGCCGTTGGCGTTTTTAGTGATGCGTTTGCCTTACGGCAAACGTGATGCGCGCTTCGCGCGTGATGAATGATGCATTTGCCCTTCGGGCAAACGTGAAGGTAAAAAGCGGAAGAAACTCGCGTTTCTTCCGCTTTTAGCTTTATAATGCTTTTTGCAAGGCAAAAAGCTACCTTAACATTTTGCGAAGCTAAATATATCGCTGCGCCGCAAGGCGCAA
>JAZQXT010000014.1:0-37959 GCA_045633005.1 Eubacteriales bacterium | reverse complement strand
CTCACGCAGGGTGTCGATGAGAGCGGACGCGCCGCCAAGCACCTCACATCCCTCAAAAACGCTCTTGCAGGACTCAAACGCACGAAGTGCAAGCGTTGCCTCCTCAACTCCGATGCGCTTCACACCGCATTCTGAAAAGATACGGCGTGCCATCTCCAGCATAGGACAATTGGGCATTATTACTTCAAATTCCGAAGCGGCGCGGCTTGCCTTTGCCGCCTCAATATAGCGAAAATCCGCTAAAAGACAAGCTCTTTTTTCCGTAACGAGCACAAACCCGTCCGTATAATCAAAGCCCGTAAGATATCTCTGATTTATCTGCGAGGTTATGAGAAGCGCGTCGAATCTACCGTCACTTGCCATTGCGGCGCGCAATCTTTCAAGATGTGTCATATTTAACTCCTTTCGGCGCTCACGCCTTGTTTTTCTTTGCTTGCTTGCGGCGAAAACGCCACATCACAGGTCTTTCCATCAGCCGCTTGAAGCGGAAGAAAAGACTTTTCTTGTCCCTTATCGGAGGGACGAGTATGGCGGCGTGTGCGCCAAGTCGGCGCGCCGAAAGCACGTCGGTGTATATCTGATCGCCGAGAAATACGGTGTTCTCGCCCATCGCGCCAAGCTCCTTCATTATTGCGCCAAGGCGCTTTCTGCTCGGCTTTTTGCAGTCCGCGTATGCGCGCACTCCGAGCGTGCGGTTGAAAAGCTCAATGCGCTCAGGTCCGTTGTTTGAAACGAGTACGATGACGATGCCCGCGTCCGAAACGGCGCGTATCCACGCGCTGATGCGCTCGTCAGGCTCGGCAACCTCGTAGGGCGCGAGAGTATTATCCACGTCGCTGAAAAGATATTTGCATCCGAGCGACAGCAAAAAATCGGGTGAGATTTCGTAAAAATTATTAAAATAATGATCAGGTGCAAGATAGGACAGCATCACAGCTCCGCCTTTTAATTTTTCTCGTATATATTTTACCACATTTCCGCCGTTCTGGCAATAGAAAAATAAAAATACATTCTCTTTCCCTCTGTCGATTTTTGTCGCACGTCCGCGCCCCAACCGTCATATCCTATACCGAGGGAGAAATCTAAGACTCGGAGAATGTTTTATGGCTATTTTCACAAATTTTGCAACTCTTTCCTACAACGGCGGCTCGGCTACCTCCAACACGGTAATAGGCGAGATACAAGAAGCCGTTTCCGCGACGAAAACGGCAGTTACCAAGACCTACGGTGACAATACGGTGGTGACTTACGTTGTCTCGCTGATAAACAGCAGCTCGTCTGCCGTTTCGGGACTCACGCTCACCGACGACCTCGGCGCGTACAGCTTCGGCGGCGCGAACGTGTATCCGCTTGAATACACCGACGGCTCGGTGCTTTACTACGTCAACGGACTCTTGAACGCACCTCCCGCCGTGACCGCAGGACCTCCCCTCGTTATCAGCGGGATTTCCGTCCCCGCAGGCGGCAACGCCACTATCGTTTATGAAACGAGCGTTACGGACTTCGCGCCCCTTGCGGCAGGCTCTATCATCGACAACGTAGTCACGATAACGGGCAGCGGCTTGAGCGCTCCCGTTACGGCTTCCGAAATCGTAAGTGCCGTCGAAGCGTCCGAACTCAACATCACGAAGGCGGTAAGCCCCTCGACCGTTGCGCCCAACGGTCTGCTGACCTACACCTTTTTGATTGAAAACACGGGCAATCAGCCCGTTGTCGCAACAGACGACCTCGTTTTGAGCGATAATTTCGACCCCATCCTTACGGGCATCGTAGTCACTCTTGACGGAACGGTGCTGACTCTCGGCACGGACTACACCTACGACGAAACGACTGGCGCGTTTGCGACGGTGGCAGGTCGCATTACCGTCCCCGCCGCGACCTATACGCAGAATCCCGACGGCTCGTGGGTGACCACCCCCGGCACCGCATTTCTTAGCATAAGAGGTACGGTATAAGACCTATTTCCGCACCCGACGGCGGCTCACGCCACCTTCTCCCTCGCATTAACGGCGCATAGCCGCCGCCCGCGGCACACCTGCGAAGCCTGCTTCGCAGGTGTGCGGGAGAGGAAAGTGCAAAGTGCAAAGTTAAGGTAAAAAACGGAATAAGCCAAAGGCTTATTCCGTTTTTATTATATTAAATGCTTTTGCGGCGCAAAAGGCTACCTTTATTCGGGTAATCTATCACAGAACATCAAAAGATTCGAGGTGATCTTTTCTTCCTCCGTAAGAGGCTTGAACGTACCGTTTTCATAAAGAATATCCATAAGCATCAGCGCAACAGTTCTTCCCACGAAGCCTCCCACGCTCCAATCCACTACAAGGTCACGCATCTGCGGCGGATAATCCTTTGCAGATATCATCGCTTGCTCCAGAGCATAATCCGCAAAGGTTTTTTTGATCTCCTCGCCAAGGGTTGGAAGCTTTGAGAAAAATTCATTTTGGTCACCGCGCATTACCATAATGTTGATTTTATTCTCTTTGCTTAAATATCTGCGCTGCTTCAGGCGTTCAAACTTTTCCTTGTTTGCTGGTGTGTTATCTATTGCTCCCGTTATAAATTCGTACAAATATTCATAGTCTGACGTAAGGTTGTTTGCCCAATATCCCTCACGCGAGCAATAACGCGTGTCGACCGACCACGAGCTTACAGAAGGATATTTCTGCGACCAACGAGTCATATTGCCGCAAGCCCAATAGGAAGGATAGCTACGCGTTGGAACGTAATCCGTGTCGCGTTGTGTCGAGGGAATATCAACATAGGCTATATACTCACCGCCATCCAAGGTCTTGATAATGTACTTGGAAAGGTCTGTTTTCAATTCGACTCCGCATTTGTTGCTTACCGCGTAAAATATTGCAGCAGCCTCAAAAAGCTCCCTGTTTCCGCTTGGAATATAAATATCTTTTATATCCGCGATTCTCGCACGCACCTGCGGCACGTATTCCTTTGCCAGAAGTCTTGCAACCTCCATTTGCTTTTGCCTTTGCTTGTCCACCTGTTCAAGAGAATATGTTTCGGGATTGAAATTCACATACGTTGTGTAGCGATTTCCTGCTTGCCTTACCAAAAAGCCGTTAGCCTCCAGCTCTTTGACCGCATCCTCAATATAAACGGGAGTAAGCCCAAGCTCCTCGGCGATACCAACCAGCGTTTTTGGGGTGTGATAAACGCTATATACGATATTAAGATTTAACTTGTTACTCAGATAATGTTCGGGGCCTCCGTTCTTTCCGGGAGTGCCGCTATGCCCGACGCTATTTGCTTCAATAGGCTTAATGCCAAGCTTTCCAATTTTTCTTTCCATACTAAAACCCTCCTTTAAATCGTTTCTGGCCTTGCTAAGATGCCATTTTACAGTACCCTCGGGAATTCCTGTTTCTTCGGTGATAGCAGAAACAGTCTTATTCTCGTAATAAAATGAATAGATGATCTTACGGCGAGTTTCTGTCAAAAACGCGATCTCGCGGCGTAGCATATCGAGCATATCTTCCGAATCTTCTTCCCAAATCGGCGTGTCATCGGGAAGCTCCATGCCGTCTATTGAAATTCCTTCGTGCTTCTTCTTTGAAGATACGAATTTTGAATAGACGTGCTCTGAAATTCGCCAAACGTATCCGTCCATGTTGAATATTTCCTTTGACGAAAGAAAGGATAAATAAACCTCTGCGACAATATCAGAGCTTAATTCCTCCGCCTCCTCGTAAGAAAACGCCTTTTTCATTGCGAAGGCATATA
This sequence comes from Eubacteriales bacterium, assembly GCA_045633005.1. Taxonomy (GTDB): domain Bacteria; phylum Bacillota; class Clostridia; order Oscillospirales; family CAG-272; genus CAG-390. Next base: position 34,221 of record JAZQXT010000014.1, on the reverse strand, counting down.
TCTTTGGCAGATACTTAACAATTAACTCGTCCGCTTTCTTCTTTTCCATTTTATCACCTCGGTACCGTTTGACTATATAGTGGAAGGAAATATAAAAAGGTTGGAACTTTTTAAATAATTATATCATAAATTTTAAAAAAGTCTATGCCATCAGAATGTAATTTTTAGAAATCAAAAATAAAGCCCCGCCGATGCGGAGCTTTATTTTTAATATAAATGCTTTTTGCGGCGCAAAAAGCTTCCTTCACATTTTGCGAAGCAAAATATTTCACACGGCGAAGCCGTATTTCACCCGACGGAGTCGGATTTCACCCATTCCGCAAGGAATGGATTTCACCGAAAACGCCAGCGGCGTTTTCCGCGCCCGCATTTGCGCTTAATGCTCTGCTAACCCATAATTACTGCTTGCGCAAATGTTTCAAAAAGCTTCGCTTTTTGAGGTGGTTTCTCAATATTACATTTACGCCATAAAGAAAACGACACCTTGCGGTGTCGGTGAATGATGGGATTCAGAACCCGCATTTGCGCTTAATGCCCTGCTAATCCATAATTACTGCTCGCGCAAATGAATCAAAAAGCTTCGCTTTTTGAGGTGGGTTCTCTATGTCATATTTACGCCATAAAGAAAACGACACCTTGCGGTGTCGTTTTCTTTATGGGGTGAATGATGGGATTCGAACCCACGGCCTTCAGGGCCACAACCTGACGCTCTAACCAACTGAGCTACACCCACCATATGGCGCGCCTTGAGGGATTCGAACCCCCGGCCTACTGCTTAGAAGGCAGTTGCTCTATCCGACTGAGCTAAAGGCGCATTTTCCGAGGGAAGCGGCATCCGTTAAGATGCCGCCCATCCGGTTTTGGAGCGGGTGATGGGAATCGAACCCACGCGACCAGCTTGGAAGGCTGGAATTCTACCATTGAACTACACCCGCATAAAACTGCTTTAATATATTACCATAAATAAAGCAGTTTGTCAATAGTAATTTCAAAAAAATTTGATTTTATTAGAAAAAATATCGTTTTTATTTTCCCTTACGCAATAAGACGCTTTGCCGCGGAAACTATGATGCTGACCGCCTCCTCAAGACCCTCGGCTTCAACGGTACAGCCCGCCGCCTTGAGATGTCCGCCGCCGCCAAAAGCCGCACAAAGCTCCGACACGTTTGCGGCGCTGTTCGACCTTGACGAAACGCGATACTTCCCTTCCCCCTCCTCGCGGATGGAAAAAGCAACCTCTACCCCCGCAACGGAGCGCGCAACGTCGATAAGCGCGTCAAGCTCCTCGGATTCAAGTCCGTTTTCCGCTATCTGCTTTTTCGACATGGGACAAACGGCGATCCTGCCGCCCTCGCAAAGCCTCAACACCTCAAGCGCGGAGCGCTCTGCCGCAAGGCGCGACGGAGTTTTCGTATCAAAAAGCAATCTGTCTATATCGGCGTGCTCGGGAACGGCAGACACGAGCTGTGCCGCCGCGCGATGCGTAGCCGCCGTAACGTTTGAATACTTAAAGCAGCCCGTATCCGAGCTTATCGCGGCGTATACCGCAAACGCCGTGCGGTGCGGTATCTCGCTGATATAACCGCGGCGCACCCACTCGCGCGCCAAGCGCCAAACTATCTCACCCGTCGCCGCCGCGCCGCTGTCAAGATATCTGTCCGCAAACTGCGTAGAGCTTGCGTGGTGGTCGATAGCAAGGAGAATATTATACTTGCCCTCAAGCTCGCCAAGCTGTGTGGGCGAGGCAACGTCAAGCGAAATAGCGCGTCCGCCTGTGGCAAAAGCCCCAGCGGCGCTTTCGGGCAATATATCTTCTTGAATGCCCTCGCCGATAAACTTAAGCCTTTCGGGGAGCTTGTCGCTGCAAATAATTCTCGTTTCACATCCGATCTCGCCGAGAAGCACGGACATAGCAAACGCCGAGCCTATGCAGTCGCCGTCGGGGCGCGCGTGAACAAGCAGAGCAAGCGGGCCCTCCTTGGCAAGCGTATAAAGTCTGTCTACCATAGCGGCGAAGGTCAAATCAGCGAGATGCGGCTTTGCCGCTTCAAAGCTCACCTTCATCGCTATTCCCCCCATCGTTCTCCTCTGCCTTCTTTGAAATGCTGTGCAAAAGAGATGAAATATGCGCACCGTTTGCAATGGAGCGGTCGGGACAGAATGTCAGCTCGGGCGTTTGGCGCAGTTGAAGCTCCTGCGCAAGACGCTTGCGGATGAAGCCCGCGCTTGATTTAAGCCCGCGCGCAACCTCCTTTTCGCGCTCGGCGTCTGCGCCAAGCACGGAATAAAATATCTTTGCGAATTTGAGGTCAGCCGTTACCTCCGCACCCGTGATGCTGACAAAGCAGTCCGCAACGCGCGGGTCCTTGACCTCTCTGATAATGACGGAAAGCGCCTTTTGCGTTTCGTCATTTATTCTTCCTCTTCTGTAATTTGCCATTTGGTTTTCCTTTCAAGTGCGCCGCGGCGCACACAACTATTCAATTTATATTATACCACCAATATCCCTCGCCGTCAAGTTTTTTAGGAAACAAAAAGATGCCAAGTAAAACTTGGCATCTTTATTTTTACGCCTCGCGGCGTCTGCGATTGACCTCAATGACAACCACCACAGCTATCACAGCTGCGATAGCGGCGCACGCGAAGATCGCAATGCGGCTGTTGTCGCCCGTGGGAGGGGTGGGATCGTCAGGCTCGGGGGGATATTCCTCTGCCTTGAACTCCCAATCCACAAAACCGATAGCGTTCTGCGTATCGTTGCCCATTTCGAGCGGAGCGTGGAGCGTTACGTCAAGCGTAACTGCCGCGCCCGAATAGAACGTGCCGAGGCACACCCAATCGTTAATGGGCGCAGGATCGCTCGCGGGGGCTTTGAAAAGCTCCTCGCCATCCGACGCAGCCACCGTGATGGTAAGCTGCTCAAGGAATCCATTCGAATCCGCACCCTCGGTCTCGCCGAGTGCGCGCATATAAAGGGTGACCTTGACCTTATTATCAACGTCGTTGTCAATGAAGATCTGCTGGGTGATCTTGTCACCGGGCATAATACCCTTGAAAGCCGTGAAAAGGTCCGTGGGGGATTGCTCACCGCCGGGGGCAAAGATGAACGTGTCCGACGTACCGTTGTACGTTACGTTCGCGTTAGCCGACGCGCCAAGCGCGAGCACGGCGGAGAGCATAACGCAAGCGATAATTGTCGCAAAAGCTCTGAGTGTTCTTTTCATCGTCGCGCCTCCTTAGGTAGTAGGCACCACAAGATTGCCGTTGGAATCAATGCTAAAGCCTTCCCCCCAAGCATCCTGAACAGCCTTTGCAGGCGCGCTCTGGATAGCCTCGGCAAATACCTCAACTACCTGCTGGTATGTAACCGTTACTTCTTTACCCTGCCTTCTGGAAGCCTCCACGAAATAGTCAAGCGTGATTCCCGTGGTGTTGATAAGGTCATCAGTGCTTTCACCTGCAGGAACGGGCTCGGTGAAGTAGTAGTAATCACCGTACTTTACCCAACCTTCAGCCGTATTCAGATCAAATGAGACGGTTGCGGGCATACTTCCGATGATCTCGGTATTAGTCTTACCGTCAAGGGTATACGTACCCGTATAGTGCGAGGTTATCGCCATACGAAGAAACGCAGGAGCGTTACCCGTATTTTTCAAGGTGATGGACGTTTTAGTGTTGCCGCTTATATTCTCGACGACTTCAACGTCAACCTTACCCGGATTGAATGTGTTTATAACCGTATTTCCGACCGAGAACAACAGCGCCAGCGTTGCCCCGACTAAAAGCAGGGCAACGATGGAGCTTACGATCGCCATGCGACCGCTGAAAGCTTTTTCAAGGAAACATTTAAACTTATTGTTTGTCATATCAACGTCTCCTCTCTCTTAAAGTTGGCAAAAGCAACCTCTTTTTTCGTAATAGCAGTAGCGCCTGCGGTATTTACAACCTTCTGGCTGTTTCCGTCAAGCCACGGGGTCTTGGTAAGCTCGTTTGTGAAGGTGACCGTCGGGTCGTTACAAGCACCCGTTTCTGCATTCTCGGGAATAATTTCAAACTCAACGATAGCATCGTTTGCCGCCGCGCTCGTGTCGGAGACAGTTCCCCTCGTAGCAGAAATTGCCGTTTTGGTAACGGAATATCTCCAAGACCACTCGGTAATCTCGGTGACCTCGTAAGTGCCAAGAGGCAAGCTGGAGATCGTAACGGAGCCCTCGCCGTTAATGGTAACAAAGAGGTCAACGTCGACAGTCTCGTTGCCGTACTGGTCAAGAAGACGTTTTACGTGGAATATGAATACCTGCTCGGTATCAACGGTGCCGTCGATATCCTTCGTAATGGTGAGGTTACCGTCGTAAACGACGTACGCGCCGAGAGTTACGCAAACGTAAGCGTTTTCATCGTTGATGTAATGCGTAGGATTCGACGTGTTATCCACGGCGCGGTTAGCCTCCATGCTTGCTTTGGTGATCCATGCTTCATACGTATAGCGTCCCGCTGCGGATGCAGTGTCGTAACGCTCTACGGCAGTAGCCAGAGCGGCAGAGGTTACGGACTCGTTACCTATCAAGCCCTTGTAGTATCTGGGCTCGCCGTTTGCATAGTCCTCAAACCAACCCGTAGGCTTACCTGCATTGTCCTTAACGGTCATTTCATTGAATGCAGGAACGGTAAGCTGAGTACCGTATGCGTTTGCGAAAACGTCGTCAGCCGCAAACTGCGCATTGTTAAGATAAATACCCGTATTAACGTCAACGTTATTGTCGTTCGTAAGGCTAATGGTAAACGTAGCCATATTATCGCCACTCGGCAACGTTGCAGTTTCGTACTCGTTTGCAACGTAAATACCGCCGCCAACGCCGCCGTTGGAACTATGCTTCAGGTGAGTAGAATACGCGTTCTCATTTTTACCTGTGGAAGTACCAACAGCCTTGTTGTTGATAACGTATCCGCCCTGCATCGTAAGGTCGCTTCCCGCGATAACTGCAACGCCGCCGCCGTTCTTCGCGGTATTACCGTCGATCACGGGGTATGTGGTTGCAGAGGTAGCGTTCATCTTAACGGAAGAGTTGTTCTCACAGCACACGCCGCCGCCAAATCCGTTAGCCGCAACGTTACCTGCGATGTTACCTGCGGTGATGGTTACTGCCGCACTTTTGACAACCTTTGGCATAAGTTCTGCTTTCTGCGCTTCGGTAAGATTCTTCCAAGCGCGCGGCATATCATCAGTCAGAACGTGTGCATAGAAAAGTTTAGCCAAAACAGAGACCTTATCAAAGTGTTCACCGTCGGTTCCTTCCGAGGTTACAAATGCTGCAGTTCTTGAAGCGTTGCCCGCCGCATACGAAGGCTTAATCAAAGCTTGTTCCTTAGCCACATTATTGGAAGTGGTGTCGTCACTCGCAGCTCCGCGAGTTCCGTACCAAACGTCAACCGCGCTTCCGACTGCCTCGTTAAACTGGTAGAAGTAAATATTAGGACCACCGCCTATTACTATGTCGATCTTAGTCCCCTTATTGAATTCCGTCTTGAAATCACTTCTACCATTTGCCGATTCAATATACTTGATAGTAAGCTCTGAAGTATTGTAGCCTAATCCGGACAGGAAAGTATTGAAGTCATTTTTGATCGTAGTGGTAGGTATAGTTACCGTATTATTCCAAACATGTACAGTCAGCGTAGTATTACCATCCTGAGGCAGACCGGTCGAGCTCGATACTGGAGAGTCCGTATAAACGCCGCCGCCGTTGCCGCTTGTTGCGGTGTTTGTTGAGAAGTTACCACCGCTTACCGTCAGCACCGCGCCGCCTCTTACGCACGCGCCGCCGCCGTTGGTAGCCGCAGTATTGCTTGCGATACTACCACCGTCAACGTTTGCGTTCGCATTGTAGGTATAAAGACCGCCGCCCATTGCCGTGGTCTTGTTGCCCGAAAGCTGACCGCCCGTCATATTGAATTCGGAATTTGCGTTGATATAAATACCGCCGCCGTTGTTTCCTGATTCGTTTTCGTTAACCGAACCACCGTTAAGCTGAACGAGAGACTTAGCCGTGATAAACATACCTCCGCCGTAGGAAGAAGTAACGTTCTTATTTACCGCACCGCCGTTGATCGTTGCGGTGTATCTGTAAGTATCGCTGTCTACGTTACCCGACGAAATATAAATTCCGCCGCCCTGAACTGCAGTATTGCCAACGAATCCGAATGTGGAAGAGCCGCCGTCAGCAGCCGCGCCTGAACCCGGCTCGGACATAGTGAAGGTGATCTTTCCGTAGGTGGTGTTGTCTGTGGGACGAACCATGTAAAGTCCGCCGCCGTCACCCGTTGCGATATTACCCTCAACAAGACCGCCCGTCATAGTAAGGGTTATGTTTTTGTCAATGAACGATGATTCGCTTGTCTTAATTTCGTTAAGAACGTAGATTCCGCCGCCTACGCCGGCATCAACGTTAGTAGCCGCAACTCTTGCAGCCTTGTTGCCGCCGGGTATCATAGCAGTACCTTTAGTAAAGGTGGTTCCGGTGCTCGCAAGCGTGAGGGTGGGACGCGCATACTCGGTTGCACCGATCTGACCACCCGAGACATTGACCGTAGTGGTGTCCTTGACCATAAGACCGCCGCCGCCTGCACCGTTAGCAACGTTTGCAAGTACGCTACCGCCCGTGATATCGATATCACCGTTCTTAATGCAGAGGTAAAGTCCGCCGCCCTCGGTAGCTGCTTCGTTTGCGTAGATATGCGCACCGGAAATGATTGCTTTGGATACCGCATCTGTCGATGCGTCCTTGATCAGAGATTTAGTGTCCCAAACTGAAACACCGCCGCCGTACTGAAGAGCCTTGTTATCAAAGATATATCCATTGTCAAGCTCAATGCTCTTATTGTATAGCCATGCGTTAACCGCAGCAGTGCTGGATGCGTCATCAACACGGTAGAGTATACCTCCGCCCGCATAGTTGGAGTGGTTATTAAATACAAGCACGCCACCAAGCTTGAAATCGAAACTGTATGGATAAGAGCTAATATTGCCCACAGTTATTTTATCTTTATCCCTGTCACCTACACTAACGGAGTGAGAAACAACTACTGCAATACCGCCGCCGCCTGAGTTGAGATCAGCGTAGCCGACCGTATTGTTGCAGATGATAGTGTTACCATCGCTGTATCCCTCGGTACCTACGTTCGGGTCAAGACGCATCTGCGCCTCGGTTGCCGAAACAACGATGCCGCCACGGGTGTAAGTATTGAACGTTATCGCGCCGCCTGCGCCCGCGTTAGTGAGGTTGTGCGCGAAGGTCGAGCTGTTGATATCCATAATACCCGAACAGTAGATAGCAGCGCCGCGCTCTATCGCAAAGTTACCGAAGAACAGGCAATCGTTGACCTCGGTTCCGGGGTCAGTAACGTAGTACTTCTGATATGCTTCGTTCGTGGTACCGTTATCTTCATCATAATTATACGTATTATTGATGTTAAGATACAGCGCACCCTCACCCATATTACAGTTGTAAAGGAAGCTGCAGTCATTCATTTTGATGTTTGCACACGCGATGCCCGTTCCGCGCACGGTTCCCGTGTCTGCGCCTACACTACCGCCCTCACGGTTGGAAACTGTGCAAAGGTTGTTCTTAAAGAGGCAGTTATTAAAGGTCATATTGCGACAAGCAAAGTAGTCGTCCATGTACATAACGCTACCGTTGTTATCTGCAGCACAATAGCGGAATTCACTATTGCTTATTGTCATTTCCGCAATGCGGCAGTTGGCGTTTATTGCACCGCCGTTCATAGCTCCGCCGTAAATGCTTGAGTCAAGCAGGTTGAGCCAACCGTTCCACGATCTTTGCGCCTTGTTTGCTTTATACGTAGCATCCGTTCCGTATATCTTCCAAGGGTTAGAGGAGTCGTTTTGGCTGTTTCCGTCGTAGGTCTGCTTCCAGCGGATCTGTGCTGTTGGAGAAGTCGAGGTAGTTGTGCTATCCCTCTCCGTCAAAGTGTAAAGTGCCGAGTTAGGAGCACTCGCAGCACCTACAGCGAAATCGCTAATGCCGAGAGGATCCTTAAGGTTTGCAAAAAGACCACCCGTGGTAATTTCCGCCGTATGAGTTGCGGGGGTTGTGAAGATAAAGTCTGAATCTTCAAGCACCTTGGTGCCATCAGTCGGTGCCTGAGCTATCTGCCAGCCCGCGCCACATCCGTAGAAGGAACAATCATTTATTATGAGCTTATCAATTCTTGTGCCAAGCTCAACCTCGGTATGATTATCGAGCGTAACATTGTACGAACCTGTTCCGGCAGTAGGAGAAGCACCGCTCGGGTCGTTATTCTTGTTGTAATAATAACCGCCGATTTGAATTGCTCCGCCGGAGCGCCATGCGTAACAGTAGGTAAAGGTAGCACCTGTGAAATCCACCATTGCGGCATAAATAAGGCTCGGGTTATTGTGTAATCGCGTATTATCAATGTATGTATCATCCTGGAAGAAGCAGATAGCACCGCCATCACCCGAAAGCGTCGCCCAGCGTCCGTATCCACTATTACTACCCGAGTAACCATATCTCCAATAGGTCGTATAGCACTTAAAGAAATCGGAATAGGAGAAATCAAGCACTCCTGCGGTGTAGAAGTTCTTGCCCACCATTACCGCACCTCCGCGCATAGAGCCGCAGTAAGAAAAACGCGTGTTTGTAATTATAGCATTCTTGAACCAGCCGCCGGTTGCAGCTTTTCTACCGGTCCCGGTTTTTGATCCGCTTGCCAGATAGATAGCACCGCCGCCACAGGCTACGTCATCATCAGTCCAGTCTCTGCTTTCATTTGAAGCATCACCATCTCTGTAGGTTTTGTTAAAGTTGTTTCTGAGGTCAACGCCGCTGAGAATGAGCTGAGCGGAAGTGCTTGCGGAAGTACCGCCCCAAACGTCTATAAGCGGCTTTTCTACTCCGCTCTTTGTATTAGTAAATGAATTATAATCAACTCCGGTTTCGTCAACGTCATAGTCCTGAAAATTAGTGGAACCGGAAAAAACTATCTTCTCGTAGAACCATTCATCATCATAAACCTTGTCGCCGTCAGAGTCTATTTGAACAGGTACATCATCAATATAACCGTTGTCATTGAAGTCTCTGCCGAGGATAGTAAGACTTGCGTTTTTGCCAACATTAATATAAACTCTGTTAAAGCATATACCGTATACCGGCTGACCTGACGGTACGTTGCTAAACAAATCGTCAGCAAAAACGGCACCATAATTAGAACCGTTCAGGGTGTAATCATTTGTAGATGCTGCGTTGGCTGCAATAATCTCTTCTGCCGTAGCCATTGCTATGACAAGATGTTGATTTTCTGCCACATCAAGCATCGTATAATAAGACGCCGAGGCAGCCGCACATCTCATGCCGTTTGCAAGATAGTACAGCGTGTTGCTGGATATGGTCATAGTCTTGTTGGCGCTGGATGAGCCGGGCGTTATTACTGTACTCTGCGCACCGTAATGGACATCAAACGTGCCGCCAGCTATGCTTACGCCTGTCGCAGTAACACCGGCTGTATAACCATTAGTAGCAAAAGAGTTTTTCAATGCTGTTATGGTAGCGTGAGTTTCATAATAAGGCGCGTTATACGTATTATAATCCGCAGTCTTATCGGCTACCTCAGAGCCAGCAACAGCATTATATCCATCCTGTGCAACGTTGGTTATAGTACCGCCGTTCAGCGTGATGTTGGAGAGGTTCACACCGTCGCCGAGGGAGAGCGAGCCGTTATTGATGGCGTTGATCAGATCCTCGTTCGAAAGTATGCCAAAGGCAGCGCCGATCAGAGCGCCAAATGAAGTCAGGATCATAGCGAAACAGACTACCGCCGCTATCACCCCTGTGCACATTTTGCGTTTCGTGTTATTCATTATCCGTTACCTCCTTCAGGCCAGCCGAGAGCATCGAAGACCGTTTGTCCCTCGCCGTCGGCATTATGTACGTGCTGTACTGCGTATGCTACAAGCTTTACACTAACCGTGCAATCGCCGTAGTCGTTCGTTATTCCCATATCAAACGCCACCTTGGTGAACAAGGGAGCCGTAGTTGCGCCCGCTTCAAGCGGTTTTAGGTAGTACCAGTAGCCGTCGCGGTACTCCCAATTCGTCGTATCGTAATCAATTTCCGCGTATTTGAAGCCCGCCTCGGTGGTCACGCCGTCGGCAAGAGTTACCGAAACGTCCGACGATACCCTGATCCATGCGGTGTAGTCACCCGTGTTGACCACCATCGGTATCTTCGAGAACGTGTCGCCGGGGGCTGCGTCCGCCACGTTCTCAAATGGAACTCTGCCGCCGCTTTCGTCCTCCGCTTCTTCGATAAGGTCAATTTCGATATTGCCCGCTGTAATTACGTTAGTAGCAATGCTGCTTGTTGTGTAGAACGCGAGTGTGGTGCCCGGAACTATCTCCAGAATTAGCACCAGCATTATGGAAATTGAGATGATCCTGCGCTTTATGCGCGCCCAGTTGATCGAATTCTTCATCTATTTCTCTCCATTTCTAAAATATACAAGAATAGTAAATGTACCCGTCAGGGCATACGCGGTTACCTCCGCCGTGCCGAGATACCCGTGTACGCCCTGCTCCCCGAAGGGAGCAGGGGTTTTCGCGCCATAATCGGTTAGTTGCGATTAGGGAGCTACGGTGTAAGAGGGCATCTCTCCTTCTGCAGGAGTGATGCAACCATTCCAAACGATATCGTGATCGTCCTCGGTGCCCGAAAGCTCGTAAGTACCGGGAACGCCGAATGCAGTGTCAAGAGCGTCGGCTGCAATCGCCTTATCGTTACCCTTAACGTCCTTGTTACCCTCAATGGCTTTCATACCCTCAACCTGAACAGCCTCGGCAGCTACTTCAACGTCGACAGTGAAGGGGTTGGTGCCCTGAGTATCAACTCTGAGCTCGCCACTATCCCACTCGCCGTCCTTGTTAGCATCCATAAAGAGGTGGAGATGCTCTACTGCAGGATCGCCGGTCTTGATGATATCAGTGTCAGCCGCCTCGTTGAGTCTAACTGCAGTGATAGCATTGGTGGTCTTTGCTCCTGCTGCAACAGAAGTCTTGTAGGTTGCTACGTATACAACGCAGGGGATCTGATTTCCAACTTCGCCGATATTAGCATTGTAAATATCGGTCCAAGTCCAATCAGTTGTGTTAGGAGTAACGATAGCAAGACCGTCCGTACCGGTGATGTCGTAGGTATAGTCAGTAACCTTACCATCAGCATCCTTGGTGGCAATTCTGGGAGCGAGCTCTACAGGGAATGCAACATGTACACGGATGTACGCATAGTTACCCGTAGTAGAGGTATTCTCTACCCAAACTTCCTTCTTTACGTCAACGCCGGGATAGAACTCGGAGCCGTCAGGCTTGCCGTCGCCATCCTTGTCGTCCTCGTTACCGAAGTTCTCTTTAAGAGTAATGTCAATTTCTCCAAGAGTGAAGGTGTTCGTTGCGTAATCTTCATCGGTGAAGTACGCGAGCGATGCGCTTACTATAGCAACTGCAAGCATTGCTACAACAAGTGCGAGTGCAAGAATCTTCTTTTTCATGGTTCGTGTCCTTTCTTAGTATTTTTTATTTTTATTTTTGGCGCGCGAAATGAAATTATGTTTGACTTGCGTTCAAGTCTTGAAGATTAAGCGGTGATGTCAGTGTTAACAGCGTTCCAAGCGGCAGTAGCGGTGCTAAAGGTATTGACCTGTACTGCGTGAGCGGTGAAAGCAACGGTACCGAGAGCGGTCTCAGCTTCCATTTGATCCTTGGTGATCGACTTGCTTACGGTTATAGAATTGCCGTTAATAACCTGAATACCTGTGGTTATGCTTGCAGAAATCTTCTGCTCTGCGCTGCTCTTTACGTAAACGTAAATGTGAGCGCCGTCAGCAGTACCAAGGTGCTTCCAGTTGGTCGTGTTAATGGTGAACTTAAGAGCATCGGTAACGGTACCTATAGTCTGAGTATAGGTAATACCGTCAGTGCTTACGGTCCAATCCGAGCTTGCCTTAACGGCAACGTAGAGATATGCAGAAACCTGCGTAGCGCTTCCGTCAGATACCGTGTAGGTAACGACAGGGTCCTTCGTAAGGTTTACGCCGGGGATAGCGGTGTAAGTGGTTCCCTTGGTCTCGGTAACCGCGGGAGTACCGAACTTAGAGGGCTTAAAGGTGTTAGTTACCGTGCTGGATTTCGAAACGAAATAAGCAAACGTTGCTCCCGTAACCATAGCAAAAATAAGTACCATTGCGGTTACGAAAATTATAATTTTCTTATTCATTATAAAGTCTCGCTTTCGTGTGTTTTTTTCGTATACGGAGATCGACCGAGCAGCAGAGCCGTATCGCCCCTCTCAAAGCCGACCTTGCGATGAATCCGTATACAAACTTATAATGGGTATTGTTCCCATAAAATCATTTTTTTGACTCGCGTTAAAGTCAAGGGATTATTGCATATCTTTTACTGCAGTCCAAGCGGGTCCGGCTTCCAAACCATCCTTCTGAATAGCATAAGCGGAAAATGCGAGATCGTAGCTTGCCTGATTTTGCCAGAAGATCTCAATATCCGCTCCAGTCAAAGCAGTACTAATGTCGATGGTCGCAGGCTTGGCAGTAGTGCCGATGTTTTTGAAAACAGAGGCACCCGACAGTATAGCGTGTGTACCGCCCTTCTGTACGTACGTAACGGCATTGGCAGACGTTCCGATAGAAAGGATCAGCGATCCATCGGTAGTAGCGTTCATTATGTACCATCCGCTATTCAACGTAATAACAAACGCCTGTTTTCCGTTAACGTAGCCTAACAGCTTTCTGTTCGTTTTATCGAACGTCCAACCGTTTGTAGTACTATGCGTATACACTATCTTAACGTAAACGTACGCATTTGTAACAGCGGAATCTGAGTCAAATTCAAACTTGACCTGAGGGTCTTTGTTTACATCTACGCCGGGTATTATAGTGTAGCTGTTCACGTGGTTGTTATTCGTTCCCGAAAGCCAACCTGACGTGGGGTTGCTACCGCCGTCATCCTCCTGCAGATAGATCTTGCCGAAACCACCCGAAACGAAGGTGTTTTTAACTTCGCCAGTAGTTGTGGAAAGGTATGCAATCGTTGCACCCGTCACCATTGACAACGCAAGAACCATCGCAGTTATTAAAATAAGTATTTTTTTATTCATTACGAAGTCTCGCTTTCATAGTTTACGGTGCTGAGAATTCAACTTTCCGTAGCAGATCAGCCAAGCTTAGAAACCTCAGTCCAAGCGGAAGTAACGTTAAAGCCGGTATCCTGAATAGCGTATGCCTTGAAATCAAGATTGAAGATAGACGAATTTTCCTTGATCCATTCGCACTGAGTCTCAGTGAGATTCTTGGAAACGATAATAGACTTACTGCTCGACATCGCAAGGATGTCCTTGTCGGTAAAGCTATTCTTGGTTACCTTGTTTGTTGCATCGTCAACCTTGTAAGCAAAAACTACATATCCTGTTCCCGTGGTAACCTGAACCCAGTTGGTAGTATTTACGCTGACCTGGAGAGCATTAGCAAGCGTATCGCCCTCTGCGCCAACGGTAGCGGTGAACTTGTTGCTTGCGTACTTCCAACCGGAGCCGTAAGTGATCTTAACAAACACGAATGCGTTAGTATCGTGATCACTGTCAAAGGTAAACGTTACCTGAGGGTCCTTCAAAAGGTTTTTGCCGGGGATGATTTTAAATTGGTTGGTTCCGCCTGCATTAGTGAGAGCAGTGCTACCGTCGCCCTTAGGCTCTTCGATCTCAAGTGTAGCAAATCCGCCGGCAACTACGGTATTCGTTAGTGTGCCGGTGATATCGGTGAAGTATGCGATAGTGCCACCTACGCCCATTGCAAATACAAGAAGCATTGCAAAGGCAATGATGACTGCGTTCTTAAACTTTTTCATTTATGTTACCTATGAACAAAGCGCGGTAAAATTATTACCAACCCTGGGGAGCTCCTGCAGCAGTGTAAGCCTCGGTAGCGGAAGTAAAGCCCTCGGACTGAATTGCGTAAGCAGAGATAACGATAGAGGTCTTAGCAGCAGCCTCAGATGCCGCGTTGTCAAGAGAGTCGCTGATATTGAGGTTGGTGAATACAACGTGGTCAGTACCCTTGGTTACGGCGTTAGCCTTGTACCAAATGTTGCCGCTCATGTTGATCCAACCGTTAGCCTCCATCTGCTCAGCTACGGTATCCTTATCGTCAGCCTCGTAGGTGGTGAAGCCGTTCTCTACGTTTACGAAGATGTAGCAAGAGTCGCTATTATCACCAATGTGAACGGTGGGGTCCTTGTCGTAGGAGTTGCCGGGAACTACCTTATAGCTGTTTGCCATAACGCGAGTTGCACCATTATCGATGAAAAGACCGTTGTCGCCAACCTTACCCTCGTCGAGAGTAATGCTAACGGTACCGTAAGTAAACGTGTTAGTAACGGGAGCGGTCTTAGAGGTCATATAAGCAAGGGTAGAGCCTGTAACGATAGCGAACAGGAGAACCATTGCGGTTACGAAGATCATTGTTCTTTTTTTCATAACTTTTGTTTCACTTTCTTAAAAATACTTAATTGAATTTGAAATTAAATTGTTGACTGAAGTGAATTATACGGGCATGTAAAGTCCATCGAACTCGGACCAAACGTCAGCCATGGTAGCTGCAACGTCAGCTTCAGCGACACCGCTTTCCTGAATTGCATAACCCTTTACAGAGATAAAGGTCTGACCGCTGGTAAGGAGAGAGCCCTCAGCTGCGGGATCCCAGCTTGCGGGAATGGTGAACTTGGAGAATACGGCGGTGGTAGCAGCGCCTGCCTCAAGTGCGGTTCTGTAGTCGTAGACGTATACGGTGTTGCCGTCAGCATCATTGTAAATGCCTGCGAAAGACCAGTTGTTGCCATCGATGGTGGAATTACCGTTCTCGTCAACTACGAAGTCTTCAAGATCAGTGCCGAACTCAGCCGCAACGTTCTTGTCAAAGGTAACGGCTACGCGAACCCATGCCTTCTCGGAAGAAGTGTTGGTGATCTTAGGGTCCTTTACGTAGGTGATACCGGGGTCGATGTCGTACTCAACGCCGGTCTCAACACGCTTGGTGGGGTCGTCGGGGTCGGTCTCGTCAAGCTTGATGCTAACACTACCGAAAGTGAAGGTGTTCTCAAGCTCGTTGGTGGTTGCGCTGTAGAGCGCGAGAGTTACGACTGCAGACATCGCGCACATGAGAATCATAGCAACGACGATAAGCAGTGTCTTTTTGATGTTTTTCATTTCTTTCCTCCATGAAAAATTTTTTATTTATTTAACTATAAATAAATCAAAGTAAGTAGGGTGCGCGTTAAGTTTGCACCTATTCAGCGACCGAAAAGGTAGAGATTGCTGTTTCGGATCTGTCGTAAATATAAGCGTATGTCGATGCTGCCGAAATAACGCAAACGAGTACCATAGAAGCTATTGTTAGTAAAGTCTTTTTCATAATTTTATCGTTGTTCTTCTTTCTTAATAAGCATTAAATTCATAAGGTCAATTATTTTTCTTGATTGAAGGGGTCGCAGTTATCCATGATCACGTTCCAAACATCCGCAATCGTCATATTTTCCGTTCCTTCGTTCTGAATCGCAAAAGCAGTTATTCTTATTTCATTGAGATCAACTTGGGCAATTTGGTCCTTCGGCACGCTTTCATCGACCGTAATGGTGCTAAAGAACGGAAGTTTCGTATCAGCCTCGCTCGCCTGAACTACTCCATTATACACGAACAACTCGTAATCATCGGCGTTCTCCACTTCTTTCGGAATGCAACCGCCGGTATATTCCTCAGTCCAGTTATTCTTCTTGATTTGATTTCTATCGACGTCTTGATCATAATTTATAACGTTTCGAACCGATTGCGGTATATACATAAGCACGAACACTAAACAATCCTCACTGCCGCCCTCTACATATATAGTGGGATCTTTCGTATACTGTCTTCCTGGGATAAGCGTGTATTCGTTCTTGGTAACGCGGGGGGCATCCCCTAAAGAAACCTCGTTTCCGTTTTCGTCAACAGGCACGCCATATACGTTCACCTTCGCTTCGTCAAGCGAGATTTTCACGTTTCCTGCGGAGAATGAGTTGACGGCCGTCTCGGACTTGTCGTAAAGATAAGCCAAGGTCGCCGCTACCGAAATAGCGCACGTGAGTATTATAGCAACTATGGTAAGTATCGTTCTTTTTGTGTTGCTCATTGCTTTTACCCCTTAACTAAATTAAGTGCTTATGCCGTGCATTTGAGTCGTTTTAATTGCCGTAGAGGTCATAGGCTTCATTAAGTATATTTATAATAGACATGAATCCATTAATATCATCACCCCATTCTTCCACCTGGAACGCAAACGCAGTTATCTCCATATCAGCGGCACTGGCTTTTTCAAGCTCTTCATCAGTAGCATTTGATCTGATTGTTATAGACTCAATGAAAGGAACGGTTGCTCCGCCTGAAACTGTACGCGGATACCCTTTTTCAGCGTACGCAAACCACATGTATCTACCAATAAGATTTCCATTCGCGTCATTTACATTTTCATTTATTCCCGTAGCCGCCCAGCCATTAGTTACAAATTGGACTCCAAAGTCATCCTTATCGGTCGAGCTAGAATCATACTTTATAACATTTTCAAGAGCCTTAGGCATATATATAAGCAATAACAACATACAAGGCTCGCTGCCCTCCTCCACGTATATAGTGGGGTCCTTTATGTATGTTCTGTTGGGAAGGAGCTTGTAATGATTGTTAAGAACGCGGGGGGCTTTATCCTTTCCACTCTCCGCCGTCCAAACGTTACCGTCTACGTCGAGCAGCTGACCGTCCTCGTTTACCCTTGCCTCACTAAGCGAGATTTTAACCTTGCCGGCAGATATAGTGTTTCTGGCGGTCTCGGACTTGTCGTAAAGATAAGCGTATGTTGCCGCTACCGAAATAGCACATGTGAGGATCAATGCGATAACAGTAATCAGGGCGCTTTTTATTTTTTTCATCGCTTTTCCTCCTTGCTTATTTAATAAGTATCAAAAGCATACGTTTAATTATTTTTCTTGATTGAATGGATCGCAGATTTCAACAAGCTTCGCCCACGCATCTTCGTAGTACCAATCTTCAGTACCTTCATCTTGGAAAGCGTACGCGGTTATTTCAAGTTGCGAGAGGTCAATTTTCTCAAGCTCTTTATAGGCTACATCCGTTTTGACCGTCAAGGTACTAAAGAGTTGGAGATCATCCCCCGGTTGAACCGTTCCGTTGTAACCCCACACTATGTAATCATCTTTACGATCTTTCGGCACCTTACCATCATCCCCCAAGTCGCGCCAAGTATCGTTTTTTCGAAGCTGAGAATACATATTGTCGTAAAAAGGTGCACTTTTTAATCCGGGCAAATATATCACAACAAACACCAAGCAAGGCTCGCTGTCTTCCGATATATGAACGGTAGGGTCTTTCACATACGTCTTACCCGGAACGAGCGTGTAACTGTTTTCGGTAACGCGGGGGGCTTTATCCTTTCCGCTCTCCGCCGTCCAAAGATTACCGTCTACGTCGAGCAAGCGACCGTACTCATCTACCTTCGCTTCATCGAGCGATATCTTCACATTGCCGACAGCAAAGGCGTTTTGCGCAACGTCTGTCTGCGACTTCAAATAGGCCATGGTTGCGGTTACTGAGATCGCAGCTACAAGGATCATTGTCACTACAAGCATAAGTATCTTTTTTAATCTCATCATTTGCACCCATTCCTTTCTTTGAAATTTGATTTTGGTCAGCCTTCGCTACGGCGAAAAGCTTCCTAATAATATATATGGAAGTTATTCCGCGGTATTATCACCGCTGTCGGCACTTTCGGCGGCATCGGAAGCCGCGTCGGCTTCGGGAGCCTCGGCAGCAGCGGCATCCTCGGCGGGCGGAGCGTTCTGCTCGGTTGCCGCAAGCTGAGACTTTATTTCCTCTATTTCCTGCTTTGCGGCATTCAACTGCTCGGCAGATACCGTCTGAGCCGCCTTTTCCTCCTCTTCCTTCTTATCGGGGAAGAGAATGTCGGGCAGGAACGTTGCCAGAAGAAGCAAGCACGCAAGAACTATTGCGATATACGTTCCGGGGGGGTTCTGTATGTAGTCGGCTACGTAGCCGAGATAGGGGATCGAGAAGATGGGCTTGCCGATGACGTTGTTCTCGTGCAGGAGCGAGCCGTCGGCGGAGTTGTTCGCGTCGCCCTTGGTGACGAAGCGTATCGCCTGCTTGCCCGTTCTGTCGTTGATAATGGGCGCGCCGTTTTCATCGACGGCGGGAACGATCTCGATTATCCTATGCGTTACTACGATAGAATCGGAAAGCATATAGGTAACGGGGTCGTTGACCTTGAGCTCGTGGGGATCGACGTCAACGACGTAGATGATCGAGCCGACGTGGTAGTGGGGCTCCATCGAGCCTGACAGAACAGTGTAGGGGTGGATGCCAACAAGCCTTACGCCCGCAAGCAAAATAGCTATTGCCACCGCCAGAATGACGATGGTCCAAGTTATGATATTCCAGATAAGTTTTGCTGTTTTCATTGATCTCGCCTTGTCTCGTTTGTTTTTTGGGGACAGTTCCCGATAATAGTTATACTGATACATAAACATTATAAGGCAAAATTATAAAAAAATCAAGTATAAATTTAGATTTTTATGAAATTATGTTAATTAAATACAAATAAAAGAGCCATTTCAAGCGCATAGGAAAGTGTTTTTGTGTAAAATACCAAAATGGTTTATAAACTAACGAGTCTGATAATTTTTTAACAGTTTACGGTGCTAACTATTTGCGCTTTTCGCAAGATTTTTGAGATTTTCAGACTTTTTCATTTTTTGGCAAAAATGAAAAATGGCGCAACGTTGTCGAAATAAAATGGCGCAAAGTATTGACAATTGAATAAATATACATTATAATGTTAATATCTATTTAATCTTATGGAGGTTTTATTATGAAAAAAATCACATCGCTTATTCTCGCGGCAGTAATGCTCTGCTCGCTCTGCTTCGCATTCGGCTCTTGCTCGGGCAAGGACGACAACATTCTCTACATGGCTACCAACGCCGCATTCCCCCCCTACGAGTTCAAGGAGGGCGACAGCTTTGCAGGTATCGACGTTGAGATCGCTACCGAGATCGCAAAGAAGCTCGGCATGGAGCTTCAGATCGCTGACGTTGAGTTCGGCTCCATCATCGGCGGAGTTTCCACGGGCAAGTACGACATCGGTATGGCAGGCATGACCGTTACCGACGAGCGTAAGCAAAGCGTAAACTTCTCCAACACCTACGCTACGGGTATTCAGGTAATCATCGTTAAGGACGGTTCTCCCATCACTTCTCTTGACGACATCTTCGTATTTGACGAAAACGGCGATCCTACCGCCCTCAAGGACACCGACGTTAAGGTTGGCGTTCAGCAGGACACCACGGGTGACATCTACTCCTCCAGCGCTATCAGCGGTTGGGGCTTCAACGATCTCGCTGAGGACGAGTCCATTATCACCGACCGCGTAGTTCGCTTCAAGACGGGTGCTGAGGCAGTAGCCGCTCTTAAGAACGATAACGTTGACATGGTCATCATCGACAACGAGCCTGCTAAGTCCTTCGTAGCCGCTAACGAGGGCATCCACATTCTTGCAGGTGACAACGAGTACGCCATCGAGGATTACGCTATCTGCGTTTCCAAGGAAAACACCGAGCTTCTTGAGAAGATCAACAAGGCTCTTGACGAGCTTAAGGCTGACGGTACTATCGACCGCATCATCAACAAGTACATCCCCAGCGGAAACTGATAATAAAACGAATACAAGGCGGCGCGTAAAAGCGCCGCCTATTGTGAGGAAATAATCTTGAGCTTTTTTGAAGAATTAAAGAACGAATTTATACTTAATTTCTTGGATGGCGCAAAGTGGAAATGGCTCGTTGACGGACTTACAAACACCCTCATCATTACCTTTTTTGCTCTGCTCCTCGGCGTTGCCATCGGCGTTATCATCGCCATTATCCGTTCTACATACGATAAAAACCGCGAGGTATATAAGAAAAACGGCGGCGCGGGCTACGTAGTGCTTTCGATATTGAATTTTATATCGAATCTCTACCTTACCATCATCCGCGGAACTCCCGTAGTAGTTCAGCTTTTGATCTTCTACTTCATCGTCTTTGCTTCCTCGCGTAACGGTATCGCCGTTGCCGTATTCGCATTCGGTATAAACTCGGGCGCATACGTTGCCGAGATATTCCGCGGCGGTATTATGTCGATAGACAACGGACAGTTCGAGGCGGGACGCTCTCTCGGCTTCAACTACTTCCAGACGATGCTTTACATCATAACCCCTCAGGTAATAAAGGCAACGCTTCCCACGCTCTGTAACGAGTTCATCGTTCTCCTCAAGGAGACCTCCGTTGCGGGCTACGTGGGCATTATGGACCTTACCAAAGCGGGCGAGCTGATACGCGGACGCACGTTCTCCGCGTTTATGCCGCTTATCGCAGTTGCCCTGATTTATCTCGTTGTAGTTATAATTCTTACACGTCTTGTAAAAATACTTGAGAGGAGATTGCGTAAAAATGAAAGATAATGCAATTATTGAAACGCGCGACCTCAAAAAGCACTACAAGAACGGCGAGATAAAGGCACTTGACGGAATCGACCTGACCATTGAGCGCGGCGAGGTGGTCGTTATTATCGGCCCGTCGGGAAGCGGAAAGTCCACCTATCTGCGTTCCCTTAACCTGCTTGAGCTTCCCACGGAGGGAGAGATAATCTTCGACGGAGTCGATATAGCCGCAAAGAACGTAAACATCAATCTTCACAGACAGAAGATGGGAATGGTGTTCCAGCACTTTAACCTTTTCCCGCATCTTTCGATCCTCGAAAACCTTACGCTTGCCCCCATAAAGCTTCTCAAAAAAAGCAAGGCGGAAGCCAATGAAAAGGCTATGGCGCTTCTTAAGCGCGTAGGACTTGACAACCGCGCGGATTCGTATCCCAGCCAGCTTTCGGGCGGTCAGAAACAGCGTATCGCCATCGTGCGCGCGTTGTGCATGGAGCCGAAGGTAATTCTTTTCGACGAGCCGACCTCGGCACTTGACCCCGAAATGGTCGGAGAGGTGCTTGAGCTTATGAAACAGCTCGCCAACGAGGGAATGACGATGGTGGTCGTTACGCACGAAATGGGCTTTGCACGCGAGGTTGCCGACCGCGTCATCTTTATGTGCGACGGCGTTATCGCCGAGCAGGGTACGCCCGCCGAGATCTTTGAGAATCCCAAGAACCCCAGAACGAAGCAATTTCTTGAAAGTATACTTTAATAAAAATAGCGCATTCCATTCGGAATGCGCTATTTTTGTTTTTATTATCTTCTTCCGCCGCGGAAATCGTCTCTCTTCTTTCTGTTGCGGAGGATGGTCATGATCTCGTCAAATCCGTCGCCCTCTACGTCATCGTACTGATCGTTGCGAATTGCAGGAGCAGGCGTGGGAGCGGGAGCGGGTGCGGGTGCAGGAGCGGGAGTAGGTGCTACGGGCGCGGGTGCGGGCTGTGCCTCAGCCGCAGGAGCGGGAGCGGGAGCAGGTGCGGGCGCAGGAGCGGGAGCGGGCGCGGGAGCCGCATTACGCGCGGGAGGCATGGGAATGTTTCTTGCCGCCTTTGCGCGAGGATCGTTGGCAGCGGCAGCATTATTGCTCTCAAAGCCCGTGGCGATAATGGTTATCTTCATCTCGTCGTCAAGGTTGGGATCGAACGCAACACCCCAGATAACGTTTGCATCGGGATGAGCCTCGGCGGCGATGATGGACGATGCAAGGTCTGCATCCTCAAGTCCTACGTCGGGAGACATAGTGATGTTTACGAGAATACCCGTAGCGCCCTTGATAGAGGTCTCGAGCAGGGGGCTGGAGATTGCGGCTCTTGCGGCGATCTCTGCCTTATCCTTACCCGTAGCGCTACCAACACCCATGTGAGCGTAGCCCGCGTCGTGCATTACGGACGTAACGTCTGCAAAGTCGAGGTTGATAAAGCCGGGAACGTTGATAAGCTCGGAAATGCTCTGTACGCCGCGGCGAAGAACGTCGTCGGCGATCTCAAATGCGTTATAAAGGGTTATTCTTGTTTCAGATACCTGCTTAAGTCTTTCGTTGGGGATAATAACGAGGGAGTCAACGAACTGGCTGAGCTCCTCGATTCCCTTTTCCGCCTGAAGCATACGGCGGCGTCCCTCGAAAAGGAAGGGCTTGGTAACGATAGCAACGGTAAGAATATCCATCTCGTGAGCTATTCTTGCAACTACGGGAGCGGCACCCGTACCGGTTCCGCCACCCATACCGGTTGCGATAAATACCATATCTGCACCCGCAAGAGCCGCCTTTATATCGTCGGCGTTCTCCTCTGCGGCGCGCTGACCGATCTCGGGGTTTGCGCCCGCGCCGTGTCCCTTGGTTATCTTCTCACCGATAACTATCTGGTTGGGGGCGCTGGACACGCGAAGTGCCATGCTATCGGTGTTGATAGCGATAAACTCAACACCGCGGATGTTGGTGCTTATCATTCTGTTTACGGCGTTATTTCCACCGCCGCCGACACCGACGACCTTTATATTTACGCCGCTTTCAATTAATTCATCTCTCTCAAATGCCATTTTCAAATTCCTCCATTTTTAATATCAAGACGTCGCTTTGCGACTATTATTTATAAAAGATACATACTATATATATAATACCTTTTTTTATTTTGATTTTCAAGTGGTTTTAATAAAATTATATCTTTTTTAACGATTTAGTCACGGCGTGCGTTTATATCCACGTCGTTCTTTTTTAGCGAGGTCGGTCTTTCGGGGTCGCTCACGTCGATAATGCCCTTCTCCTCAAGAGTAAATCCGCATTCCTCGATAACTCTCTCCGCGGCGTGTAGCTTCAGCCTTGTATTCTCGGGACTGCCGAACTTGATACGAAATCGCGCGTCAACGCTTATTACTATATCAAATTTTTCCTCAAAGAACATTCTGCTTACGCGACCGTTCAATTGCGAATTAACGAGAGCGTCAAGAAACTCGGTTATATACGAGCTGTCAAGCCCACCCGATAACTTTACGTGTTCACCGACGAGGCTTACCGCCGTAGGCGGTAGCGACGCATACACGAGCCCGTTTGCAATGAACTCTGTCGGCTCACTGCTTCTTTCAAGCACGCGCAACGCGGCAGAAAGTGCGTAATACTCGCCCGCGACCTCCGTGTATATAACGGCTTCACCCGAAACAACGGTAAAAATTACTTTGTCGGGAAGCTTTGACTCCAGCTTGCACGAGCGCAGATACGGCAATTTTTCAAGCGCAAGCCGTGCCGCCTCGCCATAATCGTTGCCGAAAAGATCGCCGCCCTGAGTAAGCCCCGAAGCCGCGAGAAGCTCCTCTGCGCTGTACGGGCACTCGCCCTCGACTATAACCTCTTTTATAACGAAAACGTTTGATACGAGCCTGAAAAGCGGGTACAGAAGAACGAGTATAAAGGCTATTATACAGAGAAAAAGCAGTTTTTTAGCCTTTTGCTTTTTTTGCTTTTCGGCAAGCTCCTTGGCTATTTGCTCCTCTGCATTTGCCGTTTTTTTAATTACGTCGGGTTGAGTAAAAATGGGCTCAGGTCTTGATTCCTCATACGTCCGCTTATGTCGTTTACGCATAACGTACTGCCTTACGTACCTCGGCTTTTCGCTTTCGGTCTGCGGGGCGTTTTCCATTCCGACCTTTTTATTATCCTCAGCCATATTACTTCTTTGCAACCTCTCTTTCCTTGATCAGTCGCATCATCTCGTCGAAGATAACGGCGTTTGCGTCCTCTGCGGCAAAGCTCTTGATATTGCGCCTCATTTCCTCAAGTCGGTACGGCTCACATATCAGGCGCTCTATTTCCTTGCCTATTCTGCCCTCTTCAAGCTCGGATTCCCTTATAAGGACCGCCGCGCCTGCGTCAGAGAGGACCTTGGCGTTTTTATACTGTTGGTCGTCGGTAACGTTTGGCGATGGTATCAGCACCGCCGCCTTGCCCTGATTTGCAAGCTCGGACAGCGTCATAGCTCCCGCCCTGCATATAACGACGTCCGCCGCCGCCATTTGTACGGGCATATCGTATATATATTCCACAAGGCGAAGGTTCGGTAGGTCAAGAAGTCCTGCCGCCTCAAACGCCTCGCGCGTTTTAGCGTATCCTATTGAGCCGCAGGCGTGTATCAGAATAACGTCCTTGCGGCGTGAGATAAGGTCGCGCGTCAGTTCAAGTGCCATCTCGTTCATTCGGGATGCGCCAAGGCTACCGCCGAAGGAGAGGACGTAGTGCTTGCAATCCTGCGGAATTCCAAGCTTTGCGCGCGCCTCCGTGCGACTTATGGGCTTGCTCATATTCAGCATCGGGCAACCGACGCGCATGACCTTTTCGGGACAGCCTACGTGGTCTGCCACGGCTGAAAAATTAACGAATATTCTGTCAACGTGGGGCGCAAGCTTGCGCACGGCAAGCCCCGGAACTGCATTTGACTCATGCACTGCGGTAGGGATCCCCCGCTTTGCCGCCGCCATCAGCACGGGCCAGCAGGCATATCCGCCCGTGCCGATAACGGCGTCGGGCTTGAATCTCTTTATAAGCTTTCCCGCGTATATCGGTGAAACGAGCGCAAGATACGCCGCCCTGATGTTTTTCCAAGTCAGCTTTCGCCAAAAGCCGCGCACGTTCAGGTGATACAGCGGATATCCCGCCTTTGGAACGAGGCTGTTTTCAATTCCGCGCTTCGTTCCCGCAAAGGCTATCTCCGCATCGGGTATATTCTCTTTTATGGTATTTGCAATAGCAAGGGCAGGATTAACGTGACCGCCCGTGCCACCGCCCGTCATCAAAATTCTCATAATTACTCCGCCGCTTTACTGCTTCTGCGTACAGAAGCGCGAAAGTCCAAGTATTATTCCTGCGTCAAATAATTGTATCAGAGTAGCACTTCCGCCGCTACTGAAGAAAGGAAGGGCAACGCCCGTATTGGGAAGCACGCCCGTGACTACGCCGATATTCAAAAGAACGTGAATGGCGAGCTTGAATGAAAGTCCGAAAATAACGAGCGAGCAGAATTTATCTGCCGCGTGCGATGCAAGAATGAATCCTCTCCACGCGAGCGCGAGGAAAAGAATGAGGATGGCTACGGCTCCGAAAAAGCCAAGCTCCTCGCACACGACCGTAAAAACGAAGTCGTTTTGCGGCTGTGAAACGTAACCGTATTTAAGCCTTGATTGACCAAGACCGAGTCCGAAAAGTCCGCCCGTGCCGATGGCGTAAAGACCTTGCGTGGTCTGCCAATCGCTTCCGAGTGCGTCAGCACCTCTATTAAGCCAGCTGTCAACTCTGGCACGCGCATATCCCGTTTGCATAATGAGGAAGCCGAGCAATCCCGCAACGGGAACGCAAGAGATAAAATAAAATATATTAGTTCCGCTGATGAACATCATCACAACGCCTATGCAGCCTATGATGATAATTCCCGAAAAATGCTTTTCAAGTCCTACGAGCACGCAAACAAGTCCGATTATTGCCACGGGGACGATGAAGCCGTGTACTATCGAGCGTCGGTTGAAACCTTTGCCCACGACTGCATCCTCGTGCTTCGTCATATACAGCGCAAGCAGCATTATTATTCCCGTCTTTGCAAGCTCGGAGGGCTGGAAGGTGAAAAAGCCGAGGTCTATCCAACGGCGTGCGCCGCCTCCCGTTATACCCACTATAAGCACCGCTATAAGTAAGAGAATGGAGAGCGCGTAAGTGCCGACCGCCAAAAGCCTTGCAAGCTGTGGCGTAAGAATAAAAGTTATTATCGCCGCAGGCACGAAGGCTATAAGTAGATGTCCAAGATGCTCCGTGAGAAACAAAAAGCTGTTTCCGTACTTCTGCGAGGCGTACGCGGTGCTTGCGCTGAAGGACATTACCGTTCCGATAAGGATAAGTATCAGCGTGAGAACCAAAAAAACTGTGTCGGGGCGGGTGCGCACCATCAGCACGTTACCGTTTTCGGTAGGCATTTCCTGATGCGTGTAGTCGCCAAGCATCTTGTTTCCGCCCTTTTTGCGTCGCATAAATTCTATTATCTTGTTTGCCATTTTTACACGACGCCCCCACTAATTTTATTATAATTTAATACCGAAAAATGCTACGATGCAAGCAACTATCGTTACTGCGGTAAAGACTAAAACTATCTTGACCTCGCTCCAACCGCACTTTTCAAAGTGGTGGTGGATGGGTGCCATCTTGAATATGCGCTTGCCGTGGCTTATCTTAAAGTAGCCGACCTGAAGGATGTCGGAAAGCACCTCGACGATGTAGACGATTCCCGCAACCACGACGATGAGGGGATTGCCAAGCATAAACGCCATTCCGACGACCATTCCGCCAAGATAGAGTGAACCCGTGTCGCCCATAAATATCTTTGCGGGATAGAAATTATACATAAGGAATCCTACCGTACCGCCGACGACCGTTGCGGGAAGCACCGCAAGCTCGGGGCGTACGAAGTAAAACGCACAAACGGAGAAGAAAACTGCCACAATGGCGGTAACGCTGCTTGAAAGACCGTCTATACCGTCGGTAAGGTTGACGGCATTGACCATTCCCGTAAGGAGAAATACGGCAAGCAGATAATATGCAACGCCAAGCTCAAGAGTTATGCCGAAATAGGGAATATAAAGTACGGTATTCATAAATCCGCAAGCGCTCATAGCCCAGATATACGCCGCCGCCACGATGAGCTGAAGCAGGAATTTCTGCCAAGCCTTGAAGCCTTGGTTCTGCTTTTTGATAAGCTTCGTGTAATCGTCAAAAAATCCGATAAGGGCGTTTAGCAAAGCCATTATAAGCGTCAGCGCGGCGGAGTAAAGCTCCTCTGCCCTGCCGTAGTAAACGTAGACCGCAAAAAGCGCCGCAAAAGCAATTACGGACGAGATGATAAAGCCAAGTCCGCCCATAATAGGCGTACCCTCCTTGCCCTTGTGCCAACGAGGACCGATATCGTATATCTTTTGTCCTATCTTGCGGCTCTTAAGCACGGGAATTAGCTTTCGTAATATCAACCAAGTGGCGAAGAAAACTCCCAGAACAACTGAAAAAAACTCAATAAGCATACGCGTCTTCATTGTCTTTTCTTCTCCTTATTCTTTATTTGCTCAAAATATCCGTAAGCGCGACACTTACTCTTTCTGCCGCTATTCTTCTGCTCGCTTTTATAAGTATGCAGTCACCCGCCGACGCTTCCTTTGCGATAAGCGCGGCTACTCTTGCCGCATCCTCGTCGGTGGTGTTGCGCGAGCGCGTTATCATATCGCTGTTAAGACGCTTTGCCGCGCCGTCCGCTATGCGCTCGGCGCTCTCGCCGAAGGTGAACAGACGCACGCCCATAGCGCCGAAATGCTCGCCGACCGAGTAGTGCAAATCGCTTGAAAACTCACCAAGCTCCAGCATATCGCCGAGAAGCGCGATCTTTTTTCCGCCCTTTTCCGTAGCAAGAGTTGAAAGCACCTCGGATGCCGCACGCATTGATTCGGGGCTTGCATTGTAGCAATCGTTTATTATCGTAACTCCGCCGACCTCAAGTATCTGCTGACGCATTCCGACCGTGCGGTACTCAAGAAGTCCACGGCGGATATCCTCCTCGCTAATACCGAAATGCAACGCCACACCAATGGCGGAAAGTGCCGCGTGGACGTTGTGCTTGCCTATGGCGAATATCTCCACGCCGTTTATTCTCGTGCCGCATATCACGGCGTCGAACACCGTTTTCCCACCCGCCGTTGAGACGTTTTCGGCGTGGATATCATTGTCGCCGCAAGCGGCGTAATACTTAACTCTGCCATCCCACGAGCCTACCTCCGAAAGAAGCGGCTCGCCGCCGCAAAGCAGGAGCAGACCGTCCTTTGACAGCCCCTCCATCACCTCAAGCTTCGCCGAGGCTATACCCGCGCGCGAATCAAAAAATTCGATGTGCGAATTTCCTATATTCGTTATAACTGCAACGTCGGGACGCGCACAACGCGACATTACGGATATCTCGCCCGCTTGCGACATTCCCATCTCAAGCACGGCAAACTCCGTGTCGGACGTTATTTCAAGCTGTGACAGAGGCATACCGATAGTGCTGTTGTAATTTCCGTCGCTCTTGTATACCTTGTGGCTTGCGCCAAGGACTGCCGATATCATTTCCTTAGCCGTGGTCTTTCCCACGCTTCCCGTAACGGCGACCTTCCGAACAGCGCTGTGATACTCCTCGGCGTATGCCGTGGAAAGCGCCGCGATAGCCGCAAGGGTGTCCTCGACTATTATAAGCGGGATATTAGCTCCGTCAACGGCGTGCTCCGCTATGGCGCACGCCGCGCCAAGCTCTGCCGCCTTATTTATATAATTATGACCGTCAACCTTTTCTCCTCTTATAGCAAGGAAAAGGCAGTTCTTCTCTGCCTCTCGTGAATCGGTACAAATATGCTTTATCTCATCGTCGCCGCCGAAGTCCGTATAAATACTTCCGCCGCACATTTCGGCTATTTGTGATATCTTCAAGGGCTTATCGCCGAAACTGACCTTCATTTTATATTTTTCCTTTCAAATCTCCGAGTATCACACGTTTCGAAGCTACGCTTCAGAATGCTGAAAAGGACAAGCCCCGTCGGGTGGCGGTTTATCATAACACGGCCTCGAATGCACACGAACAACAATTCACGCACACCCGACGAGGTCAGGGATAACTTTAATCTACTATATCGAGATATCGGAACGTTACCGTTACGACGTCTCCCTTGCCCACGACGGTTCCCGCCGCGGGGAATTGCTCGATAACCTCGGGTCCTGAACCTGAACCATGATTAGACGAGCCCTTTACGCTTATATTAAGTCCCGCGTTGATAAGCACCTTGTTTGCGGCACTTGCCGACATTCCGACAACATCGGGGACTCTTATATTTTCTATGGGCGCGGCGTCTCCAACGTACAGGACGACCTTGCCCGTATCCTTACCAAGCATCGTTCCTGCCGCGGGAACCTGTGCGGTAACTATAGTTCCGACACCGACTATCTCGCAATCAAGTCCGAGCTTGCTAAGCTTTGACTGTGCCGTGTATGAGACCTCACCCGCAAAATCGGGGATCTCGACCTCGAGCTTTGCCGCTTCCTCGTCGGTGTAGATCGCCTCGACTCCGAGGTAAGGAAGCATCTGCTCAAGGCAATTTGCTACGTAAGGTGCGGCTACTACGCCACCGTACAGCGTTCCCTCCGTAGGCTCGTCAGCAACGATTATCATAGCAATTTCGGGGTCATCAGCAGGAGCAAAGGCAACGCAGGAGCATATTCTCATCTTTTTATCGTCGCCTATCTTCTCGGACGTTCCCGTTTTTGCCGCTACGCGATAACCCGCAACGTATGCGTTCTTCGAACCGCCGTTGCCCGAAACACCCTCCTCAAGAACGGAGGCCAAAGTTTCGCACACCGAGGAGCTGACTACCTGACGGCGTACGCTGACTCCGTGCTCCCATATCGTCTTTCCCTCAGCATCCGTCATAGAGTCAACGAGATACGGAGAAACGAGCTTGCCGCCGTTTGCTATAGACGATATCGCGGTAAGATGCTGAATAACGTTGACCTTGAAGTTCTGACCGAAGGAAGAAACGGCAAGGTCTACTATACCAAAGTTTTTTTCGTTATAGAATATTCCGCGCGCCTCACCGGGAAGGTCTATGCCCGTGCGCTCGAGATAACCGAAATTCTTAACGTATTGATAGAATGCGTCCGTGCCGACTCTTGCGCCCACCGTCATCAGTATGGGGTTGCAGGACTGCTGTAATCCCTGCGCAAAGGTAAGCAGACCGTGTCCGCGCGTTTTGTTGCAGTGAATGATCTCGGTGGCAACCTTGTACGAGCCCTTGCAAGTGAAATTCTCGCCCGTTGAAACGACGCCCATTTCAAGTCCCATTGCCGAGGTTATTATCTTAAACGTCGATCCGGGGATGTACGTGTCGGTTATGGATTTATTCTGCCACATTTTTTGAAGCAGAGAGGATCTGAGGCTTGAATATTCCTTGCTGTCCTCGGCAAAGCCCGAAGCTTCAAGCTGTGCCTGATAGAAATCCGACAGCGTCCAAGCGCTGTTATTGTTGAAATCGGGATAGGTCGCCATACCGAGGACCGCACCCGTGTTTACGTTCATTACTATTCCGCAAACGCCGGCCTTCGCCGCCGATTCCTCAAAGGCGGCTTTGAGCTGCTCCTCAAGTATCGCCTGAATCTTTACGTCGATGGTGGTGTGCAGATCGTACCCGTCCACCGCCTCGATGTAGCTCTGATACTCGTACGGCATCTCGTTTCCGTAGGAATCACGCGCCGTGATATATTTACCCGGAATGCCCGCAAGCTCCTTGTTGTAGTAATACTCAAGTCCGTAAAGTCCTTTTCCGTCCGTTCCCGTAAAGCCGAGAACGTGCGTAGCGAGATCGCCGTGCTTGTAATATCTCTTACTTTGTGCCTCAACGTACAAAACGTTGGAAAGCGAATTGTTCGCAATAAAATCAAGCACCTTGTCGGCGCTCTCATCGTCCGCATTGCGCATTACCGTTGCGTCAAGGCTACCCTTTTTTTGAGTAAGTGCGTAAACCGTATCGTAATCAGTACCCAAAAGTGTGCAAAGCTCGCGGCTGATAAATTCATCAAGCCCCTCTCTGCCGTTCTGCATAGCCTTTTGTATGCTCGAAGGAGAAATAAAAATACGGTAAGAGGTAACGTTGGTCGCAAGAACCTCACCGTTTGCATCATATATGCTGCCGCGCTCCGAGCTTATAGTGGACTCCGTTGTAAGCTGATCCACTACCTTTTTTTGATAATAATCAAAATTTATCGTTTGCAGGCAAAAGACTCTGATGGCAAGGGCAATAAATCCTACTATTATTATAAAAAAAACAAAATACGAACGCAACGTAAGTTCCGTACTTATCTTTATTCTGCGCATGATCCTCTCTTTTCAAAAAGCATGGGACGC
Source organism: Eubacteriales bacterium (assembly GCA_045633005.1). Taxonomy (GTDB): domain Bacteria; phylum Bacillota; class Clostridia; order Oscillospirales; family CAG-272; genus CAG-390. Next base: position 3,106 of record JAZQXT010000014.1, on the reverse strand, counting down.
TGCACGAATACAACGTCCCATCCAGATTAGCAACGGCTTACGCCGAGAAAGCTGTTTATAGGGGCTGCCCCGTAGCTTAATTGGTTCACGATGTCAGCCCGTCACCGCCGTGCGGCTTCAGGTCATATTGATTATATTATTTAACTCGCTTTTTTATTCGTCAGAAACGCGAATACCAAGCGCACTGAGCAGAGCAAGCATTACGTCGTTATCTCCGTTGGTATCAAAGCTCTCTATCATATCCATTCCGTTAAGGCGAAGATACTTGGAATTTCCCTCCTCAAGCTTTATCATACCGTACTTGTTTATCGCAAGCTCCTCGATAAGAGCAAGATCATTCTTGTCGTCGAGCTTGACCTGCAGGTCGTCGGCGATAGTTTCGATCTCACGAAGCTCCTCGCTGAGCGCACCGATCTCGCTTGACGTTTCGTGAAGCATCACGCTAAGCGTGATAGGGAGAACGAGGACGATGCAAAAGATAAGAGACATTGCGATAGCGGACATAGGATTTATGCTTTTTCTTCCCTTTGCCTTTATTATTTTATTTTCGGGAAACCACTTGCGGATTATGCCGTCAACGCGTCTATACGCCGACACGTCGGAGCATTCGACCTTTGCGAGCGTTTCAGTAGCGCCACTTTGAACAAGCTCCCTCTTTCCTACGAATTCCGAGGAATTTGCGGCATCGGGCACGCGAGTTTCCAGCACGCGGTAGGGAGAAGCAGGTCTTGCATCCGCATCGTTTCCTGCGGCGAGAGCGGCACGGCGAACCTCTGCAGTTACGCTCTTGCCCGTTTCATCCTTATATATGCGCTGAACGTCGTCAACGGTCATCACGCTTCCGCCATTGCCCGTGCGGTATCTGTTGTAGCGGTCGTGCTCCATTATCTCGCCGTAACGGTAAGCCTCGGGGTTTTCTCTGACGGACGCAGCTTCCCTTGTTTTCTGCTCGGCTACTGCGCTCTGCGCCTCACCCGCAACTCCGCGCTTGGCATAGCGTGCCTTTAATGCGGCGAGCGCATATTCATAGGATTCAAAGTCGTTTACGGCTCTGTTAGTTCCGTACGTTGCGTTCATTTCTGCGTCCTTTCCGCCGACCTTGTCGGCTACACGTTTTTATAGCTTCTCGCACACCCTCAGCTTTGCACTGTGTGAGCGGCTGTTTTTTGAAAGCTCATCTTCCGATGGAAGTATCGGCTTTTTGCCGATAAATTTTATCTTCGGCTTGTTTCCGCACACGCAAACGGGGAAATTGCGCGGGCAGGTACAGCCGCTTGCAAGCGAAGCGTACGCCTCCTTCACCGCCCTATCCTCAAGCGAGTGGAAGGTGATGATGGCAAGACGCCCGCCCGTCTTTAACAAAGACACGGCATCCTTTATCGTTTGCGGAATTATATCAAGCTCGCCGTTTACCTCAATGCGTATCGCCTGAAACGTGCGCATTGCGGGATGGTGCTTTTGCGAGCGCCCACCGTCGGGAAGCGCCGCCTTTACTATATCTACAAGCTCGCCCGTAGTGCTTACGGGAGCTTTTTCTCTTCTCTCGCATATCTTGCGAGCTACACGCGAGGCGAATTTTTCCTCGCCCCAATTTCTGAGTATACGGCAAAGCTCCGCTTCGCTGTACCCGTTTACTATTTTGTACGCGTCAAGCTCCTGACGCTTGTCCATTCTCATATCAAGCGGCGCATCGGCAAGGTAGGAAAATCCGCGCTCCGCGGTATCAAGCTGGTAAGAGGACACGCCGAGGTCGAGAAGCACGCCGTCAAGTGCCTCGATACCAAGCTCGCGGCAGACGTTTTTCATATCGGCAAAATTCGCCCTTACGACTCTTGCGCGTTCACCGTAGACGGAAAGCCGCTCCGTTGCAACCGCTACGGCATCCGCATCGCGGTCGAGTGCGATAAGCGTTCCCGTAGTAAGCTTTGAAGCAATAACGGAGGAATGCCCCGCTCCGCCAGCCGTACCGTCAAGATATACCCCATCGGGTTTTATATCAAGCCCCTCGATGACCTCGGGAAGCATGACCGAAAAATGCGAAAATTCAAGCGGTGCGCTCATCAGAGTCCGAGCCTTTCAAGTGCGGCGCGGATATCATCCACGTTAGTGCTTGCCTTGAGCTTTTCGTGCTCCTCGACCGACCATATCTCCGCATACTTACCACAGCCGACGATAACCGCGCCGCCCGTAAGTCCTGCATAATCAACGAGATTTTGGTTAAGCACTATTCTTCCCTGCGAGTCGGGAGTAAGGGTATCGCTATTCTCATTATAATAACGCAACACCTGCTCGCGCTCCTTGGCAACCATCGTCTCTATCTTTTCGGTAAAGGAACGCCATTCCTCGACCGAATATACTTTAAGAGATCTGTCTCTGATACTCGGAAAAACTACTAAAGGAGAGCCAAGCGCTTCACGGTGCTTTGCGGGAATGAATATTCTGTTCTTCGCATCGAGATTGTGACGATACGTTCCCGTAATAGGAATATTGGGGATCATTGCGCCTCTCCTTTCTCATCATTTTCCAAGCGAGCGGTCAGGAAAATTCCGCCATCTCTCTTTCAGAGAGGGGCATTTCGGTGACTTTTCCACCACCTTAAACCATTTTCCACCACTTTGGTGCTTTTATTATAAAACAAAGCTGAAAATAATGCAATAGGGTAAACAAAAAAAGTTGAAAATTTTTTCGATTTTTGTCGCAAATTTCGCCTTTTTTGTCAAAATAACTCCCGATTACTTGTTAATTAGTGTTTACACTTCTTGATATTATTCTAAATGTTATTTTTTTACATTTGTTGATAAAAATACTCCGACGGTATTCGGCGGGAGGCGTGCGCTCTCTCCACGATTCCGTCGGAAAATGTATTTATAGCAACAAAAAACAGATGGATCTAGCGAAGTGTCCTTAAGGACACTTCGCATCGATATAAATCCGCTGACGCGGATTTTCGATATGCGCTTTCGGCGCACGATGTGCGCCGCTGCGCTCGATATGCTCACTTCGTGAGCGCGGATTTATATCATATCGAGTTTGAGCGAAGCGAAAACATATCGAATTCGAGCAGAGCGAGAATATATCGAGCCGAGCGAGAGCGAGGCATATCGAC
>JAZQXT010000013.1:0-7356 GCA_045633005.1 Eubacteriales bacterium | reverse complement strand
ACATTCATCACAGCCAAAGCACACGGCGAGAGTCCGAAAGGGAAAGTCTGGTTCTAACATCAAGCGCAAAAATTCTGCGGAATTTTTGCGAGATCCACTTGCCGCGTCGCAGAACAATGCGCCGCGCCTGCGGGATGACGCTAAAGGTTGCGCCGTGGGCGCAAATGATGTACGGCTTTGCCGTAATGATGTTGCTTTCGGCAAATGATGTGGGCTTACGCCCAATGATGTTGCGGCGTTGCCGCAAATTAAGGTAGCTTTTTGCGGTGCAAAAAGCATTTAAATTCATTCATCAAATAGCATTTATTGTTTCGATTATATTTTAATGAAAATTTCCGAGCAAAGCGAGGAAATTATCCGAAACTTTGCACGCTTGCCGAAGGCAAGTGCTTGCACATTTGCACTTTGCACTTGAAAACGCTAAGCATTTTCACAAATACATTCTAATTCGAGGAAAAATGTCAACTTACACACTTAAAATATGGCTCTGCTCCGTCCCCGACGAGCTTCCGCGCCTTCCCTCTCTCGTCGGCGCGAGCCTTGCGGTATCGGAAATAGAAACGCACGGCACGGACACGCTTCCGTCGAAAATACTCGTCACCGCCCCCTCGGTCTGCGCATCGCTCACCGTTACGGCAAGCGGCGAGGTGACCGACGGCACGCGAGGCGCCGTAAAAAAATACGCCGCCGCGCTCTGCGACGAATTCGGCGGCTTTACCGAGGACGAAGACGGCACGCTCGGCGTGCCGACGCGCTCATTCGGCTTCCCCGCTATAAACCTCTACACCGAGATGCTCACGCTCGCGCTGTGGTACGAGCCGACGCGCGGCTTTGACGCGCTCGCCGAGGACTTCGTTTCAGCTCTTGAGGACGAGCTTCCCTGCGCGTTGCCCGTCACCTACGGTGAGGACACGCCCTACTCGCGCGACGGATTTATCGAATATCTGAAAGCCGAGAGCACTCCAGTGTGGCTTCCCGCCCACCCCGTCGCATCCGTCGGAATAAGCGACGCCGCACGCCGCGAGAGCGACTACGAGGGCTACCGCGCGTCGCGCATTGCCATCGAGCTTCCCGCCGAGGTATACGAGCGCGAGGAATGGGCGATCGCCCTGCGCAGACTTCTGTGCCGCCTTTGCGACCTTACGGGCGCGTTTTTCGGTCAGATAACGCTTGGCGAGCCGCCCGTCAGCGCGTGGTGGTGGCAGGGCGTTCCCGCCGAGCTTGGCGTGGCTTGCTATTTCGGCGAGCCGTACTCCGCGCTTATTCCCGACTGCGCGAGCATCGGCACACGCACCGAGCACGGCTATTTGTTCGTTGAACCCGACGGACCGCGCGTACCCGACGAGCTTATTTCCTTCAAAAAGAGCCGCCTGCGCCGCAAAAACACCGACTACCCCTACTACGATAATTTCACCGTAGCCAAAACCATTCCGCTAAAATAAACACCCGAAAGGAGCGTCCATAATGCGACCCTTACTTGCCATCGTGGGCGCAACAGCCTCGGGCAAAAGCTCACTCGCTATGCGCCTTGCCGCCGTGCTTGACACGGAGATAATCGCCTGCGACTCCATGCAGATATACGAAAAAATGGACGTCGGCACGGCAAAGCCGACGCGCGAGGAGCAAGATGCCGTAGCGCACCATATGATAGATATTCTCCCACCCGACACGCCGTTTTCGTGCGCGGAATACGCCGATCGCGCACTCGTTGCCGCCAACGGCATACACGAGCGCGGAAAACTGCCGATGGTGGTCGGCGGAACGGGACTTTACCTTGACTCGTTGCTTTTCGAGCGTCCATACGCCGTAAGCGAGGGAGCGAGCGAGCTGCGCGACGAGCTTGCGGAATTTGCCAAAGCAAACGGCGCGCACGCGCTGTGGCTGGAGCTTTCGCGCATCGACCCCGAAAGCGCCGAAAAAACGCACGAAAACAACGTGCGCCGCGTGATACGCGCAATAGAAATATACAAGACTACGGGCATTCCCAAAAGCCAGCTTGACAAAACGGGCGGCAAGGCGCGGTTTGACCACGCCGTCGTCTGCCTGCGCTATCCCGACCGCGCTACGCTTTGGAAGCGGATAGAAAAAAGAGTCGATATCATGCTTGCCAACGGCTTGCTTGACGAAACGCGCGAGCTTTTGCGCCTCGGCGTATTCGACGACCCCGACTCCACGGCGGCAAAGGCGATAGGCTACAAGGAAATGCTCGGCTATATCAGGGGCGAGATGAGCCTTGCGGAGTGCCGCGAGGCGCTTATCATCGCCACGCGCCAATACGCCAAGCGGCAAATGACTTGGTTTGGCGCAAAGGACTACGTAAATATGATAGACGTTACCGAGGACGCGCCCGACCCGTACGAAAGGGCGCTCAATATCGCTATGCGTCTGCTCGAAAAATAAATTTCACGGAAAGGCGGTGAGCGTATGCCGCGAAAAGAATATCACGTGCTGTCCACGCACGCAAAGCGGGAAAACGGCGCGAAAAAGCCGCCGCGGCTTGATTTTTCATACATCTTCACCGCGCTCGTGCAAATAGCCGTTGCGCTCGGCGCTATGGCTGTGGTGGTGTATTTCGGCTACCATATGCTGTCCACCTTCTCCGAGCCCGTGACCACCGCGCCCGCGTACACGGTAACGCATTCCGCGTACACGAACTCCACGGCGTACGTCATTCGTGACGAAGCGCCGATAAAATCCTCGCTCTCCTCGGGCTTTGCCGTCTACCGCGTAGACGACGGCGAGCGCGTGGGAAAGGGCGAGATACTATGCGACGTTTACTCCGCCGCCGAGGAAGACCTGCGCGAGCAAATGAGGGCGCTTGACGCGGAGATAGCTCTGCTTGAAGGGATACTTTCCGCCTCGGCAACGTCGGGAAGCATCACCGCCGTCGGCAAAAGCGTATCCGCCGACTACACGGCGCTGATGTCGGCGCTTGGCGGCGGCGACCTTGCCGCCGCGGCGAAGCTCTCCGACTCTCTGCGAAGCTCCCTTTCCGCCCTTGCCGTGCTTTCGGGCGAGGCGGGCGGCATCAGTACGCGCCTTACCGAGCTTAAAGCCGAGCGTGCCGCCGCGCTGACGATGCTTGGCGGAAGCATCGGAAAGGTCGGCGCACCGTCCATCGGCTACTTTTTCTCCGATTGCGACGGCTACGAGGGCGTATTTACCGCCGAGCTTATAGAAAAATTCACCGCGGATGCATTCTACACCGCAATAAACGCATCCCCAAGCTCCGACTCCTACGTCGGAAAGATAGTAAACTCGCCAAAATGGCACGTGGCAACGCCCGTAAGCCTTGCGGAAAGCGAAAACTACTCCGTTGGCAAGACCTACCGCCTGACCTTCCCCGATAACGGCGGATGCTCCTTTGAAATGACGCTTGAAAAGCTCGTCCTTGATAACGACGGCGGCGCGGTGCTTCTGTTTTCATCGTCCGACCTTCCGAGCGACTTCACCTACCTGCGCGCACAGCAGGTGCGTATAGAATATCAGGTATTCGAGGGCTATCGCATACCCGTCGAGGCTGTACGCCGCTACGACGGAATGACGGGCGTATACACCCTGCACGGCGGATACGTTTACTTCCGCCGCATAAACGTGCTTTACGAGGGCGAGGGCTTCTACGTCGTGTCGAAATTCTCATCTCTCCCCTCGGACAAGCCGAAAACTTACAAGGTCGTCGGCTTTGACCCCGACGGAGCGCTTGACGATTTCGCTTCCCTTGAAGCCGAGGCACAAAGGCTCGGACTTAAGGAGACGGTGTACGAAAACGGCGGAACGCCCGTTAAATACGGCTACTCCCTGCCGTATTTCTATTACCTTGCCGACCTTGAGGAGGTCATCCTCGTCGGCAACGACCTATATCACGGAAAGGTGCTAAACTGATGCAAGACCTGAAAACACGCTATCTGGCGGTCAAGTCCGCCGTTGCAGACGCCGCCGTCGCCTCGGGCAGACGCGCCGAGGACGTGGAGCTTATCGCGGCTGTAAAATACGCGACCGCCGAGGAAATAGAATTTCTCCACCGCGAATGCGGACTTTGCCACGTCGGTGAAAACCGCGTCCAACAGCTCCTTGAGCATTACGAGGCTCTCCCCTGCCGCGACGAGATGAAGATACACTTCATCGGCTCGCTTCAAAAAAACAAGGTAAAATACATCATCGACAAGGTCTGCCTTATCCACTCGCTCGACTCGCTGTCCCTTGCCGCCGAGATAGAAAAGCAAGCGGCAAAGCACGGCATCACGATGGACGTGCTCGTTGAGATAAACAGCGGCAGAGAGGAAGCCAAGGGCGGAGTTCTGCCCGAGGATGCGGCTGAATTTTGCCTTGCGCTTTCAGCTTTCCCGCACGTCAGACTGCGCGGATTTATGACGATGGCGCCAAAATGCGAAAAAAAAGAGGAATATTTTAATTATTTTCAAGAAACTTCACAACTTGTTCTTGACATTTGGCAAGAAAAACTTCATAATATATATAAGCCTGTCTTGTCGATGGGCATGAGCGCAAGCGTCATCCCCGCTATAGAGGCGGGCGCGGACTGCGTGCGCGTCGGCTCTGCCATTTTCGGCAGGACCACACCGCTGAAATAAAAATAATGAATTATATAAGCACGGAGGAACAAAATGGCACGTTTTACCAACCCCTTTAAGACCAACGCCCCCAAGGACGATTTCGACGCAAACTACTACGGCGAGGATACCGTAGATATTCAGGACGACGCTATATACGGCACACCCAAGGCGGAGGACACCATCGACCGTCCCGCCCCCGCACCCGCTCCCGCACCCAAGCGTGCAAGCTTTATGTCCGCAAGCAGTGCGGCTGTTACTATGAAGCTGATGAAGCCCTCAAGCTATCAGGAGGCTACCACCATCGCTGACCAGCTTATGAACAACTGTGCGGTAGTTATGAACCTTGAAAACACCAACAAGGAGACCGCCTCCAACCTCATCTACTTCCTCAGCGGTGTTATCTACGCCATCAACGGACATATGAAGCCCGTTTCGGACGACACCTATATGCTTACTCCCAGCAATATGGAGATAGCAGAGGAAGGCACGGGCGCCGCTCCCGCCGCAGAGGGTCTTGACGCTTACGGCTACAATTATTGATCATCTTAGCCTCTTTGGCGAAAACTGATGCTTTGCTCTCGCAAAGCCGAAATATCGGGGTGAGCCTCAAATGCCTTTGCATTTGCCTCACCCCCCGCAATTCTTAACAAGAAAGGTAAAAAACTTGGAGTTTTTTCTTTATCTCGTAGTAACTCTCGTGGACACCTTTTTGTCCCTTATACTTTTTGCAATGCTCGCAAGGGCGGTAATGAGCTTTCTCTTTATGGGCGAGGAAAATAAGCTGTCGCTTTTTCTGTATTCGATAACGGAGCCGTTTATTCTTCCGTTTCGCGCACTTTTTGCAAGGCTCGGCTGGTTTCAGGGAATGCCCCTTGACGCCGCGTTCTTTTTCGCCACCGTTGCGCTTTCCATACTGCAAGTATGCCTATTCAGTATACCCATATAAATAACGAAGGAAGGTTTTCCTAAATGGCAATTCCTCAAAGCTTTAAAGAAAAATACTCTCTCACAGGTGAGAGCTACGAAAAACGCAACGTTGACCTTGCGCTTTCCGACCTTTTTGCCGCGTCCACGAGGCTTTACGCGGATAACGCCGAGCTGCGCCGTCAGATAGACGACCTGAAGGCTGAGCGCAATTCCCTTGCCGCACAGCTTAAGGAAGCCAAGGCTGCGCCCGCGCCCGTGTCCGAATCGAGCATGACCGTAAGAAAGCTTGAAGAGATATGCCGCCGCCTTGACGCGCTGGAATCCAAGATAGGCGCAAACGCAGGCGTGCTTGGCGAAAAGCTCTCCGCAATAGCCGAGGCTCTTTGCGACGCGGTAGTTTACACCGCCGCCGACGACTCCCTCTCTGCTGACGCTGAAGCGCTTGCCGATGCCGAGGCACTTGAATACGCCGAGGAAGTGCCCGAGGAGGAGACGGATGACCTTTCCCCCGAAGCCGCCTCTGCCGCCGTGCGCACCGTGACGGTCGAGCCTACGCTTGACTTCTCCACTCCCGTTCCCACCGAGGACGAGCCAATCGAGGACGAAACAGCAGAGGAAGCCATCGTCGAGGAAGTTATAGTCGAAGAAGCTCCCGTTGAGGAAGTCCCCGCCGAGGAAGTCATCGTCGAAGAAGCTGTCGTCGAGGAAGCCATCGTCGAGGAAATTCCCGCAGAGGAAGATATCATTGAAGAAAACGTCGCAGAGGATGCCAGTGCCGAAAACGGCGAGCCCTCACGCGAGGAAATAATAAAAGCGGCAGGTCTTGAGGATGAAGCCGAGGACATTGAGCCCTCCGAGCCCATCCCCGACGACAGCGTAGCAAAGATGCTTGCGGCGCTTTACGCAACGCCCGCCGCAGAGGAAGCTCCCACCGAGGATGCTCCCGCAGAGGAAGCAACCACCGAGGATGCCCCCACAGCCGACACAGGCAAGGTAAGCGGTATGCGAAGCTCCCTTGATGCTATCCGCCGCCGCCGCGAAATGAAGAAATAATTTAATTTTAGGAGTCAAAAAATGCCTAAGGACTATACAAGCACACTTAATCTGCCGCAGACCGATTTTGCGATGCGTGCAAATCTCCCCCAGCGCGAGCCCGAAATGTTGAAGTATTGGGACAGCATCGGCCTTTACGATGCTCTGCTCAAGAATGCCGAGGGCAAGGAGCAGTTCGTTCTTCACGACGGCCCCCCCTTCTCCAACGGCAACATCCACATGGGTCACGCCCTTAACAAGACGCTCAAGGACATCATCAACAAGTCCAAGATAATGGAAGGCTACCGCGTCCCCTTCGTTCCCGGTTGGGACAACCACGGTATGCCCATTGAGAGCGCCATCATCAAGAAAAACAAGCTCAACCGCAAGAATATGTCCATTTCCGAGTTCAGAAGCGCGTGCCACGCCTTCGCACAGGACTTCGTGGACAAGCAGAGCGAGCAATTCCAGCGCCTCGGCGTAGTTGCCGATTGGAAGAACCCCTACATCACGATGGCTCCCGCGTTTGAAGCCCGCGAGGTAAAGGTCTTTGGCGAAATGTTCAAGAAGGGCTACATCTACAAGGGACTCAAGCCCGTTTATTGGTGCCCCCACGACGAGACCGCGCTTGCCGAGGCTGAAATCGAGTACGCCAACGACAAATGCACCTCTATTTTCGTAAAATTTGCCGTCAAGGACGACAAGGGCAAGCTTGCAGACAAGGTAGACCTTTCTAAAACCTACTTTATCATCTGGACGACCACCTCTTGGACTCTCCCCGGCAACCTTGCTATCGCCCTTCACCCCGACGAGAGCTACGCCGTAG
>JAZQXT010000012.1:0-5326 GCA_045633005.1 Eubacteriales bacterium | reverse complement strand
ATTTACCTTTGAGTTCGTGTTTCTCAAATTCTTTGACCGTTTCCTCGCACTTCTTGTGTGCTTGTACTTCTTCGTCTGTTGTTCAATTTTCAATGACCTTCGCGGTCCGCTCGCGGACAGCTTTTATATAATACCACTTTCGCCTCGCTTTGTCAATACCTTTTTTGAAAAAAATTGAAAAATTTTTGATTTTTTTTGATTTTCTTTTTATTTTCCCGTTTTAGGGTAAAGAATAATAAAAAAAGCACCCAAAGGAGACCAAAGTGAGTTTCAAACATATCGATTTCAAGACACCTTATCGAGAAAAAATTCTCGAATATCTTTTAGTCACCACCATGGGCGGAGTATTCTACTTCGCTCTTGAGGTACTATGGCGCGGTTGGTCGCACATAAGTATGGCGTTTTGCGGGGCGCTTTGCTTTGCTTTCTTTTATTATATTGAAGCAGACATACGCTTCCGCCGCCTCCCTCTCATATTCAAAGCCGTCGCAGGCGGAGCTTTTATAAGCGCACTTGAGCTTGTGGCAGGGCTTGTCCTTAACAAATTGCTCCTATTAAATATTTGGGACTATTCGCACGCTCCGCTCGATCTTTTCGGTCAGGTGTGCTTACAAATGAGCATTTTATGGGTGCTGGTTTCCTTTATCGCATTTTTACTTTGCGATATAATAAGAAGGAATATCTTCTTGCGGGTTTAAGCGAGCCATGAGCTCACTCTCGCAAATGGCATCAAGCAGCGCTGCCCTCTCTATCATAAGATCGCACGCCCGTGCGCTCTCGCTATCGTTTATAGCCGCAAGTGCCGTTTGTGCCGCGGCGGCAAGGTTAGCGGGAAGTCCTGAAAAATCGCCCCTTCGAACAAAGCTGACTATCTCGCGCGCGGTGTAATTTCCCTTGCCTTTCATAAAGCCGTACGGATTTATATGCAAATATCTGCATTTCAGCGCAACCTTGAGATTTTCGGCATCGCATCGGTATTTTAGTATATCCATTTTATTCCTTCATCCCTTTATTTCTACAGAAAAAGTCTCGTAGGCGTCGCTTCTGCCGTATTTGCGGCGACAAGGGGCGGCATCGGAGTTTATCACGAGCACCTCGTCCGCAGGCAATCTTCGCACGCCGAATTCAATGGGGGGAATCATCCCTCCCGCAGTAAAGACCGTCCCCTTGCGCCCAACGCTAAGCAATTCTCCGCCCCGCGTAAGCCGCGCCTCTGCCAAAACCGAAATATATTCTTCGTCCTGATAGGTTATATCAAGCTTGGCAGTATAGCGATACTTTTTGAAAGTAAACCGCTTTCGCGGGTCGGTGTCCGCCTCGTACTCGGCTATAGCTTGCTCACCGAGAGTGAGCCTTGCATATTTTTCCTGCATTTGAGAAAGCACGGAAAAATATTTTGTCGCTATGCCGCTTGAATCCTTTGAGGGTGCATCGATCCTTATCTGCGCTACGGCCACGCCATCCTCTGAAAAAATACAAAATTGCCTTGTTTCTATATGAAGGCTGTTGCGCTCAGCAATAATTTTGTGTTTTTTCTCTCTCATGGCAACCTCCGCGCTGACCCTTGTCACTATTATATATTCGCCAAAGTGACGATAATATTACAAGTAAAAATATCCACTTGCAAAAAAACGAACGACCTGCAAAAGCAGGTCGTCCATTTAAATTTATCATTCGCCTTTTATTTGAAGCTTGATCATAAGCAGATCGACGCTCGTATGCAAGCCGTCCCCGTTATAATCAGCCGCTTCGGCGTAAACACCGCTCAGGGCGTTGCCCGACGTCATCGACTGCGACATAGCAAGGCTATCGGCGGAATCTATCACTCCGTCGCCCGCTATATCGCCCAATACAATGAGCGTCAGCGTTTGTGTTTTCGAGTCAATTTCCGAGGTCACCGTATAACCCGTTCCAAGCACCGCGCCCGACGCGTCAGCACCCGACGCCGTTGCGAAGGTCAAGGCGGCATCCTCAAACATTCGCTTTAGCTCGTCGGCGGTCAAAAGCCTATCGAGCCGCAAATACCTGTTAGCCTTGTCATATTCAACCCCCGATAGTTCCGCGCCCGAGACGAAAGTGAAGAACGCGATCGCCAAGGCGTCTCCGTCAAAGCAATAGACCGTGTAATTACCCGATCCGCTGTCCCAACCAGATGCCTTGCTCACCCGATCCCATAGCTCGGTTGAGGCGGGATAATAGATGGCTTCAAGAGCCGTTGCTCCTGCAAATGCGGAAGCCTCGATAGAGGTAACGCTCACGGGAACGTAAACGGCGGTGATTTTGGTATTGTTCTCGAACACGCCGCTTCCGATAGAAACGACGGGAAGTTCCTTGTGCGTTGCGGGGATAATAACCTTTTCGTCGGTGCAGTTCTCTGCTCCCGAAACTATATAACCCGTACCCTCGTCGTTGAGAGTGTACTCAAGTCCCTCGCTCTCGGTCTTGGTGAATATCTGACCGATGAAGGAGCCGATGTCGGTATTATCGATAGTTTCGGAGGTGATAAGAGCATCCGTCTGTCCCAGCGCAAACACGGGAACATTAGTGTTGGTATGGTTCGTGGAGGTAAACGAGAAATTGCTTGTAAGTCCGCCGCACTCGTGGTCGGCGGTGATAACGAGAACCGTTTCGGGATGGAGAACGGTAAACGCTATCGTATACGCGATAGAATCGTTAAATCGCTCAACACAGTGAAGAACGTCAGACGTTGCGTTTGAGTGAGAATACTTATCAATGTAAGCCCCCTCGATCATTGCAAAGAACGTGCTGTCGTTACCCGAAACTGCCGCGAGAGCATCGCGGGTACGAGCGGTAAGATCGTCTGCATCATTAGTGCCTACGCAGTAGTCTACCATCTTGGCATTGATAAGAGCGTCGATCTCGGATTGAAGCGCCGAGGTAGCGCTTCGGCTTTCGTTGTGGCAAAGGAAGGATGCGGGAGTTGCACCCGTGATAACGTCGGTAGTGAGTATCGCGGTCTTTGCGCCCGATGCGTAAGCCATTTCGCGGACGTTGGTAAGAATATTTCCGTTTTCATCAACGCCGACGTAGTTGTTAAGTGTCTTGTGACCCGTGGCAAGAGCCGTACCCGAAGCGGCGCTGTCGGTGTAGGATGCGTTACCGAGGGACACGGAGGTCGAATAAGTCGTACACCAAGAGAAGCTTTGCAAACTCTCGGCGACAAACGCCTCAAGTCCGTTATTCTTCGCCATATCGATGTGATTCTGTCCCATACCGTCGCCTATCATAAGTATGGCTGAGGTAGGTCTTTGGAAGCGGAATGTCTTGGGAACGGGAGAAGTAGGAAGGTTGATGATGTTGCCGTCCGCATCAACGTCGATGTAGGAATGTATCAGCGCGCTCGCGCCGCCCGCAACCATATAGTCGTTGCCCTGCATAACGATCTTCGTGCCGTCAAGGCAAAGAATATACTCGTCATCCTGAAGAGAGACCTTGGAAGCGTCGATAGATTCCTGACGGTTGGTAACGCCGATAAGTATCTCATAATCGGTCTTTGCGGTAGTATCGGGGACGACCTTCAAATCGATTCCCGAGCTTTGTCTGAGATCGTCGGCAAGGGCAAAGCCTGCGTAGTAGGTAACAAGATCGCAATCGGCGGGATAAACGATAACGTAATCGCAAAGAAGCACGCCGTTTATCTGGATGCCCGAATACTCGTACTCGGACCGCACTATGTCAACGGTTCCCTCTTCTATCGTTATCTTATTAGTTGAGCCGTTTATATAATTGGCATCAAAATGAAGCACAGCGCTCGTAAGAGCCGCAGACGAGCCGTAGATTATATAGATCTGCGAGTCCTTGCAAACGATAGCAAAGTCAAGAGCGGCAAGAGTCAGCTCAATGCCGTGCTCGGCGGCAAAAGCGGCATTACCTACGAGAATCGGCGACGCTCCGCTGATGCTCTCATCCGTTGCAGAAACGTAATAGCAATCGGAATAGGTAGACTTTGAAGAATTTTCGTTTATGCAAAACGGCCCCGTCAAATTAGTTGCAGCCGTCAATGCGCCCGTATTGATACAATGAGTGAACGTATTCGTGGATGCCGAATCCTCGTCGCGTACGCAACCGAGAAGTCCCGCCGCGCCGTAGCAATAACCCGATGTAGTGACGGGCGTTTGCGTAACGTTACCCATATTTATGCAGTAATCAAACTTGGTAGATCCGCCCGCTCTGATATTACCGTAAATACCACCTGCGTTATTGGCGGCTTGGATATTTCCCGTATTGGTACAACGAGTAAAGGAAACGTCGGCAAGCCCCTCGCTGTGACCTATAATACCACCCGCGTAATTTTTGGTGGTTGTAATATTACCGTTATTTACACAATCGGTAAAGGTGAGAGTGGCACTATTCTCCGCCGAATCGGGAGCGTTGGCAATAATGCCGCCCGTCTGGTTAGACGAGGTAATATGTCCGTTGTTTACGCAATTTTCAAACACGACGGTTGCGTTCGTCGTGATCTTTCCAACGATTCCCGCTCCGTATGCCGTAGAGCCCGATGGGATCGTAACGTTTGCGTTGTTGGTGATATTTTGGAATGTGATCGTATTGGTGTTAGATGCAGTTATTGCATACGCAACGGGAGTGCTGGAGATCGAGCTGGAGGAGTCACCCGGCATCTCGACCGTAAAGTTTTTAATAGTTGCACCCGCGCCTACCGTGCTAAAAATAGTGCCCGACGTGGTAATAGTATATCCGTTTCCGTCAAACGTTCCCGTGAAAGTTTTAGTAACAGATTCACCGGCAGGGATCGTTATGTCTGCGGTAAGCTTATACGAACCCGAAGGACCGCCACTCCAGCTTGAATTGCTATTCACTCTATCCTTGAAAGTATTCCAGCTTGAAACAGAGATCGTATACGAAGGGGCAGCAAAAGCAACAACCGGCAAAAGCGTCACGATCAACACCAATGCAAGCAACAAAGTGGATGCACGCGTCAGAAGTTTTGTTTTCATCAATTTCTCCTTCCTAAAAACATAGTAATATTATACCATACAAAGAAAAAAAGTCAAGCATTTTTGTGTATTTTGAATAAAATATTTCCTTGCAAAAAGTTTTTTCTCGGCATAATATATATTTCTTCATATAGTTAATACACTACCCCTCACTTTTATTGCATATATTTTTAAAAATTTTTTCAAGTCATAACCACCGGCCGTGCCGCTGGCTTGCACCAGCCCCCTTGGGGCATGTCACAGGCTGAGCCTATAGGCTCACCGAAAAGTCTGCCAACCGCGCGACTTTCACGGGCATGCCCCTAAAGGGGCTTTATTTTATTTGCCCTCTTGTACCGGCTGACCCGTGA
>JAZQXT010000011.1:0-24904 GCA_045633005.1 Eubacteriales bacterium | reverse complement strand
GCCTCAAAGACCGCCGCCATCTCCTCGGCTACCGCCTCCACCGCCTCGGCGGCGGTCTTTCCGCTATCTATTTTGCGCCTTACCCCCTCGGAAAAATCCGCGTCGGCAAGGAGCATATCGTGTATCTCGAATATCGCCGCCGCATCCTCGCCCGCGGCATCCTCGGTGCGACGGGCAAGCACCGCCGTGCGCTCACGCGCACGAAGGAGCGCGTCGGAAAACGCCTGCTTTTCCGCACGCGCTCCGCGGTACGACGGCGGCTCGCGTCTTTGCTTTTTCCAAAAATGTAAAACGCCCGATGCGCAAAGCGCACCAACGCCAACGCCCGAAAAAACGCGCGTCTCTCTTTTCTCCGCCGTCATCAAAGCGTTTCCTCGCACAGCCGTTTCATAGCGAGAGCCGCCGCCGCCTCGTCCGAGCCGCTTATTATAAAGGTAAGCTCCTCGCCACAGCTCGCGGCAAGGCTCATTACCGAAAACAGCCGCTTGGCGTCCGCCTCCTTGCCGTCCGAGCCCTTCCTTATTATTATATCCGCCGAAAATTCCTTTGCCGCGTTTACAATTTTCCCTGCGGGGCGCGCGTGTATACCCACCTTGTCGGCAACGCGATAAACAAAGCTTTCCATGTTGACCTCCAAACCTTCGTTAGTTATATTATGAAAGCATAAAGGTGCAAATATTCATTTTTTTGTTTTTCCCTTCCTCTTTTTTTGCCGCTCGGCGTGAATAAAAAATCTCGGCAAGGGAAAACTTTTCACAGAAGTCGAAAACGGCAAATGCCGATTTGACCAAAACCCACAAAGGAGGTTAAGCGTATGATCATCGATAAGATAGCATTGATCCTTTCCATCGTCGGCTCACTCAACTGGGGCGGCATTGGTCTTTTCAAGTTCGACACCGTGGCGTGGATATGCGGCGGTCAGGATTCGCTCTGGGCGCGCATCATCTACACCGTCGTGGGACTTGCGGGACTCTGGTGCATCTCGTTGCTTTTCAGAGAGAGAGAAGACATAGTAAGCTCCTCTAATATGTAAAAAAACAACGGCGAAAGCGTTTGCTTTCGCCGTTGTTTTCATTCCTCGGATATATAGGGCGTAACGTCCTCCGCCGCCAGCTTTTGCGGCGTTATCCTGCCCTTCGTGCGCTCGTAATACTGAATATTGTTGCGGAGCATAAAAAGGAACTGATTGTTCACGCTCCTGCCCTCCTCGCGGCTGATTATAAGCAGCTTGCGCAAAAGCTCGTCGGAGAGCTTGACCTCGACCTTATAATTGTTTTTCATTGTTTTCTCCTATTTTTTTATTCTGCCCTTGATAATACTTGCGGCAATGTCCACAGCCTCGCGCCTGTCGGAGAGGCTCTTGTCCGCGAGAACGGTGTCGATATCCACGCGCCAAACGAGATTTTCAAACAAAAACTCGCTCATATCTCCCCAGCCGTAAACAAGCGACGGCTCTATTGAAAGGGAAGCCACTATTTTTTCGGCAATGGCGCGTGCGTCGCCCTCGGTGGGCGCGATGGTTGCCGCCATTTTCGCGGGTGCGTCGGCGCTCGCCGCCGCTATTGCCTCAAACGCACGCTTGACGAACGCTCCGCTCGTTATTCCGTCGGGAAGCGCAAGCACCGATGCCGTGTCGGTGTCAAGCGGTGTAACGTAGCTCTCCTGCGCGGAATTTGCCTTCGGCATGGGAAGATAAAACTCGCCCGCCTTCGCCGCAGAAAGCTTTGCGACGGTGAACATTCCGCCATCTGCCGTTATAGCCGCGCTCGAGCCGAGTAGCGCGCTGTACGCCGCCGAGTCGGCTTCGCTATTGAGCGCAACGGCGGGAAGTCCGCTCTTGCCCGTCTCAAACAGCCTGCCGCCAAGTCCGCGGTAAATAAGGGAAATTTCCTTTGCATCTATATTCGCGCTCAAGGACGAGCCCATGCCCTTTGCCATACTCATAGCTATCTCAAGGGTAAAATCGCCGTCAAGCACGAGCTTTGCAAGCTCCGCGTCAAGCGCGTCGGCGCGGTAAAGCACGCCGTACGCCGAGGTGAATTTCGACGACAGCGCATTCGAATAAAGCATATAAACGCCGCCGTCAAAGGCAAGCGCACGGCTTACGTCGCCGCTCGGCAGATGCTCATCCGCCTCGATGCCCGCCGCAGAAAGATCTTGCAGATGTCCCTCGTTAAAAAGCGTAACGGCGTTTTGCGTCGTGAGCAAAAGCATACCGCAATCGTCGCTCTTGCCCGACAAAACGGCGTTGCGCACCGTTTTTACTATGTCGGCGTCGTCGCGCTCCGTTATCCTTATGCCGTAGTCCCGAGTAAGTATTTCGCCAATACCGCCGTCTGTGATGCGGTCGGTAGCGCTCGCGTCGCGCAACACCAAAAGCTCGTCGGGTGCGGGTGGCGGCGCTTCGGTAGTATTTTCGGTGATCGGCGCGGTGGTAACCGCACTCGTCTGGGGTGCCGTGGTAACTTCCCCGTCGCCGCCCGTGCAGGACGGGAGAAGGAGCGCCGCCGCGATGAGTGCCACCGCTAATATCCTTTTAATTTTCATTTTTCTCCAAACGGGCGTTTGCCCTTTCTTTAGTAAACGAATCTCGGAAGTCGCGCGGACAGCACGGTTATTATCTCGTGGTCGACCGTGCCGAGCTTGCTTGCAAGGTCGGCTATCTGTGTACCCTCGCCCATAAGCGTTACGATATCGCCGCGCTTAACGTCAAGCTCGCCCACGCTGATAAAGCACTGGTCCATACATACCTTGCCGACGACCTTGCCCTCGCCGATGTACTCGCCGCTTTCCGAGTGGATAACGACGCGACTGCCGCTGTACGCACGCAAAAATCCGTCCGCGTAGCCTATGCCGACGGTAGCAATGCGCTCGTCGCGCTCGGCGCGGTACGCGCCGCCGTAGCCAAGCTCCTCGCCCGCGATAAGCGTATTCACCTGCGCAACGCGGCACTTTAGCTTTATCGCGCTTTCAAGACTTATATCAACTCCCGAAAAATCGCCAAGCCCGTAAAGGCTTATACCCGCGCGGCATATATCCGAATGAAATTCGGGATAAAACAGAGTTGCGGCGCTTGCGCAAAGGTGAAGCTTTTCAAATCTAACTCCGCGAGCCGACAAGCGCTCTGCGGCTTCGTAAAACCTTGCCGCCTGCAATCTCGTGCGAGCCTCGCCCTCCCCGCCGCGCTCGTCGGCGCGGGCAAAATGCGTAAACGCGCCCTTGACCAAAAGAGCGTCAAGCGAGACCGCCTCGCAAATTTCCGAAACCGCCCGCTCCATCGTTTCGCCGTCGTTTACGGCAAAGCCGAGGCGGTTCATTCCCGTATTTATCTTGATGTGAACGGGCAATTTTGCATTAAAGCCCTGCGCCTCGCGCGAAAGCTCCCTTGCGTAATCGAGCGAAAAAACGCTTTGCGTTATGCGATAGCGCAAAAGCTCCGCCATACTGCTGACGGGAGTGTAGCTGAGCAAAAGTATCTCGGCGTCAACGCCCATTTTGTCGCACACGCCCCTGACGACCGCCGCCTCGTCGATACCGACACAGCAGAAGAAGCGGCAACCCTCGGCGAGAAGCGCCTCCGCCATAGCGGCGGCACCGTGACCGTAGCCCTCCGCCTTGATAACGCCCGCAACGTGAGCGTTTGAGCCGTTTTTATCTAAAAACGCACATATCGCGCGGTAATTTTTGCGGATGGCGGCTGTATTTATTTCTATCCACGCCCTTGATTTGTTAAGAATGGACAAGGCGGAGTAGACCCTATACGGACTTTCCATATCTCCTCCAAAAATAAAACTTCAATATATTATATCATAAAAAACGCATTCTTGCAATATATTGCTTACAGAAACACTTAAAGGAGGGAAAAATGAGGCGTTTTTTTACCATACTTTTATCTTCCCTCTGCGTTTTCGCCCTGCTTTTTTGCGTGGGATGCGCCCCCGACGAGCCGCCGCGCGACGCGCTGGCGTATCAGAAGGACGGCGCGAGCGTTACCGTTTCGGGTAGCATAGGTGAGCTTAAATTTGCCGCCGTCATACACCTTTCGCCCTGCGAAAACGCCGCCGAGCGTGATTTTACCATAGAATACACCGCACCCGCCGCGCTCCTCGGAGTTAGCGTAAGCCGCCGCGCAGATATTTACGAGGCAAGGCTTGACACCGTGAGCGTAAGCGGTGAGGCGGCGCGGCGGCTTGCCCGCCCCGCCGAAGCCTTTGCGCTCGGCGGCGAGATATCGAAAATTTCCGCAGAGGACGGCGAAACGCTCCTGACTCTCGCGTGCGGCGAGGTCGCCATCGTAAACGGCGAGCCGCGCCGCATCAAAATAGTCTGCGGCGACGGCGTACCGCTTGCGGTGAATATTGAAAAATACATAAAGGAAGGAACTAAACAATGATCAAAGAAGTTATCGCAACGCTCCTTGCCGCGCTGATGGCGCTGTCCTTCGTCCTCGGCATAAGTCCGAGCAAGGAAGGTACGCCTCCCACCTCGGCGCAGACCGAAAGTGCCGCGCCCGACGGCACGACCGCTCCGCCCGAAAACGAAAGCAAGCCTGCCGACACCACCGCCGAAACCACATCCCCCGCGCCCTCGCTTTCCTTGCCGAAATACCCAAGCGGCGCTGAAAATATCACCCTTTTCATCAACGGCAGACAAGCCCCCGACGGCTTTGCCGCCGAGGTTGACGGCGTTGCCTACGCGCCGATAGAGAGCTTTTGCACGCTTCTTTCGGCAGGGAACATAAGCGCCGAGGCGGGCGAGCCGTACATCAGCTCCGAGGGCAGATGTATTCCCTGCTCTACGTCAAGCGTGTCGGTAACGGTGATTGACGCGGGTATGCTCTGCGCGCCCGTGACGGCGCTCGCATCCGCATCGGGACAGAGCGTGGAGCGCACGGCAAAGGGCGAGCTCGTCGTAAGCGGCACGCCCACCTTCCCCTCGGCAGGCGAGGTCTACGGCGAGGAGGACCTTTATTGGCTGTCGCGCATCATCTCAGCCGAGGCGCGCGGCGAGTGCTTCGAGGGACAGCTTGCCGTCGGGTGCGTGGTGATAAACCGCACCGAGCATAAGTCCTTCCCCGACACGATATACGAGGTGATATACGACAACAAATTCGGCGTGCAGTTCTCCCCCGCGCACAGCGGAAGCGTGAAAAAAGACCCCACCGCCTCCGCCGTCCGCGCCGCAAAGCTCTGCCTTGAGGGATTTTCGCTCTCGGACAGCATTCTGTTCTTTTTCAACAGCTCCATCGCCGCAGGCTCGTGGATAACCTCAAACCGCACATTCACCGTAACCATCGGCAACCACGATTTTTATTCGTAGGGACTGCCTCATTTAGCGCAGAACAAAAACACAAAAACAAGTAAAGAAAAAGACCGTTTTCTCATCCAAAAAGATGAAGAAATCGGTCTTTGGGGGTAGACGGCAAAATCACGTCTTCTGCATCTAACTGATACAGCCCCTATTATCAAAATTTCCTTTTTTTCAGCGCGCAATAAAGCGCGAGTCCGCCGATATACGCGCAGACTATCTCGCCCACGCCGACGGAGAGCGCAAGCAACCACCACGCCGTTTCAATGCCGTAGGCGTACGAAAGCACGAACGGCACTATCACCACGTTGGCAAGAACGTAGGGCAAAAGCGCGAGGAACGGCGTTTTGCGAAGCGCGTACGCGCCAAGCATACCGATAAGAGATGCAAGCGAGCCGAAAATAACGTCGGGCGCGGCACAGCCCGTAAGCAGATTTGCAAGAAAGCACCCGAGGCTCACGCCGGGTATCGCCGCGGGCGTGAAAAGCCCGAGGGCGCAAAGTGCCTCGCTTATCCTGAACTGTATCTCGCCCGAAGCAAGCCCCATAGCGTTTGAGATAAGCGTAAGTCCGACGTAGAGCGCGGCGATAAGCGCCGCGGCGCAGACGAATCTCGTCCGCGTTGCAGTTTTCGTTTTCATTTTTCTACTTCCTTAGTTTTGTTTTAGGTGAGGATGGTTACGAACTCACCGAGAAATATTCTACTACTTTTTTGAAAAAATGTCAAGATAATTGCAAATTTCTATTGCATTCGCAAAAAAAAGTGCTATAATAAAGGCAATGTAAACAGAGTAGGTTGGTCTGCGTATAGTGCCGTGGGGACGGGGAGTTGTCCCGCGGACGAAGCCGTGTGGCGCGGTAGCCCCTCCGCATCCCGCTGTTACCGAAGCATATTGCCTCCGGTCGCAAGAGAGTCTGTTTGCGAAAGGAGGATTTTTTATTTATGAAAGAAAAAAAGCGCGGACTCAGAAGCGTCCGCACACTTACCACCGCCGCGATGCTCACGGCACTCAGCGTAGTTATCGGAATATTCTGCAAGAATTTTCTGAATTTCGGTAACGGGCTTTTCCGCATAACCTTTGAGAACTTTGCTATCATTCTGTCGGGCATTCTGTACGGTCCTATCGTGGGCGCTCTCGTTGGCGCGGCATCCGACGTGATAAGCTATTTTCTCTCCACCCAATCCTTCGCCATAACGCCCATCGTCACCATCGGCGCGGCGCTTATCGGCGCGGTTTCGGGCGTGGTCTCGCACTATATCGTGAAAAAAGAGGGCGTTTTGCGCATCATCCTCTCTGCACTTTCGGCGCATATCGTCGGTTCGATGATAGTAAAATCCTTCGGACTTTACGTTTACTACGGCTGGGGCGTGCTCGTGCGCATCCCCCTTTACATCGTTATCGCCGCACTTGAGATAACGCTTATGTGCCTTATTTTCAAAAACAAGGCTCTTTCAAAGCTTCTCTACGGCAAAGGAGAACTAAAATGACCGCTGCGGAAGCAATAAAATACATTCATTCGATAAATTGGACGTTCACAAAGCCTGGACTTGAGCGCATCGGCGAGCTTTGCGAAAAGCTCGGCAACCCGCAAAACGATCTTCGCTTCATCCACGTTGCGGGCACGAACGGCAAGGGCTCGTTTTGCTCGATGCTCGATAGCGTGCTTCGCGCGGCGGGCTACAAAACGGGACTTTTCACCTCGCCCTACATCACCGAGTTTAACGAGCGCATACGCTTTTGCGGCGAGAATATCGACGGCGGCGAGCTTGCCGCGATAACGGAATACGTAAAGCCCTTTGCCGACGCAATGCAGGACAAGCCGACCGAATTTGAGCTTATCACCGCCATCGGACTTGAATATTTCAAGCGCAAGGGCTGTGACGTTGTGGTGCTTGAAGCGGGAATGGGCGGCAGGCTCGACTCGACGAATATCATCCCAACCTCGCTTTTGTCCGTGATAACGGGCATTTCACTTGAGCATACAGCCTACCTTGGCGACACCGTTGAAAAAATAGCCGCGGAAAAGGCGGGCATCATAAAAAAGAACGGCACGGTGCTTTTCGGCGGCGAGGACGGCGCGTGTGCGCGCGTTATCGCGGAGCGTGCAAAGGAAATGAACGCGGACTTTGCCGTTATCGACAAAAGCACGCTCAATATCGTGCGCTCCGACCTTAACGGAAGCGTTTTCGGCTATCGCGGTCTTTGCGACGTTGCCATTTCCCTTTCGGGACTTTACCAGCCCCAAAACGCCGCAAACGTTATTGCGGCGGTGAACGTGCTGAACGAAAAGGGATTTTCAATTTCCGAGGACGCGCTTCGCCGCGGACTCCTTGCGGCACGCTGGCAAGCGAGATTTGAGGTCATTTCCCGCACGCCCCTCGTCATTTTTGACGGCGCGCACAACCCCGAGGGCATTGAAAAGGCGGTCGAAAGCGTAAAATACTATTTCGGCACGCAAAAGGTGCTGGTGATTACGGGCGTGATGAAGGACAAAAACTACCGTTATATTGCGGAGCGCTTGTCCGAGATAGCGGCGGCGGCGCTGACTATCACCCCCGACAATCCGCGCGCGCTTGACGCGGCGGAATACGCGGCGGTGCTTGCGGACGTTGGCGTTGACGCTACGGCTTACACAAGCGTTGCGGATGCGGTAAGCGCGGGCAAGGCGCTTGCGGCGGAGAAAAACATCCCCCTCGTCTGTCTCGGCTCGCTGTATATGTACGGCGAAATAAAGGAAAATATATAACATATATGCCTATTATCGCACAAGTTCGCCCAATATTGCTCTGACATACATACAACTGTTATTTGATATCCGCAACGGGTTCGCAAATTAGCCTTCCTCCGAGAGGAAGGGGGACCACGAAGTGGTGGAAGGAGCCTGCGTCTTGATGAAACAAGTGCTTGTTATATCATACACGAACTCTCCTTCAGTCTCGCATTCGCTCGACAGCTCCCTCCCGGAGGGAGCCTTTGAATCACGCAGCTATCGCGTGATTTTAGTTGTAAAAAAGCGTTGTGTCCGTACGGACACGACGCTTTTTTATACGCTTGCGACGGGATTTTGCCGCGCGGCGGCACGCTTTTCGGCGCGTTTCAGCTTATATAACTCCTCGGCGGCGAGGCGCGCGCGGGTCACGCTGCCATTCTGCTCGCTCGGGAAGCAATAATACAGCCTTTCCTTGTTGCCGATGCAGATAACGTCGCCCATTTCGTACCAATAAAGGTCGGCGTTAAGACCGTGGGACGAAAGCGGAGATTGCGAGTAATCAAGCTTGCCGTCGCATCCCGTAAGGCGAAAGCCGTCACTATCGTGAACAAGCCTTCCCTTTCCTATCATATACACGCTTCTGAAATTTGCAAGAACGCCTATCTCCACGTCGGTGTCAAGGCGGTAAGTGCCCTCCTCAAGCGAGCGGCGCACGCATTCGCGCTGCCAATGATACCACGCGGGGATATGGGCAAAGCGCGTTTCGCCCTCGGTGGCGGTGAGCCTGCCAAGCTTGCTAAGCTCGTATTCCTTGCCGCATTTTTTGCATTTCAGGGTAGTTCCCTTGCCCTCCATAGAAAAATCCGTTTCGCATTCGGGGCAACGGTAGAGGATTCGGTGCAGTCCGTCGGCGCGGAATTTTTCCGTTACCTCCGTGCCGCTTTCATACTGATTTTTAAAGTTGTCAAAGGCAAACGCCTCCTCAATGCCCGCATCAAGCTCCGACGAGGGCAAGTTTGCGACCTCCTCGGCGGAGAACAAACACTTCACCTTTGCCGTGACCTTAACGCGCCGCGTTTGCAGATAATTATAAAGCGGATCGTACAAAAACGCGCCGTCGGTCATTACCGTGACGACGGGAACGCCAAGCTTCTTGACGAGAAGCCCAAGCTTTTGCGGAAGCACGGTCGAGCATCCGTCAAAGCTATAGCCCGCCTCGGGATACATAAGCACGCTCGTATTTTTTTCGTGCAAAGCACAATGTATATCGCTGATAAGCGAAAAATCGCCCACGAATTTCTGCGTCGGAATACAGCCGAGCGCGCGCATCAGCCACCCCTTGCCCACGAAGGCATCGACGGTCGTGACTATGCAATACGGCATCGGATAAAATATCGCGGACGCTATTTTAAGGTCGATAAAGCTCGAATGGTTCATAAGTATGAGATACGGACCCTTGCCCGCCTTTTCCATATCTATCTTTTCGTACTTGAAGCGAGTCTTTCTCAGCTCAAACGCCGAAAGAACGCGCATCGCCGTGCGGAAAAGCATATCGGGGCGGTGGGGCTTTTTGCGCTTATACGGCTTTTGCGCCATCGCCTTTTCGTAAGAGAGCGATTTATGCTTTATTTTCATATTTAACTCCTTGCGTGTTTTTCATAATTATTATACAGCATTCAAACGAAAATTTCAATACAAAAAATCTGGCGGCGCAGCATCCTTGCGGATGCTGCGCATCGATATAAATCCGCTAACGCGGATTTATATCATATCGAGTTTGAGCGAAGCGAAAACATATCGAATTCGAGCAAAGCGAGAATATATCGAGCCGAGCTTGAGCGAGGCATATCGACATAATAAAAATAGCTCCTGCTTACACAGACGCAGTGATTGCAAAGAAAAGAGGACGAGGAATTTAAAATTCTTCGTCCTTTTTCTATCGGTAGGTAACGTATTCTTAAAACTGTCCTTTAGAACACAACTCCCAAGCGACAGATTTTTTGATATCGGTTTATTTAAGAATCTTAAATCCGCCGATGAAGGGAAGCTCCTTGGCGTTGCCCTTAACTGCGTTGTAAATGCCCAAAATCATTCCTGCAAGGAAAACGAGGGAAAGTACGCCGAAAACGGTGGGGAAGAAGGTGCCTACTACGGGGATAAGACCGAGAAGCCATCCGAGCAGACCCGTTACTACACCGTACGCAAGGTTTGCAAGCAAAAGAACGAGACCCTGATTTGCGTGGAACTTCGCAAACTTGGAGCCTTTAGCGGCAAAAATGGGAATGAGAACGAGAATGCCTATGTAAGAAAGAACAGCCATTACCTTGTTCTTTTCCTTGTCCTCTGCCTCGTACTCGTCCGAGGTGTCGGGAGTGTCAAGAAGCATCTTGAAAGCATCTCCTACGTTTTCGGTATTAAGTATCTCCTTAAGCTTCGAAACGCTCTCATTCTGCTTCGCTTCCTTCTTGGGAGCGGCAGTCTCCTGCGCTACTTCCTCGACGGGAGCGCCGCAAGCGGTACAAAACTTTACGTTATTCTCAATAGCAGCACCGCATTTTGTGCAAAAAGCCATAATATATCTCCTTAAATGTAAAATATTAGCATTAATATAAGCAATGCTTTTTTATATTATAAAACACTTTTACAAATTAGTCAATACTTTTTTGCAATTTTTACAACAGCTCCGCTATATCGTAAATAAGTCTTTCTGTCTTTTCCCAACCAAGGCAGGGGTCGGTTATGGACTTTCCGTACACCTCGCCGTCGCCTATCTTCTGGCATCCGTCCTCGATGTAGCTCTCTATCATAAGTCCCTTGACGAGATTTTTCACGTCTGCCGAATAATTGCGGCTGTGGAGAACCTCCTTGGCTATTCTTATCTGCTCAAGGTATTTCTTGCCCGAATTTGCGTGGTTGGTGTCAACTATCGCGGCGGGGTTTGCAAGTCCCGACTTTGCATACGCCTCGGCAAGACCCACGAGGTCCTCGTAGTGATAGTTGGGGAGCGATTGACCGTGCTTGTTGACGTAGCCGCGCATAATTGCGTGCGCGTAGGGGTTGCCCTCGGTATTGACCTCCCAACCGCGGAAGATGAAGGTGTGCTTGTGCTGTGCGGCGGTGATGGCGTTCATCATTACGGAAATGTCGCCGCCCGTGGGGTTTTTCATACCTACGGGAATGTCAAGTCCGCTGGCGGTAAGGCGATGATCCTGATTTTCCACCGAGCGCGCACCTATCGCAACGTAGGAAAGCAGGTCGGAAAGATAGCGGTAGTTGGCGGGATAGAGCATCTCGTCGGCACAGCCGAAGCCCGTCTCGGCAAGCGCGCGCATATGGAGCTTGCGGATAGCTACGACGCCCGCGAACATATCGGGCTTTTCGTGCGGGTCGGGCTGATGAAGCATACCCTTGTAGCCGTCGCCCGTGGTACGCGGCTTGTTGGTGTATATGCGGGGGATAATGAGTATCTTATCCGCAACCTTCTCCTGCACCTCGCGCAGACGCATAACGTAGTCTATAACTGCATCCTCGCGGTCCGCGGAGCAAGGGCCGATGATGAGAAGAAATCGGTCGGACTTACCCGTGAAAACTTTTTTAATCTCAATATCTGTTTTTTCCTTAATTGCCTCCATGGACGCGGTCAGGGGGTACATTTCCTTGACCTCCATGGGTATGGGAAGCTTTCTTACAAACTCCATTTTTCTCTCCTTTTCTTATTTTTTATCGAATTTCGTTCTTTTTTCGGATGAAAAGCGCGTAACTTACGCCGAGACCGACTATTAAAAACTTTGTATTTTTAGTAATTATTGAATCGTTCATTCTGTTATCTCTATTTTTACGCCGAGAGAGGCAAGGTCGTCAAAAAACGCGGGGTAGCTCTTTTTTATCGCCTCGGCGCCGTCTATCTCACCGCCGACGAGCGTGAGAAGCACCGCAAGCGACATAACGATGCGGTGGTCGCCGTAGCCGCAAAGCACCTCGGTCGGCGCGTGAAAATCGGCGGGGTAGACCACGATGCTGTCCTCGTGCACCGTTACGGAAGCTCCGAATTTCGCAAGCTCGCATGCCATAGCCGCGCCGCGGTCGCTCTCCTTTATCTTGAGCCTTGAAGTACCCGTAAATATTCCGCCGTGCTTTGCCGCCGCAAGCGCCATAAGTATGGGCCCGAGGTCGGGGCAGTTGCCGATGTGGATGGTGGGAATACCGCAAGCCATCGCGCCAAAATACTTTTCGTATATCCTGTCGCCCTGAAGGCTTGAGGGGTCAAGTCCGCCTATCTCCACCTCGCCGCCGAGAACGCGGAGCGCGGCAAAGAACGAAGCGCCCGAATAATCGCCTTCCACGCGCACGTCGGTGGCACGATAGTGCTGTGAGCCGCGTATGAAAATCGTATGGTCGTCGCTCCACTCCACCTCGATCCCGAAAAGGCGAAGCGCCATAACGGTAAGGTCAAGGTACGAGCGGCTGACGACGGGGGGCGTTATGCTTATTTTGCTGTCACCGTCAAGCAAGGGCAGGGCAAAAAGCAAGCCGCTGATGAACTGACTGCTCACGTCGCCCGCTATCTTATACTCGCCAGAGCGCAACGGACCGCGAAGAACGATGCTCGTTCCGTCGAGCAGATAGGTGTAGCCAAACTCGCGGCTAAGCTCCTCGTAGATGCTCATCGGGCGGCGCATAAGCGAGGGCGCACCCGTCATCATAACGTTTTTTCCGCACACAAGGCAGATGGGGAGCATAAATCTGAGCGTGCTTCCGCTTTCGCGGCACGCGAGCGCCGCCGTCGGCGTGACGGTGCGCATATCTCTGCCCCAGACGGTGACGGTGTCGCCGTCCATTTCCCACCTTACGCCGAGAGCTTCAAGACAGTCGAGCGTTGCAAGCACGTCGTCACAATCCGACATACCCGATATAACGCTTTTTCCCTCGCTCATCGCCGCGCAAAGCAGTAGGCGGTGAGCCATACTTTTCGACGGCGGAGCGGTAATACTTCCCTTTGCCTTATCGGGAAATATCCTTACTCTCATTTATTTTCGCACTTTTCAATAAGAGCGTCGATAGCCTGCAGATATCCGTCAGTTCCCTTTCCGTTGATGAGCATAAAGCAACAGTCGCGTATATAGCTTACTCTGCGGAAATACTCTCTTTCGTGAACCTTGGAGATGTGCACCTCAACTGCGGGGATGAGCACGGAATTGAGCGCGTCGCGCAGAGCGATGCTCGTATGAGTATACGCGCCCGCGTTGATAACGATACCGTCGACCTTTGCAAAATAAGCCTCGTGGATCTTATCAATAAGCGCACCCTCGTGGTTGGACTGGAAATTTTCAACCTCTATTCCCTTTTCTGCGGCGTAGGCGTTTACCTTCGCGCAGAGGTCGTCGTAGGTCTCGCGACCGTAGATGTCGGGCTCGCGAATACCGAGCATATTGAGGTTGGGGCCGTTGAGTACAAGAATTTTCATTTTATTTTTCTCCTTTTTTAAAATACTATTTATTGCGTGTTCTACCACGCCGTCAGTCATTATAATTTCGTCCGCGCAAGCGCGGTATCGGTTTATTCTGGCACTGTAAAGTGCCCGTATCTGCTCCGCACTTGAAGCCAGCGGTCTGTCATCGGTCGGCAGGAGCTGTTCAAGCGGTCTGTCAAGAAAAATGAGTCTGCCGTTTCGGCGCAGAAGGTGCAGGTTTTCATCCCGAAGCACCGCGCCGCCGCCCGTTGCGATAACGGCACTTGTGAGCGGCGAGAGCTTCTCGCGCAAAACGCGCGTTTCGGTGTCGCGAAATCCCGCCTCGCCCTCGCGCTCAAATATCTCGCTTATGGGCATTTTCTTGTCCGCAATTATCTCGGCGTCAAGGTCGTAAAGCTCGCGTCCAAGCTCGGCGGCAAGGGCGGCGCCTATCGTGCTTTTTCCGCAGGCGGGCATTCCCACAAGCACTATATTCTCGCGCTTTGCAAGAAGCTCGGAGTATATTTTCTCAACCGTTCCTTCGGGATATTTTCTGCCCGTAAATATCTCCGAGGCGGCAACGCCCTGCGCCACGAGCATATAAAGTCCGCCCTCGGCGCGAATTCCGCGCTTTTTCGCTTGAAGAACGAGGTCGGTGCGGATGGGGTTATACACCGCGTCAAGCACGCGCCTGACCTTCTTAAGCCTTTTTAAGTCCACGGGCGCGCCGTCGCAATTCGGGAACATTCCCACGGGCGTGGTGTTTATAAGTATATCCGCGTCGGCGTGAAGCTCGTACATCTCCTCGTAGCTGACCGCGCCATCTCGCGCAGTGCGGCTGACAAGCACTATCTCTCTCGCGCCGCCGTCCATTGCTACCGCGCGCGCGGTCTTTGAAGTTCCGCCCGTGCCGCAGATAAGCACCTTTTTGCCCGAAAACTCAATTCCTATCCTATCGGCAAGTGCCTTCATACCGAGAAAATCGGTATTGTAGCCGTAGAGCTTGCCGCCGCGGTTGACGACGGTGTTTACCGCGCCTATCTCTGCCGCACGCGGCGATATCTCGTCAAGATACGGAATGACCGCTTCCTTGTACGGAATAGTCACGTTGATAGCGGCGAATTCCCGCTTTTTCATAAATTCGTCAAGCTCTGCGGGGGCAACGGCACAAAGCTCGTAGTCGCGCGTGTCAAGATGCGCGTGTATTTCGGGCGAAAAGCTGTGCCCGATGCGCTCGGCTATAAGTCCGTATTTCATTTTGCACCCTCCGAAAGATAATCCGTGCCGAACCTCTGCGCAAGCATATCGGCTATAACGAGCGCGGTAACGCTGTCGACGACCACACGCGCACGATGCACGATGCAGGGGTCGTGTCTGCCGCGGATAGTGAGCGTCGTTTCCTCCATCGTTTCGGCGTTCACCGTAAGCTGTTCCCTTGCGATAGAGGGCGTGGGCTTTACGGCAGTGCGGAATATTATCGGCATTCCGTTGGTAATGCCCCCGTTTACGCCGCCGTTATTGTTCGTAAGCGTCACGGGCGTGCCATCCTTCATTCGCCAAGCGTCGTTTGCCGCGCTTCCGCGCATATCGGCAAAGCCAAAGCCCGCGCCAAACTCAATGCCCTTGACGGCGGGAACGGAAAATACCGCGTGGGAAATAAGGCTCTCAACGCTGTCAAACCACGGCTCGCCAACGCCCGACGGAATGCCCACGACGGCGGTCTCAAGCACGCCGCCGACGCTGTCGCCATCACTCGCGGCGGCGAGAATGGCGTTTTTCATCTCCTCCTCCGCGCCCTTGTCAAGCACGGGGAAGTCCATATCCGCAAGGGATCTCAAATCGTTTTCAATATCGCAAAGCTCCCTGTCGGCAACGCCGCCAAGTCGCTTTATGTGCGTTCCGATATATATTCCCTTCGCATTAAGCGCGGGAATTACTACGCCCGCGGCGGCAACGAGCGCGGCGGTTATCCTGCCCGAAAAATGTCCGCCCCCGCGGTAGTCCTCAAAGCCGTGGTACTTGCAATACGCCGCAAGGTCGGCGTGCGAGGGACGCGCCGCGCCGCGCTGATAGTCATTACTGCGCGTGTCGGCGTTGGGAATGGTTATGCACAGCGGCGTTCCCGTGGTGTAGCCGTTCCACACGCCGCTCAAAATACTGTATTCATCCGCCTCGCGCCTTGCCGTCGAGATAGCGCCCGACGGGCGGCGAAGCGTAAGCTGATGCGCGATAAAACCCTCGTCCACCTTAATACCCGAAGCAAGACCGTCTATCACCGCGCCGATAGCCGCGCCGTGACTCTCGCCAAAAAGAGTGACGCTGATGCTTTGTCCAAACGTGTTTTTCACCTTTCAAGCGCCTCCCTTACCTGCTTTTTAAGCTCCGAAACGGGCATTTTTAAAAACTCAAACGAGCCTATCTCGCTGACGTATACGGCGGTTATCTGCTCGCCGTCAAGCTTTTTATCGTGTCCCATCGCCTCAAGTATAACGTCCACGTCCGCCTCGATGCGCGTGGGGAGCGAAAGCTGCTCAAGCACGGGAATAAGGCGTGCGCGCACGCTTTGCGAGCACATCGGAAGCATTCCGAGGGCAACGCATTCACCGTGTAAAAGTCCGCCAAGCCCTGCCGCGCTCTCGATTCCGTGACCTACCGTGTGACCGAAATTCAGCACCTTGCGAAGTCCGCCCTCGCACTCGTCCGCCTCGACCACGCTTTTTTTGATCTTCAGGGCGTTTATAATTATCTCGTCAAGCCTTGACATAACGTCGCCGCTCTCAAAAAGCGCAAATCCGTCGGCATCCGAGGTAAGACTCATCTTCACCGCCTCGGCAAGTCCTGCCGATATCTGTCGCGGCGGAAGCTTCAAAAGCACGTCGGGGTCGATAAGCACGCCGCGCGGTTGCTTGAACGCGCCGACGATGTTCTTTACCGAGTCAAGATTTATCGCGACCTTGCCGCCTATTGACGAATCCACCTGCGAAAGCAGAGTGGTCGGTACGTTGTAAAAATCTATTCCGCGCATATACGACGCGGCAACGAAGCCCGCAAGGTCGCCCACCACGCCGCCGCCGACGGCGACTACGCAATCGCTCCTTGTAAAGCCCTCGTCAAGCAAAAGTCGGCAAAGCCCCTCGAAAACGCGAAAGCTCTTGCTTTCCTCGCCCGCATCCACCGTGGCGATAACGGCGTTTTTGCACGCCGCCGCCACCGTTTCGGCGTAAACGGCGGGAACGCCGCTGTCCGTAACGATAAGCACTCTGCGCTCGAGCGAGAATATCTCGCCCACGCGCGAGAGCGCGCCGCGCTCGACGGTTATATCGTATCCCCGCTCTCCGAGGTCAAGATGAAGTACCATTTTTACTCCTTAATTATCCTTTATATAAGAACCGACAACGCGCAAATTATCGCAATACTCGCCGAGCGCCGCGATCATATCCGCGCCCTTTTCGGTGTCGATATTGCCCTCCGCCTCGACGTAGAAATAATACTGCCAGAGCAGTTCCTTCATAGGTCTACTGCGAAGTGAGAGCATATTGTATCCGTGCTTACCGATAACGTCGATGGCACGGGCGAGGCTTCCCGCCTCGTTGCGCACGGTAAAGGTCAGAATGAAGCGCAAGTCGCTCCTGTTGCCGCTCGGCACGTTGCGCGCGGACGAAAGCACCGCAAAGCGCGTGGTGTTATTCGCCTCGCCGTTTATGGCGTGCGCGGCTACGTCAAGCCCGTATATCCTTGCCGCCTCCTCGCTTGCGATGGCGGCGGTCGTTCTGTCGCCCATCTGCGCTACCCTCTCGGCGGCGCGTGCGGTGTTTGAATACTCCACCGTCTCAAAGCCGTGCGCCCTTATATAATCGGCGCATTGTCCGAGTGCTTGCGGGTGGCTGATAACGCGCTTTATCTCGTCAACGCGAACGTCGGGGAGCGTTAGCAGATCGTGCGTTACGCTAAGGTCGTACACGCGGTTGACGTAAAGCGGGCCCGAAAAAAGCAGGTCAGTTACCGCGCCGACCTCGCCCGCGCTGCTGTTTTCAAGCGGAAGCACCGCAAGGTCGCACTCGCCCGTTACTACGGCGTTATACGCCGAGGTAAAATCGCCAAACGGAACGCGCGTGGCTTCGGGAAAAATTCTGCCCGCGGCTATCGAGGCAAACGCCCCCTCCGTGCCGCTGAACGCCACGCGAAGCCCCGTCATCATTTTTTGCTGATAGTGGCGCGAAATTGCCATCGTCGAGCGCAAGAAGCACGCATATCCCGCGCGAACGTCCTCGTCCGCCTCGGCAAGATACTCGGCGTTGCGGCGCACAAGCTCATCCTCGCGCTTTTCGTCAAGCACGGGCAAGCCGCGAGCCATTTTATACTCACCGACCATCCGCGCCGCTTCCATCCTGCGGCGGAAAAGTGATGCCATTTCCTTATCTACTTCGTTTATTATCGCTCTTGCTTCATTAAGACGATCTTGCATTTTCAAGCCCTCGCTTTATGTTAACAGTGTTAACTTGTTATGGATTATACACCCATTTTTACCGTTTGTCAATAGAAAATTCAATAAAATCCTTGATTTTTTGCAAAATATATGCTAAAATAACAGTGTTAACTTGTTTTTATAGGATTGATGATATGGAAGAATATTATTACACAGAGGACCTACCCCATGCGCTTATCGCCGCGGGACTTCGCGAGCTTGAGGAGCATCACGCCGCCGACTTTTCACTTCGCCGCGTTGCCAACGCCTGCGGCGTTTCCTGCGCCGCTCCGTACCGCCATTTCAAGAGCCGCGAGGGGCTGATACTTGCCATAATCGCACACATCAACAGCCAATGGATGCTTATGCAACGCGAGATATGCAAGGTGTACGAAAACGACCGCAGACGGTGCGCGCTTGAGCTGTGCCTTGCGCTATTGCGCTTTTTGCTTGCAAACCACGGCTTCCGCGCCGTAATGGTCTCCGACAACCGCGGACTCGGCGAGGAGCAGAAAAAGGAGAAATCCAAGATATCCTTGGCGCTTGCCGACCACATACGCGAGTATCTTGCGGAGCTTGGCGTTACGGGCGCATCCGCCGAAAGGCGCATCTTTTCCGTGCTGTCGATGATATACGGCGCGTGCCTTATCTCCGACGAGCACAGCGAAAGCTTTGACAAGACCGTAAGAACTACAAAAGAAAATATCGAATTCTTATTAATGTAAAAAGAGGTTGAAGCACGCTTCAACCTCTTTTTTTCCTTAATATTTGCCGTAAGGCAAATATTTCACACGCCGTAGGCGTATTTCATCCACCGAAGGTGGATTTCATCCATTCCGTGAGGAATGGATTTCATTGGGGCTGTCTCAGTTAGATGCAGAAGTCGCGATTTTGTCGTCGTCGGCGTACGAGGGTACGCCAGAGGGCAAAATCGCGGCTAAAAAATACGTATAAAAATCGAAATCCGTGAGGATTTCTACCTAAAAGACCGCTTTCTTCATCCTTTTGAACGAAAAAAACGGTCTTTTTTTCTTTACTTATTTTTGTATTTTTGTTCTGCGCTAAATGAGATAGCCCCTTGAAATTTATTTACCTTCGCCGAGCGTTTGCTTGACGGAAACGGTGACCTTCTCCTCGTAGCAGGAGAACGCCGCGTCCACCTTTTCCTTATCGGGCTTTGTGAAAAGGCTGATAATGGGAACGGCAACAAGACCGACTATCATCGTAAACGCACCGCAGTTGATGGGAGATTGCAGAAAAGCGGGGAAGAAGGACTTGAAGAAAAGATTCAAAGTCATTACTACGGTTCCGAAACCGAAGCTGAACCAAGCGGCAAGCTTGCTTGCGCGCTTCATGTACAGCCCGTAGAGGAAGGGGGCAAGGAACGAGCCCGCAAGCGCACCCCACGAAATGCCCATAAGCTGTGCGATAAACGTGACGTTGCTCTTGTATTGGATAGAGGCGATCACTACGGATATAGCGATAAATACGCCGATAAATACTCTGATGCAGGCAAGCTTTGCCTTTTCGCTCATCTTCTTTACGATAGTTCCGTTTATAAAATCAAGCGTGAGCGTGGAGGCAGAGGTCATAACGAGCGAGGAGAGCGTGGACATCGAGGCGGAAAGCACGAGGATGATGACTACGCCCACAAGGATGTCGGGAAGTCCCTCAAGCATAGTGGGGATGATAGCGTCAAAGCCGTTTGCCGCTACGTCAACGTCGTAAAGTCTGCCAAAGCCGCCGAGGAAGTAACAGCCGCCCGCAACTACGAGAGCGAAAAGAGTCGAGATGATAGTACCCTTGCTGATGGATTTTTCATCCTTGATGGCGTAGAATTTCTGTACCATCTGCGGAAGTCCCCAAGTGCCGAGCGAGGTAAGAAGAACTACGCTCAAAAGACCTATGGGGTCGGGACCGAAGAACGAAGCGAAAATACCTGGGGTTTCCGAAACGGCGGGGTCGGATACGCTTGCGAGTCCCGCAAGAGCCTCGGTAAAGCCGCCGTGACCGTTAAGCACAGCCGCGATCACGGCAACTATGCCGACGAGCATAACGATGCCCTGAACAAAATCGTTTATTGCGGTCGCCATGTATCCGCCCGCGATGACGTAAATTGCGGTAAGCACAGCCATAATAACTATGCATACCACGTAGTCGATGCCGAAAGCCATTGCAAAAAGTCGGGACAGACCGTTGTAGAGTGAGGCGGTGTAGGGAATAAGGAAAATGAATATAATGACCGACGCCGCTATTTTAAGCGCACGGCTGTCGTATCTTTTTTCAAAGAATTCGGGCATCGTCGCGCTGCCGAGGTGTTGCGTCATAACGCGCGTGCGTCTGCCGAGGAGCACCCATGCGAGGAGCGAGCCGATAAAGGCGTTACCAAGACCTATCCAAGTTGACGCGATACCGAACTTCCAACCGAACTGCCCTGCGTAACCGACGAAGATAACTGCGGAAAAATATGACGTTCCGTAGGCGAATGCGGTAAGCCAAGGGCCTACCGAGCGTCCGCCGAGGACGAAGCCGTTGACGTCCCTTGAGGAACGGCGGCAGTAAATGCCGATGCCTATCATCGCAGAAAAGAAAACGACGAGAAGAGCAATTTTGACAAACATTTTAGACCTCCTAAAGTAAAAAAATAAGTCCCCCGATTGCTCGGAGGACGGATATACCGTGGTACCACCTCTGGTTTGCCCATTTCTCGCAAAATGAGCCTTGGCAAGTGCAATAAACACTCCGCCGCTTTAACGGGCGACTCCCGTCACAGCCTACTCGCCTCGGCTTTCGGTGTGCTGCTCTCGAAATGTATTCGGACTACCCGCACCCACCGTCTCGCACCACCCGACGGCTCTCTGTAAGGAACGTTGGCAGACCTACTTTTTTTCGGTCAACGCATTTTATATAAATTATGGAATGATTATATCACGCCAAAGCCCGCTCGTCAAGCCTTTTTTTGAAATTTATTTCTCTTTTTCGATAAAAATTCTGTAAAAAACCGAGGCAGTGAATACGAAAAGCGAGAGTGACGCGCCAAAACGGATAAGCAGATAGACAGAAAGCATCCAAAGCGCGATCAAGGTCACAAGTGACGTTCCCGACACCGCGGCTTCCGCTACGCGCGGGCCTGATGCGCTTCCCACCGCCGCCGCAAGCATCCGTCCGCCGTCAAATCCGCGCAAGGGAAGAAGATTTAGCAGAGCTATCATTATGGATATCGGGCAAAATAAGCGCGAGAATTCGCCGCGCCAAAGGAGTGCGACCACCGCCGCGCTAAGTAGATTAAAAAGCGGCCCTGCAAAGCAGAGCAACCATTCCTTTTTATAAGAGATAAGTCCGCCTTGAACGCGTATGGTCGCACCGAGCGGCCCTATTTCAAGCGCGCGCAAGCCTATCCCCAACGCCCTCGCCGCCACTAAATGCCCAAGCTCGTGTATTGCGGCGGCAAGGATGAAGGGAAGCGCGATGTCAGCGGGCTCAAGTAAAATTTCGGCGGCTATAAGCGCCGCGGGTATCGCGCCTACGCGAAAAAACGGTCGTAATGAGCTTTTTTTCATTTTTTCCTCCGTGTATATAATTATATATGAAAAAAACTCGCCGTATGAAAAAACTTCAAAAAATCTCAAAAATGCTATTGACAATCACTTGACCGTGTGATATAATATAGTCACAGCACAAGGAACAAAATTCAAGAAAAGGAGATGGTAGGATGAACCTTCAAATAAACGACGAGTATATTCCGGGTACGATACTTCGCCGCGATGCCATGGGGGACGTTACGGGAATTGATTTTCTGAATAAGATCTTCTATATCTCGGACGGCATTATGCTAACGCAGATAAGAGAAATATCGGGCATAGACGGCTCGACTCTCCAGAACTGGACCAAACGCGGATGGGTAGAGAACTCTAAAATGAAAAGATACAATAAGGATCAGCTTGCGCATATACTTATCATAAATATGCTAAGGGCGTGTATGCAGCTTGATAGAATAGCGTTTCTCATAACCTACATCAACGGCAGAGTTTACGATAGGTCGGACGATATTATCCGCGACAGCCTTCTTTACGATTACATCTGCCGCGTGCTTGACAGAGTCACGCTCCGAAACGGAGCAGGGGAGGAAACTCCGCTTCGTGAATGTATCGAGGAGGTCACCGCCGATTACGACGAGCGGGTAAGCGGCGCGCGCCGCCGTCTTAACACCGCCCTTGAGATCATCGTCGTTGCGTATTACGCTTCCATCGTAAAGCGCCACTCCGATGAAATGACCGAAAAGCTGATAAACGGCTGATATTAACGAAAGGATGACGTATTATGATTGAATGGTGGAACAGCTTAGAAATTTCCCGTCAGATATTTGCGCTAATAGCGCTTCCGTCAACGCTTATACTTCTGCTCCAGACTCTGCTTACTCTGTTTGGCGTCGGCGAGGACGTGGACGACCCCGATTTTGACCTCGGCGGAGCGGACGGCGACGTTGAGATAGACGCGGGACTTGCGCTTTTCAGCGTAAGAGGCATACTTTCAATGCTTACGATAATGGGTTGGGTAGGCTTTGCACTTCTTGCTACCGACCTTCCCGAATGGGCTTCGGTGCTTATCGCCGTGGTCAGCGGCGTGCTTACTCTCATCGGTATGGCGTATCTTATGCGCGCGGTTATGAGATTGCAGTCAAGCGGTAATATTAATATAGAAAACTGCATCGGCAAGGTAGCTCAGGTCTATATCCCGATCCCCCCGCTTTCCACGGGCTCGGGCAAGGTAAACATCACCGTGCAGGAAAGCTACCGCGAGTTCAGCGCAATAACCACCGTTGACGACACGCTGAAAACGGGCGCGTTCGTGCGCGTGGTGGCAGTAGGCGAGGGCGGCGTGCTCGTGGTCGAGCCCGTTGCCGCACCTAAAAAATAAATCTTGATAAAATTTTTTCAATATAAGAAAGGAAAAAACAATGACAAATTTCAGCACTTTTCTTACGGCTGGCGGAATTTCCTCCGCCGTACCCATGATCGTTATTGCCGTGGCGGTCGTCATCTTTGCGTTCATCATCGTGTTCGCATCGAGATACAAGAGATGCCCCTCGGATAAGATCATGGTCATCTACGGTAAGGTAGGTACTAACAAGGACGGAACACAGCGCTCTGCCAAGTGTATCCACGGTGGCGCGGCGTTCATCGTTCCCCTTATCCAGTCCTACGAGTATCTCGATCTGACCCCTCTTTCCATTCAGGTCGACCTTACCAACGCGCTTTCCCACCAGAACATCCGTGTTGACGTTCCCTCCCGCTTCACCGTAGGTATTTCTACCGAAACGGGCGTTATGCAGAACGCCGCCGAGCGACTTCTCGGTCTTAAGCTTGCGGAGATTCAGGACCTCGCCCGTGATATCATCTTCGGTCAGCTCCGTCTCGTTATCGCAACTATGGATATCGAGGAGATCAACACCGACCGCGACAAGTTCCTTGAGGCAGTTTCGAGCAATGTGGAGACCGAGCTTAAGAAGATCGGTCTGCGTCTTATCAACGTAAACGTTACGGATATCAACGACGAAAGCGGATACATCACCGCTCTCGGTAAGGAAGCCGCCGCAAAGGCAATAAACGATGCAAAGATCTCCGTTGCCGAGGCTGACAGAAGCGGTGCTATCGGTGCCGCCGCAGCCGAAAAGGATCAGAGGATCAGCGTATCTCGCTCCAACTCCGAGGCTATCGCGGGTGAAAACGAGGCGAAGGTAAGAATCGCAGAGTCCGAGTCCGTGCGCCGTGAGCGCGAGGCAGAGGCTAACAAGCGCGCAGTTGCCGCCGAGAACATTCAGGCGGCAAAGGCGCAGGAGGAATCCTACGCC
Source organism: Eubacteriales bacterium (assembly GCA_045633005.1). Lineage (GTDB taxonomy): Bacteria > Bacillota > Clostridia > Oscillospirales > CAG-272 > CAG-390. Next base: position 1,121 of record JAZQXT010000011.1, on the reverse strand, counting down.
GCACAGAGAAGCGCCGAGGAAGCCCGTGCATCGCTTGAAAAAGCAAGACTTGAAGCGGACATCATCGTAAAGGCAGAGATCGCAAAGAAGGAGCTTGAGCTTAAGGCTGAGGCTGAGGCAGAGCAGATGCGCCGCAAGGCACGCGGTGAGGCAGACTCCATTCTGATGAAGATGCAGGCAGAGGCGCAGGGTATGCGCGAGATGCTCATCAAGCAGTCCGAGGGTCTTGCCGCTATCGTAGCGTCGGCAGGCGGAGACGCAAACGCCGCTATCAGACTTATGGTTGCCGACAAGCTTGAGGATCTGACCAGAATTCAGGTCGAGGCTATCTCCAACCTTAAGATCGACAAGGTCACCGTTTGGGACAACGGAAGCGCGGGTGCTGACGGAAAAAGCTCCACCGCAGGCTTCATTTCGGGACTTTATAAGTCCGTTCCCCCTCTGACCGAGCTGTTTGATATGGCAGGCATGCAGCTTCCCGAATATCTCGGCAAGCCCAAGGCTGACGCTATATCAACCGACGTAGCCGCAGAATAAATTTTCATAAAATACGCCCTCTGCCATCAGGCAGAGGGCGTGTGAGAATATCGCGATTTCCATTAATGGAGAATTAATATGAAAAAACAATTTCCAAGAATAGGGCGTTTCATACTTGCCAATTTGGCGGTTTCGGGCATATTTGTTGCGGTTATGGTGGCTGTTGCAATGTTTTGCGGCAAATGGATCGAGGAAGCTGCTGCCAACCGCGCTCTTTCGGATTTAATTATCTACTGCGTGGTAACCCTATCATTAGGTTTTCCGCTTTACTTTTTGTGTTTTTTGAAGGATGATGAATACAAGCGTCATTATTTATCCGAAACGGCAGAAGAAAAGACTTGGAAACAAGCTCTCGTATCACATTTGAAGGCTTTTGGAAAATACGATTTAATATCGTTGCTGGTTATTTCTATCCCGATTGCATTGATACCCGAAGCGGTTATGGGGAAAATAGGGCTATCGTTCCTTTTTGTCTCGGCATCATTGTTTATTTCATACATTCCCGTACAGATTTTGGCTGTGCTTTGCTGGGACGTTTACGTCGCGCTTGTGTATATTATATGTGTGCCGTTGGCTCAAAGAAA
>JAZQXT010000010.1:0-3159 GCA_045633005.1 Eubacteriales bacterium | reverse complement strand
CTCTTGTCGAGCGGCTCGAAGATGAGGGCACGCTGACCGTACTGCGCCCCGAACGCCCGATCGAAGTGGGACGCATCGAGCGCGACACCCGCAAACTGACGGCCCTCTACGACGAGGGTTACTCGCTTGCCGAGGGATTGGTGATAAAACAATAAAGCCGACGCTCACTATGAGTGTCGGCTTTATTATGTATGAAATAGTAGATATGGATTCACTTAAAAATCAAGGCATTAACACCTTTGAGGATTTAACTCCGCAATCATTTCGCGTTGGATATTCACTTAAAAATCAAGGCATTAACACCCATTGTATTTGTTATTGGTTACTACTCCTGTTGGATATTCACTTAAAAATCAAGGCATTAACACCGTGTAGGGCAGAATTCGATGAATTCCAACCGTTTATCACAAAAATTAAGTGAATTTTTTGAGTGCTCGGAGATCGAAAGTGCCTACACACCAACGATTTTTTTGAATCCAAACCTCAAACTAAGGCTAAGCCTCAAAATTGAGGCCGTTCCAACACGCCCGTCCCCGAAGGGACTTGAAATCCATTTATCTAATATTTCAAAGATCCTAATGTTTAGTTATCACAAAGATATAACTATTTTTTCTTTCTTTCAACAATTTTGTCGCTCAATGCGATATTTCGTGCCGCATTCCAATCGGCATTGATACCCTCGAATGTGCCGTCCGAACGCTCTTTGCCCTTGCCGTTCGTGCAATCGGGATTCTTGCAGATAAAGGTCGCCTGATTCACTCGCTGACCCTTCTCGTAGTGTCCGCAGAAACTGCACGTCTGGCTGGTGTGGTAGGGATCGACATAGCGCACCTCGATACCCGCCGCCTTCGCCTTATACTCGATCATCGTCTGCAACTCGAAGAACGACCAATAGCGCAAAATGAACTTGAAACCCTCGTCCACCTCGTCGTTGCGGTCGTGTCCGAAACCTGTCAGTCGCTCCATCTGAATCGCGCCCGCCTCGTTGCGGAGAGCAAACTCCACCAACTCCTTGCTGAATATATGGTTTTGCAGATGTACCCAATTTCGTTCCTTGCCCTCCAAGCGGTCGAGTGCCTGCAACTTATGTTTACGTCCGTGTCCGCCATTGGTCGAGTTGCGGAGCGTACGCTGCAACTCGCGTTTTTGCGCCGCCATACGCATACGCACTTTGAGGAATTGGTCGGCCGAGCCAATACTCATACCACCATACGGATTGTCGTTGAGAGCCGCATAAAGCGGAACGGCAACACCCAAATCGACACCGACAACGCGGTCGGGATTGAGCGCACGGCTCTCCTTCGGGATCTTCACAACCAACAACAAAAAGCGTTTGCCGTTCTTCGCCTCCTGAATAGATGAGTCACAAGCCTTATATTCTCCGCTAAATATTCGCTCAACGATTGCTTTGTTATTACTTCTATCGCGTCCAAAATTTAAATCCCATTCCAATTCTTTCGGAAAAAATATGTAGTATGAGCCATTAGCTCTTTTTCGTAATGCGATTTTAGGCTTATTCCCCATTAAAAACGGCACGGGTATTCCTTTCTTGTAATGGGGCAATGTTTGTTTACCTATTGAAATATCAAAACGATAAGTGTCATATTTTTTTGATATTTGATCATTCAAGCTATTCAATACGGCGTATGGAATTGTTGGAAATCTTTCGACCACCAATCTTCGCACTGCCGTTTTTTCGCTACCCGAGCCACCTTCGTCACCGCCTTTTAAAAAGAGATTTTGTTGCTTGCGGAACTCTGCATCGAGTGAATTTCGTCGTTTTTCAAGTTCTTTCTTTTCTTTACTATCAGTAACTTTTTTGAGTGCTTTCACAATATCCACATATTCCGTGGATTGCACTCGCAATCTATCAATATAAGCATCATTAAAGAAAAGATGTGACGTGATGAAATTCGCCGCCTTATACAAATTATCGTTGATCTCGTCCCAAATACGATACTCCTCTTTCAAACGCTGAACCGCCTCCTCACTATCGCCGTGGCGGTGAAGGTGAACCTCAATCTTGCGTGTTATGCAGGTATATTCAGTTGCCATAATCCAAATTTTGTTCAAAATTAATAAAAAAAGATGTATATTGCACTCCAAAACGAAAAAACTTTCAAAACCAATAAATCGAAGTAAATCAATATGACCAACGCACAAAAATCGACGTTGCCCTCGGCCGCGTTTACCGATAGTAAACCCCACTACGCGCTGCTCGACGGATTGCGCGGCGCGGCGGCACTGATGGTGGTTTGGTACCACTTTTTCGAAGGTTTCGCATTTGCCGAAGGCTCGGCAATAACAACATTCTGCCACGGACATCTGGGCGTGGATCTCTTCTTTATGCTTTCGGGTTTCGTGATCAGCTACGCCTATGACGACCGCTGGAACGCGCAGGTCAACCGCCTGACCCTCAAAGAGTTCTTCAAGCGCCGTCTGATCCGCCTGCACCCGATGCTCGTGATGGGAGCCGTAATCGGATTGGTAACCTTCCTATTGCAGGGCGGCGTGCGTTGGGACGGCTCGCCCACGCCGCTGTCGTGGTCGCTGGTAGCCGTCGTGCTGGCGATGTTGTTCGTGCCCGCCTACCCCGGTGCGCCGTACGACCTGCGCGGCAATGGCGAGATGTTCTCGCTCAACGGACCGAGCTGGTCGCTCTTCTTTGAGTATATCGGCAACCTGCTCTACGCCCTCTTTATCCGCCGCCTGACGAACCGCGCATTGGCGATGCTGACTACGGCGCTGGGCGCACTCTGGGCGTGGTTTGCGATCGCCGACGTGTCGGGCTACGATATGATCGGTGTCGGCTGGACACTCGACAGCGTCAATTTCTTCGGCGGTATGCTGCGAATGTTGTTCCCGTTTACGGTGGGTATGCTCCTGGCGCGCAACTTTAAGCCCGTGAAGGTGAAGGGTATCTTCTGGATCGCGTGGGCGGTGCTGTTCGGGCTCTTCTCGGTGCCCGCATTCGCTAAGTGCGGCACGGTGAGCCTCAACGGTTTGTACGAATTTGGGTGCGTGCTGATCGTCTTCCCCGCGATCGTTTGGCTGGCGGCGTCGGGCGAAACGACGGGCAAAATGTCGGCGCGCGTGTGCAAATTCCTGGGCGACATCTCCTATCCGCTCTACATCGTTCACTACCCGATTATGTACCTC
>JAZQXT010000009.1:0-12425 GCA_045633005.1 Eubacteriales bacterium | reverse complement strand
TTATTTATAATGAGAATTCAGCTTTCAGACCATTTTACATATAGAAAATTAATAAAATTCACCCTGCCCACCATGGGAATGATGATGGTTTCATCCATCTACGGCGTTGTGGACGGCTTGTTCGTTTCGAATTTTGCGGGGAAAACGCCGTTTGCGGCGATAAATCTTATAATGCCGTACATTATGATCTTTTCCACGATAGGCTTCATCTTCGGAACGGGCGGCTCAGCCGTCGTTGCAAAGACGATGGGGGAGGGGGATAAGGGCAAGGCGAACGAGTATTTTTCGCTGTTCGTTTACGTGTCCTTTGCCTTGGGCGTTGCGTTTGGCGTGTTGGGAATAGTTTTTGTCCGCCCCGTTGCCGTATTGCTCGGCGCGGAGGGGGAGCTGCTTGAGGATGCGGTGCTATACTCACGCATAATTTTGGCTATACTGCCGTTCAACGCCTTGCAGTTTATGTTCCAGCCGTTTTTCTCAACGGCGGAAAAGCCCCAGCTCGGACTCGTTACCACGATATCGTCGGGCGTTATGAACGTCGCGCTTGACGCGCTGCTCGTTCTGCTGCTCCCGCAACCGTACAAGCTTGTCGGCGCGGCGGTCGCCACCGCGATGAGTCAGGTGGTCGGCGGTGTTATTCCCATCGTTTATTTCGGCAGAAAAAACAACAGTATTTTGCGCATCGGCAAGGCAAGGCTTGACGTAAGGGCGATTTTTAAGGCAGTAACGAACGGCTCGTCGGAGTTTATGACCAACGTGTCGATGAGCGTCGTGGGTATGCTTTATAATATTCAGCTTTTGGAATACGCGAAGGAGAACGGCGTTGCCGCCTACGGCGTTATGATGTACGTAAGTATGATATTCGCCGCTATGTTTATCGGATACTCCATCGGCGTTGCACCCGTTATCGGATATCACGACGGCGCTAAAAATCACGCGGAGCTTCGCGGCTTATTAAGGCGCAGCACCGTCCTTATCGGCGGCTTTGGCGTGAGTATGGTAGTCGCGGGCGAGGTGCTTGCCGTGCCGCTTGCGCGTCTGTTCGTAGGCTACGATGCGGCGCTTTCGGATATGACCGTTTCGGGACTTCGCATTTTTGCGCTTTCGTTTTTGTTTATGGGCTACGCTATTTTTGGCTCAAGCTTTTTCACCGCGCTCAACGACGGTCTTACCTCGGCGCTTATTTCATTTTTGCGCACGCTTGTGTTTCAGGTCGCCGCGGTATTGCTTTTGCCCCTCGTCTTCGGTATTGACGGAATTTGGTATTCCATCATCGTCGCGGAGCTTATGGCGATGACGCTTAGCGCCGCCTTCGTCGTGGCTAAAAGAAATAAATATCATTATTTATAAAAAGGTGAGCCGTTTTTTCGGCTCACCTTTTTCGATTCAAGCAACGGATGTGATAATTTTTCGTTTCTATTTACTTTTCAGCACGGATGTGCTATAATGTCTTAACAGTAATAAAACCGAAAAGAGAGGAAAAAATGATTCTGGAGCTTAAAAATATAGAAAAGTGCTTTGGCGAAAATAAAGTGCTTAACGGCATTTCTTTCAATGCGGAGGGCGGTAAAGCGTTCGGTCTGCTTGGAAGAAACGGCGCGGGAAAGACCACTACCATACGCATACTGATGAACGTATTTCCCGCAAACGGCGGAGAGGTGCTTATCGACGGCAAGCCCATCGACTACGACAAAATAGGCATCGGATATCTGCCCGAGGAGCGCGGTCTGTACCCCAAAAAGCTTATTATAGACCAGCTTACGTATTTTGCCGAGCTTAAGGGGATGAGCAAAAAGGATGCGGTGAAGTCTATCGACTATTGGCTTGACCGCCTCTGTATGACGGAATACCGCAATAACCGCCTTGACACTCTTTCAAAGGGAAATCAGCAGAAGATACAGCTTATCACGGCAATTGCGCACGACCCCGACATCGTCATTCTTGACGAGCCTTTTTCGGGACTTGACCCCGTAAACGCAATGCTTCTCAAGGACGTTGTCAAGGAGCAGATAGCAAAGGGGAAGATAGTGCTGTTTTCGAGCCACCAGATGAGCTATATCGAGGAATTTTGCGACAGCATAGCAATTCTTAACGCGGGCAAGGTCGCCATTTGCGGCGATCTGCGCGATATCAAGCGCAATTATCCGCGCGACCGTCTCGTCGTGCGCACCGAAAAGCCCGAGCCGATAATGGCAGAGCTTGGAGATGCGTGCAGTCTTACGGACAAGGGCGATATAATAATAAAGCTTGGCTCGGCAGACGAAAAACAGAAAATGATGGCGAGACTTGCCGAAAAATTCGATTTTGACGAGATTCGCGTGCTTGAGCCGTCGCTTAACGATATTTTCGTGGAGTTCGCGGACGATGCACCGCAGGGGGAATAAACGATGAAGCAGTTTGGAAAGATATTTAAATTTGAGCTTAAGTATTATCTGAAAAATAAAATTTTCGTCGGTATAACGCTTTTTCTCGTTATACTTATTGGACTCGTTATGTTTTTCCCGCGCGTTATGACCGCTTTGGGTAAGGAGCAGGGCGAGGTGAAAGTCGATCTTCCCGTGATCCTCGTAAAGCCCGACGTGCCCGAAAACGCTGACGTAGTTAAGGAGATATTTGCCTCGTCCTTTGCCGACTACGACGTGCAGGTGACGAACGAGGACGATGCCGTTATCAAGGAAAATATCACGTCCGAAAAAGCGGAGTGCGCTTTCGTTATGAGCAGTCCCACGGCGTTTAAGTATTACGTGAACAATCTTTCGCTTACCGACGCGAAAACCGCCGTTGCGACCACGGCGCTACAGCAGATATATCAGATGAACGCTATGATAGGCGGCGGAATGACTCCCGAGCAAGCCGCGGGCGTGATGAACATCTCGATAACGTCCGAGGTGGAAAGTCTTGGTAAGGACCAGACGGAGAATTTCTTTTATACCTACATTATGATATTTGCGCTTTATATGGTGATACTGCTTTACGGACAGATGGTTGCCACCAACGTCGCGACGGAGAAAAGCTCGCGCGCTATGGAGGTGCTTATCACAAGCGCAAAGCCCACCTCTATGATGTTCGGAAAGGTGCTTTCCTCGTGCTTTGCGGGATTTATGCAGCTCGTTGCCGTATTCGGCTCGGCGGTGCTGTTTTATACCCTCAATAAGAGCTATTGGGGCGACGTTATGATAATAAATTCCATTTTCAATATCCCCGCGGAACTGCTTGCGTATATGCTGATATTCTTCGTTCTCGGCTTCCTTATTTACGCATTTATGTTCGGCGCGGTAGGCTCTACCGCCTCAAAGCTTGAGGATATCAACACCTCCGTTATGCCCGTTACGTTGATTTTTATAGCGGGATTTATGGTCGTTATGACGTCAATGTCATCGGGTAATGTTGACAACACCTTGATGACGGTCTGCTCGTATATCCCGTTCACCTCGCCTATGGCGATGTTTACGAGAATAGCCATGAGCACGGTCGCATGGTACGAGATAGCCGCATCCATTGTCATTCTCATGGCATCGACCGTCGGCATCGGCGTGCTTGCGGCAAAAATATACCGTATGGGCGTTCTGCTCTACGGCACGCCTCCGAAGATATCCGTAATCTTAAAGGCGGCTTTTAGAAAATAAAAATGGGGGCTGTCTCATTTAGCGCAGAACAAAAATACAAAAATAAGTAAAGAAAAAAGACCGTTTTTTTCGTCCAAAAGGATGAAGAAAGCGGTCTTTTAGGTAGAAATCCTCACGGATTTCGATTTTTATACGTATTTTTTAGCCGCGCTTTTGCCCTCTGGCGTACCCTCGTACGCCGACGACGACAAAATCGCGACTTCTGCATCTAACTGAGACAGCCCCCTCCGAAAAAAAGGCGAATGTAGGCTTTTTTACGTTACGTCCTTGCTTTTGAAAACGTCCGCGACCTCGCTGATGGTCACGAATGCGTAAGGGTCGATGGCGCGGATGATGTTTTTCATCTTGTATATCTGAAATCTGTTTACCACGAAGTAAATGACGGTCTTTTGCGCGTTTGAGTATCCGCCCGTTCCCGACATAAGTGTAGTTCCGCACTTGAACTCGTCCATAAGCGCGGTGTTTATCTCCGCCGCCTTGTCGGTGATTATCATTACGGATTTTGAACGGTCAAAGCCCTCTACGACGAAGTCGACGGTCTTAAGCCCCGCCGCGTAGGTGACTATCGAGTAAAGCGGCAGTATCCAGCTGTTTATTACTATTCCGCAAACGACGTACAATATGACGTTGTATATCATAACGAACGTTCCGACGGTGATGTTCAGCTTCTTTGCGAAGATTACCGCCATGACCTCGATACCGTCGATAGCGCCGCCGTTTCTTATGGTAAGTCCGCTTCCGACACCCGAAATGACTCCGCCGAACAGCGCGCAAAGCAAGAGGTCCTCACCAGCGAGCGGCGAGGCAATGCTTACGTCGATGGGGAGGACGTACGTTATCAGCCAAGAAACGAAGGAGTAGACGGCTATTGCGAATATGGAATATACGGTAAACGACGCGCCCTGCTTTTTCAGTCCGAAAAGGAAGAGCGGTACGTTAAGTATCAATAGGAACATAGAAAGCGTCCACGTTTCGGGGGTTAGCTGGGATAGCAGTATTGACGTTCCCGATATGCCGCTGTCGTAAAGATTTACGGGGGCAAGGAATATCGTTACGCCGATGGCGTTTACAGTGCCCGCGATAAGCAGCCAAATGAAATTTCTGACCTTAAAAAAATTCGATAATTTTTCCATTACGTTCTCCGTTTGCTCATTGTTATTTTAATTATATCATAAAACTTATAAAAAAGAAATAGGTACGAGAGTTTTTTATTTTCTATTGCAAAAAAACGCTTTATATGTTATAATACAAATTGGTAAATTGTATAACAAAGGAGAGATGTTTTTATATGAATAACGAAGAACAACCCTTTAACTACGCATACGAGGGCAGCGTTCCCGTTGAAAGCAAAAACAGCGCCGTGGCTACCGTTTCGATGGTGCTTGGCATTTGCTCCATCGTGCTGTGCTGTTGTTGTGCGGGCGTGACGTGCGGAATCGTTGCCGTGGTGCTATCCATCGTTGACAGGATCGAGAAGGGCAAATTTTCCGCATTCGCTGTCGCGGGCTTGGTCTGCGGTATTATTGGTATAATTTTTGGTGTCGCTATCTCGGTGCTTTCCATCATATATTCCGATATTTTGATGAAAATGGCTGCAGATCCCTCATATTTTAATTTCAATATTCAATAAGGCAGGTGTGAAGTATGGATTACAGAAAGGAATCACTTAAAAAACACGCAGAATGGCAAGGTAAGATAGAAATCACGGCAAGAGTGCCCGTCGGAAGCAGGGAGGAGCTTTCCCTCGCGTATACCCCCGGCGTTGCCGAGCCGTGTATGGCTATACACGAGGACGTTGAGAAGAGCTTTGAGCTGACTCGCCGCTGGAACACCGTACCCGTTATCACCGACGGCACGGCAGTTCTCGGACTTGGTGATATTGGTCCAGAGGCTGGTATGCCCGTTATGGAGGGCAAATGTGCGCTCTTTAAGGCTTACGGCGACGTTGACGCGTACCCCTTGTGCATAGCAAGCAAGGATACCGAGGAGATAATCCGCTCTATCAAGCTTTTTGCAGGCTCGTTTGGCGGTATAAACCTTGAGGATATTTCCGCTCCCCGTTGCTTTGAGATAGAAACGAGACTCAAGGAGGAGCTTGATATTCCCGTTTTCCACGACGATCAGCACGGTACTGCTATCGTTACCGCGGCGGCGCTTCTCAACGCGCTTAAGCTCGCGGACAAGAAGATAGACGAGATCAAGGTCGTAATAAACGGCGCGGGCGCTGCGGGTATCGCTATTGCGAAGTTCCTTATGGCGTTTGGCGTCAAGGACGTTATCGCGTGCAGCAGCCGCGGTATTATCGTCGAGGGTGACACGCGCTTCAACCCCGTTCAGCAGGAGCTTGCGAAGATAACCAACAGAGAAAAGCTTACGGGTACGCTTGCCGACGCTATGAAGGGCGCGGACGTTCTCGTCGGCGTTTCCGTAGCAAACTGCGTTACCAAGGAAATGGTAAAGTCAATGGCGGAAAAGCCCATTCTCTTTACCTGCGCTAACCCCGTTCCCGAAATACACCCCGACGACGCAAAGGACGCGGGCGCGTTCATCGTCGGCACGGGCTCGTCGCAGTACCCCAACCAGATAAACAACGTTCTCGTTTTTCCGGGACTTTTCCGCGGTGCGCTTGACGTAAGAGCTACCACGGTAAACAAGGAGATGATGATGGCGGCATCCCGCGGAATTGCGGCTTGCATTTCCGACGATGAGCTTTCTTGTGACTACATCCTCCCCTTCGCTTACGATAAGCGCGCGCACGAGTCCGTAGCGCGTGCAGTTGCCGCCGCCGCTATCGAAACGGGCGTGGCAAAGATAAAAAAATAAAGGAGAAGCTTTATGAAGGACTTTAAAAGAATTTCGGCGCTGATTCTTGCGCTCATTATGTGTCTTGGCGTGTTCGTTGCCTGCGGCGACGACACCCAGACTACGACCGACGGCTTTACCGTTACCTTTATGGTAGAGGGCAAGCAGTACGGTGACGTTATTACCGTTCAGAACGGCAGACGTATTACCGAGCCTGCCAAGCCCACCTTCTCGGATGCGGGCTTCGTGTTCACGGGCTGGTATACGAGTGAAACGTTTGCAGACGATACCCTTTGGAACTTCACCACGGGCATCGTGACCGCAAACCTTACTCTTTACGCGGGCTACAGACAGGTGTTCGCGCACGTCACCGACGTTAAGAAGGCTGACGAGGCTTGCACGAGCAAGCTTGTCTGGTCGCAGAAGGCGGCTTCAGCCGCCGATAAGTACGAGGTAGTTATCACCGACGCGGCGGGCGTTGCCACCACCCTTACGGGTAGCGTAGCGTTTGACGCTGAGGCATTCCTCGTCACCTTTACCCCCGACGCTATTCCTCAGGGCGGTAAATACAAGGTATCCGTAAAGGACACCACCCAGACTGCCGATGCGGCAGTTGCCGAGGAGATCCTTCTCGGCGGTGCGGGAACTGAGGCTAACCCCTATCTCATAGGCAACGCCCTTGATTTCACCGCAGTAAACCGCGCAAACGTAGCGGAAAATACTTATTTTGAGCTTGCCGCAAGCATTACCATCGAAACCTCAAGAGTCGACCAGACGGGATTTGTGTTCAACGGCGTTCTTGACGGTAAGGGCAGAACGATTACCCTTGAAAACAGCAACTGCGGCGCGATATACAAGGTTGGCGAAAAGGGCTACGTTCATAACGTAGGCATCGGCGGCTCGGTATCCACCGCGCTTTACGACAGCGTTGGCTCTATTGCCGATTTCAACGCGGGTAAGGTAGAAAAGATAAACGTTACCGCAAAGGTCGAAAGCACCGCAGGTCTTGCGGGTGCAAACGGACTTGAAAACGCGCTCAACGACACTCTCCCCGACGGAGAGGGCAAGCGCGGAATCGCGGGCGGCGTGGTAGGCACGAACCTTGCGGGCGGTACGGTCTATAACTGTAAGATTGTAACGAGCGATTCTTCCACGGGTACTGTCAAGGCTTGTATCGCGGGCGGTACTATCGTAGGTCTTAACTACGGCACTATCGAGCTTTGCACCTCTAACGGCTGCTTTGGAGCGTGGAACAGCACCGAAAGCGGCGGAAAGTCGCTCAGCAATTACAGCTACGGCGGCGGTATCGCGGGCATCAACGCGGGCAAGATAACCAAGTGCTTCGTTGACGGCTCTGCAAAGCTTCTTTCTCAGAGATACGAGGATTCCGCTGCGGGGGACGCCGCAAGCGGAACCAACAACTCCAACTTCGGCGGTATTGCGGGCTACAATATGGCAAACGCAAGCATCAGCGAGTGCTATTTCGCAGGCATCCGCGTACACGCGGACGAGAACGTCGGCGGTATTGCGGGTCTTAACGCGGGTAGCATCTCCGATTGCTACGTCGAGGGTGAATACAAATCATCCAAGATCCTTTCCTACGTCGGCGGCAGAAAGAACGTCGGCGGCGTGGTAGGCAAGCTTGAGGCAACGGGCAGCGTTAAGAACTGCTTCGTTACCGCAAACGTCTTCGCATTCACCGAGGGTAGTGCGTACGCTGTAGCCGAGAAGGCTGACAACTGCGTATACCTTAGCGCAAACCCCAACACCAAGAGTGTTGACACCAACCCCGCGGCAGTAGCTCTTATCGCTCCCGTGGGCAGCAATAACGTAGCCGTAAGCGTTACGGCGGGCTCTTACGACGGACAGGCGGACGTTTCCTTCTTGCTTGGCGAGAGCTATCTTGCAACCGTTAACGGCAACGCAAAATTCGTATTCAACGGCACTACCGTAGTCCTCGTTTGCGAGGGTGAGGTAGCTCCCGAACAGACTATAGACATCGTTATCGTTGCCGACGGCAACGAGAGCAGTGCAACCGTCGGAGAGACGGGCGCACCCATCGACGCTCCCGCAAAGTCGGGCTACAAGTTCGTAGGCTGGGCAACGAAGGAGGGCGGAGAGGTAGTCTTTGACGCCTCCAAGGCTCTTTCGATGTACGACCTTCAGGATTACGCGGACGCTACGGGCGTTATCAAGCTCTACGCCGTCTACGAAAAGAGAGAGGCAAGTGCCGAGGGTAGCGTTCTTATCGCCGTATGGACGAAGAACGGCGATTGGGTTACCGCAGACGAGCTTGCGGCTATCAAGTCGGGCTTTGAGGCGGCTCTTACCGCATCGGGCAAGGACGTAAGCACGCTCACCATTACCTTTGAGGAGCAGACCACGGACGGCAACAAGGTAGCAGACCTTGGCGCACTCGTTAACGCGGGCACTTACGATATCATCATAGGTTGCGGAAACAACGTAAACACCACGGGCGGAGTCAGCATCGTTGCGAAGGCCGATATACTTACGAGCATCGTTGCGGCTGACAGAAAGGTCGCTCTCCTTACCGAGAACGAGCTTGCAAAGGCGCTTTACACCTACCTTTCGGGTATGGAGTACGCTCCCGAAACGAGCGCACCCGAAACGAGCGCACCCGAAACTACCGCGCCTGAAACTACTGCGCCTGAAACCACCAAAGCTCCCGAGACTACCAAAGCTCCCGAGACTACCAAAGCTCCCGAGACTACCAAAGCTCCCGAGACTACCAAAGCTCCCGAGACTACTAAAGCTCCTGAGACTACCAAGGCTCCCGATGAGCCTGCGGCTGATACCTCGGTTAAGATATCCGTTTGGACGAAGAACGGCAGCTGGGTAACCGCTGATGAGCTTGCGGCTATCAAGTCGGGCTTTGAGGCACACCTCAGCGCAAAGGGCTACGACGTAAGCAAGCTTACTATTACTTGGGTGGAGACTACCACCGAGGGCAACAAGGTTGCAGACCTCGGCGCACTTGTTAACGAGGGCAACTTTGACATAATCGTAGGTTGCGGTAACAACGTTAACTCAACTGCGGGCGTAAGCATACTTGAAAAGGCAAAGATTCCTCTGACCACCGTTGCGGCGGACAGAATGACCGCGCGCCTTACCGAAAACACCCTCGCGCTTGAGCTTTACGCATACCTTACAGCATAAATCAATCAAAACGGCGGAAATATTTTCCGCCGTTTTGCCGAAAGAGGTAAATAATGAAAAAAATACTTGATTGGTTCAAAAATTGGGACAAGGCAAAGTCCGCGCTTGCCATAGGTCTTGCACTCGTCGTGCTTGGCGGCTTCCTTGCATCCCTTATTCAGACAGACTTTTTCTCAACCGAGATATATACCGTAACGATTGAGACCACGCCTACGCTTGAGACCTCGACCTCAAAGGCGTATCAGCGCTATCTCGACAGCGGAAAGCTCCCCGCGCTGAACGTCGCTGACGTTTATAAGCCGAAGGATGCGAGCGCGGAAAATCCCGTTCCGCTCGTTCTCGTTGCCCCAGGTATTCAGCGTACCAAGGAAACGCAGGCGTCCTTCTGTATCGAGCTTGTGCGCCGCGGCTTTGGCGTTATCTGCATAGACCCCTTCGGACAGGGCGAGTCCTCGCCCTCCTACGAGTCGCAGTCTGCTACAAACGAGGGCTACGGACTCTTTTATTGGATGGATCATCTTTTCTCCGAGGAGGGAAAAGCAGAGTTTGATTGGGTAGACCGCGACCTCATCGGCGCAACGGGACATTCTGCGGGCGGTAACGGCGCGCAGAAGCTCGCGGAGCGCGAGGGTAAGCTTGCGGGCGACACCAAGACCAAGTCGAGACTTAATTCAGTTTACATAACGGGATACATACGCGGCTGGAACTGGACAAATGCCGATTGTAACATAGGAATAAGCTATTCCGCGAACGACGAGGGCGCATTCCAGAACGCCACCGCCGTAAAGAAAAACGAGATACTTGACAAGCAAGCGTCGGGTGCTACTCTTTCCGAGGACGAAAAGAAGTGGCTTGAGATCGGCAACGCCGATATGCGCTACGCTCCAGAGGCTATCGATATCGTAAACTATCAGCTTAAGAGAGCGGGACTTGACCTCATCGACGAGGTCGAGGTCGGCAAGGATTACGGCAACCCCTACGAGGGCAATTACGCCGTTATCAACAACGAATCCTGCATTCACGCCGCACAGCCCTACGATAACGAGACGCTTACGAACCTCGTCCGCTTCTTTGGCTATACCTTCGATAATTACGATAACGCAAACCTCCAGAACGGTGTTGCGGACACCTCCCACAGCTGGCTGTGGAAGGAGATAGGAAGCGGAATGGCGCTCTTCGGCGGCTTTGCGTTCATTATGGCGCTTTTCTGCCTGCTTCTCCGCACGAGACTTTTTGCAAGTCTTAAAAAGGAGCTTCCCGCACGCACCGCCGACCAGAAGGTCAAGGGCAGAGTCATTTTCTGGCTCTCATTTGCGGCATCCGCCGTTATAGCCTGCGTGCTTTATATGGTCTGCGTTGAGCTTAGCGTTGAGTGGTTCCCCGAGGCAAAATCGGGCACGCAGACGTGGTTCTTCCCGCAGAGATTTACCAACGCCGTAATGCTGTGGGCGGTTGCCAACGGTCTTATCGGTATCGTTATCTTCTTTGGCACTTGGGCGCTTGAATACGCTATCGACCACGCCCGCGCAAAGAAGGGCGGCGACGTTGCCGCCGTGCGCCGCTCGTACATCTCAAAGCTTGAGCCGATGAAGCTTAGCGGAAGCGATTTCTGGAAAACGCCGCTTATGGCGATAATTCTCATTGCCGCATTCTTCGGTCTTAACGGACTTTTGTACCTCGTTTTCCACACGGATATGCGCCTTTTCTTCGTTTCGGCAAGAGTAATGCTCACTTGGGAGTCGATACTTGCGGGACTTATGTATATTCCGTTCTTCCTTATATTCTATATCTCAAATTCTCTGCGCGTCAACTGCTCGATGCGCCCGTCGAACTGGAGCGAGTGGCTCAGCAAGTGCATAGCACTCCTCGGCAACACGCTCGGACTCGTTGCGATACTCGTTCTTGAATATCTTCCCTTTATCAAAACGGGTACTATCGGCTTTACCGACACCGCCGCGCCCCAATGGCTCTTCGTAAATATGCTTTTCAGCATTATTCCTCTTATGGCGGCGCTTCCGCTCCTTAACCGCTTCTTCTTCAACAAGTCGGGCAGAGCGTGGGTAGGTCCCATCGTCGTTTGCGTTATCTTCATTATGATGACCACCAGCGGAACGACCATCTACTACTTGATGGGGTAAGACGATGAAAAAGATCATTTGCTTGATGCTCTGCATCCTTATGCTCGTCCCAATTTTTGCCGCTTGCTCCGAGGATGAGCCGCAGGGCGTAAAAAGGCTTGACGGCGACGCGCTTACGGCAAACGGCGAGTACGTCAAATGGGAGGGCAGATACGAGGCGAAGGGGGAGGGAATTACCCTCTACCACACCGCCACGGGCTTTACCGTTGACTTTGTCGGAACTGCCCTTTACGTTGAGTTTGAGTCCACCGTTGCGGGCGGCTCGGAGTCGCACTATCCCTACTATAACGTCGCCGTTGACGGCGAGGTGATTCCCACCGCCGCGCCCGAACGCACGTTTCGTCTGACGGGCGGAAAACAGCGTATAGCTATCGTCGAGGGGCTTGCCGAGGGCAAGCATACCGTCAAGTGCCTTAAAATGAGTGAGCCTTACGATGCTACGACGTCTGTCTTGTCGATGGAAACGGACGGCGCGTTCGAGAAGCGCGACAAGGAATACGATAACGGCAATTTCAGATTTATGGTAGTATGCGCGTCGGGCGGCTCGGGCTACGGCTCGCTTGCGTACACCGAAAACGGCGGCGCTTGCTCGCGCACGAGCGCGAACAGCAGCTCGCTTCACGCCTTTAATTACCTTACGGCGCGTATGTTCGGCGCGGACGTGCAGTTCGTGGCGCATAGCGGC
>JAZQXT010000008.1:0-15071 GCA_045633005.1 Eubacteriales bacterium | reverse complement strand
AGTAATAATCATCGTTTTGGAATATAGGATAAAAGTTCAATCTGTAATTAAATATCACTATCTCTGCTATTCGTGATAAATCAGCGATAGTCGCTTGTCTGACATTCTCCATATCTCACACCTACAAATTCTTATTTATCGGTGAGTTTATTGTATCATATTTTGCAAAGTAATTCAAGAACTTTCCGCAATCTCGCGTCCCAATCACGCCGAAGGCGTGTATATCATCAGCCCGAAGGGCTGGATATCACCAACACGAAGTGTTGTATATCATCAAGCCGCAGGTAGATGCACGCTGGCGCGTGATGAGATACAATGGCGGCGACCCGCCATTGATGATATGCACCGCGCTTCGCGCGGCGATGATATGCCAAGCCTGCGGCTTGGATAAACAAAAAGAGGTATCGCATTCGCGATACCTCTTTTTGTTGGCGGAGATGGAGAGATTTGAACTCTCGCGCCGGTTGCCCGACCTACACCCTTAGCAGGGGCGCCTCTTCGGCCTCTTGAGTACATCTCCATGTACTTTGCGGACGCCGGTTGCATAGTCCGCTTGATTATTATACCCCTTCTTCTCCCTTTTGTCAATACCTTTTTTCATTTTTTTGCTTTTTGCGATGCAAAAAGCATTTATAAAAACAAAAACGGTCAAAGCCGCGGCTTTGACCGCTTTTTTCCTTAACGTTTTGCGAAGCAAAACATATCACTCGCCCAAAGGGCGAATATCACTCAGCCGTAGGCTGAATATCACTCGCCGTAAGGCGAATATCACTTGAAATCGGCGCGGTTTTATGTTATAATATTATATAATGAAGAAAACCTTATTTTTGGCGGTAGATTATGAAAAAAATCAAGAAATTACTATCCGTTTTTTTAATATTTGCAATAATTTTGGGCGTGCTTTCATCCTGCGCCGCGGGCGAGCAGGGGGCGCAAGGTGCGCAGGGAGAAAAAGGCGAAAAAGGTGAAAGGGGCGAAGCTGGCGCGGACGGAAAAACGCCCGCCTTTAAGATAGAGAACGGCACGCTTTTCGTTTCCTACGACGGCGTGAGCTGACGTTTATCTCATCACGCAAAAAACGCAAGTCAACCACTCGTTGATTGCGTTTTTTGTTTTTATGTGGTATAATATACTTACCAAATGAAAGGAGTTTCCGTTATGAATTTTTCAGAACTCGATACTGCCGTGCAAGAAAACGTTATTGATTTGCTCAACAACCATATTGCCGCAACTGCCGATATTTTGAAGCAAGACCGTTGTTTAATTCCTATGCTTATGATTCCCGACTCAAATCAGCTTGTCAGCCTACAATCAAGAGATGGCTCCGTCGATGTTGATAGGGCGTACGCTGCTGTCGTTGGAAAATTGAAAAACGAGGCTTTTACATATGCTTTGTTTTCTTATAGCACACGAATTGGATTGGCGGCAGGCGGCGAGACCGATGCCTTGAAAACCTATATTTTTACGCAAAACGGAACGGAGATTTCCTTTTATACGCCGTTTGCGTTCAAAGGACTTTTCAAAAAAACGATTAGCATTGAAAAGTCGATTTTGGCGGAAATTAAAGAAAATATTTTTGATTGAAGCTTGTATCAACATCATAGTGATAAGACAAACAAAATCTCTGTTGATGCAACGGAGCTTATTGCAGTTTAAATAGGAGGTTGACTCGATGAAACGCTTTCTTTGCATATTTCTAATCGGAATAGTTCTTGCTTCCTTGACGGCATGTACGGATGATCGATCCCCCACAGATTATATGTTAACGTCATGCACGAGAGACTATGTGGATGAATTTGTTGCTATTATCGGCGACGTGGAAGCGGGCGGTCTGTCAAGCGGAACGAAGCTTGATAGGGAGCATTGTTACAACGTTACTCCGCAGGCGGTTGCTTTGCTGACGGACATCAAAATTTTTAAATTTAGCGATTCATGCGCATCCTTTGCTTTAATTGACGGTAAGGTTTATTCTATTTGTGAATCTTTTGGCGGTTATGGGTTCGTAAACGCCGTGCCGTGGGATTACGACAAAGACGGAAATCTCGATTTATTAGTTTCCTCCTCGTGGGGTTCGGGATTGCACCGCTCAATAATTTCTATCTTTAACACGCAGACGAAGGAATCTATCGTTGTTTACGATACCTCAACGACCGACAATCCTTCGGTTGATTTGTTCGTAGCCTCCGTTTCGCCTTCTTTTTCATCAAAGGATCCCGCCGCTCTTCCTATTTACTATGAAGTCTATAGTGCGAACATTAAGGTGAACAACAACAATTTTGCCGATTTGTCTTATGTGTCAACGGGTGTTGTCGGTTCAATAGTGGTAGAAAACGAGGTGCCTGTTTTTAAGCCGATGAGTGATTAAGTAAACCTCAAAAGCGGGCAGTTGTGCCAAAATTAGGGTTAGTATTCAAACAAAAACCGCAAATCAACCGTTCGTTTATTGATTTCCCCGCTTGCCCGTGATATAATATAGGCGTCAACTAATGGAGGTGCATCAATGACTCACACTAAAAAAGGCGCGTACGCGCTTTTCACTGCCGCTTACGCGGTTTTCTTCAGCCTCGCGGCGGCTTGTTTTTGGGAGCTTCTCGGTATCGCTTTGGGCGCCGCCATAGACGGCAGAGTGATAAAGGCGCATCCGCTCTTTATTCCGTTTTGCATTGTCGCCGCGCTCGTTGCGGCAGTCGCGCTCGTCGGCATTTTCGCCATCAATCTCAAGGGCGCGGAAAGGCTCGGATACACCAAAAAGATATGGTGCGTTCAGCTTGGCGCGGCGCTTGTTGCTTCAATTCCTGCCGCGGTTGGTTGGGTATTTTTATTCGATTTTTTACAAAAAACCTTATGATAAAATAAGCCGAGGCTTCGACTTGATTTTTTCCCCAAAAGCGTGGTATAATCTAACTCATAAATCAGAATATTGCGAAGGATAATTAAAATGGCTGACTACATTCTCTCTAAAGAAAACGTGCAAAAATTGTTTGCATATCTGGAAGAGCAGGTGGATGCTTGCGGTTGTGACAACACTCTGCGCTTTACCGAACAATGGCTCAAGGATAATATTTCAGCAGAGCTATATAAAAGTGTAATTGAGGAAATTACTGGTATGGGCGGATATTGCGACTGCGAAGTATTGTTCAATTGCTATGAAGACTACGATATATAATTCCGTCAAAACAAGTGATAACGATGACATACGAGCCGTGTAAAATCACATACGAAATAATTGTCGAACTCGGCAAAAAAATTTGCATTGGTCACAGCGTAGCGCATTCCTTACATACGTCAGGACATTATTTCGTTGCTTATGAAAATTCCCCTATTCATTATTTATGGGTTGATCTAAATCTTAATAAGGTCACCGTCCATTATACCAACGGCTCGGCAGTGAGCTGGACAAACAGCTTTTTCGGTGCCTATATTACGCAGTTTGGGATTTCAATTTCTGCCGACGGGCGTTATATTTTCGCTCAAACGTGGGAAAACGGCTTATATTGCTTTTCATCTCAATCGGGTGAAAAAATATGGAGAACGAAAAGCAAATCTGCGGTAAAAAACGTACACGTCAATAACGATACGATTTGTGTTAATCGCAAGGACAAAAGCTTGGAATTGATAGACATTTCTAACGGAGAAGCCGTTGGCGAGCGAAAAATCACGATTTATGAATTTTTTGCGATTGATAATTGCCGTTTTATGTGCAGGACAACGTCAAAAAAATGGGAAGTAATTGATTCAAACACGTTGGAAACGCTCGATACCTTTTCTTCGGATAACGGCGAGGCTGTTCGCTCGTGGTTTTCGATTTTCTATGCGTGATATGACAAAATGAGCCGCGGCTTTGCCGCGGCTTATTTTTGTCTTTACGGTTCAAAACCTATTGAAAATCGGCGCGGTTTTATGTTATAATATTATATAATGAAGAAAACCTTATTTTTGGCGGTAGATTATGAAAAAATTCAAGGAATTACTATCCGTTTTTTTAATATTTGCAATAATTTTGTGCGCGCTTGCGTCCTGCGCCGCGGGCGAGCAGGGGGCGCAAGGTGCGCAGGGCATCCCTGGCGAAAAAGGCGAAGCGGGCGCGGACGGCAAAACGCCCGCCTTTAAGATAGAGAACGGCACGCTTTTCGTTTCCTACGACGGCGCGAGCTGGTCGAGCCTCGGAAGCGTCGGCGGAGCCGACGGTGCGGACGGTGCGGACGGCAAAACGCCCCGTCTGCGCGTAAACGGCGAAACGCGCGAGTGGGAGGTTTCCTACGACGACGGCGCGACTTGGGAAAGTCTCGGCGTAAAGGCGACGGGCGAGATAAGCGTCGAAAGCGCGGAGCTTGACTCAAAAGGGCGGCTCGTCGTTACCCTTTCGGGCGGCGAAAGACTTCCGCCCATTGAAATTCCGAGCGGCGGTCAGAACGACGGGGGCGAGGCGCTGAAGCAAAGCGCGAAGGACGCGCTTATAAGCTATCTTTTCGGCGGCACGGCAAGCGGCGGTGCGCCGCAATACGCGCTTTTTGAGTCGGGCGGCAAATTCGTCGCGCTTGACGGCGGCAAGGCACTTGGCGTATATTCAAGCAAGGCGGCGGCTCTGCGCGCTATGCTTGGCGCGGGCGCGGACGCAAAATTGCTCTACGCATCGGGTGTTAAGGGCTTGTGGCTCTACCCCTACGCGCCCTCGGTGGCGTGGGAGCTTGGCACTATCGGCTCGTCGATAAATCTCGGCGAGGAGCGCGAGAACGCCACGCGCGTGCGCACGGCGGAATTTCTTTCGCTCTCGTCCTTTAGCGGAGTGAGCATCCACACGGGGTGGCAAGTTATTTGGATAGCCTACCGTCAGGACGGCGGCTCGTTTTCGCCGCTCGGCTACGCGGCGGGCGGATTTTTGGGCAGCGGCGTTGGATTCACCACGGCAAGCATAAAGTCCGCATACCCTGCGGCAACGCATTTTCGCGTGGTTTTGCGCTCGGCGAGCGAGCGTAATCTCACGCTGAACGATATAAATTCCTGCGGCGTGACGTTTTACGCATACGGTCAGACCGTGCCCGAAAGCACCACCGCGCAAAAGCTGAACGCGCAAAAGGTGATGAGTTTCGGCTCGTCCGTTCAGGACGGCGCGATATACGGCGGCAAGCTTTTCGCGTTTGACTCAAAGGGCAACGTGGGCGTTTACAGCCTTGAAAGCAAGCAAAAGCTGACGGGCTTTACGCTTGACAAGGTAAGCGTGCTGAGCCCGCACGCAAATTCCGTTTGCTTTAGTGAGCAGTTTTACGAAAAAGGCGATAAATATCCGCTTTTGTACGTTAATATTTACAATAATTACGCAAGCGCCGCCGACAAAAAGGAGGGCACGTGTTGCGTTTACCGCCTGAGCGAGAGCGGCGGCACGTTTTCCTCGGAGCTTGTTCAGGTCATCCGCGTCGGGTTTGCGAAGGACGCGCTGTGGAGCGCGAATCTCGGCAATTCCTCTGACCGCCCGTACGGCAATTTTGCGGTGGACGGGGATAGCCTTTACGCTTACGTTATGCGAAACGGCGACACGCCGAAGACCACGCGCTTTTTCACCTTTGCTCTGCCGAGCGCGAAGGACGGCGAGTACAGCGCGGAATACGGCTGTCCCGTGCTGACTCTTACCACGGCGGATATCAAGGGGCAATTTGATATCGAATATTTGAATTTCATTCAGGGCTGTACTGCCGAGGACGGCAAGATACTGTCGCTTGAGGGCTTTTCAAACGGCTTTATGAAGGAGATCGACGTGCGCACGGGCAAGATAACGAAGGTGTTTGCGCTCTCGGAGCTTGGACTTACCAAGGAGCCCGAGCTTATCAGCCGCGACGGCGACACGGGAAAGCTGTATTACGCCGACGTGTCGGGAAACGTGTATTTGATTTTGGGAAATGAATAATGAATGATGAATAATGAATAATTAAGGAAGCTTTTTGCGGTGCAAAAAGCATTCATAAAAGAAAACCGCAAATCAACCAATGCTCGATTGACTTTTTGCATTTTTGTGATATAATGGAAAAAAGGCGGGGGGAGCGGTGCTTTTGTCTTATCGTTGCCTGCCCGTCGGTAGCAAGTTAAGACCTTAACGATAGGAGAAAAATCAATGAAAATGACTGTAAACCACCCGACCTACGGCGAGATAGTCTACGCCGAAGGCTTTTGGCTTGGAAAAAAGACCTTGACGGTAAACGGAGTCGAGGCGGCGGCTGTTTCCAAGAGGGAATTTATAATAAACGGCAAGCACGCCACGCTGAAGGGAAGCTTCTTTAGCGGAGCTTCGCTGTGCATAGATGGGGAGAGCATTGAGGTATGTCCTAAGCTGAAATGGTATGAGATAAGCCTCGTCGTCGCTCTGTTCGGCATATTATTCGTATGGAGCAACGTGCCCGCGCTGTGCGCGATATTCCCCGTTGTCGGCGGCGCGATAGGCGGCGGATTATGCGGTGCTTTAGGCGCGTCAACGCTGTGCTTTATGAAATCGGTGCGCAATCCCCTTTACAAAATACTGATAGGCTTCGGTATGTTCGCGCTGACCACGCTGATCTTGTTTGCGATAGCATCCATCTTTTTGGCTGCGGCAGCCGTGTAAATAAAAATGAGCTTTCGTCATTTGACGAAAGCTCATTTTTTTATTTTCCAACGCAGAATTTGGAGAAAATTCCGTCGATGAGGTCGGTGCGTACGGTGTCGCCGCGTCCGTCAAGCTCGCCAAGGGCGGCGGCGGCATCCTCAAGGCACACGCCCGCAAGGTCGGGCGGAAAGCCGCTGTCTATGGTCTCGGCGGCGGCGGCAAGCGCATCAGCCGCGCGCGCGATAGCGTCGTACTGCCGCGCGCCCATAACGATGGCGTCGGCAGAGAAATCAAGCTCGCCGTCGATAAAGAGCGACGAAACGAGCGCTTCAAGCTCGCTTTTGCCCTCGCCCGTGAGCGCGGACAGCCGCGCACGCAAGCTAAAGCGCGAAAATAGCTCCTCTGCCTCGGCGCAGGGGGTGGAGTCCACCTTGTTAAGCACCGCGACGACCTGCCCCTCGTGCGCAAGAAGCCGCTCGGCAAGCGCGATATCGTCGCCGTCGGGCGCGCGCGTCGCGTCGATAACGTAAAAAACAAGCTCCGCGCCGTCTATCTTTTCAATGGCGCGTTTGATTCCGATAGCCTCGACCTCGTCAGATGCGCTTTCGCGTATGCCCGCCGTGTCGAAAAGGCGGAGCGTCACGTCGCCAAAGGAAACGGTCGTTGACAGCACGTCGCGCGTAGTTCCCGCGATGTCGGTGACTATCGCCTCGTCCTCGCCGACGAGGAGATTGTAAAAGCTGCTCTTGCCCGCGTTCGTTCTGCCGCAGATGACGGCGGAAATGCCCTCTGCCACGGCTCGTCCCGTGCGGTAGGTCGCGGCAAGCGCGGCGGTCTTTTCAATGAGAGTGCCGATTCTCGTGCGCGTTTCTTCCTCGGAAATAGAGCCGAGGTCCTCCTCGGGAAAATCCACACGCGCGTAAATGTCGGTAAGCAGAGCGGTGGTCTCGTCGCGCAGTTCGGAGCAACGCTTGCCGAGCGTGCCCGACATTCCGCTTCTTGAAAGACGGAGCTGTGCATCCGTTCCCGCGTCGAGAAGAAGTCCGAGTGCCTCCGCCTCGTCAAGACCTATCTTGCCCGATGCAAAGGCGCGGCGGGTGAACTCGCCCGCCTCGGCGTGGCGCGCGCCCGCGCCAAGACACGCTTCAAGCACGCGGCGCGTAACGAGCGCACCGCCGTGACAGCAGATCTCCACGGTGTCCTCGCCCGTGAAGGACGCGGGCGCGCGGAAAAGCACGGCAAGTCCCTCGTCGATGCAAAGACTGCCGTCGGGGGTGAATATCTTGCCGAAAACTGCGCTTCTTGGGCGTTTTTGCGATAGCGTGCCGCCCGATGCGGGGACGAATATCTTGTCCGCGACCTCGGTAGCGGCGCTGCCCGAAATGCGGATGAGCGCGACTCCGCCCTTGCCGCGCGGCGTGGATACCGCGGCTATCGTGTCAAAAGAAAAATCCTTCATTATAATATATATCCTCGGAAAAATGAATAATGAATAATGAATAATGAATAATTTCGGAAGCTTTTTGCACCGCAAAAAGCTACCTTAACATTTTGCGAAGCTAAATATATCGCTGCGCCGCAAGGCGCAATATCGCTCGCCGCAGGGCGAATATCGCTGAAAACACGGGAGCGTTTTCCCGCTGTGTTACGGCTGTGCTGTGTGTTCGCGCCTACGATTTGCCTCCCTTGTGTAAAGGGAGGTGGCATTTTCGCAAGAAAATGACGGAGGGATTGTCAAAAAAACTATATTACGGGTTAAAAACAATCCCTCAGTCACCTTCGGTGACAGCTCCCTTTACACAAGGGAGCCTTATGTCTGCAATCGCCTTTTAATAGTTCGTAGCCTTGTGATATGGCTACGATAAAAAGCGACGGTTTACATTAGCCTCCCTCCGAGAGGGAGGTGGCACGGCTTGCCCGTGACGGAAGGAGAGTGCGTGCATAATGGAACAAGTGCTTGCCATATCAAGACGCAGGCTCCTTCAGTCTCGCGTCCGCTCGACAGCTCCCTCTCGGAGGGAGCCTCTCGGTGCAATCGTCGCAAATAGTGCGCATCCGTATTTTTAGTGCTAATCCCTAATAAATCGGTTGGGTGCAAACACCACGCGCCGTTTTTCTGCGGAAAAACGGTGAGATTCGCTCGTCGCGGCGCGGAACAACGCTCCGCGACTTCGGAATGACGCAGGAGAGTGCGCTATTCCGTTTTCAATAGGAATGCTTTTTGCTTTGCAAAAAGCCACCGAAATTATTCATTATTCATCATTCATTATTCATTTGCTATTTGCCTTGCGGCAAATAGCAGCCCTTTTCAACGTTTATCACGTTCACGCTCGTGCCGAGGTCAACGTCGCCGCACGCGGTCATTATCACCTGCCCGCGCTTCATACGCTCGGTCAGGTACTCCCTGCGCGTCGCGTCAAGCTCCGAAAACACGTCGTCAAGCAATAGCACGGGCTCTTCACCCGTATCACGCATCGAAATTCGGCTCTCCGACAGCTTAAGACCGAGGGCGAGCGAGCGTTGCTGTCCCTGAGAGGCGTAAAGACGCGCGCTTTTGCCGTTTAGCCTTATATCCACGTCATCCTTGTGTATGCCCCAAAGCGTTGCTCCTGCGGAAATCTCGCGGTCGTGGGACGACATAAGGCGCGATAGGAACACTTCCTCGCACTTTTTTACGTCCTCGGCGGTGCTTCTGTCTATTTTAAAGGAAAAATCGTATTCAAGCGACGGAATTTCTCTGTCTCCCGTCATTTCCGCAAAGCAGATCTTTAGCTCCTCTTCGACCATAGCAAGATATTTCAGGCGCGAGCGCGTGATGCTTGCCGCTTCGTGCGCAAGCTGCTGCGACCAGAATTCCACCGTCGCGTCAAAACTGCGCCTGTCGGCGACGGCGTTCTTTATCAGCTTGTTTCTCTGCGCCAAAATGTGATTATATCGCTGGAGCGAGCGCAAATAAAGCGGACGGAGCTGACTTATCGCCACGTCAAGATAGCCGCGCCGCATCGACGGACCCTCTTTTATGATGTTCAAGTGCTCGGGGCAGAAAAGAACCGCCCTGAACGCGCCTATCATTTCGGACATACGGCTTATTTTTACGCCGTTTTGCTCAACGTGACGAAGCTTGTCGCGGAAAAAATCTATTTTAATGTTCTGCTCGCGCACGCTGTCGCAAAAATCGAGCGATAGCGAGGCGTTTTTCGAGTCAAAGCGGATAAATTCGCCCTCTTTTGCCCCTCGGAACGATTTTCCGAGCGAGAAAAAGCAGACCGCTTCAAGCAGGTTAGTCTTTCCCTGCGCGTTGTTTCCGTACAGGAGATTGACTCCGCCCGTCAGCTCAACGTCCGCGGACTCGATGTTTCTGAAATTTTCAGCTTTTATTCTTTTAGCTTCCATTTTTCAACCAAAATGCCTTGCACTTTGGTTGAATTGCAAAGTGCAAAGTTTAGGACAATTTCCTCGCCCTGCTCGGAAATTTCCATTTAAATACAAATTTAAATCAATAAATGCGATTTGATGAATGAATTTAAATGATTTTTTCTCTTTTGAGTAATCGCAATCGCTTCATTTGGAGCGGGAATGGCGCACACTCTCGCGTCATTCCGATTGAACTTCATTGGGAGCGGGAATATCGCAATTTCTCGCGTCATTCCGAAGGCGAAGCACGCTGTTCCGTGCTGAGCCGAGCGAATCTCGCAAAAATTCCGCAGAATTTTTGCGCCCTATGTTTGCACCCGACTTGCCCTTTCGGACTTCCGTCGTGTGCCTCGGCTATGATAAAAAGCGACGGTTTATATTAGCCTCCCTTGTGTAAAGGGAGGTGGCATTTTCGCAAGAAAATGACGGAGGGATTGTCAAAAAAACTATATTTAGGGTTAAAAACAATCCCTCAGTCACCTTCGGTGACAGCTCCCTTTACACAAGGGAGCCTCTATGGCATTCGCCTTTTGATAGTGCGTAGCCGTGCGATTTGGCTGTGCTGAATGTTCGCGCCCACAATTTGCCTCGCCCTTTGGGAGAGGTGTCGGCGTAGCCGACGGAGAGGGCTTTCGCGCCCCCTCTCAGCCGCTTCGCGCCAGCTCCCCCTAAGGGAGAGCCTTATGTCTGCAATCGCTTTTTGATAGTGCGCATCCGTATTTTTTGGTGCTAATCCAAAATAAATCGGTCAATGCGAACATCAAGCGCCGTTTTTCTGCGGAAAAACGGCGAGATTCGCTCGTCGCGGCGCGGAACAACGCTCCGCGACTTCGGAATGACGCTAAAGAGTACGCCGTTCCCGCTCTCTTTGAAGAACTTCGGAATGACGCGCGAGAGTGCGCTGTTCCCGCTCTATTTGAAGAACCTCGGTATAATGCGAAGTAGTGCGCTATTCCGTTTTCAATAGGAAGCTTTTTGCCTTATGGCAAAAAGCCACCTAAATTATTCATTATTCATTATTCATTAGCTTTTTGCGAAGCAAAAAGGTTTTTCATCATTCATTACTGATACAAAACGGATTTTCCGTTTTGTATCAGTTTTTCATCCTCACGGGCAAGAGGAAGAAGAGGTCGTCGCTCTCGTCCTCGGGGTCGACGGGCTTGATATTTATGCTGTAAAGCGGAGTTGACAGCTCGATCTTGACGCGCGCGGTGGAGCAGGCGCGGACGGAGTCGATAAGGAAGCGGTTGTTGAACGCGATAAGGATATCGTCGCCCGTATGCTCGACCTCAAGCTCGTCGTAGGAGCTTCCCGCGCTCGAATTTGCGGTCAGCTTCAAAACTCCGCTCTCAAGGCTGAATTTCAGCGGCGTGCGGTTGCTTCCCGCGATCTTTTCCTCGGTAACGACGGCGGCACGCTCAAGCGCGGCAAGCAGTTTATCCTTGTCGGCGTAGGCGATTATCTTGTGATTGGTAAGGATTATGCGCTCAAAATCAATGTATTCGCCCTCGATTATCTTCGTAAAGAATATAAGTCCGTCAAAATGATACACCATCGTTTTGCGGCTGATGTATATCGTCACGTTTTCTTCCTCGTCGTCGGGAAGCATACGGTAAAGCTCGTTTATCGTCTTGTTGGGAACGATGTAGGAGTATCTGAGCGCCTCACCGTCGCTGTTGCGGTTGATAAGGTTTGCGGTGCAAACGCATTTTGCAAGCTTGAACGTGTCGCAAGCGACCGCAAGCATCTCGCCGTCGCGGATGCGGAAGAACGCACCGTTAAGCACCTGACGCTGATCGTTCTGAGCCATTGCGAAGCTTATCTTTCCTATCGTTCTGCGAAGGAGAGAGGACGAAAGCTCAAAGCCCATCTGCGTTTTAAGGCTCGGGATCTGCGGAAAATCCTCGCCGCGCAGGGCGGACATTTTATAAGTAGATCTGCCCGAGGAAATGGTGGTCTCAAGCTTTTCGTTTACGGTTAGCGTGACCTCCTCGCCCTCCATTACCTTAAGCGTCTGAAACAGCTTTTGCGCGTTTATGCAGTAAAAGCCTTCCTCAAGCACGGTGGCGTTGCAGTTGCATCTTACGCCCTTTTCAAGGTCGAAGGTGGTAAGCGTGAGTGCCTCGCCCTTTTTAGCCTCAATGAGAATGCACTCGACGGCGGGGATATTTGACCTTCCGATAGCGCAAAGCAGAGGAGAGATGGTATTTATAGTTTCCAAACGGTTGAAAATTATCTTCATTGCGTTAGCATCCTTTCATTATTCTCTCACGCGCACGCGCGCGATAAAAAAATAAATAAAATATATTAAATAATATAATAACATTAATAGTATACCCTGTTGAAAAAGTGGAAAAGTCGGCAAAATTTCAATTTTCCCTGTATTTTACACGGTTTTCGGGGTGTGGAAAACTTTCAAAAAATGCAATTTGGGTGTGGAAAAGCTGTTGGAAATAAAACAGCCTTTCCACATCGTTTTATTTACTTCCCGTAACTTCCTCGGTCATCTGCTCGATGTCAAGGCGCGTTATCGGGTCGGTTATCATTTTCTTTTCAACGATATCGCACGACGATATAATGGTCGAATGGTCGCGGTTGAGCAGTTTTCCGATGCTCTTTAGGGACATATCCGTTATCGAATGTATCAAATAGATACAAATATGCCTTGCCATTGCTATTTCGCGCGTACGGCGTGAGCTTTCAAGCTCCTCTTTCGTAATGCCGTATTTTCTGTAAATAGCGGTGTAGATCTTATCAACGGTGACGGTAACGGGCTCCTCACCGCCGAGAAGCTCGATGATACAGCTCCTTGCTATCTCCATCGTAATGACCTGACCCGAAAGGAATACCTTCGCGCCGAGCTTTTTGATCGCTCCTTCGATCTGGCGGATGTTGGAGCGCAGGTTTTCCGCAAGGAAGGTCAGCACGTCCTCGGCAAGCGTAATGCCCACCTGCTCCGCCTTTTTCCTGATTATTGCGATACGAAGCTCAAGATCCGGCGGCTGAATGTCCGCGATAAGTCCCCACTCAAATCGAGTTTTCAGTCTGTCCTCTAGCGTTTTCATATCGCGCGGCGGACGGTCGGACGTAAGGATTATCTGCTTGTGATCCTCGTACAGGTTATTAAAGGTGTGGAAAAACTCCTCTTGCGTTGATACTTTGCCCTCGATGAACTGGATATCGTCGATAAGGAGCATATCGCACGAGCGGTATTTATTGCGGAATTCGCTTATCATCGAAGCTCCGAGAGCCTCGATAAACTGATTAGTAAAATCCTCGCCCTTTATATAGATTATGTTAACGTCGGGCTTTTTCTTTTGCACCTCGTTGGTGATGGCGTAAAGCAGGTGAGTTTTGCCAAGACCGCTCGGACCGTAGATGAAAAGGGGGTTGTAGTTGCGCGCGGGGTTTGCGGCAACGGCGGTACACGCGGCGTGCGCGAATTTATTTGAATTTCCGACGATGAAGTTGTCAAAGGTGTATTCGAAATTATACGCGGGCATCGTCGAGCCCCAGTTGTTTACAAGGTCCTCTTTTTTGATGGCGGGCGCGGGCGCAGGCGCGGGAGCTTCCTCTTTTTCCTCGGGCATTCGCTCGTCGCAGTCAAGGTCGACGGTAACGTCAAAGCCGAGCAGAGTGGAAAAATCCCTTTCAATGCGCGCAAGATATTTTTTTCTTATAATGTCGTGCTTAAAGGGTGAATTTATGGTCATTTTAACGACGTCGTTTTTGAAGCTGATGATCTTTATATCCTTGAACCAAAGGTCGATGGTGGACGACGGCAGAGTGTCGTGAAATCCTTCAAGAATTTCCTGCCAGACCTCCTTGCATATGTCTATATATGCCATGGAACGCTCCTTTCATGTCAAATAATTATACAAGGTATATTATAACATATATTATTAAAAATAGCAATATATTTTTTATAATATATTATAATTTTATAAAGAATGTCGCTGTGGAAAACGGCTTTGCCGTAATGATGTTGCGCCGTTGCCGCAAATGATGTCGCCTTCGGCAAATGATGTGGGCTTGCGCCCAATGATGTTGCGGCGTTGCCGCAAATGAAGGAAGCTTTTTGCAAAAAGGCAAAAAGCATTCCTATTGAGAAAGCGAACAGCGCACCCACTTGCGTCATTCCGAAGTTTTTTAAAGAGAGCGGGAATAGCGCACTCTCGCGCGTCATTCCGAATGAACCCCACTTGGAGCGGGAACAACGCACTCTCCTGCGTCATCCCGCAGACGCGGCGCATTGTTCTGCGACGCGGCAAGTGGATCTCGCAAAAATTCCGCAGAATTTTTGCGCTTGATGTTTGCACCCGACTTTCCCTTTCGGACTCTCGCCGTGTGCTACGGCTACATAAAAAAGCGGCGGTTTATATTTGCCTCCCTCCGAGAGGGAGGGGGACCGCGAAGCGGTGGAAGGAGCCTGCGCCTTGATGGAACGAGTGCTTGTGGTATTGTCGCGCACTCTCCTTCAGTCTCGCGTCCGCTCGACAGCTCCCTCTCGGAGGGAGCCTATGTTTGCAATCGCCGCAAATAGTGCATAGCCGTGTGCTTTGAATGTTCGCGCCTACAATTAGCCTCCCTTGTGTAAAGGGAGGTGGCATTTTCGCAAGAAAATGACGGAGGGATTGTCGAAAAAGCTATATTTCGTGTTAAAAACAATCCCTCAGTCACCTTCGGTGACAGCTCCCTTTACACAATGGAGCCTATGTCTGCAATCGCTTTTTAATAGTTTGTAGCCGTGCTTTGGCTATGCTGAATGTTCGCGCTTACAATTTGCCTCGCCCTTTGGGAGAGGTGGCACGCGGAGCGTGACGGAGAGGGCTTTCGCGCCCCCTCTCAGTCGCTAACGCGCCAGCTCTCCCTGAGGGAGAGCCTTATGTGTGCAATCGCGTTTTAATAGTTCGTAGCCGTATTTTTTAGTGCTAATCCCTAATAAATCGGTTTGGTGCGAACATAGGGCGCCGTTTTTCTGCGGAAAAACGGCGAGATTCGCTCGTCGCGGCGCGGAACAACGCTCCGCGACTTCGGAATGACGCGAGTGGTGCGCTGTTCCCGCTCTCTTTGAAGCAACTTC
>JAZQXT010000007.1:0-143786 GCA_045633005.1 Eubacteriales bacterium | reverse complement strand
CGATATGCTCACTTCGTGAGCGCGGATTTATATCATATCGAGTTTGAGCGAAGCGAAAACATATCGAATTCGAGCAGAGCGAGAATATATCGAGCCGAGCGAGAGCGAGGCATATCGACGAGATCACATTTTCCAACAAGTGAAAAAGGACAGAGAACGTAAAATTCTCTGTCCTTTTTGTCGATGGTGGAACATACCTTGTTCAATTTCAAAAACTGTATGGTACAGTCCCTTCCCCATCCGTTTTTTATCAGTTAGTATAGTTATCGAAATAGCCCTGAATCCAAACGATAGGAGTTCCCTTGTCGCCGCTGCCCGAGGTAAGGTCGCACAGCGAGCCGATAAGGTCGGTAAGACGGCGGGGGGTAGTTCCCTGCGAATCCATCTTTCCAACGAGGTTTCCGTCCTTCGCCTTGATCCTCTCGGAGATAGCCTTTTTCAGCTCGTCGCCAGAAAGTCCTGCAAAATCGTTATCTGCAAGATACTTGAGCTTAAGCTCGTTGGGCTGACCGTCGAGACCTGCGGTGTATGCGGGTGCAACGACGGGGTCTGCAAGCTCCCAGATCTTTCCAACGGGGTCCTTGAACGCGCCGTCGCCGTATATCATAACGTCGATCTGCTTGCCCGTTGCGTCGTAAATGCGCTTCTGAATATCAAGAACAACGCTCTCGCCGCCCTCGGGGAAGAGCTTAACGGTCTCGTCGGTTGCCTTGTTAGAGCCGAGAAGTCCGTACTTTGAGTTAAAGCCGCTTCCGTCAACGGAGGAGGTCAGTACGTCGTCAAGTCCGTACACGGTCTGTGCGCCTGCGGCGGTGAGAAGGCGCTTGCTTCTCTGACGGCTGTGGATATCACAGCAAAGAACGTTCTTGGTGTATGCAAGAACTGCGCGGCAATCGTTAGCAAGAATTACCTCGCACTCGCATCCGCAAGCGGTAATAAGCTCACGGTAAAATTCGATATAATCAACACCCGTAAAGGTATGCTTGCGAATACCGAAATGCTTGCGGTAGTCAGCCTCGGTCAGAACGTCCGTCCAAGGATTGATACCTGCGACATCAAGGTCGTCAAGACTTACGAGGTGGTTTCCAACCTCGTCGGAGGGATAGCTGAGCATAAGGGTTATCTTTTTGAGTCCCATTGCAATACCCTTAAGGCAGACCGAGAAGCGGTTGCGGGAGAGTATGGGGAAAATTACGGCTGCTTCACCCGAGGGGAATTTAGCACGAATATCAGCGGCGATCTGCTCAACTGTCGCGTAATTACCCTGTGCGCGGGCAACGACTGCCTCGGTTACGGCAACAACGTCACGGTCGCGGATAGCTATATCCTCGCTTTTAGCGGCGGCAAGCACGCTGTCGGCAACGATAGCGGCAATATCGTCTCCGCTTCTGATAATGGGTGCGCGAACACCGCGGGATACTGTTCCGATAAGTCTTTCCATTTTTTTATCTTCCTTTCATATCGGATAAAAAGAATTACAATATATTATATAACTTTTATATTAAGTTGTCAATATTTGCGATTTATTTTTTCCGTTTGCACGAAAAAATTATTTCATTTTTTCCTGCTTTACCTTTTTGTCAACAACGTGGCGCGACGCAAGCTCATCCCTTACCTCGTCAAGCGAGATGCCCATTTCGACCATAAGCACCATTACGTGATACGCAAGGTCTGCTATCTCGTAGATAGTCTCGGCGCGCTCGCCGCCCTTGCCCGCAACGATGACCTCGGTGGATTCCTCGCCGACCTTTTTGAGTATCTTGTCAATTCCCTTCTCAAAAAGATACGTGGTATAAGAGCCCTCCTTGGGATTCGTCTTTCTGCCTACGAGCATTTCCATAAGTCCGTCAAGGGAAAAAGCCTCTGCCTCATCCTCGTTTTCGTAAACGTCGTTAAAGAAGCAGGAGCGCTCTCCCGTGTGGCAGGAAGGTCCATCGGGGCGTGCTGTGATAAGCAGAGTATCGGCATCGCAATCGGTCTTTATGCTGACCACGTTGAGATAATTTCCCGAAGTCTCGCCCTTGAGCCAGAGCTTACCGCGCGAACGGCTGAAAAAGCAAGCCTTACCGCCCTCAAGGGTGATATCAAGGCTTTCGGGGCTCATATACGCGAGCATAAGCACCGTGCCGTCCTTGACGTCGGTGACGATGGCGGGAATAAGCCCGTCCTTATTGTACTTAAGTTCATTCTTATTAAACATTTTACAACCTCATATCTATTCCCTCGGAGCGAAGCACTTTCTTCAGCTCGGGAATCTTTATTTGTCCAAAATGGAAAACCGTAGCGGCAAGTCCCGCGTCAACGTCGGGGACTTCCTTAAACAGCTTTATAAAATCCTCGGTGCATCCCGCGCCGCCCGATGCGATAACGGGAACCTTAACAACGTCGCACACGGCGCGAAGCATAGCAAGGTCAAAGCCGCCGCCAACGCCGTCGGTGTCGATGGAGTTCACTACTATCTCGCCCGCGCCGTTCTCGACTCCTCGGCGTATCCACTCGATAGCCTCAATGCCCGTATCTATCCTTCCGCCGTTCTTGAAAACGTGGAAAGCACCGTCAACGCGCTTGATATCAACGCTCAGCACCACGCACTGACTGCCGTATTTTTCGGCGGCACGCGGTATGATATCGGGGTTCGTGATAGCGCCCGAATTTACGCTGACCTTGTCCGCGCCGCATTTGAGCACGCGGTCAAAATCCTCGACCTCGCGAATTCCGCCGCCAACCGTCAGCGGAATGAAAACGCGGCTTGCGGTCTCGCGCAGTATGTCGGCAAAAAGCCTTCTGCCGTCGCTTGACGCGGTGATATCGTAAAAAACAAGCTCATCAGCGCCGCAGGAGCTGTAAAACTCGGCAAGCTCGACGGGGGATGAAACGTCGCGCAAAGATGCGAAATTCACGCCCTTTACTACTCTGCCGTCGCGCACGTCAAGGCAAGGGATTATTCTTTTTGTAATCATTTTGCCTCCTTAACGCGCAAGCTCGACGGCACGCGCAACGTCAACGTCGCCCGTGTAGCAAGCCTTGCCGATTATTGCGCCCCAAACGCCCTTTATGGCGGCAAGAGCTGTAACGTCGTCGTAGCTACTGACACCGCCCGACGCGATGAAATTCGCCTCGGGGAATTCCTCGGTAAGCTCTCTGTAAAGCGCGGTATTTGCGCCCTGCATAGCGCCGTCGCGGCTGATGTCGGTAACGATGAAGGTATCAACGCCCGCTTCAAGCATCGAGCCGAAGAACGCGCCGCGGTCAAGCGGAGCATCCTCAAGCCAGCCCTTTATCGCAACGGCGTTTCCGCGAAGGTCAGCACCGACGGCGACCTTGCCCGGATATTTTTTCGCCGCTTCTCTTACAAGCTGTGGCTCGGTAACGGCTACAGTACCGAGAATCACGCGCGCAACGCCCGCGTCCATATATTTATCAACGGTGGCGATGTCGCGTATTCCGCCGCCTATCTCGACCTTAAGCGATGTCTCGCGTGCAAGTCGCTCGATAACGTAAAGGTTGGGCGTAGTGCCCTCCTTTGCACCCTCAAGGTCAACGGTGTGAAGCCACTCTGCACCCGCCGCCTCAAAGCGACGCGCGGGAACGAGGGGGTCTGCATCGTAGACGGTCATTTTATTGTAATCTCCGCGGAGCAGGCGTACTACCTGTCCGCCGTATATATCTGTTGCGGGAAGGATAAGCATCTGTTATTCTCCTTTGAATTCGCCGCGGCAAAAGCCCCTGAGCATTGCAAGACCCGCATCCGAGCTTTTTTCGGGGTGGAACTGACAGCCCACCACGTTTTTGCGCGCCACGGCGGCGGTAACGGGTACTCCGCCGCAATCGCAGACGGCGACGGTATCAGCCTCGCACTCGGAGGCGTAGTAGGAATGGACGAAATAAACGTACTCGCCCTCGCGTGTATCCGCGAAAACGGGGCAAGCCGCCTTTTTTTCGGAGCTTGGAAAATGAAGCGCGTTCCAGCCCATCTGCGGTATCTTCTGGTCATTTGGAATATAGCCGTTTAGCGCGACGACCTTACCGGGAATAAGTCCGAGTCCGTCGTGCTCACCAAACTCATAGCCCTTATCAAAGAGCAGTTGCATACCGAGGCAAATTCCCATAAGGGGAACGCCCGCGGCAGCTCTTTCCTTTACTACCTTATCAAGTCCCGTGTTCCGAAGTATCTCGGCGGCATCGCCAAACGCGCCAACGCCAGGGAGGATTATGCGGTCCGCCCTTGCTATCTCGGCGGCATCCCCCGTAACGACGGGAGACTCCCCGATAGCCTCAAGCGAGCGGCAAAGCGAGAAAAGATTTCCCACTCCGTAGTCAATTACAACAAGCATCAAAGAACTCCTTTGGTCGAGGGTATCTCAGCGGCAAAGCGAGCGTCCGTCGCAACCGCGGCGCGAAGCGCGCGAGCCGCTGCCTTAAAGCAGCCCTCGATAATATGGTGCGAATTTCTGCCCGCAAGGCGGCGAAGATGCAAGGTAAGCCCTGCCTCGCGCACGAATGCGGCAAAGAACTCCTCGGCAAGCTCCGTTTCGAAGTTACCGATTCTCTTGGCGGGCGTGCTTACTCGGTAGCCAAGATACGCCCTGCCCGAAATGTCAACGGCGGCAAGGATAAGAGCCTCATCCATGGGCAGAACTATATCACCGTAGCGGCAGATACCGCGCATATCTCCGAGAGAAGCGCGAAACGCCTTTCCAAGACATATTCCCACATCCTCAACTGTGTGGTGCGCGTCGACCTCAATATCGCCATTACACTTAACGGTGAGGTCAAAGCCGCCGTGACGGGCAAAAAGCGTGAGCATATGGTCAAAGAAGCCACAGCCCGTGCTTACCTCGCTTTTTCCGCTTCCGTCAAGGTTCAGCGCAAGGGAGATATCCGTTTCGGCGGTCTTGCGGTCTATTTTATGACATCTACTCATTTTCTTTCTCCTATTATCTTTTCGATCTCGCAAACGAGCGTCGACATTTCCTCGGGCGTGCCTATGGATATTCTGTTATAATCCTTGATACGCTCGGTCTTAAAATGACGCACGAGTATTCCGCGCTCACGAAGCTCGGCGTTAAGCTCTGCTCCGCTGACGGACGGAATTTTTACGAATATGAAATTTGCAAGCGAGGGAATGACCTCTGCTCCAAGTGCGGTAAGCGCGGCAGTTGCGCTATCGCGCGTTGCCATAAGCTCCGCTTGCTTTTCGGCGTAATAGCGGCGCGAGTCGTCAGTAAGAGCCGCCACGCCCGCCGCCAGAGTAAGACGGTCGAGGTTATAGGGATTAGTGGAATATTTTATAAGCTCAAGGTCGGCAATAAGCGCCGCGTCGCCTATGGCAAAGCCGAGGCGCGCACCCGCCATTCCGCGCGACTTTGAGTACGTCTGGCAAACGAGAAGATTTTTATATTTTTTCGTAAGCGCGACGGCACTCTCGCCGCCGAAATCAACGTACGCCTCGTCAACGACTACTACTCTGTTTTCGTTTGCGCTGACTATTCTTTCAACGTCCGCAAGGCTTATTGCAAGTCCCGTGGGGGCGTTGGGGTTTGCGATAACGCAGGTGGAATCCGTGCGGCAAAACTCGTCAACATCGAGCGTAAGGTCGTCTTTAAGCGGAATTATCTTGCTCTTTACGCCGTAAAGCTCGGCAAAAACGGGGTAAAAGCCGTAGGTTATGTCGGCGTAAGCCGCCCCGCCATCGCAAAACGCCATAAATGAAAAATTAAGTATATCGTCCGAGCCGTTGGAGATGAACACGTTTTCACTGCCAACGCCGTAAAATTCAGCAAGCTTTGCTTTAAGCTCTGCCCCCGTGGGGTCGGGATAAAGGCGAAGCGCGCGCATTTCGTCGGCGTTCACCGCCGCAACAACGTCGGGCGCGGGAGGGTACGGAAACTCGTTGGTGTTGAGCTTGATGTATTTTTTATCTCTCGGCTGTTCACCCGGCGTATACGCCTCAAGCGCCGAGAGCTTTTTGCTCAAAAATCTGCTCATTCGTATTTTCTCCCAAATCTGCGCGTAACGCTTCTTGCGTGGGCGTCAAGTCCCTCGCTTCTTGCAAACGCATCAACGTCGTCGGCAAGCGTTGCGAGAGCGTCGGCGGTAAAGTAGGTGAACTGCATCTTTTTAACGAAATCGTCAACGGACAAGGGGCTTGAGAACCTTGCACTTCCGCTGGTGGGAAGGGTGTGGTTGGGGCCCGCCATATAGTCGCCGAGAGCCTCGGGGCAATTTCTGCCGAGGAATACCGAACCCGCGTTCTTTATCTCGGAAAGATAATCGAAGGGGTTGTCAAGGCATATCTCAAGATGCTCGGGAGCTATGCGGTTTGACATTTCGATAGCTTCCTTTATAGTGTCAACGATTATTATAAGTCCGTGGTCGTCGATGGACGCGCGGGCGATCTCCACACGCGGCAGAACGGCAAGCTGACGCTCGATCTCCGCGCTGACGGCGGCGGCAAGCTCCGCGCTCGTCGTAACGAGGACGGCAGACGCGCGTCTGTCGTGCTCCGCCTGTGAGAGCAGGTCGGCGGCAACGATGACGGGGTCGGATGCGCC
The DNA here is from genome assembly GCA_045633005.1 of Eubacteriales bacterium. GTDB lineage: Bacteria > Bacillota > Clostridia > Oscillospirales > CAG-272 > CAG-390. The sequence continues at coordinate 137,232 of JAZQXT010000007.1, read as the reverse complement.
GTCGGCGATTACGAGTATCTCGCTCGGTCCCGCTATCATATCGATTCCGACAGTACCGCTGACCTGACGCTTTGCCTCGGCAACGAAGGCGTTACCTGGGCCTACTATCTTATCAACGGCGGGGATGGTCGCCGTTCCGTACGCAAGCGCGGCGACTGCCTGTGCGCCTCCGCAACGGAAAACGCGGTCAACGCCGCCGACCTTTGCGGCGGCAAGTATCTGCGCGGGTATTGCTCCGCCGCTTGGGGGAGTGACCATAACTATCTCACCGACGCCCGCAAGGCGTGCGGGGATAGCGTTCATAAGCACGGACGAGGGGTAAGCGGCAGTTCCGCCCGGAACGTAAAGCCCCGCCTTTGCAAGCGGAAGCACCTTTTGCCCCATTACGATGCCGTCCTTGTCGTTGATAACGAAGCCCTCTCTTAGCTGTGCTTTGTGGAAGCGTTCGATATTCGCCGCGGCGCGACGGAGCATATTCATATACTCCTCGCCGACAGCCTCTACTGCGGCATCTATCTCCTCGGCGGGAACCTCGACCTCGCTTATCTCTGCGCGGTCGAATTTCGCCGCGTATTCTATGAGCGCCTCGTCGCCGCGCGCTCTTACGTCGGCAATAATATCGGCAACGGTGGCGGAAACGTCCGCACCGCCGCTCATTCTGTCGAATATCTCGCCGTCGCTTATCTCATTCTTTTTTACGATACGTATCATTTCATTTCCTCTTCAAATGCGCGGCATATCTTTTCCATCATCTCGCGCTTGAATTTCCAGCTTGACTTGTTTGCAACGAGTCGCGCGCTGATATCGCATATCTTTTCATACTCGCTAAGGTCGTTTTCACGAAGCGTGCTTCCCGTTTCGACGATATCGACGATAACGTCGGAAAGGTCGAGAATGGGGGCAAGCTCGATAGAGCCGTTGAGCTTGATTATATCAATTTTTCTGCCCATACTGCGATAGTAGCCGCCCGCGATATTCGGAAACTTCGTTGCTACGCGCAGAGTGCGGCTCGCATCGTCGCAAAAGCTGTTCTTGGCGGCAACTGCCATTCGGCATTTTCCGATGCCGAGGTCAAGAAGTTCGTACACGTCGGGGCGGTATTCAAGAAGAATATCCTTGCCCGCAACGCCGATGTCCGCCGCGCCGCGCTCAACGTATACGGCAACGTCGGAGGGCTTTACCCAGAAAAATCTGAGCGTGCCTTCTGCATTTTCAAATATCAGCTTACGTCCGCCGTCGTGTATTCCCTCGGCGGAAAATCCCGCACGCTCGAACACGGAATAGACCTTTTCACCAAGTCTGCCCTTGGGCAGAGCTACGTTAAGACAATATTTATTACTCAATTTCCTCAAACCTCCTACCCGAAAGTCTCATAGCCTTTCGGCAACGCTCGCGCCCTGCAAGGGAGCGCTGAACGAGCACCGTTCTGCCAAGCGCGCGAAGTCTTTCGACCGCGTCGGCAACGGCGCAGGGCTCGGCATCGTCGCCGCAAACGAGAAGAATATCCGCGTCAATACCGCGCTCACCCTTGTCAATAAGGTCGATAAGGTCGGTATAAACCGCAAAGCCTACGGCGCTTCCCACTCTGCCCATCTTTTTTATAAGGCAACCGTACTCACCGCCGCGCAGTAAGCTTTCGGGAATGCCGAGGACGTATCCTGCAAAAACGATACCGTCGTAATAATTCATATCGTGAACAACGGAAAAATCAAGGCGAAGCTTGTCGGCACTCTCGCCCGCCGCATCCGCAATACGGCGCAGGGTAAGAAGCGCCGCGGCGGTCTTTTCATTGACGTTCATTCCGCGCACCTCTGCCGCCTCGATAGCGTCGGGAAGCACGCCGCAAACGTCAACGAGTCCCATAACGGTGTATTTCATATCGTCGTCAAGCCTTGCGCAAACTGCGGCAAGCGCACCGCGATTTTTGCTCTTCAACGCCTCAATTGCCGCCGCCCTTTCCGTTTCGTCAAGCTCTGCCTTATCAAGCACGCCCGAAACGAGTCCCATATGGGAAATATCGACGACGAAATCCTCGCTGACTGCCGCAAGACTGCGGCAAGCAAGAAAAACGGCTTCCGCGCGATCGTAGTCGCCGATATCACCGACGCACTCGACGCCCGTCTGCATTATCTCGCGGAATTCGTGAGCGCCCGACGGAACGCGGTAGACGTTCTCGCTGTAAAAATATTTATCCACTCTGCCCTTTTCGTTCTCCGCATCCTTGATAATGGACATCGTTACGTCGGGCTTGAGTGCCATAAGTCTACCGTCCGCTCCCGTAAAGGTAAGTATCTGTCCGCTTACGAGAAAATCACGGTTGGCGGCGTAGAGGTCGTATTCCTCAAAGCCGCTCATTTTATATTTTGCGTATCCGTACGCACGATAAAGCTCGCTAAGTGTGTCAAGCACACGCTCGTTAAGTGTTTTCATCAGTTTTCCTCTTCGTCCTTAAGTCTGTCTATCACCGTGCGATAGCCGTCGTTTCCGTAATAAAGCGAGCGCTTTACACGGCTTATGGTAGCGGTGCTTGCGCCCGTGCGCTCTGCGGCGTCGCCGTAGGACATTCCGCCGTCAATGCACTTTGCGACCTCGAGCCGCTTTGCCATTTCCTCAAGCTCCGCAACGGTGCAAAGGTCGCCAAAAAAGCTTGCGCACTCATCCTCGTTTTCAAGCGAAAGTATCGCCCTCCAAAGCTGAGATGTGCGTTCCTTATGATGATTTTTCATAGCAAATCCTCTTTAATCCTTTAATATGCTAAAATGATAGCACATTAAACCGAATTTGTCAATACTTTTTATAAAATTTTACAGCTTGACCACCGTATAAGGGTGAGAAAGTGCGGGAATTATCTTCTCTTTAAGGTCAGCAACGCTTATTTTAAGGCTTGAGGTATTCACGCAGGGGTGACAGCCGAAATAATCCGCGGCAAGCACGTCCTCGTCGATAAGCAATCGCACTGCGCCCTCCTTGTCGTTCATAAGCCCCATAACGCTGACGGAGCCCGGGGTGATATCAAGGTATTTCTCCATATGCTCCGCCGTTGCAAACGAGAGGCGCGACGAGCCTATCTGCGCCGAGATATCCTTGGTCTTGAAGGGCTTATCGTCGGGCATCATAAGCAGATAAAAATCCGTTGCTTGTCTATTGCAAAGGAATAAATTTTTGCATATTACTGCGCCGAGGCTCGCGTCAATGTCGCGGCATATCTCCATAGTCATTGCCGCCTCGTGGTCGACTCTTTCGTATTCAACGCCGAGCGAGTCAAGAAGGTCGTAAACTCTTACTTCCTTCGCTTCTCTATCCGATATATCAACGGGTCTTCCGTGGTAAATTTCCATAGTCAGCTCCTTTATTTTTATTCTTTTATTATATCATATAGCCGTCGATATTGCAATAAAAAGCGCGATATAGGAGTGCGTTTTTGAAAAAAATGAAATACTTTCTTGATTTCTCGGAGAAAATAGGTTATACTGAAATAAAAAAAGGGGGGCGAGAAATGGCGGCAGAGAGACTTATATTTCACATAGACGTAAACAGCGCGTTTCTTTCGTGGGAAGCGGCGCGGCGCGTTTCTCGCGGCGAGAGCGACCTGCGCCTTATTCCGTCTGCCATCGGCGGCGACCCCGAGCGGCGCACGGGCATCATCCTTGCCAAATCCATCCCCGCAAAGAAGATGGGTGTCAAGACGGGCGAGCCCATCGGAATGGCACTTCGCAAATGCCCCGAGCTTGTTTTGGCGCGCCCCGACTTCCGCCTTTACGAAAAGAATTCGCGGGCGTTTATGGATATCTGCCGCGAATACGCGCCTGTGGTCGAAAAATACTCCATCGACGAGTGCTTTCTCGATATGAGCGGCACGTCAACGATATACCCCGACCCCATAGCGACCGCGCACGAGATAAAAAACAAGATACGCGACACGCTCGGATTTACCGTAAACGTCGGCATCGGCTCAAACAAGCTCCTTGCAAAAATGGCAAGTGATTTTGAAAAGCCCGACAAGGTACACACGCTTTTCTCGCGCGAAATAGAGGAAAAAATGTGGAAGCTCCCCGTGCGCGAGCTTTTCACCGTCGGCGCGGCGACCGCCGACAGACTTGAAGCGGCGGGGATAAAAACGATAGGCGACCTTGCACGGCGCGAATTGCGCTCCGTGCAATACACCGTCGGCAAAAAGCTTGGCGAGCAGATACACAGCTTTGCAAACGGCATTGACGATTCCCCCGTGCTACAGCATCACGATGCGGCAAAGGGGTACGGAAACTCTACCACTCTTTCGCAGGACGTAACGGACAAGGAAAGCGCGCACCGCGTGCTTCTTGCCCTTTGCGACAGCGTGGCGTCGCGTATGCGCGCCGACGGCGCGACGGCGTCCTGTATGTCGGTTACGATACGCACCGCGGACTTCCGCGACCGCTCACATCAGCGGCATTTTGATATGGACACCGACATAACCGACGAGATATACGCGCTTTCAAAAAAGCTCCTGTCGGAGCTTTGGGATTATCACACGCCCTTGCGCCTAATCGGCGTTTCGCTGACGGACGTTTCGCGCGAGGGAAACGAGCAATTATCCATTTTCGGAAACGAGCGACGCTCAAAGGCGCGGGCTGTGGACAAGGCTGTCGACAAAATACGCGGAAAATACGGCTCGGACACCATCGTGCGCGGCTCGTCGTATAAAAGTGAATTAAACGTAGGCAAAAAGCACAAGGCACAGCTTGACGAAAAAAAATAAAGGGCTTTCGCCCTTTATTTTTTTATACTGCGAGGTCAGCCTCGGTAATTACGTTGTATCCCGTGGTATCGGGAGCAAGCTCGATAAAGCCGTCTACCTCATATTCCTCTGCGCTGTATACGAATACGTAGTAGTGATATACTACGTTGGGGTTGGTCTTGTCGATAAGCGCAAAGTCCATGGGGAGAGTCTTGCCTGCGACTACGGCTGCCTCTACTTTAGCATCGTAATCGGCAAGCTGTGCCATATAGGTGGCGTAATTTGCAAGATAGTTGTCGCAGAACTCAAGTGCCGACTTCTCATCAGCGGTAAGCTCGGGAGCGGCTACTGCGGCGGTGGAAATATCAAAGGAGATATCTCCGCTGGGAGTAACGAGCGCGATATTGAACTTGGGAGTTCCGTTTGCATCCACGCTCACTACCTTAACGTTGAAGCTGAGCGTAGTAGCTCCGCTTGCGGTTACGCTCGACTTAACGATCTCACCGTTTGCATCAGCCATATTCATTACGAAATCAGCCTTCGTCTCAGCGCCCGCGTTATTTACCAAAACGTGAAGCTCCGTGCTTGCGCCCATGCTTGCGGCAAAGCTTGCGTTAAGGTTGTTCAGCTTATCCTCAAAGGTTGCGTTAAACTGCATACCGCTCTCGTTTGCGGAAAGCGTGTACTCGCTCTTCATAAGGTCAGCGCCGTCGCACTTGACTACCGTCTTGTACGTCATACCCGTTTCGGTAGACTCGACATTAGTGGTAGTCTCGTAGCGGTGGGCGGTTACGTTGCCCGCCTCATCCGCCTCGGATACATTTGCAAAGCCCGAAAACGTCATCTTGTTTCCGTTATCTGTTACCGTGAGGGTAGCACCAAGAACTTCCTTATCAAGCTCGGTTACGCTAACGGTGAGTTTGCCGCCCGCCTCCTGCGTAGTGGCGTTAAGAGAAGCTTTAGTATCGCCCGCAACAACGTCTACGGTGTATACGGTAGCGGAGCTGTATACGGTAACGGTAAGGGTCTGGGGGATATCGAACTTAACGGTAAGCTCGCCCGTCTGCGCGTACTTGCTGAGGTCAGCGGTCATATTGGTCACGAGAATGAGATCGAAGACGGCCTGAGCATCGCCAAGCTCTGTCTCGGTCGCGCCAAGCTCGCCAAGAACGGTCTTTATGACGTTTACTACGTAAGTAGACTTGAGCTGCCATACGCCGTTGCCGAGGTCGATAAGATCGTCCTCCTTGACGGTGAGCGCGGTCTTGATAGCCTCGATATCCACGTCGATCTCGACCTTGGGCATAGCTTCAAGAGAAGCGGTGAGAGATGCAAGTGCCGCATCGATCTGCGCGTAGATATCCGCAAATGATACGGTATTCATAGGCATAACCATGCCAGATGCACTGCCGATCATGCTTATTCCGTCTGCGGTGATCTTGCCTATAACCTTTGCATCATCGCCAAAGGAATCCTTGCCCAGCATATAGATGAAATTGTTCGAGAGCTGGAATTTATCGGGAAGACTCTGACCTTCAGCAAGGCTACCCGAGAGATTGTCAACGGTAAGGTTCATTCCATCCATCGACTTGATAAGCTCGGCAACGATAGTCTTTACGTCGATAGCGGAAAGGTCGATCGCGCCCATAATATCGCCGATATTGCCGATATTGCCGATATTTCCCACTCCGCTCTGCTCACCGCCCTGCTCGCCGCCTTCGGGAACGGTGGGGATCATGCCCGAAAGATTAGCGTTGAGAAGCGCCGCAACGCCCGCCGCGGTGGTTACGTCAACGGTAGGATTTTGAGGGGCGTCGGGTGACGTGGACGTGGTTTCTGCGGGAGTGGTCGCCGCGGGAGTGGTGTCCACGGGAGTGGTGTCCGCGGGGGTAGTTTCTGCATTCTCGCCGTCATCACACGAAACGAGGCAGAGGCTCATCATCATAATTACCGCCATAAGAAGCGCGGCAACACGAAGAAATTTAGTATTTTTCATTTTTTACCCTTTCTTAAAATAGAATTTCACGTTAATTATAGCACTTAAAGAATCAAAGTCAAGCAACCGTTGCTCTAAAAATGTAAACAAATTATAAACAAGCCGCGCTTATTTGGCAAGCAAACGGCAGATAAGCGTCCAAAAACGTTCGCACGAGCGCAGGTCAAGCTGCTCGTCGGGGGAGTGGATATCCTTCATATCGGGCCCCACGGAAATGATATCAAGGCGCGGCAGACGCGACTTGATTATACCGCATTCAAGCCCTGCGTGAAGCACTCTGACGGTAGGCTCTTTTCCAAAAATCTCGCGTGCGACGGCAATATATTTATCGCGCAGAGCCGAGTTCTTGGCATAGCTCCAGCCGGGGTAGCGGCTATGATGGCGAGTTTTCGCGCCGCACAGCGCCGCCATAGCGTCAAGCGATGCGATAGATGCGTCAAGCTGGGAGTCAAGCGAGGAGCGTGACGAAAAGGTAAAGACCACCTCGCCGTTTTCGCTATCCGTTTTTACGATTCCGAGATTTCTCGAAAAGCCCACAAGCCCCGCAACGCTGTTGCTCATCTCTATAACGCCGTTTTGCACGCAGCCAAGCACGCCGAGAATGCGGCGGCTCGTTTGCGCGTCAAGCATGTAATCGGGCGCGTCGGCGACGGAGCAAGCAACCACAAGCCCCTCGTCCTCCGCTACAAGCTCGCCGCGTATCCTTTCGACCTCGGCAAGCACTACCTTTGCGGCGCGCTCCGCGTTTGCCACAGACACGCTGACGCTTGCCTCGCGCGGAATGGCGTTATCCTTGCTTCCGCCCGAAACCGAGAGCACGTTTACGCGCATTTTAGCAGACAGCGCAAGAAGGATGCGCCCCATAAGCTTTATGGCGTTAGCTCTGCCAGAGCCGATATTCTCGCCCGAATGACCGCCGAAAAGCCCCGTAAGGGAAATATTAAGCGCTTCGCCGCGGAAAGCCTGAGTCTTGCATTTAAGGCTCATATCGCTTCTTACGCCGCCCGCGCATCCGACGACGACAGCGCCCTCCTCCTCGCTATCCATATTTATCATTTTGGTAGCCGTAATCACGGAATAATCAAAGCTTCCCGCACCGAGAAGCCCCACCTCCTCGTCGGTGGTGAAAAGGCATTCAAGCGTGGGGTGCGAGGCGCACTCGCCCTCCATAAGCGCAAGCATCACCGCGACGGCAATGCCGTTATCAGCTCCGAGCGTAGTGCCGCGCGCGCGGAGAATATCGTTCTCAACGTAGAGCTTAAGTCCGTCACGGAGAAAATCGTGCTCCGTGTCGGAATTTTTCTCGCAGACCATATCGGTATGTCCCTGCAAAAGCACAGCTTTTTCCTTTTCTCTGCCCTTGGTCGCGGCAATTCGGACGAAAACGTTATTTGCGCCGTCACGAATGCAAAAATGACCGAGTGCGCGCGCCTTTTCTTCTATGTAAGCCGCGATCTGCGCTTCATTTCCCGAACCGCGGGGAATTGCGGATATTTCCTCAAAATTCCTGAAAATGCTGTCGGGCGAATAATTCTTAATAACTCTTTCCATAAAAATCTCCTTGTAAAATGCGGCTGTTATACACAGCCGCATTTTATTAATATCTTTGTTGACGTGCGCGGGAGAGGTTTATAGTTCCCTCGGTTAGCATATTGATATGCTCAAGCGATTTTCCCGTACCTATCGCAACGCAGGAAACGGCGTTTTGCGCCACGCGCGCGCGAATTCCCGTCATCTCGGTTATAAGCTCGGCAAAGCCGCAAAGCTTCGCTCCGCCGCCCGTCATAACGATGCCGTTGTTGATTATGTCCGCAACAAGCTCGGGCGGAGTGCGCTCGATGACCTGACAAATGCCGTCGATTATCGCCATTATCGGAGAAAGCAGAGCCTCCAGCATCTCGGCGGAGCTGAGAGTCACGAACTTCGGAAGTCCCTGAACAAGACAGCGACCCTTTACGTCCATAGTCTTTATCTCGGAATGGCGGTAGACGTTGCCTATCGTCTTTTTAATGCTTTCGGCGGTGCGCTCGCCAATGAGTATGTTGTATTTGTTCCTTACATAGCGTATGATGGACTCGTCGAATTTGTCACCCGCGACCTTTATGGACTCGGAAACGACGACTCCACGGTAAGAAATTACCGCAATATCGGTAGTTCCGCCGCCAATGTCGACTATCATATTTCCCGTGGGTGCAGAAATATCAATGCCCGCACCGATAGCCGCCGCAACGGGCTCCTCGATGAGATACGCGGCGCGTGCGCCCGCGTTCTTTGCCGCGTCGACCACGGCACGCTCCTCCACCTCGGTAACGCCCGACGGTATGCAGATAACGACGCGCGGCTGAAGTATCATAGGTCCGCACGCCGCACGCAGAAAATACTGAAGCATTTTAAGCGTGATATCGTATTGGCTGATAACGCCGTCGCGCAGAGGTCTTATCGCAAGAATGTTCTCGGGCGTACGTCCGAGCATCATCTGCGCCTCCCTGCCGACCTTTAATATATCGCCCGTTTCAGCGTCGATAGCAACGACAGAAGGCTCGGCAAGCACGATACCCTTGCCCTTAACGTAGACAAGGCTCGATGCAGTACCGAGGTCTATTCCGATATCCCTTCTGAACAAAGAATCAAACATTCGCTTTCCTCAATTTTTGACGATATATATTTTATTATACTATACTTGAATTAAAAATGCAAGGTCTTAAAGAAATATTTATTCGCCGCGCGAAAATATATCCTCGCTTGGCTCGTCGGGCGGCGCGGGAACGTCCTTTGCATATTCCTCAAAGCGCTCTGCCTCCGCTTTTTGAAGGAGCGTGGCAAAGCACGCCGTAATGACTCTTTGCGCTCCGCCGCGCATAAGCAACTCGCCCGCCTGCGCCATTGTGTTTCCGCTTGCAACGAGGTCGTCTACTATTATCACGGTCTTGCCGCCGAGCTTTCGCGCGTTTTTTAGCTTAAATAGGCTTGTTGCGTTGCGCTCTCGGTCAAACACCGACAGTTCCTTTTGGGTTTTGGCACGGAAGCGCCTTTTGAGAAGTCTGACGCTCGGTACTGACAGCTCCGCCGAAAGATATTTGGCAAGGAGCTTTGCCTGATCAACACCCGTTTTTCTGATGCGCCGCCGTGAGCGCGGAATGTACGTTACTACTGCCTCCGCCTTTTTATCGGCGGCGGCGTTTATGGCTTCTATCGCCTCGGCAAGCCTTCGCGCCATAAGGCGCGCAAGCAAGCAAAAAAGCAGGCGGTCGCGCTTGTACTTTATCGCAAATACCGTTTTATTGACAGCGCCGTCCTCGCGCTTTGGGTCATACACGCAAAGCTTAAAAAGGTGCGCGTATCCCGCACGGCGAAGCGCCGCCGTCGAGCAGGTGCATTCCATCATGCTTTTTCCGCAGACCGCGCATCCGCGCCGCATCTCGGCGGCAAGCGCGTCGGCGCAAGCATCGCACAAAAGCTGTGTTCCGTCGCGCTTTTCCTTGCAGATCGGGCAAAATTCGCCCCTCACGAGCGAGCGAACGACGAGCTCTTTATTTAATTCCTTCATCGCTCGCCGAGCCTTTCGCGTATTCTGCGATCAAGCCCCGTGTATCGCACAGTAGGCTTGCGGTTGGCGACCATCGCCGCCACCGTGTCGGCGCGACCGACGATGATAACGCGGTTTTTGGCGCGAGTAACGGCTGTGTAAAGCAGATTGCGCGTACAAAGCGCGGGGCTTACTCCGCCAAGCGGAATAACGACGGTCGAATACTCGCTTCCCTGCGATTTATGAACCGTTACGGCGTAGGAGAGGTCAAGGTCGTCAAGTATTGAAAACTCGTACACTACCTCTCTGCCGTCAAAGTCAATTTCCATATATTTCTCGACGGTATTTATCTCGGTTATCCTACCGATATCGCCGTTAAATACGCCAAGTCCGCTTTTTGAGCCGCGAATCCACTCAAGCTCGTAATTATTGCGTATCTGCATGACCTTATCTCCCTCGCGGAAGAGCCTATCGTGGTGGCGGTGCTCTTTTTTCTCGCGCGCGGGGGGATTGATAAGCGCCTGAAGCCTTGCGTTAAGCGCTTCCGTACCCGAAACGCCTCGCTTTGTCGGGGAGATGACCTGTATCACCTCGTCCTCGCCGTACGCGCGCGGAAGCCTTGCGGCGCAAAGCTCGCCCACAGTATACGCCACGTCCTCGTCAAGCTGGCGCGGCATAAAGAAGAAATCCTTGTCCTTTACGTCAAGCACGGGCATCTCGCCGCGGTTGATGGCGTGGGCGTTGGTGACTATCAGCGACATCTCCGCCTGACGGAAAATTCTGTCAAGACGTACCGTGGGAAGTCTGCCCGATGCAAGCATATCGTGAAGCACGTTGCCCGCACCCACGGACGGAAGCTGATCGGAGTCTCCGATGAATATCAGCCGCGCTCCGGGCTTTACGGCACGCAAGAGCGACGCCGTAAGCGAAAGATCGAGCATTGAAGCCTCGTCGACTATGATAACGTGCTCGTCGAGCAGATAATCGGCGCATCTGCGGAATTTTATGCGCGAGGATCGCCCTCTGTCGCGTATCTCGCCGTCATCTCCGCCGAAATCCACCTCAAGAAGTCGATGCACGGTCTTTGCCTCGCGCCCCGTTGCCTCGGTCATACGCTTAGCGGCGCGTCCCGTGGGCGCGGCAAGCGCGACCTTTAAATCCATACTTTCAAATATTGCTATAAGCGCGGTGACTACCGTGGTCTTACCCGTTCCAGGACCGCCCGTAAGCAAAAGCACGCCGCCGCTAAGTGCCTCGAAAATAGCCTTTTTCTGCTCGTCGGCGTATTTTATTCCGTTTGACGCTTCCTCCTTGCGGATAAACGCCTCGATATCTGAAAAGGAGAGCTGTATACTGCCGCGGCGCAACAGCGCAAGCTTTTCGGCAACGTATTTTTCGTCGTCATAGCTTTCCTTATTATATATAAGCCTCGTTTCGTCGGTCTTTTCCGCAACGAGTCTGCGGCGCGATATCAGATCCTTTATCGCCTCGGTGACGGCTTCTTTTTCAACTCCGAGAGCCTCTGCCGCCGCGCTTATCAGCGCATCCTCGGGCAAGCAGGTATGACCGTTTTGCGCCGCGTCGGACGTAAGAACGTGCAAAATGCCCGCCGTTAGCCTTTCCTCGCTATCGTGCGGAAGCCCCAGCTTTTGCGCCATACTGTCCGCCTTTTCAAAGCCGATGCCCTCAACGTCCTCGCAAAGCCTATACGGATTATCCCTTGCGACCTGTATTGAGCGCTTGCCGAACTCTTTATATATCTTCATCGTCAGCGCAGGACCAAAATATTCCCTGAAGAACGTGACGGTCGCGCGAAGGTCGGACTTCGACTTGAACTCCTCGGATATTTCCTGCGCTCTTTTGTGAGTTATCCCCGGTATCTGCGCAAGCCAATCGGGGTGGTTTTCGATAACGTCTACCGTATCGTCGCCAAACTCCGCGACGATCTTTCGCGCCGTTTTTACTCCTATTCCCTTTATAGCACCCGACGAAAGATACCTTTCGATATCCGCGTTTTCGGTGGGAAGCTCCAGCGTATATTCAAGCACGCGGAACTGCTTTCCGTAGCGTGCGTTGTTTTCCCATTTTCCAAAGGCGGAGAGCTTGTCCCCGTCGTTTATATCGGGCATTATGCCCACGGTGTTCACAAGGCTTCCGTCCTCGGTAACGACTATGCAAACTATGTAACCGTTATCGTCGTTACGGTAAAGCACCGTTTCCACCTGACCGCACAGCTCGCGGTCGGACGCTTTTTGCTCCGATAGAGGTCGAGCCCCGCTTGAAGCGGGGCGCGAAGCCGTTTTATCCGAAAAAAGCTTTTTATCGTTGTTCATCCTCGCGTCCCTCCTCTCGCGCGGTATTTTCAATGCAAGAAACGAGCACCGCCCGCCCTTGCAGGATAGCTTCGATCCTTTCCTTTTTTGGCGCACCGTCACGCTCGCAATACACGATGACCTCGCCGTGTGCGCGGCGAGTCCACGATGCGAGGGCGGCATCAAAAAGCGCTCTTATCTCCTCGTCACTCTCGTCGCCCTTAAGGCAAATACATTGCGGCGGAAGCTGATCGTCGGGAATAAGCCATTCCTCCGCTATCAGCTTGAAAAGACAGAACACACCAAAGGCGGCAAGCACCGAAACCAATATTTCAACAAAAACCATCTCACGCCCTCCCGTAACATTATATGCACGGGAGCGCGAAGCAGGTCAAAAATTAAAGCACTTTTGCACGCAGAGCGTCAGCAAGATCGGTCTTTTCCCACGGGATGTCAAGATCCTCTCTGCCCATATGACCGTAAGCGGCAAGGTCGCAGTAGATGGGACGGCGAAGCGCAAAACGCGCGATAATTGCCGCGGGGCGCAGATCGAACAGCTCGTCAAGCGCATTGGCAATAGCGTCCTCCGAAACCTTAGCAGTACCAAACGTGTCAACCAGCACGGACACGGGGCGAGCAACGCCGATAGCGTATGCAAGCTGTATCTCGCACTTTGCGGCAAGTCCTGCGGCTACTACGTTCTTTGCAAGATATCTTGCGGCGTATGCGGCAGAACGGTCAACCTTTGTCGGGTCCTTGCCCGAAAAAGCACCGCCGCCGTGACGGGCGTATCCGCCGTATGTATCAACGATTATCTTTCTACCCGTAAGTCCGCTATCACCCATAGGACCGCCGATAACGAATCTGCCCGTGGGATTAACGTAATATTTGGTATCCGCGTCGATAAGCTCGGCGGGAATGATGGGAAGCACTACCTCGCGAATAATATCCTCGCGTATCTGCTCAAGGGTAACGCTGTCGCTGTGCTGGGATGATACTACTACCGTATCAACGCGCACGGGGGTATCGCCCTCGTACTCAACGGTAACCTGAGTTTTTCCGTCGGGGCGAAGGTATGCAAGAGTGCCGTTTTTGCGAACGTCGGTAAGTCTCTTCGCAAGCTTGTGTGCAAGAGAAATAGGCAGAGGCATAAGCTCGGGCGTTTCGTTACAAGCGTAGCCGAACATAATGCCCTGATCTCCCGCGCCCGTATCGTACTCGTCGGTAATATCGCCCGCCTTGGCTTCAAGGGAGCGGTCAACGCCGAGCGCTATATCGGGCGACTGCTCGTGAACGGTGGATATTACCGCACAGCTGTCGCAGTCAAAGCCGAATTTTGCTCTATCGTATCCTATCTCACGGACGGTCTCACGCGCGATAGTCTGAAAATCAGCATAGCCCTTGGTCGTGATCTCGCCCATTATCTGAATAAGTCCCGTGGTGCAGCAGACCTCGCAGGCGACGCGGGACTCGGGGTCCTGCGCAAGCAGATTGTCAAGCACGGCGTCGGAGATCTTGTCGCAGATCTTATCGGGATGTCCCTCCGTTACAGACTCGGAGGTAAAAAGAGTGCGCATTTTCTTGTTTTCCATTTTTCTTTCCTTTCAAAGCAAAAGCCTCGTCTTCCCGACGAGGCTCTTTTCTCTCATCTGTCGGGATTTAGCACCTTGCCGCGGCAGGTTGCTGCAACATCACAGGGCCTGTCCCTCCGTTGCTCTTGATAAGATATTATATTCGTTTTACCGAGGATATGATAACACATATTTCGGCATTTGTCAACACCTTACGCGAAAATACTGAACGCCGCGACGACTCCGTACGAAGCAAGAGTCATTATCGTTGCGGCAATAAGCACGCCGAGGAAGGCAGAAAGCATCGCGTGCCAGAACCTTTGCCTGATGGTCGCGCAAACGAGCGAGCCCGTCCACGCCCCCGTTACGGGCAGGGGGATCGCAACGAAAAAGCAAATTCCCCAAAAGGCGTATTTTTCTATCTTTTCTCTATTTTTCTCCGCCTTGCGATAGAGCCAATTTGCCACCTTGTTGAAAAGGGATATCTTGCACCCCGCCATCCAATCAAGTATCTTGCGGATGAAGAGGAGAATGAACGGCACGGGTATCATATTTCCGATGACGGCGAGTCCAAAGCTCTGCCACCACGGAAGTCCAAGTCCCGCTCCGAGCGGTATCGCACCGCGAAGCTCTATTATCGGTATCATTGAGCAGAAAAGCACGCAAAGCTCCTCGCCCACGGTTTCAAGAAAAAACGTTTTTATTGCTTCAACCATTTCAAGCTCCGAATTAAATAAAACTAAAGCTACCGTTCATAAGGTACACCATCGCAAGCACGCAACCTACCGCAACGGCGGCGGCAACGCACAGCACCGCAACGCTCTTGGCGTTCATGCGGTATCCCGCCGTATCCACGGCAAGCTCGCGAGCGGGAAGCACCCTCGCCTTGCGCAACGCGGTAACGATGGGCTTATAAAAAGCCAGCACGAGCGCCGCGTTAAGTAGCGCTTTTATAAGATTAAAGGGCAAAAGCAGCGTAGGGATAAGCCCCTTGACCACCTCGACCGAAGTTTTCATATAAATAGGCGTTATGATGAGATTCATCGCCATCATAACTCCCGTAAAGATCACCACCGCAAGTCCGAGTCCGAGGATCGCTCCCCACATTTTTCTGACTCGGCGGTAAACGATACCAGCCACCGCGGCAAAGACCGCCGTGGAGATAAAATTCATAAGCCATCCCCAAAAGGCAGTATCGCTTATCGAGATAGCCTCGATAGTGGAGACCACAAGCGCGATCACCGTGGACGGCAGAACGCCAAATATCATCGCCGCTATACAAACAACGGCATCCTTGGCATCAAAGGTCAAAAACGATACCTTGATATGAAAGATCAAGGTGACGGCGTAAGCCAAAGCGCAAAAAAGCGCGAGCGCGGCAAGAAGCCGCAGATGATTTCTGTTATTTTTAGTCATAATTTTCCCCATTTCTACGGGGGAGAAACATCTTCTCCCATCCCGACTTTATAGCAAGATATGCCGTTTTTTACGGTCGGTGCAGGATTCTCACCTGCTCGGCTGACCTTATCAGCTCGCGGACTCAGCATTTTAGCAACACCGCCGGTACGGAATTTCACCGATCCCCAAAGATATTAAATGTAAAATCGGACGCGCCGAAGCGCGTCCGATTTATAGTGTTAAAAGTAATATAAATTACTCAACGATCTCGGAAACAACGCCCGAACCAACGGTTCTACCACCCTCACGGATAGCAAAACGGAGACCCTTCTCGCAAGCGATGGGGGTGATGAGCTCAACGTTGAAGGTTACGTTATCGCCGGGACGGCACATCTCAACGTCAGCGGGAAGCTCGATGCTACCGGTAACGTCGGTGGTTCTGAAGTAGAACTGAGGTCTGTAACCGGTTACGAAGGGCTTCTTACGGCCGCCTTCCTTCTCGGTAAGAACGTAAACCTGACCGGAGAACTTGGTGTGGGGCTTTACAGAGCCGGGCTTGCAGAGAACCTGTCCGCGCTCGATCTCGTCCTTAGCTACGCCACGGAGGAGGCAACCGATGTTATCGCCGGCCTCTGCCTGAGGAAGGAGCTTGTGGAACATCTCAACACCGGTAACAACGCAGTTGCGGTTCTCATCGCTGAGACCAACGATCTCAACGGTGTCGCCAACCTTAACGGTACCACGCTCTACACGACCGGTAGCAACGGTACCACGGCCGGAGATGGAGAATACGTCCTCGACGGGCATAAGGAAGTCAAGGTCTGCCTTACGCTCAGGGGTAGGAATATAGCTGTCAACCTGAGCCATGAGCTCCTTGATGGGAGCGTACTCGGGAGCGTTGGGATCGGTGTTTTCAGAGGTAAGAGCCTCACGAGCAGAACCGCGAACGATCGGAATATCGTCGCCGGGGAAGTCATACTCGGAAAGAAGATCACGAACTTCCATCTCAACGAGGTCGAGAAGCTCATCATCATCAACGAGGTCGGTCTTGTTCATAAATACGCAGATTGCGGGAACGCCAACCTGACGAGCGAGCAGAACGTGCTCGCGGGTCTGCTGGAGAGGACCGTCGGTACCTGCAACAACGAGGATAGCGCCATCCATCTGTGCAGCACCGGTGATCATGTTCTTAACGTAGTCGGCGTGGCCGGGGCAGTCAACGTGAGCGTAGTGACGGTTCTCAGTCTCGTACTCAACGTGACGGGTGTTGATTGTGATACCTCTTGCTCTCTCCTCGGGAGCGTTGTCGATCTGGTCGTATGCCATGAACTCAACACTACCTGCGGTAAGGGAGAGATACTTGGTGATAGCTGCAGTAAGAGTGGTCTTACCATGGTCAACGTGACCGATGGTACCAATGTTTACGTGGGGTTTGGTGCGTTCAAACGTAGCCTTTGCCATTTGGAATTTCCTCCATATAAGTTTTATTTTTTAATTTTTAATTTAACAAACGATTAGTTTGCCTTTGAACGGGAGGTAACGATGCCCTCCTGAATGCTCTTGGGAACCTGAGCAAAGTTGTGCGGCTCCATAGAATAGAGCGCACGTCCCTGAGACTTGGAACGCAGGTCGGTTGCGTATCCGAACATTTCGGACAGCGGAACGTCTGCGATGATCTCGGTAGTACCCTTGCCGTCGTCGGTCATCGACTGAATTGCGCCGCGGCGAGAGTTAAAGTCACCAATAACGTCTCCGAGGTAATCGTTGGGCGTAATGGTGGTAACCTTCATGATAGGCTCGGTGAGTACGGGCTCTGCCTTTCTCATAGCCTCCTTGAACGCCATAGAACCGGCGATCTTGAACGCCATTTCAGAGGAGTCGACCTCGTGATAAGAGCCATCGTAAAGGGTTGCCTTTACGTCAACTACGTTGTAGCCTGCAAGAACACCGCACTGCATTGCGCTCTGGATGCCCTGATTTACAGGCTCGATGAATTCCTTGGGAATTGCGCCACCGGTAACGGAGTTTACAAATTCGTAGCCCGCGCCGGACTCGTTAGGCTCAAGTATGATCTTAACGTGAGCGTACTGACCGGAACCACCGGACTGCTTCTTGTACTTGCACTCGTGCTCAACTCTCTGACGGATAGTCTCCTTGTAAGCAACCTGAGGTGCACCGATGTTAGCCTCTACCTTGAACTCGCGCAGAAGTCTGTCAACGATGATCTCAAGGTGAAGCTCACCCATACCTGCGATAATGGTCTGACCCGTATCGTCGTCGGTGTAGGTACGGAAGGTAGGATCCTCCTCAGCCAGCTTGGACAGAGCAACGCCCATCTTCTCAAGTCCCGCACGGGTCTTGGGCTCGATAGCAACTCTGATAACGGGCTCGGGGAATTCCATAGATTCAAGAATGATGGGGTTCTTCTCGTCGCAGAGAGAGTCACCGGTACCGGTGTTCTTTACGGAAACGACCGCTGCGATATCGCCCGCGTAAACGACGTCGATATCCTTACGGGAGTTTGCGTGCATCTGAACGATTCTTCCCATTCTTTCCTTTTTACCCTTGCTGGCGTTCCAAACGGTATCGCCTGCATGGATAGATCCCGAATATACGCGGAAGAAGCAGAGCTTTCCAACGAAGGGGTCGGTTGCGATCTTGAATGCAAGAGCTGCAAACGGAGCTTCGTCGCTGGAAGGACGGCTGTCCTCGTCGCCTGTGTCGGGGTCAATACCCGTGATGCTAGGAACATCAACGGGGGAAGGCAGGTAATCAACGATAGCATCAAGCAGCTTCTGTACGCCCTTGTTCTTGAAGGACGTTCCGCAAACTACGGGAACCATGTGGTTCTGGATAGTTGCCTTACGCATAGCTACTCTCAATTCATCGTTAGTGATCTCCTCACCCTCGAGGTACTTGTCCATAAGGACGTCGTCTACCTCTGCGGCTGCCTCTACCATAGCTTCACGGTAGAGCTTAGCCTCGTCGAGCATATCCTCGGGGATAGGCTCAATTCTCATATCGGTACCGTTATCGTTGTAGTAAACGGTAGCCTCCATGTTCATAAGGTCAATGATACCACGGAAACCGTCCTCTTTGCCAATAGGAAGCTGGATCGGAACCGCATTTGCGCCCAAGCGCTCCTTCATCATATCTACAACACGGTAGAAATCTGCGCCGGTTATATCCATCTTATTGACATAGGCAAGACGAGGCACGCTGTACTTGGTAGCCTGTCTCCAAACGGTTTCAGACTGGGGCTCAACGCCGCCCTTTGCGCAAAATACCGCAACTGCACCGTCAAGAACTCTGAGCGAACGCTCTACCTCCACGGTGAAGTCAACGTGACCGGGGGTATCAATGATGTTTATGCGATTGCCTCTCCAATGGCAAGTGGTAGCGGCGGAGGTGATGGTTATTCCCCTCTCCTTCTCCTGCTCCATCCAGTCCATCGTAGCATCGCCATCGTGTGTCTCACCAAGCTTGTGGTTGACACCTGTATAGAACAAAATTCTTTCGCTGGTGGTGGTCTTTCCGGCATCGATGTGAGCCATGATACCGATATTTCGAGTACACTCAAGCGAATATTCTCTTGGCATAAACTTCAGGTCTCCTTAACTTTTTTCTACTTAAAAAAGATATATTTGCTATTAGCAAATTAATATCTGTAATGTGCAAACGCCTTGTTTGCCTCTGCCATACGGTGAGTCTCTTCTTTCTTCTTGAACGCTCCACCGGCATTGTTCGTTGCATCGATTATCTCGGCTGCAAGACGATCTGCCATGGTACGCTCGCCGCGCTTTCTGGCAAACATTACCACCCAGCGAAGACCCAGAGTCTGACGTCTTTCTGCTCTTACCTCCAGCGGTACCTGATAGGTAGATCCACCTACACGGCGAGCCTTAACCTCAAGTACGGGCATTACGTTTTCAAGAGCTTCAACAAAAGCTTCGAGTCCATTCTTACCAGTCTTCGCCTCAACGCTTGCAAATGCGTCGTAAACGATCTTCTGGGCGACTCCCTTCTTGCCGTCAAGCATTACGTTGTTGATAAGCTTGGTAACAAGCTTAGACTTGTAAAGCGGATCCGGCAGAACATCTCTCTTGGATATACGACCTCTTCTCGGCACTGTACTTCCCTCCTTCATTAATTTTGAATGAAATCATAGGTACTCAAAAGCATATCTCCTGTTGGCGCGAGCCGCGTTTTCCCCTGTATATAAACAAAACGGAAATCCGTGACAAGCTAAAAACATGCTGCATACCTTTTTCCGAAATTACTTCTTAGAAGCCTTCGGAACTTTTGTTCCATACTTGGAACGGGCTTGCTTGCGGGCTGCAACTCCCTGAGCGTCAAGCGTACCACGGATGATGTGGTAACGTACACCAGGCAGATCGCGCACTCTTCCGCCTCTGATGAGAACTACGGAGTGTTCCTGCAAATTGTGTCCCTCACCGGGAATGTAGGTCGTTGCCTCAAGACCGTTGGTAAGACGAACTCTTGCGATCTTACGAAGTGCAGAGTTAGGCTTCTTAGGGCTGGTAGTAGTTACCTTGGTGCAAACGCCGCGCTTCTGGGGTGAAGGCAGATCGGTGGCTACGTTGCTGATGGTGTTAAAGCCCTTCTGAAGTACGGGAGACTTCGACTTGTAAACCTTATCGCTACGGCCCTGTCTGACAAGCTGGTTAAAGGTTGGCATTCCTCTTCTTATCCTCCTTCTTTTCGTATTTGCTTATATACAGAACACAGCACTTGGCGCGCCGTGATGCTGTTTTTGGCTATTTACCTCGAACCCGAGCAACGTATTCGCGGCAAATTTCATACTATTATATCATTTTCCCGTCAATTTGTCAATAATCACAAACTTCGAGATAAAAAATCTACTTTTTGCACAAAATCACGCTCGCGTTTTTGGCGTTTGTGTCAATTTTGCACATATCGTTTACGAAGCATCGGGGTGCGCCGCGTAAAAATGCGGCGCACCCCTATATTTTTGGCAGATTTACGCCTCTACGCCGATCTCCTCGGCATCTGCGCTAAGTTCTGCCTGCTCTGCTTCATCGACCTCGTCGGAAGCCTCCTCTGCGGCAGTTCCCACGATGTCAACGGTGTTGTAGCAAGCCATACCCGTACCTGCGGGGATGAGCTTACCGATAATAACGTTCTCCTTAAGACCGAGCAGGTTGTCTACCTTACCCTTGATAGCCGCCTCGGTAAGAACCTTGGTGGTCTCCTGGAAGGATGCGGCGGACAGGAAGGAATCGGTCTGGAGTGCAGCCTTGGATATACCGAGAAGCACGGGAATTCCAACAGCCTCCTTAAGTCCCTCCTCGCCTGCGGCGATCCTTGCGCGGACCTGAGCGTTCTCGTCCTCAAACTCGTTGATGGAAACGAGAGAGCCAAGGAGAAGGTTGGTGTCGCCGCTGTCCTCGATGCGACGCTTGCGCGTCATCTGACGGGCGATGACCTCGATATGCTTGTCGTTGATGTTAACCGACTGCGCACGGTAAGCCTTCTGGATCTCGCTGATGATATAGTCGTATACTGCGTCAGCGCCCATATACGCCATAATGTCGGCGGGAGCCTTAGAGCCCTCGGTGATAGCGTCACCGCGCTTAACGACGGAGCCGTTCTCAACGATTATACGGCGACCGTAGGGAATCTGATACTTAGAGGTCTCACCGGTTTCCTCGGACTTGATGATAACGTCCTGAATGTTGGGGTTAGCCTCGTCGGGCTGAATGTGAGCCACGCCGTCAACTGCGGAGAGTATAGCGGGCTTCTTGGGCGTTCTTGCCTCAAAGAGCTCCTCAACGCGGGGAAGACCCTGCGTAATATCCGAGCCTGCAACACCACCCGTGTGGAAGGTTCTCATCGTAAGCTGAGTACCGGGCTCACCGATGGACTGAGCTGCAAGGATACCTACTGCTTCACCTACGTTTACCTTCTTGCCGCTGGCAAGGTCAGCTCCGTAGCAATGAGCGCATACGCCGTGTCTTGCGTGACACTGGATAACGGTTCTGATGCAGACCTCCTCAACACCTGCGGCAACGATCTTCTTTGCCATCTTCTCATCTACGAGAGTGTCGTCGGGAACGATGACCTCGCCCGTCTTGGGGTCTACTACGTCACCGAGGGTATATCTGCCCACAAGTCTGTCTGCCAGAGGCTCGATAGGCTTGTCAGCACCGGGCTCGGTGATAGCGCGTACGTACGCGCCGGTCTGGGTATCGCACTTTTCCTCACGAACGATAACGTCCTGAGATACGTCAACGAGACGGCGGGTAAGGTAACCCGAGTCTGCGGTACGAAGTGCGGTATCGGAAAGGGACTTACGGGAGGAACGAGCACCCATAAAGTACTCGAAGATCTTCATTCCCTCACGGAAGTTCGACTTGATCGGGATCTCCATCGTCTTACCGTTGGTAGCGAACATAGGTCCGCGCATACCTGCGAGCTGACGCATCTGGGTGATAGATCCACGGGCTCCCGAATCAGACATTATCTTGATCGGGTTATAGGTGGAGAAGCCCTTCTGGAGAGCCGCGGTAACGTCTGCGGTGGTCTTGTTCCACAGCGCGATGACCTTGTCGTATCTCTCCTCCTCGGAGAGCAGACCTCTTGCGTAATACTTGCCGATCTTGACGACCTCTGCCTCTGCCTCGCTTACGAGATCCTTCTTTTCCTTAGGTATAGTCATATCGTATACCGAGATGGAGAAGGAAGCGCGAGTGGAGTACTTGTAGCCCATCTCCTTGATGGCGTCAAGCATCTCTGCGGTGGTAGCGGAGGTGTGTCTTGCAATGCAGGCGTTGATGATCTGACCAAGCTCCTTCTTGGTGATGATCGAAGCGATCTCAAGGTCGAACTTGTTCTCATCGCGGCTTCTGTCAACGAAGCCGAGGTCCTGCGGGATGTTGCTGTTGAAGATGATTCTTCCGAGCGTAACGGCGTCCTTGCCGGTATTGACTCTGCCGATCTGCTCCTTATCGTCGGTCATATCGGGACGGATAAGACCGATTATTCTCGTTTCACCGTCCTTCTTCATACGAACGGCGATAGGAGCGTGCAGACCGATCTGACCGTTGGCGTAAGCCATGGTAGCCTCGTCAACGTCGCGGAAAATTCTTCCGCAGCCGGGCTCGTCGGTCCTTACGATAGAAAGGTAGTAAGAACCAAGTATCATATCCTGCGTAGGAACGGTAACTGCTCTACCGTCGGCAGGCTTCAGAAGGTTGTTTGCGGAAAGCATAAGGAAGCGTGCCTCCGCCTGCGCCTCTGCGGAAAGCGGAACGTGTACGGGCATCTGGTCGCCGTCGAAGTCGGCGTTGAATGCGGTACATACCAGCGGGTGGAGCTTTATTGCTCTACCCTCTACGAGCACGGGCTCAAACGCCTGAATGGACAGACGGTGGAGCGTAGGTGCGCGGTTAAGAAGCACGGGATGCTCCTTGATAACGTTTTCGAGTGCATCCCAGACCTCGTCGTTGCTGACCTGAGCGCGATCGATCTTCTTCTGTGCCTCCTTGACGTTGGTAGCCTTGCCCATTTCGACAAGTCTCTTAACGACGAATGGCTTGAAGAGCTCAAGTGCCATCTCCTTAGGCAGACCGCACTGATAGATCTTGAGCGAAGGTCCTACGACGATAACGGAACGTCCCGAATAGTCAACACGCTTACCGAGCAGGTTCTGACGGAAGCGTCCCTGCTTACCGCGGAGCATCTCGGAGAGAGATTTCAGAGCGCGGTTGGAGGGGCCCGTAACGGGCTTGCCGCGGCGGCCGTTATCAATGAGAGCGTCTACCGCCTCCTGAAGCATACGCTTCTCGTTGCGGATAACTATCTCGGGGGTGTGGATCTCTATGAGCTTTTTCAGACGGTTGTTACGGCTGATAACTCGGCGGTAGAGCTCGTTAAGGTCGGAGGATGCAAATCTTCCGCCGTCGAGCTGTACCATAGGTCTGATGTCGGGGGGGAGCACGGGTACTACGTCGAGCACCATCCACTCAAGCTTGTTGCCCGAGCGACGGAAGGACTCAATTACCTCAAGACGCTTGATGATACGCGCCTTCTTCTGGCTCGTGGTGGTCTTGAGCTCCTCCTTGAGAGAAACCGCAAGCTCATCAACGTTGATGCTTGCAAGAAGCTCTCTGATAGCCTCTGCACCCATACCTACGCGGAACTCGTTCTCATACATCTCGCGGTACTCGGTGTACTGCTTTTCGTTGAGAACCATTCCTCTTTCAAGAGGAGTGTTTCCGGGATCAAGAACGATGTTCTCGGCAAAGTAAAGTACCTGCTCAAGCTGCTTTGAAGAAATGTCAAGCACGAGAGCCATACGGGAGGGCGACGCCTTGAAATACCAGATGTGCGACACGGGAGTAGCAAGCTCGATGTGTCCCATTCTCTCACGGCGGACCTTCTTCGTGGTTACCTCAACGCCGCACTTATCGCAGATGATCTTTTCGCGGATGTTGTGCGAGTTCTTGTATTTGCCGCACATACAAGCGCCGTCCTTGGTCGGGCCAAAGATGCGCTCGCAGAAAAGTCCTCCGACCTCTGCCTTGAGCGTGCGGTAGTTTATAGTCTCGGGCTTCGTTACCTCGCCGTAAGACCATTCTCTTATCTTGTCCGGAGATGCCAGTCCAATCTTTATGGAAGCGAATTCATTATTTGCCATAGCTGTTCTCCTTATAATTAATTATAATCGTCCGAATCGAAGCTATCGTCGTAGCTCTCGTCTTCGCTGTATTCGTATTCCTCGTTATCCTCGCCGTCCTCGTCCTCGTCTTCTTCAAAGAGGAACGCCTTGTGGATGTCGTCGGGGATCTCGGTGTTGCCAACGATAGCGTCTACAGCCTCCGCATCAGTGCGGCTGAGATACTGAGGAGCATCGTCGTTGCAAAGGCTTGAGAGCTGGATCTCCTCGCCGTCGTCATTGAGCACCTTGATGTCAAGACAGAGCGACTGAAGCTCCTTAACGAGAACCTTAAAGGACTCGGGAACACCGGGAGTAGGAATATTCTGTCCCTGAATGATAGCCTCGTATGCCTTACGGCGTCCGTTGATATCGTCGGACTTGACGGTAAGGATCTCCTGAAGCGTGTAGGCTGCGCCGTACGCCTCAAGTGCCCAAACCTCCATCTCTCCGAAACGCTGACCACCGAACTGCGCTTTACCGCCGAGAGGCTGCTGAGTTACGAGAGAGTAAGGACCGTTGGAACGTGCGTGAATCTTATCGTCAACGAGGTGGTGGAGCTTAAGGTAATACATTATACCTACGGTTACGGGGTTGTCGAAGGGCTCGCCCGTACGTCCGTCATAAAGAACGGTCTTACCGTCAATTACCTGACGCTTCGTTTCGCCCGTTACGGGATCGGTGACCTCGCGGGTCTCCTTGCCGTCAACGTTCTCGCCGGGGAATACCTCACGCCACATATTCGCCTGCTTCATGCACTCGATAATGTCGCGCTCGTTTGCGCCGTCGAAAACGGGGGTCATGATCTTCCAGCCGAGCTTGCGGGCAGCGATACCGAGGTGGACCTCAAGAACCTGACCGATGTTCATACGGGAAGGAACGCCCAGCGGGTTAAGAACGATGTCAAGGGGAGTTCCGTCGGGAAGGAAGGGCATATCCTCGGGGGGAAGAATGCGGGAAACGACACCCTTGTTACCGTGACGTCCTGCCATCTTATCTCCGACGGATATCTTTCTCTTCTGCGCGATGTAAACGTGAACTACCTTATTTACGCCCGTAGGAAGCTCGTCGCCCTGCTCGTGTGAGAACACGCGAACGTCAACGACGATTCCCGACTCGCCGTGGGGCAGACGCAGAGAGGTATCTCTGGTCTCGCGAGTCTTTTCACCGAAGATAGCACGGAGCAGTCTTTCCTCTGCGGTAAGGTCGGTCTCTCCCTTAGGAGTGATCTTACCTACGAGGATATCTCCTGCGTGTACCTCGGTACCCTTCTTTACGATACCGTTAGCATCGAGGTTGCGGAGCGCATCCTCGCCTACGTTCTGGATCTCGCGGGTGATCTCCTCAGAGCCGAGCTTGGTGTCGCGCGCCTCGTGAGAATATACTTCGATATGAAGTGAAGTGTAAACGTCATTTCTGACGAGGTTTTCATTAAGAAGAACTGCGTCCTCGTAGTTATAACCCTCCCAGGTCATAAATCCGATGAGAGCGTTCTTACCGAGAGCTATCTCGCCGTTGGAGGTTGCGGGGCCGTCGGCAATAACCTGTCCCTTTTCTACCTTCTCGCCAACCTTTACGATGGGGCGCTGGTTGCAGCACGTTCCCTGGTTGGTACGCTTAAACTTGATAAGCTCGTAAACGTCGTGTCTGCCATCCTCGCAGCGAACGACTATCTTTGCGGTCTCTACGTGCTCAACGACGCCCGCGTTCCTTGCAAGAACGACGACGCCCGAGTCCTTAGCTACCTTATATTCCATACCCGTACCGACGATGGGGGAATCCGTTACCATAAGCGGAACTGCCTGCTTCTGCATGTTCGAGCCCATGAGTGCACGGGAGTTATCGTCGTTCTCAAGGAAGGGGATCATTGCGGTGGCGGCGGAAACTACCATCTTAGGAGATACGTCCATATAATCGATAACGGAGGAGTCGACCTCGATAAACTCGTTCTTATCTCTTGCCGTTACCTTGGCGTTTATAAATCTTCCCTCCTCGTCCAGCGCCTCGTTAGCCTGAGCGATGATGTAGCTATCCTCCTCGTCCGCGGTCATATAAACGACCTCGTCCGTTACCTTGCCCGTTGCGCGATCGACCTTGCGGTAGGGAGCCTCGATGAAGCCGTAATCGCTGATACGCGCGTAGGTCGCAAGATAGGAAATAAGACCGATGTTAGGACCTTCGGGAGTCTCGATGGGACACATTCTGCCGTAGTGGGTATAGTGTACGTCACGAACGTCGAAGGATGCACGCTCACGGGAAAGACCGCCGGGACCGAGCGCGGACAGACGGCGCTTGTGGGTAAGCTCTGCCAGAGGGTTGGACTGATCCATGAACTGAGAGAGCTGGGACGAGCCGAAGAACTCGCGGATAACGGTAGCTACGGGGCGGATGTTGATAAGCGCCTGAGGAGTGAGCTTTTCGCTGTCCTGAGTGGTCATACGCTCGCGGATTATCTTATCCATACGGGAGAAGCCGATGCGCATCTGGTTCTGAAGCTGCTCGCCTACGGAACGGATACGACGGTTACCGAGGTGGTCTATATCGTCAACGCTGCCCACGTCATTAGTGAGAGTGAAGAGATAGTTGATGGTTGCAAATATATCGTCGCGGGTGATGTGCTTGGGGCAAAGCTCTGCCATACGGCTCTTAACAGCCGCCTTGACGGCGTCCATATCGCCGCCGCACTCCTCCATAATGGAAAGAAGAACGGAGGTGCGGACCTTCTCGCGCACGCCGCAGTCGGAAAGATCGTCACCGATGATCTTTTCGGGCCAGCAAGTGTTGTTGGAGAATACCTTGATGTTTTCGCCGTTGTCAAGAGTGATAACTACCTCGTTAACGGCGGCGTACTCTACCTGCATAGCGTCCTCGGGGCTGAGAACGTGACCTGCCTCAAAGAGAAGCTCACCCGTAACGGGGCTTACGATGTCGCTTGCTATGCGATGGTTCTTGATTCTTGCGGCGATAGAGAGCTTCTTGTCGTACTTATAGCGTCCAACGGGAGCGATATCGTATCTCTTGGCGTCAAAGAAGAAGTTGTTGACGAGAGTGAGAGCGGCGTCGGTCTGAACGGGCTCGCCGGGGCGGAGCTTGCGGTAGATCTCACGCAGAGACTCGATAGCCGCGCCCGAGCTCTTGCCAAGCGCAAGATTTTCGGACTCGTCCTTTTCAAGAGTTGCGCGCAGATATACGCTGTCGCCGAACATCTCTACCATATCGTCTGCGGTATTGATAGCAGACTCCATAAGTCCCGTTTCGGGATTTACGGAAATGCCGAGCGCACGGATGAACATAGTAAGGGGAAGCTTACGGTTCTTATCAATGCGTACCCAGATAACGTTATTGCTGTCGACCTCGTACTCAAGCCATGCACCGCGATAGGGGATGATGGTGGCGGTAAAGGTCTTCTTCCCCGCCTTGTCTATATCGGAGGCGTAGTACATTCCGGGGGAACGGATGAGCTGGGAAACGATAACGCGCTCAGCACCGTTGATAACGAAAGTACCCTTCTCCGTCATGATCGGGAAGTCACCCATGTAGATGTCGGTCTGCTTGACCTCGCCCGTCAGCTTGTTGGTAAGGCGGACGTTGACCTTAAGAGGCGCGGCGTAGTTAACGTCTCTCTCCTTGCACTCCTCTACGGGATACTTGGGCTTCGAGTCTATCGAGAAGGAAATGAACTCGATAGAAAGGTTACCCGAAAAATCCACGATGGGAGATACGTCGCGGAGGACCTCCGCAAGACCTTCCTCAAGGAACCATTTGAAGGACTTCGTCTGGATCTCGATAAGGTTGGGGATCTCCAGTGTGGTGCGAGTTTTGGAAAAGCTCTTTCGCAGATTCTTTCCGAGCATCTGATCTGTAACTTTCACCATTGATACAATCACTCCATTCAAGTATTTTTCCACTTCAAAAATGCTTAAATTTTTTGTAAACTTTCTGTAAATTCGTTCGTTTTTGAAGCTTTTTCTAAACTTTTTCGACGACTTTTTTTCAGCAAAATTTAGTTTTTAGGCATATTGAGGGATTATAATTCAGTGTAATATTGTATCACACGTCCCTTAAATTGTCAATACTTTTTTAAAATTTTTTATTTTTTATTTTTTCGGCGTATAGGAGCGACAGCAAAAAGCATAAAATCAATCGTATTTATTTATTAGAGGTAAGAAATGAACGACGAGAAAAACGGCTTCGACTCAAAGCGCACGGCGGCGATCCTTATATGCCTTGCATTCGGCGCGGCGGCGGTATATTTGTTTTTTAAGCACCTGCTCCCCATCCTTCTCCCGTTTGCGATAGCCGCGCTCATCGCGGCGGCGGTCTATCCTATCGCTCAAAAGATATCCGAGCACAGCAGAGTACCCAAGCGCGTGGCGGCGGCGGTGCTCGTGTTTTTGTTGCTCGTCGCGGTCTCGCTTGCACTTTGGCTCGCGGCAAAGCGGCTCGTCACCGAGCTTGGCGAGCTTGCCGCGGGAATCGGTCAGGACGGCGACCCGATAAGCGAGCTTATCGGAAGCGCAACGGACCTTATAAACGGAATAAGCGAAAAGATATCCGCCGCACTGCACAAGGACACGGCGCACCGCATATCGCCCGACAGCGTAGACGCTTTTCTATCGGGAATCGCATCAAGCGCGGCGGATGCGATAAGCGCGTTTCTGTCCAAAACGCTGTCCTCCGTGGCATCCTCCCTTCCCAAGCTGCTTTTAGCCATCGCCGTAACGGTCATTTCATCGTTTTACTTCGCACTCGATAAGGAAAAGCTCACGGCAAGCGTAAACGCCCTTCTCCCCGAAGGAGTAAAGGCGTTTATGCCCAAGATAAAAAAAGAAGCCGCGCAGACGGCGGGACGCTATCTGCGCGCGTATTCTCTTATACTTCTTATCACGTTTTCCGTAGTATTTTTTGGTCTTACCCTTATCGGAACGGAATACGCCCTGCTCCTTGCCGCCGTTACCGCGCTCGTTGATATCTTGCCCGTGCTCGGCGTGGGAACGGTGCTCGTTCCGTGGTCGGTGATCTCATTCATCACCGCCGACCTCAAAAGTGGCATAGGCTTACTCATACTGTACGTCGCCGTCGTGGTACTGCGGCAATTCATCGAGCCGAAAATAATAGGCAAGAGCCTTGGCATTCACCCTTTGGTATCTCTGTTCTCAATGTACGCGGGGCTTCGCCTTTTCGGCGTTATCGGGCTTTTGCTCGCGCCCGCCGTAGTAGCGGGGGTGCGCACGCTTTTGGCGGGAGTCGTCACGGACGAGGATATCACTCGGACGCTCTGACTCCGAAAACGCGGATGCCGACGCTGACGATACCGACAGCAGTGCATATTGCGCGGAGCGCGCCTATCGTGCCGCCGATGACCGCGCCTACGAAAAAGTAGCAAGCAACCGCAAGTCCCACGCCGATAACGGCGCGAGCTATCCTTCTTACCGTCGGTCTTTCGAGCAGCTCAACGACAGCCTCGAAAAGCGCAAGAAGAAACTCAACGACGAGAGCAAGGCGGCTTACCTTCTTCTCTTTTCTGCCGTACTCGGCGCGATTATATATATTGTAGTTATTTAAGCAATTGTTCATAGCGAACCTCCTTGAATTCCGTTTTTGGAAACTTTCTGACATTATAATACCACATCCGCAAGCGTTTGTCAATATATTTTTTCAAATTTCGGAAAAATTTTTATTTTCCTATTTACAAATCGGAAAAAGTGTGCTATAATCATTTCAGAAAATGAAAGTGAGGTATCGGTATGGGCCCCGATTACGTAGAACGCATAAAAGAAATAAAAAGTGAAAGAAAGATGACCAACGAGGCGCTTTCAAATTTGAGCGGGATTCCGCTCGGAACGCTCAGCAAGCTCCTTGCGGGAATATCCGACTCGGTAAAGCTGTCGAACATCGTTGCCATCTGCGACGCGCTTGATTGCTCGCTCGACTACATCGTCAGCGGCATTCCCGAAAACACGAACAATTTCACTCTTGAGGGCGACGAGATACGTCTCGTTGAGGAATACCGCCGCCTTGACTCTCACGGCAAAGAGCTTGTTATGATGGTCGCGGGCAAGGAGCGCGAGCGCGTTTCGCGCGTGGAGTACTCCCCCGCCCCCGCCGCGCGCCGCGAAAGTGCTATCATCACCGCTCCCATCACGCGCCGCTATCGCGATTCGGGCGCGTATGGCGGCAAGCTGGATATAGCCCTTTACGATCTGCCCGTATCCGCGGGAACGGGCGAGTATCTTGACAGCGCGAACGCCGAAAAGATAAGCGTTAACCGCAACCCCGTGACCGAGGGGGCGGACTATGCGCTCCGCATCAGCGGCAACAGTATGGAGCCGAAATATCATAACGGCGACATCCTTCTCGTTGAAACGGCGGACTCCGTTGAGGTCGGCGAGCTTGGAATATTCATTCTTGACGGCGACGGATATTTCAAGATATACGGCGGCGATTGCCTTATCTCCCTCAACCCCGATTACGGCAAGATAATGCTCAAGGACTTTTCCGAGGTCTCCTGCATCGGCAAGGTCAGAGGAAAGCTGAAGAAAAAATAAATAAAAAAGTGGCTGTTTTCAGCCACTTTTTTATTTCCTTATATTATTTATATAACCCTCAAGCTCCGTTTGGGTGACGCTCTCGCCGCCGAGGGCGAAGGCGAGTCGGATGCCGCCCGCTATCTGTGGCAGTCTCGGCGTGATAAAATTTACTCGAAGGTGCGCCGTCGCCGCGGCTATCATATCGCCAAGTCCATTGTGGCGGATAAGTCCGCCGCTCAATATGCAATCAAAGCCGTCGCCGAGCCCCTCGGCGGCGCACGAAAGCATTTCGGACAGCCCAAGCACCGTTTCGGAAAGCACGGTCTGAGCCTCAGAATCCCCCTTCTCCGCCTCCTCCATAACGTAGGGCGCAAAGCCCGCAACGTAGGTCTTGCCGCCCTCGTATATCTTGGCTATCGCCTCGGTAACGTCGCAATCAAGATATCTGCGAGCCGCGCCAACAAGCTCTGTCTTGCCTATCCTGCCGTCGCGCGAGCGAAGCGCGGCGAGAAGTCCCGCGCGTCCGATGGCAAATCCGCCGCCCTCCGCGCCGTCAAGCAGATATCCCCAGCCGCCTACGCGGTAAAGCTCTCCGCCTTTTTTTATAAAGCAAACGCTTCCCGTGCCGCAAATGAGCGCGGCGCAATTCTCGCGCTCCACAAGCCCAAAGAGGTTGTAAATGTCACTCTTTACGCTCACCGTGCCGCCCACAGCCGCGCGAAGTGCGGCTTCAAAGCGTTCCTCCCTGCCTATCACGCCCGAAATTCCCGCGAACAGACATACCTCGTCCGTATCGGTCTTTTCGCGCGCCTCGCTTACAAGCTCCGACGCCATTTTGCAAACGAGGGATATCGCCGCGTCCTCCCCGATATCGTGGGGATTTGACGCCGTACTTCTTTTATGCGCAAGCACGCCGCCGCGAGCAAGCGCAACGCCCACGGTTGACGTTCCGCCGCCGTCTATGGCAATAAAGATCTTACTCATTTTTGTATCCGTCCGTTAAATCCTTGAAATCCACAACGCTTCTGCCCGCGTTTACGCTGTCGAGTATGAGTCCGCGGTCGGCGTACTCAAGCTCGCCCGATTGATTGTCGTACGGGTCGGCGCGCATAAAGCGCTTGGGCGGGTCAAACGCCGCCTGAAATTCGGTGCAGTTGACCTCGCGCATCGTGTCGATATTGCCGAAATAATGCTCCCACAGCTCAAAGTCGCCGTTGCGGTACGCGCCCTCGCCCGCCGAAAGGTCGGCGTAGAGCCAGCCGTACGGCGCAATATAGAACTGCGCCCAATCGTGCGAGGATATAGCGTCGGGGCGCACGTTGCTTCCCGACTGCCAACGCGCGGGAACACCCATCGCGCGGCAAAGCGTGATAAACGCAAGCGACATAGCACCGCAATCGCCGCGGCGGTTGAGCAGAACGAATTCGGGAATATTCTCAATGCAGAGATACGGGCGCAAAAGTGAATATACGGTTTGGGTCGTCACGTAATCGTACGCTCTGCGCGCGAGGACGAGCGGATTTTTCTCGTTTCCGCGAAGCTCGTCGGCAAGCTCTCTGATATACGGCGTGAAGCGGATGTGCGGATACTGCTCGCCCGTGTAGAAGCTCGGTTGCTCCGCGCTGACGGCATCCGCGTGCGCCTTGACGTAATTCACCTTGAAGGTATATGAAAACTCTATCTCGTATTTTTCACCCGCGCGGCACTCCGTCTCGATAAAGGCGGTGCGGTGCGCCGACGAGGAAATATATACGGGGTGCGAGGAATAGTTGAGCGTGATATCGCTCTGCTCTGCGCATTCGCACGGATACGGCAGATGCACGCGCAAAAGTGCGCCCTCGCGCACCTCGCGCTCGGCGGGGGCTATCCACTCGCGCACGGTATAGCGCACGGCGCGAAAGCCGTGCTTTTTCATTATCGGAATGCACTCGGCGCGCCATTTGTCGCGCGTGTACGCGGGCACGTCTCCGCCCGAAAGCGCGGCAAGCTGTCGCCACTTGCGCGTGGTAACGTTCCTTACCGCCGAGCGCTGAAAGTATTTTTCACCGCCGCGAAGCACGTAATCGGCATATCCCTCGTCGATAAAGCCGCGAAGCATTTCCGCGCTGCAAAGCGGATATTTTTCCCTGATGCGGCAAAGAAGGTCCTCCTCGCTCATTCGGTAATCCCTTTGCATCTGCCCCGATATGACGTATTCTATCTCAAGTCTGCGGCGCAGTGCGGTGGTGAGAGACTCTCTTTTCAGATATTCCTCGACCGCCCTTTGCTCTGCGACAAAATCGCCGCTGTATTTATGATATTTTATCTCGTCGGGCAGCTCGCAGGCGAGATATTTTATATCTTCTTCATTAAATCTCATTTTGACCTCTGCTTAATGTCTTAAAGGCGTTGCCGCGGCAACGCCTTTTTATAGCCTTGTGAGCGCTTTTCGCCAAGCGCGATCAATTCAACTTGCTTTCCACGTCGTAGACCGTTACGTTTGCTATCGAGGAATATCTGAATCCCTCGTACAAATACGATACGGTTTTTTGGAACGGTACGCCGTCTCCGTTTTCGGGTTTATACGCCGCGGGGTCGTAGACGAGAAACTCGATCTTTGAGGCAACGGTCTCCTCGGGATTCAGGCACTCGGCAAAAACGATATAGTGCGTTCTGTTTGAACGCTTGAAAAGAACTATGACTCCTTGCGGATACTTTGTCAAAAGATCCTTTATCTTTTTCTTTGACGAAACGTAATGTCTGCGATATTCGATATTTTCGCCGTCAACGTTGAATTTGGACGCCACTCTTGACCAATACATATATATCGGGTTGCCGTACATCGCCTTTGACGTATTATTCACTCCGTGGTTTCCGCTATTGGCAAGCGCCACGGTGTATGGGTCGGCAATAAGCGAGCCCTCTTGCCCCGTGCGAAGATCGTAGCCCGTGGTCTTTACGGCGCCCATATTGTTAAGCACCATCGCGCTCGATGCCAGAGCGCATCCGCTTTCCATCCAACTGCTGTGGCTCGGACTTCTCTTCACGTCCCACGCGAAGCGCTTTTTGCTTCCGTCAGCAACGAAATAGAGACTTTCAAGCTCACGCGCAGACCAATCGCTCGTATACATATTAGTCTGGCTATACCAAGTAAACGCCGCCTTATCCTCTACGGTAACCTGAAATGAAACGACAGCCGCGTCCACCGATGCGGTAACGGTAGCCACGCCCTTTCCGAGTGCGCACCACACGCCGTCCGCGCCCATCATAATAATATCCTCGTCGGACGAGGTCCACACGATGTCTGAGGTAACCATACTGTACGGATATTTTCGCGCATAAAACTTACCCGTGGAATAGAGCTTGACCGTGGTCTTTTCGTACGCGGTGGTAAGATAGTCGGTAGGAACGCGCTCGAACATCCACGTTTGCGCCTTGTCGCCTTGAGAAAGATCCGCAATACGCACGCACTTGTCGGAATAATAGGTCTTTTCGTCCACGGTAGCGAGAACAGCCGTGTAATTGTCGCCGCCCGCGGGTGCTATCGTAAACGCTCCGCCGTCAAGCCTTGAAATATCAAAATATGTATATTCGGCGTCTGCCGCCTTTTGCGTTTTCACGATATGATCGCCAACAGCCGTGCCGTCTTGCCACGAAAGAGAATATTCACCGTTCTCGTTTTGCGCAGACAGTATCCAAGCACCGTTTTCGGCGCGTCTGACGTAGAAGCACTGACCCTCGTTCTTTACGTCAAGCTCAGAAGCGCACAGCTTTTCTTTGCCCTTGGCGCTGTATTTGTAGGTTTCAAGATACAGCCCCGTTTCAAGATTTTTTATTCTGTATACTCCATCCGCAAGCTCGCCCATAACGGCTGTCTCCGATGCCGTCCCCATAGGCTCGCTCGTGTTGCCCGCGGAAACGGTAAACACTATCGGTAACGAGAGCAAAACGGCAACAAGCACCGCTAACGCTCTTTTTATCAATGGCTTTTTAAAACTCATTTATCCTTAATTTTGCCTTGCGGCATCCTTTATTTTCAGATTTTTGCTTTCTTTATCCTCTTGCGCATACGGCGAAGGTCGGACAGCATCCTCAGCGTATCCTTGATTATATTGACCTTGGATTCGCCGTGTACGAGCACCTTTACGGGCATTTCGTATATTTTAAGTCCGAGCTTTTCCGCCCAAAGTATCGCCTCGAAATCAAAGGCGAAGCGGTTGACCTCGCACCTTGGGAATATCGCCGCGATGGCATCGTGCGAAAAGCCCTTACAGCCGCATTGCGAGTCGCTGAGCTTAAAGCCGCCAACGATGCAAAGAAGCTTGATATACACCTTTGACATCACGCGGCGCAAGAAGGTATATTCGGAATATCCGTCCTTTGAAAGATTGCGCGAGCCTATAACGAGCGCGGCATCGTCGTGTGCGGAAAATTCCTTCCACATACGCTCAATGACCTCGGTGCCGTAGGCAAGGTCAGCGTCCGTGAACATAGCAAAGTCACCCTGCGAAGCAAGAAGCGCGGTGCGAACGGCACAGCCCTTGCCGCGGTTGTCGGGGTAGCCGACGACGCGCATAGCGGGAAGTCCGAGCGAGCGGACGATATCTCCGCAGCCGTCGGTGCTTCCGTCGTCCGCGTATATTATCTCGTATTCCCTTTCACCGTCGGGGGAAACGAACACGGATTCCATATAATCGCTGAGCTTTTTGGCATTCTCGGCAATTACCGCCGACTCGTTATACATTGGTATACATACCGAAATTTTCATATCTTTTTCCTTATAATATCAGTTTTTTCTGTAAACGTAAAACTCCACGTCCACCTCGGTGGTGAGAGTCTCCAAGGCTTCAAGGCGGGCAAACGCCTCGGCAGACGTGCGGAAGCGGTACGGCGTCATTCCGAAAAGTCGCATTATATCGCGGTTGCCATCGACGCTTATATCGTATCTGACTCGCCGCTTTTCAAGCAGCTCCATATCCGTGGGCAGATCGGCGCGAATATCGTTCAGATATACCGTGCCGTAAACGGCGCGCTTGAGCCCCAAAAGGTGCTCGGGTGCCGCCCCGCCGATAAGAAATATTCCGCCGTCCTTGAGCGTTCTTTTTGCCTCGCTCTCGCTGACGGGCGCAAACATTGAAAGCATTCCGTCGGCTACGCCGTCCCTTACGGGAAGCTCGAAAACGGATGCGACGGAGTAAAAGGAATTGTCGCCGCCGCGCGCCTTACGGCGCTTTGATGCTCGGTCAACAGCCAGCTTTGAGAGGTCTGCGCCGAAAACGCACGCGCCGTCCACGTCGGCGGCAATGCGCTCGGAATAATATCCCTCGCCGCATCCCGCGTCTATCACGAAGGAAGGTGTGGGAAGGTGTTTTTTAAATATTTCACATATTTCGTCGGCAAGCGGCGCGTAATATCCCGCGTCAAGCCACGCGGTGCGGTCAGCCACCGCATCCTTGGGGTCGCCGCCTCCGCCCTGCCGCCTGCCCGACAGGTCGGCATAGCCCGACGCTGACAGGTCAAAGCAATGTCTTTTTTTATCTCCGCGGCAAAAAAGACTGCCGCCCTCGCGCTCTATTGCCGCGCCGCAAAGCGGGCAAGCCAAAAAATCAAGCTCCATCATCTCTCTATACTCACAAGCTTCGCCTGAATGGCGTATCTGTAATTTTTCTCGCCGTTCACGCAGGTGGAAAGCGTGAGGATAGTATCGTCGGCATCAAACTCAATACCTTCCTTGTGGTATAGAGATTTTCTCTCTGCTTCGTAGCAGAACTCCACGAAAGCTTCGTCCGTAGGAAAGTTCGTTGCGTAGTATCGGTATTTGATGTGAGTTCTATACGCCGCAAACACCTCGAAGGTGTATATTCCGTCAAAAGTCGCAAGCTCTACGGTGGTATTCATAAAGAAATCCTCTTGAAGGAACTTGTTAAGCTGATGGAACATCGCGCCGTTTTTGACGTTATGTCCGTAAAGCACGAGATTTTGGTTCTCCGTGACCTTTGGGTGATTCGTGCAATCCGCAAATACCGCGCCCGCGGCAAGCACCTGATGGTCAAAGCCGTGGTCAAGGTAATAGTCGTTATTCGTGGTCTGCACTACGGGATAGCTTATGACCGTTCCCTTTACCGTAATGTATCCTATAAGGTCGCTGTTCTGATTTTGTAACGATTCAAGATATACCTTAACACGTTGGAATTTAAGGCTCGTTATCGGCGCGTCGGGTGTTACCACGGGTGGCTTTATAACACCGTTTTGGCTGATATCGGCGTAATTCTGCATCGGGACGTCACCGCCGAGAGACGAAAGGACGCCTACCTTGCCGTATCTGTCGCCGACCATAGCCTGTTCAAAGCCGCTTGCGATATCGGAATACGCTTCGTCCGACATCTTATACTGCTTCATTATCAGCACAAGCTCGTAAACGCAGTAAAAGAAAACGCTAAGGCACAAAGCGACCGTGAAAAGGCGAAACATCGATCCCGCGTAATTCTTGCTCTTCTTTTTTGCGGGGCGGTCGGGTGCTATCTCCCCTGCGGTAATGCCGTCAAGGGATGAAATAAATGCGTTTTGTGCGCTTGACTCACCAAGAGACACGCCGTCAGGCATATCGTTGGACGTAAGCTTGTTAAGTTCGTTATTTTCCATAGGCGTACCCCTTTCCGTTTTTTCAGCATTATTAGTCATAATATTATATAATATTTTAAGAGAAATTACAAGTGCAAAATTATTTTATTGACTCATTGTTCAAAAAAAGTTCACTATATGATCCGATAGATGCGAAAAAAGCGGCAAATTGCCGCTTTTTTCGCATCTATTCAACTGCGTTAAGCTCGAACCAAAATACCGAGCCTGCGCCAAGCTTGCTTTCCACGCCGAAGGACGCACCGTGTCGGCAAAGCACGCTCTTGACTATCGAAAGTCCGAGTCCGCTTCCGACCGCCGCCCTGCGGTGTACCTTATCAAGCTTATAGTATCTGTCCCAGATGTGCGGAATATGCTCGGGGGCAATTCCCTCTCCGCTGTCCGCCACGCTTACGCGCACCCTGCCGTTCTCAACGCGCTGACGGATAACGACTCTCTTGTCGTCTCCCGTGTAGTTTACGGCGTTGTTGATAAGATTATAAAGCACCTGCATCATCATCGTTTCGTCGGCAAGAACGTATGCGTTCACGTCGGCATCAAAGCTTATGACGTAGCCGTCACGCGCGACGAGCGCGGAATATCTTTCAAGCACGCTTCTGACGGTCGCGGTAAGCGAAATACGGCTCTTTTTAGGCAAAACTCCGTCGCTATCTACCTTTGACAGGTCAAGCATATCGCTCACAAGCGAACTCAGGCGGCTTGCCTCGTCGATGATCACCTGAAGATTTTCGGGCGTGTTTTCGTCGGGGATATCGCGCATCATCTCGGCGTATCCCGTTATCATCGTAAGAGGCGTGCGCAGGTCGTGCGACACGTTTGCGATAAGCTCGCGCCGTTGTGCATCCGACTTTGATATCTCCTCGGCGGCGAAGCTCAGCGTACGCGCAAGCTCGCGCGTTTCACGATAGCCCGCCTCGGCAAAGTCAGCGCCGTAATTGCCCTCTGCCAGCTTTTTGGCAGACTCGTTCATTCTAACGATGGGGGAGGAAATGCTCTTTGACACTATCAGCGCAAATATCGCGGCAAAAATTATCCCCGCCGCCGCTATCCACAAAAACTGCGAGCCGAGGGTGTCCACGGTCGTTGGCATAGGGGTGAATTTACTGTTCAGAAATATAGCAAAGCTCTCGCCGCCCTCGCCCCTTGCAAGCGTTACGGATAGCGTAAGGCTGCTTGCCTTATCCTTCTCTTTTCGCGGCTTGCCGTCGGGGGCTTTGTCGGGCGCTCTTGGCGGCTCACCCTCTCCGCCCGCGTCGAAGTCCTCGCCGCGCTCCATACTGAACGCGGTATTCCATTCTCCGCCGTTTTCAAGCGCGTTTTGATAGTACTCCGTCAGCTTTTCGCGCGGCATATGGTGCAGTACGCACGGCGGTGCCGCCTGAACGCTGACCTCCTCGTCGGCAAGAGCGGAGCCGACAACGCGAAAAACGCGTATACAGATACCGTACTCGCCCGCGAGCAATGCGGCTGTCTCCTTGTGATTTCCAAGGCTTACGGCTTCCGCCATAGAAGCCTTGGCGTACTCAAGCTCGCCATTCTTGGTTCTTTCATAGAACTTATTGAGAAGCCCTATTTGAAAAACCCACGTTATCGTAAGCATCAAAATGGCAAACGCGACGAAGCAGATTATAAGCTTGCCCCTTATTCCCATTCGCCTTTTGGCTCTTTTTTCTTTTTTCATCTTTTCTCAAAGCGGTAGCCTATGCCGCGTAGCGTAACGATGTGCTCCGCGTATTTGCCGAGGGATTTTCGCAAAAGCTTGATATGGGTATCGAGCGTTCGCGCATCGCCGTAAAAATCGTATCCCCACACGTCGCATATCAGCTTTTCGCGGCTGAGCGCGATATCGTGGTTCCTTAACATATAAAACAACAGCTCGTATTCCTTTGGCGACATTTCCACGCGCTCGCCGTCGATATAAACTATTCTCGCGCTTATATCGGCGCGAAGTCCGCCGCCGTCAAGCTCGACGATATTATGCTCCTCGCTCACCTTCGGAGTGCGCGAGGTACGCTTCATCACAGCCTCAACGCGCATCATAAGCTCCTTGGGCGAGAAGGGCTTGACGACGTAATCGTCCACGCCTATGCTAAAACCGTTTATCTTATCGTATTCATCCGCGCGCGCCGACAGCATTATTATCGGCACTTGCGAAAACTTGCGTATCTCGCGACAGGCGGAAAAGCCGTCAAGCTCGGGCATCATAATATCCATTATGACTATATCGAAATCATTCGTTTTGCAAAGGCTCAGCGCCGCCATTCCGTCCGCCGCCTCCGTAACGGTATGACCTTCAAACTCTGCGTATTTTCTGACTATAGACCTTATCCTTACTTCGTCGTCAACTACGAGGATGTTATACATCTTTGCTCTCCGTAATGCTTTATTTTGAAGGCGCGGGAACGTACTCGCTAAGCGTAACGCTAACGGTAACGGTCTTGTGGTCACGCACGACCATTATCTCTATCGTCTCGCCTATCTCGTGCTTTTCTATCGTTGCGGATACGTCGTCCGCATTAGTTATCGCCGTACCGTCGATAGCAAGAATGCGGTCGCCGTATTTAAGCGCTTCCTCATTGCTTTCCACGATATATACGCCCGCCTGACTTGAGCGGAAATAATAATATGCGCTGTACGCATCAAGTCCAAGAACGGTAACGGCTATGGTGGGTCTGCCCTTGACGTATCCGAACTCCATAAGCTGTGCGACGATGGTGCGGACGGTGTTTGCGGGAATGGCAAAGCCGAGTCCCTCGATATTATTGCCCGCCGATTTTGCGTTTACGACGCCGACAAGCTCGCCGTAGAGATTGAAAAGTCCGCCGCCCGAGTTACCCGGGTTTACTGCGGCGTTGGTCTGCAAAAGCGTCATAGTGCCGCTGCCCGATATCTTCAGCTCACGCTCAAGGGCGCTTATTATGCCGTTGGTCACGGTGCCGCCAAGCTCGCCAAGGGGATTACCTATAGCCAGCACCTCCGTGCCTACGACGAGCTTTTTGCTGTCCTCTATAAATGCGGCAACGGAGAGCGCTCTGTCCTTAGGGTCTATCTTTATAACGGCAATATCCGTGCGCGAATCCGTGCCGATAAGGGTTGCGGGGTACTGCGTGCCGTCCGTAAGGCGCACGGTTATCTTCTCCGCGTCCTCGATAACGTGGTTGTTCGTAACGATATAGCCCTCGGCGGTGATGATAACGCCGCTTCCCGCGCCCTCGGTAACGTACTGTTGGAAATATCCACCGCCAACTGTAGCCTCGGTGGTTATCTCCACCACGGAATCCTTGACCGTTGCGGCGGCGTCGGCGTAGTTCATCAGCTCACCGCGCGGAACGCTTACGGGCGTTTTTTCGCCGTTCTCATCGGGGACGCTTACAACTATGCCCGCACTGCTTCCCGACGAAACGGGCGGATTGTTGGGAGCTGCGGCGTCATCGCCCGACGAGGTGAAAAAGCGGTCGGCTATATAAGAGCCCGCAAAGCCCGCAACGCCCGACAGCGCAACGCAAAGCACGATAGCCACTATCGCAAGCGCTATCTTGCCCTTGCCGCCCTTTTTCTTCGGCGCTGAAACCTCCTCGGTAGGAACGTAGGACGTAAGTCTGTAGCTTCCGTCCTCCGCGGGAGAGTACGCAACGCCGTGCGCTTCCGTATCGGCACTTGGAGTTACGCCCTCGGTATTATCTTTATTTTCTTCGTTATTTTCGTATTTTTCTTCATCAAAATAGCTCATTTTCTGCCTCCTTCGGGTATTCTGCACTTATTATACATCACTTTTGTGAAGATTTCTTGACGAAGTGAAAAAAAGTCTATAAAATATACTTTTTTCGCGCCTCGTTTTTTAGTTGTATAATAAAAGAAAATATGATATAATATATTAAAACGACCGTAGAAAGGAGCGCACCGTGGAAAATTTGATAAGACTTCTACTCTCCGTCGGCGCGGCGGATGCCGCCGCCTTGAGCATTTCGGAGTGCAAGATAATAAATCCCCGTCTTCTGTCGCGGTTTGATTTCGAGCCGCAAAGCGTTATTATGGCGACTATGCCGTACTACACCGCGCATTGCGACGGCGAGCGCATCGTGTCCGCCTACGCGGTAGCTCCCGACTATCATCTTGCGCAAAAAAAGCTGGCTGAAAAATTCCTTACCGAAGCGAGGAAGCTATATCCCCACCGCCGCTTTGCGCTTTACGGCGACCACTCGCCCATAGCCGAGGTCGATGCCGCCGCACGCGCGGGGCTTGGCGTTATTGGCAAGCACGGACTCCTGATAACGCCGAAATATTCGTCATTCGTATTCATTTTCGGCGTTTTTTCAGATATGCCCGTTGAGCCAACGCGCCGCGAGGTGATGTACTGCGAGGGGTGCGGCGCGTGCGTGCGCGCCTGCCCGACGAGGCTGAAAAACGGCGGCGAATGCCTGTCCGCCGTAACTCAAAAGAAGGGTGCGCTCACCGACGAGGAGCAAGCCTTGATGCTAAAGCACGGCACGGCTTGGGGCTGTGATATCTGCCAGAACGTATGCCCGCACACCCTGAAAGCCAAAAAGGAAGGCACGCTTTACACGGACAGCGCGTGGTTCAACTCGCGCGCGATACCCATACCCGACAAGAGCGTAGTCGATAGCGACGGCTTTGCCGACAGAGCGTATTCGTGGCGTGGCAAGGACGTGTTTTCACGGAATTTGACTCTTTTTGAGAAAAACTCAAAAAATTAACGCAACAGCTTTAAGGAAACAAATGTCAAAGCTTTCAAGAGATACCTTTTTGGAACGCGAGGAGAAGCGATTACGCGCCGAGATAGAGCGCAAGGAGCATCAGCTTGCGTCTTTGCGCCACGCAGGGCGCAAGTCGGCGCAATGGCGCGCCGCCGAAGCGGCGGCTTCCCCGCGCCGATATGCGAAAAATAATTATTTCTCCTTTTTACTAACGGTAATAAAGGACACCACGGTATACGGACTTTGGGAAAGATTTCTCATAGTCTTTCGCCGTTTTCGCCTGATATCCGTCATTTTTCAGATCATCGGGTGGATATTTGCGGTAGTGCAAACGGGAACCACTTTCATCGTTTTTGCCGCGCTTGCCGTGATCGCTCTGCCCGTTATCATTATCGTCGGCATCGTTGCCGCGATACGCGGAGCCCTGCAACTGCGGCGCATCGGTGCGCGGCTGAAGCGTGAGTACAACGAGCGCGTTGCCGTGATATTTCTGCCCCTAAATCTGTGCACGGGCTGTACCTCTGCCATATCGACGGCGGAATATCTTGCGGCGGAGGGCTACACGGTGCTTGCCGTAACCCCAACGGTGCATAAGCAAAAAACAAGGTCCGACTCCGTTTTATTCGTCGGGCGCGGACTTTATTTCATTCTTAACAAAAAATATTTCAAAAACTCGAAGGACAGAATCAATATCTATCTTTGATTTGGGAGAACAAAATGGTCAAGCTTATCTACGGCGATATCGGAAGCGGAAAAAGCGAATATATCCTTTCCTGCCTTGAAAAAGACGCCCGCGAGGGCGTGTCGGCAATACTCATCGTTCCCGAACAGCAAACGGTTGCCGCGGAACGCGAGCTTCTTGAACGCCTGCCCGCCTCGGCGCAGTTAAATATCGAGGTACTGAACTTTTCCCGTCTTGCCAACCGCGTATTTAGAAGGACGGGCGGACTTATATACAACTACGCAAGCGCAGGTCAGCGCACCCTTATGATGTGGCGTGCGCTGTGTCAATGCGCCCCAATGCTTTCGGAATATCACGACCGCGCGGCGAGCGACCGCTCCCTGCCCGCAACGATGCTTTCCATATCGAAGGAGCTTTCCTCGTCGGGCATCTCGCCCGAGGAGCTTGAGCGCTTTTGCAAGGATATGCCCGACTCCACGCTTCGCCGTAAGCTGTCGGACATAGCCACCGTCAGCGCGGCGTACCGACTTTTGCTCTC
Organism: Eubacteriales bacterium; assembly: GCA_045633005.1. GTDB lineage: Bacteria > Bacillota > Clostridia > Oscillospirales > CAG-272 > CAG-390. The sequence goes on along the minus strand of JAZQXT010000007.1, from coordinate 93,931 downwards.
GCAAAGCCATGCCGACCCCACGAGCGACCTTGACCGCCTTTGCGAAATGCTTGACACCTCCGCACGCGGATATTTTTCGGGAATGCACGTTTATCTCGACTCCTTTTACAGCCTTACGGGGCAGGAGCACGCCGTGCTCCGCCGCATTATGAGCGAGGCGGAGTGCTTTACCGCAACCGTTCCTCTGCCCCACCCCACCTACCGTGGCATAGATACCGCGTCGATAAAAAGCTACTCGGACAAGCTTCGCGCCGATGCCGCAGGCTTTGGCGGCGAGGTGGAAACGCTGACGCTTGGCGAAAATCACCGTGCAAGCTCGCAAACGCTAAAGCTCCTTACCGAAAAGCTGTGGCAAATGGACGAGGATATCGCTCTCCCTAACGGCGAGGACGACGGAAGCGTTGAGCTTTGGCAAGCGGTCGATATCTACGACGAGGCGGAAGCCGCGGCGGCACGCATACGCGCGCTCCTTGAGGACGGATACCGCTGTAAGGATATCGCCGTTATCGCGCGTGACGCAACGAAATATCGCGGAATACTCGACACCGCGCTTGAAACGATGGGCGTGCCGTACTATTTTTCCGAAAAGCGCGACCTTTCCACAAGCCCGCTGTCGCGCCTCATACTCTCCGCCTTGCGCATCAAGCAATTCGGCTGGAAGCGCGAGGACGTTATCGCTCATCTGAAAACGGGAATGCTTGATATTTCAACGAAGGATGCCGACCTGTTTGAAGAATATACCGCAAAATGGAGCATAAGCGGCAAAAAGCTTGCCGCCGAGGGCGAATGGACTATGAACCCCGACGGCTATAAAGCCGTACTTACCCCGCGCGGCGAGGAAAAGCTTGCCGCCGCAAATAAGGTACATACGTTTTTGCTTGAAGGCTTGAAAAAATATTTTGCGGAGATCAACGCCGCAACGAGCTGTGCCGAGCTTTGCCGCGCGACCGTCGGCTATATCGAAGCGTCGGGCGCACCCAAAAAGCTAAAGGAGCTTGCCGTGCGCGAGCTTTCCTCCGACCGCGCCAGAGAATCCGCCGAGACCGCGCGAAGCTACGACGCATTCCTTACGGTGCTTGACGAGCTTTGCGATTGCTTTGGCGACGGCAAAAAGCCCGATATCGCCGAGTTTTCCTTTGCGCTTAGTACCCTGCTTGAGCAAACGCAGATGGGAAGCATCCCCACCTCAAGCGACGAGGTAAGCGTGGGAAGCGCAAATATGATACGCGCCTCGGGCGTAAAGGCAGTTATCATCCTCGGAGCTTGCGACGGCGAATTTCCCGCCGCGGCTACGGGCGGCGGTCTGCTTTCAGCCGCCGAGCGCGAGGAGCTTATCGCTCTCTCGCTCCCCATTTCGGGTGGGCGCGAGCAGGACAGCGCCGAGGAGCTTTTCTTCTTCCGCCGCGCCGTCGGCTCTGCCTCGGACAAGCTGATAGCGTACACACGCGCGGGCAGTACCCCATCGGTCGCATTCGTGCGGCTTTGCGACGTGTGCCAACACGCCGAAATAAAAAACACGACGGAGCATCTCTTCGACCGCATCCGCACCACCGAAGCCGCCGCCGAATACGCCACTCTGCTTGACGGAACTGCCGAGGGCGAGGCTATAAAGCGCGCACTTGGCGGCGAAACGGAGCGCGGCGTTCCGATAAGCGCGGAAAGCGACGGCATCAACCCCGACGTTTCAAGGCTTATATACGGCAAGGACGTCGTCCTGAGCCAAACAAAGCTTGAAAGCTTTGCAAAATGCCATTTTGCCTATTGCTGTAAATATCTGCTCGCCCTCGACAGCGGCAAAAAGGCGGAATTCAGCTCGGACATAATAGGCACGTTCGTTCACTTCATCCTTGAAAAATATCTTATGGAAGTATTTCTTCGCCGCGGCGGTAAGTTTCCAAGCGCCGAGGAAAAAGCGGCAATTATCGAAAAGCACACCGCAGAATTTGCCGCCGAGAACCTACCAAGCGATATGGGACACAGGGTAAAATATATGACCCACCGCCTGTGCCGTCTCGCCTCTCTCATCATAGAGGACATCGAGGGCGAGCTTTCCGACAGCGATTTTCGCCCCGAGGCGTTTGAGCTTTCCATCGGTCACGGCATTCCCTCGCCCAAAATTCCCCTTTCGGATGGCGGAAGCGTAGTGCTGAACGGTAAGATCGACCGAGTTGACGTCTTCCGCCACGGCGACAAGGTCTATCTGCGAGCCGTCGACTACAAAACGGGCAAAAAGGTATTTTCAATAAACGACATCGACAAAAAGAAAAATCTACAGCTCCTGCTGTACATTTACGCGCTGACCGACGCATCCTACGGCGGAAACAGCGTTCCCGCCGTAATATCGTATCTCAGCGCAAGCTCCGAGCGCACGGAGGTAAGCGGTAGCACGAGCGCCGATGCGGTGAAGGCAAACGTATTCCGCGAATTCAAGCGGAGCGGACTGATACTTGACGAGCCCGACGTGCTCGCGGCTGTTAGCCGCTCTGAAAACAAACGCTATCTTATGGCTACGGGCAGAGCGCAAAAGCCGACGACGCTTACCGAGGATGCGTTTAATTACCTTAACGAAAAAATCAAAAATATACTTAAAGAAGTGGCGGAGGATATGCGCGGCGGCAAAGCGCAAGCCCGCCCTGCCGAAAAGGGCGATTGCAAATACTGCGAATACAATATGATATGCCGCGCGGCTAAAAAAAGCAAAGACCAAAGCTATTAAAGGAGGCAGAAAATGAGTGAAATAAAGCTGACGAAAGCGCAACGGCTTGCCGTTGACCTGCGCGACAGAAGCATTCTCGTTTCTGCCGCCGCGGGCTCGGGCAAAACTGCCACGCTGACAAAAAGAATAATCTCCCTGCTTACCGAGGAGAACGCCCCCGCCGACGTTTCCGATATGCTGATAGTTACCTTTACGCGCAAGGCGGCGGGCGAGCTTAAAGCAAGGATAACCAAAGCGCTGACCGAGGCACTTGCACAAGACCGCTCAAACCGCCACCTTTCCCGCCAGCTTACGTCCGTGGGAAGTGCGAAGATATGCACCATCGACTCCTATTACAAGAGCATAGTTGACGCGAATTTCCAACGCCTCGGAATATCCTCATCCTTCCGCCTTGCAGATGAGAGCGAGCTTGCGCCGATGCGCCTTTCGCTGATGAACGCCGTTATCGACAGGGCGTACTCCACGCACGAGGACTTCGGCGCGTTTTGCGACGAGCTGACCACCGCCCGAAGCGACGCAAGGCTTGCCCAAACGCTCCTTGACGTTTACGAAAAGCTTGGAGCAGTTCCAGACGGCGTAAAATATCTTGAAAATTGCGCCGAGCTTTACGAAAAGGAAGCAGAGCTGCCGTTTTTCGAAAGCCGCGCGGGACGCTCGATGCTAAAGACCTGCACGGAAGCCGTTACGGCTTATATCGCACGCGGAGAAGCCGCCCTGCGCCTCATTGACGCAAACTCCGAAGCAGAGCCGCGCCGCGCCGCAATAAACGACGACTGCGAGTGCTTAAAGGAGATACTTACGCATCTTCAAAGCAAGAACTACACCGCCGCGCATTGCCGACTGCTTGATTACAAGCCTATGAAAATAGGCTCGGTTAAGGGAAAAAACGATATAACCGAGGCTGTAAAGGAAGAAAGAGACGCACTAAAGGACTATATACTTAAGCTAAAGAGCGGATTTTTCGCATTCAACGAGGATGACCTGCCGTGGATAATGAAAAAAAGCGCGTGGGTCTGCCGTATGCTCGCCGAGCTTATGGGCAATTTCAGCGCCGCCTACCGCGAGGAAAAGCTTGCGCTTTCGGTGTGCGAGTTTTCCGACCTGCGCCGATTTGTCAGAAGCCTTTTCATAGGCGAGGACGGCAAGCCGACGCGCCTTGCCGTTGAGGAAAGCAAGAAGTTTTCGCATGTTTTCGTCGATGAATATCAGGACACCGACGTTATTCAGGACGAGATATTCCGCGCGATAAGCCGCAACAATCTCTTCCTCGTCGGTGATATCAAGCAGAGTATTTACTCGTTCCGTCAGGCTGAGCCCGCGGTGTTTGCCGCATACAGAACGAGCTTTCCTATGTACGACGAAAAATCCGACGGCGGCGCGCCCTGCTCGCTCTTTATGTCGGAGAACTTCCGTTGCTCCAAAAACGTAATAGACTTTACCAACGGCGTTTGCTCGTACCTGTTTTGCGAATCCGAAAAGGGCGTGTCAGATGCGGGTATCGGCTATCTGTCCGAGGACGACCTGCGCTTCTCGCGCGGCGCGGGCGGCGACCTGCCCGTGTGCATTGCCGTGGCGGAGCGCGAAAAGAAAAAAACAGATGACAGCGCTGAGGACGCCGAAGCCGCCGATGAGGAAAGCAGTACGGGACTTGAGGCGGAGATAGCCTTCGTTATTTCCGAGATAAAACAGCTCGTGGCGCACGGATATCTGCCCGACGGCAAAAAAATAAGACCCTGCGACATCGCGGTGCTTGCGCGCTCCAACTCCACCTGCACGAAAATGGCGGAGGCACTCGCACGCGAGGGCATACGCTACGCCAACAGCGTAGGAAGCGGACTTTTTGAAAACGCCGAGGTGCTTTTGATGCTCTCGCTTCTCTCCGCTTGCGATAACCCGAGGCGCGACCTTGCGCTTGCGGGGGCGCTTCGCTCGCCTATATTCAATTTTTCCCTTTCCGACCTTGTAAAAATACGCCTTGGCAGAAATGACACCTCGCTTTACGACGCGATGCTCGAATACGCCGCGGATAACCCCGACGGCGAGCTGACGGCTCGTTGCCTTGCGGCAAGCCAAAGGCTTGAGGGCTATCGCCTTAGTGCCGAGTCGATGCCCGTACACAGATTTATCAAATATCTCTGGCAGGACACGGGGGCGTTGATATACGCAGGCTCGTCACCCGAATCGCGCAAGCGCACACCCGCAGAAAGACGTAAAAATCTGCAACAGCTCTACGAGTACGCAAGAAAATACGAGGCTTCGGCGTACAAAAGCCTGCACGATTTCGTTGACTACGTCTACGGCATTATCGAAAACGACACCGAGGTAAAGACCGAGGATATAAGCGACGAAAACACGGTAAACATTATGTCGGTGCATAAGTCGAAGGGACTTGAATTCCCCATCGTGTTCTTTATAAACACGGCAAGCACGCTGTCGCGGCGCGACAGCACGCCGTCAATACTCTTTACCGCAGACGATGACGTGGGCATTGCGACCAAGCTCGGTGACGTATCGGGCTTTGGCACGTTTGACACGCCGACAAGGCTTGCGGCGGCTGAAAAAATAGACTCTCGCGGCGTTGACGAGGCGATTCGCATCCTTTACGTCGCGCTTACACGCGCAAGAGATATGCTGTATATCACGGCATCGGGCGGCAAGGACTTTTTGGAATCCACCCGCTCGGCTGCAAAGCGCCGCGCCGCACTCGGCGGCAGGACCGCTATCACGGAAAAACGCTCGCTCTTTGCGTGGATAATGCTTGCGCTTGAAGCGGGACGCGGGCTTGGAAGCTATACCATCAAGCAGATTCAGAACGAGCAAACGGAAGACGCCGCCCCCGAAGCCGCTATCCCCCGCGAGATAAGCGACGCGGAGATAGAGCCTATAAGACAAGAGCTTTGCCGCCGACTTGAATACGCATATCCGCACACCGCGATATCGCAGATACCCGCAAAGCTCTCCGTTTCGCGCCTTTATCCCGAAGCGCTTGACCAGACGGACGACACCGCCGAGCTGCTTCGCAAGGTCGAGGAGAGCGAGCCGAGAACGCCGCGATTTATGGGCGGCGGGAACGATGCCGCCGAGCGTGGCACGGCAACGCACCTATTTATGCAGTTCTGCGATTTCTCGCGCCTTGACAAAAGCGAGGAGTCGGTGCGCCGCGAGGCTGACCGACTGCTTGCCGAGGGCTTCATACCGCAGAGCGCGGCTGATATTATCCGCATAGACGAGGTCGCGGCGTTTGCACGAAGCACTCTTATGAGTGAGCTTCTCGCGGCGCAACGTGTATACCGCGAGCAGAGATTCAACGTATTTCTCGATGCAAAGGATTTCACCTCATCACCCGAATTTTCGCGCGAGATAGACGGTGAGCGCTTGCTCGTTCAGGGTGTTATCGACTTGTTCTTCATAGATGCGGACGGAAGGCTAGTCCTTTGCGATTACAAGACCGACCGCCTTACGCGCGAGGAGCTAAAGGACGGCGAGCTTGCAAGGAAAACGCTTACGGAGCGACACGGCGAGCAGCTTGGCTACTACTCGCTCGCGCTTGAGCGCATTATGGGCCGCCGCCCCGACAGAGTGTGCATCTTCTCGCTCCACGCGGGTTGCGCATTTGACGTTATATAAAAAGCTGATTTCGATAGAGCGCACTCTAAAGGATAAGTTAGGTAAAACCAAAAACACGTTCGCTGACGATATAAAAGGGGCTGCCTCATTTAGCGCAGAACAAAAATACAAAAATAAGTAAAGAAAAAAGACCGTTTTTTTCGTCCAAAAGGATGAAGAAAGCGGTCTTTTAGGTAGAAATCCTCACGGATTTCGATTTTTTATACGTATTTTTTAGCCGCGCTTTTGCCATCTGGCGTACCCTCGTACGCCGACGACGGCAAAATCGCGACTTCTGCATCTAACTGAGACAGCCCCTTTATTAACAAGCACCGCATCCACGTACGCGGAAGCGGTGCTTGTTATGTCGATATGCCTCGCTCTCGCTCGGCTCGATATATTTGCCTTACGGCAAATTCGATATGTTTTCGCTTCGCTCAAACTCGATATGATATAAATCCGCGTTAGCGGATTTATATCGATGCGTAGTGTCCGCACGGACACTACGCTTATTTCTTCTGCTGCTTGCACCAGATATTCATAACCAGCTTATGCGGCAAAAGCTTGGTAAGGCGCACCTGCGCTCTTATCTGTTTACCGCAAATGGACACGTCCTTGCCCTTTTTCATATCGCGCATAGCGCGGCTTACCACCTGCTCTGCGGTATAAATGCGGTTATAATACGTCACGGTATCGTCGTGGACGGCGTGGTCGAAAAACTCGGTCTTTACCCAACCGGGGCACACCGCCATCATACGAATGCCGCGGCGCTGTGACTTAAGCTCGCGGTTGACGGCGCGCGTGAAGCTGAGCACGTACGCCTTTGACGCGGCGTAAACTCCGATAAAGGGAACGGGCTGAAATGCGGAAAGCGAGCCGAGCTGATATATCCTGCCGCCGTCGTTCATATACGGCAGGGTGAGATACGTCATCGCCGTGAGCGCACGGCTGTTAAGCTCTATCATATCGAGCTGACGCTCAAGCTCCATTTCACGAAATCCGCCGAAAAGTCCAAAGCCCGCCGCGTTGACAAGCACGGCAACGTCGGGCTTTTCTGCTTCAAGAAGCGACTTGTACTCGTCAAGCGCTTCTTTCTTCATAAGGTCAAGTGACAAAAGCCTCGCCTTGACTCCGTTAAGCTCACCCGCAAGAGAATCAAGCCTTTCGAGGCGGCGCGCGATGAGCCAAACCTCGTCAAAATGCTCGTCGGCGCATATTCTGCGGACGAACTCGCGCCCCATACCCGACGACGCGCCCGTGAAAACGGCAATTTTCATATCTACTCCTTAAATAACGAAAAAGTTCGGGATACCGTCGGTGTAGCTCGGCGTTGCCTCGCCCTTGATGAGCGGAAGCAGATAACGACAGCACTCGTCGGTAACGTCGTTGCCACGCTCGTTAATGAATTCGGGGTAAACGTGCTTTATCTTGTTTGCTATCTCGGAAACGTCGGCGTGACCTACGCTGAATGCGTACTCGCCGCCCTTATTTTCCCTTACGATAGTCATCATCTCGCGCGTAACTCCCTCGGTAGCGGCGGCAACTGCCGCCTTACCTACGGCAACCGACTCGGTAATATCCTGCGCCGAGGCGATGTGCGCGGCGCAACGCTGTGAGATATTAAGCTCCACGGAGCGAACTTTACAGCCGAGCTTTTCTCTTACTGCAAGCTCAAGTGCCTTGCCCGTACCCGAAAGCTGCTTGTGACCGAAAACGTCGGTAGTACCAACGTCAACGCCCTCGCAGACGTATCTGCCGTCGGCAAAGCGCACGCCCTCGGAAACGGCGATAACGACGTTGGGGTGGCGCTCAAGCGCCGCATTTACGTCCTCAAAGAATGCGTCCATATCGAAATTTCTTTCGGGAAGGTAAACGTAATCGGGAGCGACGCCGTTTACCACTCTGCCGATTGCGGAGGCGGCGGTGAGCCAGCCTGCGTCACGTCCCATGATCTCAACGATAGTGACCGCCTTCGTGGTGTATACCGCGCAATCGCGGATTATCTCCTGCATAGTTACCGCGATATACTTTGCGGCAGAGCCAAAGCCAGGGGTGTGGTCGGTCAGAACGAGGTCGTTGTCTATGGTCTTGGGCACGCCCATAATGCACATCTCGTAGTCGTGACCCTTCGTGTATTCGGAAAGCTTGGCAACGGTGTCCATAGAATCGTTGCCGCCGATATAGAAGAAATATCTGATATCGTATTTTTTGAAAATTTCAAGAAGCGCGGCGTAGGTCTGCTCTGCCCCGTCGGCACCGACGGTGGGGAGCTTTTTGCGGCAAGAGCCGAGAGCCGCCGCGGGCGTATGCTCAAGAATATCTATTTTTCCTTCGTCTGCAAATATTTCGGAAAGGTTTACGATATTTTCCTTAAGAAGTCCCTCGACTCCGTTTCTCATACCGTAAAGAGTCTTTATCGCGTCGGACGCAAGCGCGCCCCTGACGACACCCGCAAGGGTTGCGTTTATCGCGGCGGTAGGGCCGCCCGACTGTCCTACTATTGCATTTCCGTAAAGCTTTTTCATATTTATCCCCTTATCAAAATGATTTTATTCTATTATACCTTGTATCCGCGCTTTTGTCAATACGTCCGTCGCTTCCAGACGGACGCTCTGCCGCGCTTTGGCGCGTTTTCAAGCACTCCGACGTTCGTAAGCGCGGCAAGTGCCATATACACTCGCCTGCCCATTCTCTGCTTTGCCGCCCGCGCGTATTCGGCGGCGGTAAAGCACTCGGGAAGTCCGTCGGGCAAAAGCACGGCGTAATCCTCGGGAGCGTTGAGCGCTATCTCGTCAAATATCTCGGTGGGCAGTCTTTCGTAGCGGTTTGAGCCGCGCTTTTTGTCGCGGCTCCAGCCGTCAAGGAAGCGGTATTCCTCCTCTCCGATGAGAAGAAGCCACACCGAAACGCGCCCCGACGCTATAAGCTCGGATATATAGACAAGCTCTGCCGTCTCGTCCTGCACGCACCCGCGGCTCTTGCGCGTTGGGTGGGACTCGCCGCTTTCGGTATCTATCCATATCTTGCGCTTTTCGACGGCGACGGGATGCACCACGGTGACGTGATAATCGGTATTTTCGATATAATACGCCAGCTTTTTCTTTAGCGGAAGGAGCGAGCCGGTTTGTATTTCGTATATCTCGCCGTCGCATAATATATCTGCGATATATCTTTTGCCGACGGGTATTTCGTGGGTGGACTCGTCCTCGCACACGAAGCGTTTGAGGATCATATGCATTCTTTTTTCGTTGTACGTTCCTATCTCACCCTCGTAGGCTCTGTCGCTTGGCAGGGGCGTTGCCGTTACCTCGCGGCACACCCGCGCAAAGCGCTCAATATCGTCGCGGCACAGCATCACGTTGCAATTCCCGCAAACTGATTTTTATACAGCTTGCAGTATTCTCCGCCCGCGGCAAGAAGCTCGTCGTGGCTTCCCGCCTCGACTATCCTGCCCTTATCGAGCACCACGATAACGTCCGCACCGCGAATGGTCGACAGACGGTGGGCTATGATAAGCGAGGTGCGGTTTTTCATAAGCGCGACCATCGCGCTTTGTATCTGCATTTCCGTGCGCGTATCAACGGAGCTTGTTGCCTCGTCAAGTATCAGTATGCGCGGGTCGGCAAGCACGGCGCGGGCGATAGCAAGAAGCTGGCGCTGTCCCTGCGAAAGATTACTGCCCGCCTCGGCAAGCACGGTCTCGTATCCGTCGGGCAAGCGGTCGATAAAGCCGTCAGCCTTTGCGGTATGCGCCGCGCGGCGAAGCTCCTCGTCCGTCGCATCCGTCTTTCCGTAGCGGATATTGTTCGCTATCGTGTCGGAGAACAGCACCGTGTCCTGAAGCACAATGCCGATAGCGGAGCGGAGCTTTTCCTTCGGGATATCCTTGATATCCACGCCGTCGATGGTTATTCTGCCGCCGTCAAGCTCGTAAAAGCGCGTAAGCAGATTAACTACGGTAGTCTTTCCCGAACCCGTCGCGCCGACGAGTGCGATCATTTGCCCCGCCTTGACCTTGAGGTCAAAGCCGCGAAGCACCCTCTCGCCCTCGACGTAGGAAAAATCAATATTTTCAAACGCGATATCGCCCTTGATATCCTCGTTTTTCACGTCAAGCTTACCATCGTCTATCTCGTCGGGGCTGTCAAGCATCGCAAAAATGCGTTCCGCACCCGCAAGCGCGGTAAGCACGGTGGAATACTGATTTGCTATCTGATTTATCGGCTGTGAGAATTTTTTGGAGTACTGTAACATCGCCTGAATGCTACCGACGCTGAGCCCGCCGATGCCGTTTATTACGAGATATCCGCCCGTTGCGGCTATCAGCACGTATTGAAGATTACCGATAAAGTTCATTACGGGTCCCATTATCGAGCCCCAAACGCGCGCGCTTATTGAGCATTTGCGGAATTCCTCCGATATCTCGCCAAACGCCGCTACGGAATCGTCCTCCTTGCCGTAGGCAACTACCGTTTTGTAGCCCGTTACGGTCTCCTCGACCTGACCGTTAAGTCTGCCGAGAAGCTTTTGGCGGCGAACGAAGTATTTGCGCATAAATTTCGCAAGATTCGTGGAAACGCATATCGTAAGCGGTATGGTAACGAGCGCAACGAGCGTCATTATCGGGCTGTAATAAAGCATCATCGAAAGTGCGCCCGCAAGAGTAAGTATTGCCGACAAGAGTGAGGTCAATGCCTGCGATATTGCGGTGGACACGTTTTCAACGTCGTTTGTCATTCGGCTCATTATATCGCCGTGGCGGTGCGTGTCGGTATAGCTGATGGGCAGTCGGGATATCTTGGCAAAAAGCTCGCGGCGCATAGCGTATATGGTGCTTTGCGAAAGCTTTGCCGAGATACGCCCCTGCGTCAGCGCAAAGGCGGAATTGACGGCGTAAATAACTATCATTACGGCAAGGAAAAACGTCATTTTTGAAAAATCAACGCTGAGTTTGCCGTCCACCACCTTGATGGTGTCTATTGCCTTTTGTTGCATCACGGGCGAAAGCAGGTCTGCCGCTGTGATAAGGAGAGTAATACAGATAAGGGCGTAAAGCACGTATTTGCTCTTGCCTATGTACTTGAAAAGTCTGCCGAGAGTCTTAAGCGTATTCTTCGGCTTTTCGCCGTTTATACGCGCGTTCATATTGCGAGGGCCGCCGCCACCCGGGCGAAAATCTATCTGCGGCTTTTGCGGGGCGGTATTCTTGTTATCACGCTCTGCCATCGGAAGCCACCTCCTCGCCGTCATTTTTAGTTATCAGCGCACCCGAGCGCACCTGAGAGGAATAAATATCGCGGTAGGTCTCGCTTATTTCCATAAGTTCGTCGTGCGGCGCACAGTGAACTATCGTGCCGTCCGACTCTATGACCGCGATTCTGTCGGCATCCTGAACGCTTGCTATTCTCTGCGCTATCATAATTACCGTGGTGTCGGCAAGGCGCGCGCGCATCGAGCGGCGCAGCTTTGCCTCGGTCGCAAGGTCAAGCGCTGAGGTGGAGTCGTCAAGAATGAGAATTTCGGGACGGCGAAGCATCGCGCGTGCGATAGAGGTTCTTTGCTTTTGTCCGCCCGAAAGGGACGCGCCCTTTTCGGCAATAAACGTAGAATATCCCTCGGAAAAGCCGTCGATGAACGGCGATGCCTGCGCCGCTTCAGCCGCCGCCCTTACCTCCTCGTCCGTCGCATCGGGGTCGCCCCAGCGGATATTGCCCGCGATAGTGTCCGAGAAAAGCTCGCTTTTTTGCATAACGAAGCCTATTTTTTTGCGCAGAGCGGAAAGCTCGTAGTCCTTTACGGGAACGCCGTCGACTATGACCTCGCCCTCGCTCGCATCGTAAAAGCGCGGTATCATCTGCACAAGGCTTGATTTTCCAACGCCCGTCGCGCCTATAACGGCAAGCGTTTCGCCGCGGCGTATTTTAAGATTTATATCCGAAAGCACCGCTCTGCCCGTTGAGGCGGGGTAAGAAAAGGAAACGTTTTTGAATTCCACGGCGTACTCGCCGCCCTTGCCGTCCTTTACCTCGCCGCCGACTACGGCGGGCTCGGTATCAAGCACCTCGAAAATGCGCTTGGTCGATGCGGCGGCACGCGAGATGGATTGGAACATATTGGTTATCATCATCATCGAGAAGATGACCTGCGTGCAGTACGTTACAGCCGCCATGACCGAGCCCGTGGTCATTCCCGCCGCGCCGATATTTATCTGCCAGCCGCCGATATAAATGATGGCGGTGATAGAGCATCCGAGTATGACCGTAAGCACGGGGTGCATAATAGCAAGCAGGCGCATAACGCGCAAGTTGGTGTCGCGCAGCTCGCCGTTGGCACGCTCAAAACGCTCGCACTCGTAGTCCTCCCTGACGTACGCCTTGACGACGCGCGCGCCGCTGACGTTTTCCTGAACTACGGAATTTACCCTGTCAAGCTTTTTTTGCACCACGGAAAATATCGGAACGGAGCGCACCACGATGAAAAGAAGCATTGCGACCATCACGGGCAGAGCGCAAAGAAGCACCGTACCGAATTTCAGATTGAGCGACAAAAGCATAAACGTGCCGCCGATAAAGAACATCGGCGAGCGCACGAGCATTCGCAGTATCATCTCGACGAAATCGACCGTTTGCGTAATATCGTTGGTCATTCGCGTGACGAGCGAGCCCGTGGTGAACTTGTCCGTCTGCTCGATGGAAAGCGACATCACGCGGCGGTATGCGTCGCATCGCAGGTCGTGTCCCACGCCCTGCGACGCGCGGGCGGCGGTGTACGCGCAAAACGTGCCGAAAAATCCGCCGATAATGGTAATAAGGAGCATCAACGCGCCGAAAACTATTATCATAGTCATTCTGCCGACGTCGGTCGAGCCCGTGAACACGCGAAGAATGGTTGCCGCGAGCGGCGAGCCGAAATTCGGGTCGGTCACGCTTATGCCCTCAACGCCGTAGTTTACGATGAAGGACATAAGGTAAGGAAGGCAAAGGTCAGCCGTTACCTCGCCCATCATCATAAGCGGCGACACCACGGCAAGAAGCCTGTACGGCTTCAGGTATTCAAACAGCTTTTTCATTCCGCCTCGCCTTCCTCGTTTGCGAGATTGTTTCTCATTTTAATCAGCAGATCGCGAAGGAGCTTCGTTTCCTCCTCGCTGATGCCGCGCATGGCTATCTCGTCTATACGGCGAATGCGGTCAAGGTGGCTTTCGTCAAGCGCCCTGCCCTCGTCCGTCAGATAAACGCGCACCGCGCGCATATCCATGGGGTCTGCCTCGCGCCTGACGTAGCCCTGCTCCTCCATACGCTTTAGTGCAACGCTGACCGTAGGCGGCTTGAGCCTTGTGGACTCTGCAAGCTCAAGTTGGGTAACGCCGTCGCGGTGGACGAGGCTCCAAAAAAGCGCGCGACAGCTATTTTGCGCCATTATTGAGTTTTCAGGCTCGCTTTCGCGCATACGGCTCCTCTGCATACGGGATATCTGCCCTATTATCATAGGCGGAGTTATATTTTCATCATCGTGTATGATCTTTTTGTTCAAAATAAAATCCTCCGAAATTAATTAGTTTATAAATAAATTATATTCCTTTTTAACCAAAAGTCAACAGATATCATAGATTGTTAACAAAATAAAGCATATTTTGTGACATTGAAAATTTGGCACGGCGATTGAAATTTACTACACATTAAAAACGCCGATGGGGGAAAATTATTAGTGCGGATAAAACCGCAAAATCAAAACGAGACAAAATGGTGGATATATGCGATTCAAAACAAAAATAAAGGGCGTACGGCGACTCGGAGTGCTTTTGGCGGCTGTAACTCTGACGCTTGCGCTTCTCATTTCGGGCTCGCCCGCACTATCCTCCGCCGACGAAGCAAGCTCCGCCGCACTCTGCGCCGCCGAGCCGAAAATGCTCATACCCGGGGGAATGACCTTCGGCGTCAGGTTTTTCACCGACGGCGTGCTTGTAGTGGGCTTTGCCGAAAAGGGCAGCTCCCCCGCGTACGCGGCGGGGCTTCGCATCGGTGACGTGGTGCTGAAGGTGGACGGCAAGGAGCTTCGCGGCGCGGAGGACCTGACCGACGCTATCGAAAAGAGCGGCGGACGCACGGTAGAGCTTTACTGTCGGCGCGACAAAGCGGATTTTACCGTAAAGATCACGCCACGCGCCGAGGAAAACGGCAAATATAAAGCGGGAATGTGGGTGCGCGACGGCGGCGCGGGCATCGGCACGGTGACGTATATCGATCCCGCGACGGGCGCATTCGGCGGACTCGGGCACGGCATTTGCGATGCGGACACGGGCAAGCCCCTACCGCTTGGCAGGGGTGTGGTGCTTGGCGTAAATATCAGCGGCATCACGAAGGGAAGCGTAGGCGCACCCGGGGAGATAAAGGGATATTTTGAGTCCTCAAAGCTCGGCGCGGTGATAAAAAACACGGATTGCGGCGTGTTTGGAATTTACAGCGAGATACCAAAGACCTCCTACGGCGCGATGCCGATAGCAAGCGCGAAGGAGGTCAAGGAGGGCGCGGCGAAGATCCTTTGCACTCTTGATTCGGGGCAGATGCACGAATACTCCGTAGAGCTTTATGCGATAGACCGAAGCGCGTCGGGCGGACGGTGCTTCTCGGTAAAGGTGACGGACGCGGACCTTCTCGCAATAACGGGCGGCATCGTTCAGGGAATGAGCGGCAGTCCCATAATCCAGAACGGCAAGCTCGTCGGCGCGGTCACACACGTCCTTGTCAGCGACCCCACGGCAGGCTACGGGATATTTATCGAAAATATGCTTGCGAGGGAATAAAATCAACGAGCAAGTTAATAAAAACTTGCCCCTTATCCGACGCACCAAGCGGTGAGTCGGATAAGGGGCAAGTGTTATTTCTGCTGTGAAAATTGATTTGAAAGTAATAAGCTATTGCGATATCACGCCTCATTTTCTAATATCCATTCAAGCAGCTCCTGATATTTCATCTCGCCCGCCGCAACGGCAAGACCGACACGCGCGACCTCTGCGTTAGTGGGGCGCAGCTTGATTCCGTTGGTTTCAAGAAAAGTCAAAAGCACGTACATTCCTATTCTTTTATTTCCGTCCACGAAAGCGTGGTTTGAAATAAGCGAAAAGCCGATGCGCGCGCCCTTTTCTTGCTTGGTTGGATAAAGTTCTTTGCCGTCAAAGATAGCAAACGCCGATTCGAGCGCGCTGTTCAGAAGCGCAAGGTCTCTTACGCTTGGATCTCCACCCGTTTCTTCGGTGATAAGCTTGTGCAACAAAAGCACCTTTTCCTGACTGAATTTTATCATTTAGCAAGCTCCTCGAATGCAGGGCGGTACATCCTCAAAATTCTCGCCGCAACAAAATCTATTTTCTCGTCGTCGGTCATTTCGATGGCGGTATCGTGCTCAATATCCACCAGCTTGTATTTTGGTTTGTTGTTTTTGAAAATATAAAGCTCTCCGTGCTTGTCAGCCATTCTCGCCACGCGGGAAAAGTTCTGGTTTGCCTCGGAAATCGAAACTATCTGATTAGTATTCAAATTCATTACAGTTACCTCCATATTGATATCACAACAATATTATACACAAATTTTAGGATATTGTCAACCTAAAATCGCATTTTTGTTAATACATTACTTTTACGGAAAAACGAGATATTTGACGAATGCGAGGCATTCGCGCAGAGTATTGGGGAGGAAGGTATAAAACGCCGTGGACGAGTGGGCGTGCGTTGCGCCCGCGTAGCCGCTGCGCGATGCGGCAAGGGCGGCGCGCATGATATGAAAATCGTTGGTTATAAACGCCACGCTGTACTCACCGTCAAAATGCGAGTCGAGCAGCTCCTTGGAATAGGTGAAATTCTCCGCCGTACTCGTCGAGCGCTCCTCCTTTATTATTTTATCCGCCGCCACGCCCGCGGCAACGAGATATCGCTCCATAGCAAGTGCCTCGGTAATATCCTCGTTTTGCCCCTGACCGCCGCTCACCACTATCACGGCGTCGGGGTTCTTTTTATGATACTCAATCGCCATGTCAAGTCTTTTGGCAAGCGTTTCGGTTGGCTCCTCGCCCCGTATGCCCGCACCAAGCACTATAACGGCATCCTCGGAGTAAGTAACGTTATCGCAGTCTCCGTAGATGAACAGCACGCAAATGAACGCCACCGCCACGCCGACGGCTGACAAAAACGATATTTTCAGCCATTTGGGAATTTTTTCAAGCAATTTATCAAAAAACACGCCCACGAATATCAAGAAAAGTCCGAGCGCGTAGGTTGCAAAAAGTCCCGCGTTGGCGTTTTGCAAAAACGAAACGGCAACGGCGTTAATAAAAACGATGCCGCCGAGTGCTATTATCAATATTTTTCGAATTTTTTTCATACTCAACACCTCTTTTCTTTATTTTACCACGCTCCGCGGAAAAAAGCAAGAAAAGCCGCAGACTTCTGCGGCTTTTCTTTTACGATTTCGGCTTGCTTCGCGCAAAGCAAGCGGCAACAAAGGCAAAGACGAGTGCCGCGGCTGTGCCGCCCGCGGCGGCGCTGAGACTTCCCGTGAATATTCCGAGAAAGCCGCGCTCCGCAATCGCCTTGCGCATGCCCTCGGCTATCACGTTTCCAAAGCCCGAAAGCGGAACGCTTGCGCCCGCGCCCGCAAATTCGATAAGGTGCGGATAGATGCCGAGCGCGCCGAGTATCACGCCCGCGACGACGTAGCCGACGAGTATTCGCGCGGGTGTTAGCTTCGTGCGGTCGATAAATATCTGCGCGATGACGCATATCGCGCCGCCGACCAAAAAAGCGCGTATATAGTCCATTATTCCCTCCCCCTTCCAGTAAGATGAACGAGGTGCGCGACGGCGGGTATCGCGTTGCCCTGCTTTGAGCTTGACGGGCTCATCATCGCGCCCGTGCCGATGAAAAGTATGCTTTTTTGCTTGCCCGCGCAAAGATCGGGCAGAAGATGCGCCGCGGCAACTACCGCAGAGCAACCGCAACCCGATCCGCCCGCGTGAACGTCCTGCCGCTTGCGGTCGTATATCATCACGCCGCAATCGAAGAGCTTATCCACGCAGCTTACGCCCGACGCTTCAAGCAACTCGCCAAGTATGGAGCTTCCCTCCGCGCCGAGGTCACCCGTGTATATTCCGTCGAAATCGCACGGAGCCTTGCCCGTGGCTTCAAAATACGCGAGCAAGGTATCAAGCGCGGCGGGAGCCATAGCCGCGCCCATATTGTTCGCGTCCGCAATTCCCTTTTCCACGACAATGCCGGGCATCACGT
Organism: Eubacteriales bacterium; assembly: GCA_045633005.1. Taxonomy (GTDB): domain Bacteria; phylum Bacillota; class Clostridia; order Oscillospirales; family CAG-272; genus CAG-390. The sequence goes on along the minus strand of JAZQXT010000007.1, from coordinate 76,331 downwards.
CGGTGATCTCTGCAAGAGGCGTGCCGCCCCTTCCGACTACGAAAGCTGCCGCGCCCGTGACCGTCCATTGTGACGTGGGCGTGCGCTGACCGCCGTATTCAAGCGGATTGCGGTATTGCCGCTCCGCCGCCGCGTTGTGCGACGATGTGACGGCGGCGGCGAGGTCAAGCACTCCGCTTGAAACGAGCATCGAGGACAGTAAGAGTCCCTCCGCCGCCGTGGAGCACGCGCCGTAAAGTCCGAAATACGGCACGTCGTATTCAAGCAAGCCAAACGCCGAGCCGACACATTGATTTAAGAGGTCTCCCGCAAAAAGCGCGTCAAGCGCGTTGGCACTCACCCCCGCCTTGCCGAGCGCCAGACCGAGCGCTATGCGCTGCATCTCGCTTTCCGACTGCTCAAACGTCGGCGCTCCAAAGCGGTCGGTCACGTCGTGCACGTCAAATTTATCCCCAAGCGGCCCTTCAAATTCTTTTTTTCCTACCGCCGATGCGGCGGCTAACACGCACGCTCCGCGCGTGCTTATTGCTTTTCTGCCCATCCGAGCCTCCATTTTATTTGCTGTTTATATTTTTCCTCGGATGTTGAATTTTATGCTACAAAAAAGCGGCATTCCGAAGAACGCCGCTTTCGTGGTTATTTATTTGCCGTTACTTTGTCGTGGTAACGTAGTTTGGATCTACGGGATTGGGGTAGAACGCCGCCTCAAACGCCGCTTGTCTGAACTTTGCAACGTTAGCCTCGGTAAGACCGCCAGTAAACGTCAAGCCTCTGGGGTCCTCGCCAAACAGCGTAGCGTAGAAGGTATACGCAACGGTGAGCGAACCCGCGGGACGCGGATGGAAGAGGTCGTCCTGATAAACGTTTATCGTGGTGTTCTGGTGGATGTCAAGCATTGCAACGCCCGCATAAACCAGCTTTGCGCCGATCTCCTCAGCTATTGCGCTGTAAGCCGCGCGGAGCTTCATTTCCATTATCTCGGTAGTTCCGCCGCATTCCGAAAGCTTTGAATAGCCTTCCTTGTAGCCCCAAGTCGAATAGAGGTAGAGCTCAGCGCCGTTAGCCTTGACCATGGCCGCAAGGGTGCGAGCTGCGTTGTAGAATTTCGTCGGGTACACGATAGGACCTCTGCTCTGATCCTGAATGATAACTATATCGTATTTATTGTTGGTCAGCGCGGTCTTTACCTGTGCGCCGTAGGTATCGTTAGGATCGGCAAACTCGTAAAGATAATGTCCACCGTTTGTAATAGACGTAACGTTTACCTTGTAGCCGCCCTCTTTGCATATTGGTGCAAAATATGCGGTAGGCATATCGTTATAGTAGGTAAAGCTGTTACCGATAAAGAGGATGTCGAGCGTATCGGTCTTGCTGCGGATGGGTTCGGGCTTGAACTGACCCGTAACGAAATCGTAGAACGTTTCCGCAAGCGGATTATCCGTAAGCCTTGCGGCGTAGCGAGAACCGTCGTCGTTATATCTGACGACGTGGTACGCCTTTTCCTTTATCGTAAGAGCGCTTCCCGATGCGGAATCAACGTTATTACCTGCGGCAAGCAGAACGTCGATATTGCCCGCCGCCGTGACGAGAGTGCCGAGCTGTGCGGCGCTCGTCGTGCTATCACCGAGCGAGGTGTACGTTACGGTGCAGGAGAGACCGCGAGCCTTCATATGTTCCTCGAATTCGGACTTGATGCGCTCCGCGTATCCGTCACCGATGCGGCGCGCGTTTATTCCGACCACAAGTCCCCTTGACGCTCCGCAATTATTGCAAACGTAGTCTGTCGCGCTATCATAAGCGTGGTCGCCAACCGTGCGCTCGTAGGAGCAGGTATTGCAGGTCTTATCGCACGCGTTATCGTAAGAGTGTACGGGCAACCTTACCTCGCCGCGAACGGTGGCAACGACGGTAACGACGTCGGCGCTTGAAACAACGCCGTCACGGTTAACATCCGCAAGTATCCTTTCGTTCGCGGAAAGCTCCGCTCCGCTCATAAGTCTTTCCTTTATCCCGACGTAATCCGCGCCGTCAAGAGCGCCGTTTCCGTCGATGTCGCCAAGTCCCACCGAGGCGGCTGACGCGCAAACGGCAATACATGACAGAGCCATAACGATAGTAAGCACAAAAGCTATGATTCTTTTCATCTTTATTCCCCTTATAAAATTTGTATATAAATTCATTTTATTATATCACGCACTTTTGAAGTTGTCAAGATTTTTTGTCAAATTTACCAAAAACGACGGCGCTTCCGAAAGAAAACGCCGTCTGTTTGTACAATTTTTAGTTGATAAGCTGGAACTTTCCGTAGAGAGGATAGTGGTCGGAATTCGCCTCTATCGCCGTGCGCACATCGTAGACCAGCGCCTTGATGCGAGCCTTATCCTTGATGAAGATATAGTCGTAAATTTGACCATCCTCGTACGTCTTATGGCTTTGACCGTCGGTAGTTTCGGCGATCTTTGCAAGGCTCGAATAGCCGTACGTGTTCGTCATCTTTGAAAATACGGTGCCGCTGGGCTGCTCGTTAAAGTCACCCGTTACGATGGAAACGTAGCTCGGAAGCTCATTTATGTAAGTGTTAAGGTAGCTTGCCTGTTGCTGACGAGCAGAGCTTGATTCATTATCAAGGTGGGTATTGGTGTACTTGATAATGTTGCCCGATTCCTTGTGATACAGGAGAGTGTAGGTCATTATGCGGTAATATGCCGAGGAAGATATCTTCGATACCGTATTGGGCGTGCTGGTGAGCCAATACGTACCGTCATCAAGGAGAGTAAATACGCTCTTCTTGTAGAATACGGGACCTGCCTCGCCGCCGCTGGACGTTCTGAACTCGCCTGTGTAACCGTAGTCTGTACTAAAGGCACTCTTGAGCTTGGAATACCAACCTGAGTCAACCTCCTGGAAGCCCATAAGGTCGGGGCTGTATTCGCTCTTTATCCAGTTAGTAGTCGACGTTCCGTAAGAGCCTGAATGGTTCGTCCAAACGTTGAAATCAATAATATCAATAGTGGGATATTCAGGAGTTACGGACGTGCCGAGATCCTCGATAGTATACGCAACGTCCTTGAGCTTAATGACAGAGCCTGCCTCGCTTCCGAAGAGGAAGTAAAGTCCGAAGGTGTTGCCTGCGGAGAAGCCTACGGGCTCGCTTGTGACCTTTTTCCACTCATAGCTCGTGTTAAGAGCGTAGAGAGTGCTTATAAACGTAGTGCCGTTATACTCTGCGGTGAGCTTGAGCGTAACGTAGCCGTCGTCAACGTAAGAGGTGGAGTACGGGAACGACTTGCGAGTGCCGCCGTCGCGGGTATCGCTTATCTCGTAAAGACCGCGTCTGTATCTAAGGGTTTTAGCCTTGGAACTGCTATCGTAGGTGTAGTTGCCGTAGAAGGTATTGATGCCGTGGTGGGTGTTGCCCGCCTCGTCCTTGATAAGCTTATCCTTTACGCAGCCTACGCCAACGTTGGAAACGCTGTTCTGAAGCTTGAATATTACCGTGTATTTCTTGTTAGCGTCAATAACCTCGCCGCCGAGGCTCAGCTCCCAATACTCGTCGGTCGTATCGGAGTCCGCAACCAAAGTAACGCCTGCACCCGAATCCGTAACGGTAGCGGTGCCGCCCGTAGAGTCGTGTCCTGCGTTGTAAGTAAGGTTAGAGTCCTTAACTATAGTAACGTAATCGTACACTTCGTCGTATCCGGGGTCTATAGCCGTCGCAAGCGAGGTAACGGTTCCATTGATGTAGCCCACCATCATCATAACGTCAACGCTCGTAACCACGCCGTCGCCGTTAAGGTCGGCAAAAATGCGCTGTGTACCCGAATATTCCGCATTCGTCTGAATACCCGATTTGAGCGCGAGATAGTCATTATTTCCTATTTTTCCGTCGCCGTCAACGTCACCCACCATATAAGCGGCAGATGCGCCGACAGAACCGAAGGTAACGGTTCCTACGAAAAGGGAAATCACCGTAATAATGCTTAGAAGCAATGAGACTGTTCTTTTCATTATTGATCCCTCCTAAATTTGATCTTCAATACAGCTTATTATAACACCGCAAAGATTTTTTGTCAAGAAAAAACGGAAACATTCTAAAAGATGTTTCCGTTTTTGTGCAATATAAACAAATTTCAGTTTAATAATTAAACAAATCGACCTTCTCGAAGCTCTCTTTTCCGTCATAATTGAGAGTAATGAGTCCGTTTGAGTTCACGTTGAAGAAAAATACGTTCTCGTATTCCTTGCTGTCTCCCGATGCGTAATCATAAGAGACCAGCACGTACTTTGCCTCGGACGGCTCGGTGTCGGTGGTCTCGCGCACCCAATATACCTTTCCGTCAAGAAAGTCTATCTCGTCGCGGTAGGCAAACTGAATGGGCGAAAACGCCGCAAGCGTAACTATCTCGCCGCCGTCAAGCACTCCTATCTTTTCCTGATTTTCATCGCTGAAATAAAGCGCCCGTTTCTGCGTTACGCTGTCAAACGCAACGTCAAATACGCGAGAAACGCCGTCGCCAAGCGAAATCTCCTCCGTTTTGCCCGTCGCAAGCTCGACGGAAAGCAAAACGCTGCCGTCTCCCTTCAGCGTGACCGCCGAAAGATAGCCGCCGCTTACGGAAAGGCAGTCTATCGTCGCCTCTGCCTCATATGTAAGAGCGCAAAGCTCTGCGGTCTTGCCGCTTGCCATATCGTAGGAATATATCGCCGCAGACGAGTCGGCGTAGGCGACGTAGGCGTAGTAAACGGTCTCGCCGCTTATGCCTATCTTTTGCATCTGCCAATCCTCGGCGGCAGACGTGCATATTTTTTTAACCTTATCGTTTTTTAGCGAATAACAATAATAAAAATACCCATCGTCATTCTTCTCCACCCAAGCACAGCCGCCGTCGCTCGCAACGAATGAGGAAAGCTCGCCGCCCTCTGCGGTGTGTACGACGTTTATTTCGTCAACGGCGCGGCTGACCGAAACCTGCTTTTCGCTCTTGCCGTATTCTCCGATAACGGAGTACCAATACTCGCCCACGGGTATAACGTGCGAGCGTGCCGAGCCCTTTTCAAAGCTTGCAAGCCTCTCGCCCGAGCAGCCCGCAAGCGTAAATGTAAGCAAAATCGAAATAAGTATACTAAAAACCGTTCTTTTTTTCATAAAAGCCATTCCTTTCGGCGTTTGAATCGTATTACGATTATACCACGCACCGCCAAAAAAGTCAACAGGGGCTGACGGCAAATGCCGTCAGCCCCTTGGCAAATCAATACATTCCGCCGCCTGCCATAGCTGCGTTAGCGGCTGCGGCTGCTGCGGGGTCTTCCTTTTCGTTAGCGACAACAGCCTCGGTGGTGAGGATGGTGGACGCGATGGAAGCCGCGTTCTGAAGCGCGGAACGGGTAACCTTGGTAGGATCTACGATACCTGCGCTTACCATATCGCAGTATACCTCGTTGTAAGCGTCAAAGCCCCAACCCGTCTTGCCCGAGGTAACGATCTTGTCGACGATAACGCCGCCGTCAAAGCCCGCGTTTGCCGCGATCTGACGAACGGGAGCCTCAAGCGACTTGAGAATGATGGAAACGCCCGTCTTCTCATCGCCCTCTACGCCGTCAAGAAGTGCCTTAACGTCTGCGATAACGTTGAGATATGCAGTTCCGCCGCCGGGAACGATGCCCTCCTCAACTGCGGCGCGGGTAGCGTTAAGAGCATCCTCGATGCGAAGCTTCTTTTCCTTCATTTCTATCTCGGTAGCCGCGCCGACCTTGATAACGGCAACGCCGCCTGCAAGCTTTGCAAGTCTTTCCTGAAGCTTCTCGCGGTCGAAGCTGGAGGTAGTGGTCTCAAGCTCTGCGCGGATCTGTGCAACTCTGTCGCGGATAGCGTCGGAGTCGCCCGCACCGTCAACGATGATGGTGTGCTCCTTGGTGACCTTGACCTGACGCGCTCTGCCGAGGTCGGTGATCTGGGTATCCTTAAGCTCAAGTCCGAGGTCGCTGGTAATGACCTGACCGCCCGTAAGGATGGCGATATCGCGGAGCATATCCTTTCTCTTTTCGCCGAAAGAGGGAGCCTTTACGGCAACGCAGGTGAACGTGCCGCGGAGCTTGTTGAGGATAATGGTGGTAAGAGCCTCACCGTCAACGTCCTCGGCAATAATAAGGAGCTTCTTGCCTGCCTGAACGATCTGCTCGAGCAGGGGAAGAATATCCTGAACGGTAGAAACCTTTTTATCGGTAATGAGAATGAAGCAATCGTCAAGAACAGCCTCCATCTTCTCCATATCGGTAGCCATGTAGGGAGAAACGTAGCCGCGGTCGAACTGCATACCCTCAACGACCTCGGAGGAGGTCTCTGCGGACTTGGATTCCTCAACGGTGATAACGCCGTCTGCGGTAACCTTTTCCATAGCGTCGGCGATAAGAGTACCGATAACCTCGTCAGCGGAGGAAACGGTTCCTACGCGAGCGATGTCCTCGGTGCCGCTTACGGGTTTGGAAATGTTAGCGAGAGCCGCAACTGCGGTGTCAACTGCCTTCTTCATACCCTTGCGGATGATCATGGGGTTAGCACCTGCGGTGATGTTCTTCATACCCTCGTGGATCATAGCCTGAGCAAGCAGAGTTGCGGTGGTAGTTCCGTCACCTGCCGCGTCATTGGTCTTGGTAGCGACCTCCTTAACGAGAGATGCGCCCATATTCTCTGCGGGATCGGCAAGCTCGATCTCCTTTGCGATGGTAACACCGTCGTTGGTGATGAGGGGAGCGCCGTATTTCTTGTCAAGAACAACGTTGCGTCCCTTAGGGCCGAGGGTTATCTTGACGGTATCAGCAAGCTTATCAACGCCGCGAAGAAGCGCACTTCTCGCGTCGGTTCCGTAGTACAGATCTTTTGCCATAATTAAATCTTCCTTCCTATATGATTATTCGATAACTGCAAGCACGTCTTTTTCGGAAATGATGGTGTACTCAACTCCGTCGAGCTTTACCTCGGTGCCTGCGTATTTAGCGGCGATAACGCGATCGCCAACCTTAAGAGCAACGGGAACGATAGCTCCGTCGTCACCCGTCTTGCCGGGGCCTACTGCAACGACCTCAGCTATCTGGGGCTTTTCCTGCGCGGTAGCAGTAAGGATGATGCCGCTTTTAGTTTTTTCCTCTGCTTCAACGAGCTTGATAACAACTCTGTCTGCCAAAGGCTTGATAGTCATTTTACTTTTTCCTCCTTGGAAACTTATTTTTCAGCATTTTTGGCACTCTTTCGTGCCGAGTGCTAACTTACAGATACATTGTACTACATAAATAAAAAAAATCAAGGGGTATTGGCACGAATTAACATTTAGTTCACAATTTACACCAAGTAATTTCGGAAACCTATGCGGAATAAAGATAATATCAGTAAGAAAGGGGGATTTTTATGCTTGAAACGGTAAACGAATACCTCATCGGCGCGCTCATACCCGTATTGCTCATCGGTTCGGGATTTTACCTGCTTGCGCGTCTGCGCTTTTTCTGGATGCTCCATCCCGTCGCCGTCTTAAAGCCGCTTTTGAAGGGCGGGTGCAAAGATAGCATATCTCCGCGCCGTGCGCTCGCCGTGGCACTCGCGGGGACTCTCGGCGTTGGGAACATAGTCGGCGTTTCGGCGGCAATATGGTGGGGCGGCGCGGGGGCGGTGTTCTGGATGCTCCTCTCCGCCGTTGCCGCCGCAACGCTGAAATACGCCGAGACGCTTTTGTCCGAGCACGGCGCGACACCCTATTATATCAAAGCCATACTGTCGAAAAAGGGCTTTTCGCGCGTGGGCGGCGCGGCGGCGTGCGTTTTCGTCGTGCTTTGCATCCTGAACTCGATAAGCATGGGCGGACTTATTCAGGTCGGCGCGGTGGCAGGTGCGCTTGAGGGCGTTATGAGCATCGACCGCCGCATTAGCGGCATCGCGCTTGCCCTCCTTGCCGCCGTCACCGCGCTTGGCGGCATAAAGCGCATATCGCGCGTCACGGGAACGCTCGTTCCCGTAATGAGCGTTGGATTTTTCGTTATGTCCGCCGCCGTGCTCATTATCCGCGCCGACGCGCTCCCCGCCGTTTTCAGGCTCGTTATGAGCGAGGCGTTTGACCTCTCGGCGGCGGGCGGCGGCGTGGGAGGATTTCTCGCCTCGCGTGCCGTGCGCCACGGCGTAATGCGCGGACTTATCACCAACGAGGCGGGGGCGGGTACTTCACCGATGGCGCACGCAGTAAGCGACGCGCCCTCGGCAGAGCGCGGCTTTATGGGCATCGTCGAGGTGCTCGTCGACACCGTTATTCTTTGCGGAATGACGGCGGCGGTGATACTTATAAGCTACGGCGAATGCTCCGTATGGGGCGAGAACTCGGTGATGATGACGCTGTCCGCCTACTCCGCCGTGCTTGGCGCGTGGGCTGACTACGCCATGTGCGCGGCGGTGGTGCTTTTCGGTCTTGCGGCGGTGATATGCCAAAGCTTCTACGCACTTGAGGCACTTTCATACCTTACAAAAAAGCTACCGCCGAGGGCGCACTTGGCGGCTCGGCGGCTTTTTATTCTATTCTTTGCGCTATGCGCCTACCTCGGTGCCGTCGCACCGCCCGCGTTCACGTGGGGGCTTGCCGACCTCGCCATAGGGCTTATGACGCTGATAAATCTCCCCACCGTCCTTTTGGCTTTGGAGGAAGTAAAGCGGCGGACGGCGGAGTATTTCGGATAGCTTATTTGTATTTTTCGGCTTGGAGATTGAACATCTCGGCGTACTTGCCGTCCGCCCTCATCAGCTCGTCGTGCGAGCCCGCCTCGATAAGCCGTCCCGAATCGAACATATAAATTCTGTCTGCCATTCGGGTGGTGGATAGACGGTGCGAGATGAATATGACCGTTTTATCCTTCGCGTGCTCAAGAATGGACTGATTAAGCTCGTACTCGGCAACGGGATCAAGCGCACTTGAAGGCTCGTCCATTATCCAAAGCTCGTAGGGGCGTGCAAACACCCTCGCTATTGCGACCTTCTGCCCCTCTCCGCTCGACAGATTTATACCGCCCTCGCTGAACTCACAGCCGAGGTGCGTGTCTATCCCTGCGGAAAGCGTAGAGAGCTTATCGGAAAAGCCCGCCGCGCAAAGTGCCTCTCTTACGCGCTCGCCGTCGCGCTCGGCGTCGTAATCGCCGCCCATAACGTTTTCGGCAATGCTCGCGTCAAAGAGCTTGAAATCCTGAAATACACAGCCTATCTTATCTCTGTACTCGTCAAGGCGGTATTCGGTGAGCGGTCTGCCGTTATAGAAGACCGTGCCGCCCGTGGGATCGTAAAGGCGCATAAGAAGCTTTATCAGCGTAGTCTTGCCCGCGCCGTTGTAGCCGACGATAGCAATCTTTTCGCCCTTTTCTATCTTCAGGTTTACACCCGTAAGCGCATCCTTACTGCCCTCTACGGTACGCGCAACGTGGTCTGCCTTATGCCAGCGATACTTCGGGTTTGCCGAAAAATCATAGCTGAAGCTGACGTTTTTAAGCTCCAGCGAGCGAAGAAAGCCGACCTCGCGCTCACCCGACACCACCTTCGGCTCGTATTTTAAGAAGCCGTAGTATTTTTCAAGGAAAAGGCTGTGCTCGGGGAACTTGGCAAGGCGCTCGACAAACTCGGAAATACTGTGTCTGACCTGCCATACTATGCCGACGCTTGCGGCAAACGTGCCAAGCTGTATCGAACCGCGAAGCAGGCAGATGAACATATAAAAGGTTATTCCGAGAGAGGTCGCCTCCATAAGCACGTTATTGAAAAGTCCGTAGAGCAAAAAGTATTTCTTGCCGTACTTCTGTCCCACGCGCACAAGCTCGTCGTTGTTTTCATCAGCCTCGCGCACGAGCAGCTCGTCCGCACGGCTGAGCCTTATCTCCTTTGCATAATCGGGCAGATGATACGCGCGGTTGATATAGCTTTGCTTGCGGTAAAGCGGCGTGCGCTCCTTGCGTGCCATATAGTTTACCTTGTTGCCGACGTGATTTACTATACAGCTTATCACACCCATAGCGCAAAGCACCACGATGACTACGGCATCCGTGTCTGCCGTGGCAAGCGCCGCGATAGCGGCAAAGAATGCAACGGCGGCGCGAGCCATCTTGTTTATGTTCTCGATAACTCTTATCGCACGCTCGCTCGACTCCTCCATCGACCAGACGAAATCGTTATAGAATTCGGGGTCGTCGTAGCAGGAGATATCAAGCGTTTTCGCCTTCTCGAAAAGCTCCTTGTGGATGTTATAATTCAGACGGTAATGCAATATCGGGCGCATGATCTGAAAATAAATCTTATCTACTATCTGGAAGCATATCTGCCATATCGCGACGTAGAGAATTATGCGAAGAAGCTCCGAAAGCGGCTTGCCATCGTCAATGGCGTTGAAAAGGTGGAGCGTAAAGTACATATCGACCACACGGTTGATGCCCCACAGCACGCCCTCGACCAAAAATCCGCCAATCGCAAACGTCGGGGAAAGGCGAACCACCTTAAAGAACATCCGCCAATAGTTGCGGTTTATCATAGCAAAGGATTGCTTGGGAGCGCGGTTTTCGTTTTTCTTACTCATCCTTCTCGCCCTCCTTGTAGTTCTCTGCCTGAAGTCTGAACATCTCGGCGTACTTGCCGCCCTTTTCCATTAGTGACGTGTGAGTGCCCTCCTCGATAACGACACCGTCCTCCATCATATAAACGCGGTCGGCAAGAACTGCGCTTGAAAGGCGGTGGGAAATGAAGATAACGCTCTTTCCCTCGGTCGCCTTGAGCATATTTTCAAACATCTTATGCTCCGCTATCGGGTCAAGCGCACTTGACGGCTCGTCAAGCACCACGAAGGGCGCGCCCGCGGCAAATACACGCGCAAGGCTTATCTTTTGCTGTTCGCCAATCGAAAGGTTAACGCCCTCGTCGTCAAACTCGCGCGTAAGTATGGAGTCGACTCCGTTTTTGAGCGTTGCGACCTTTTCGTACGCACCGCTCGCCTTGAGCGCGGCATCCACCCTCTCGTCGTCGCCCTGCTCCTCGCGGCGCAAAAGCACGTTGTCCTTTACGGTCATTGCAAAGAGCTTGAAGTCCTGAAATACGCATCCGAAAAGTCCGCGCCAGCTTGAAAGGCGGTAGTCCTTTGCGGACTTGCCGTCAAGCAACACCTCGCCCTCGTCGGGGTCATAAAGACGCAAAAGGAGCTTTACAAGCGTGGTTTTACCCGAGCCGTTTCTGCCGACGAGCGCGATCTTCTCGCCCTTGCGGATAGTTATATTCACACCCGCAAGCGACTCCTTTTCGGCGTTCCTATACTTGAAATGAAGATTCTTTATCTCCACGTCACCCGCGCACGCCTCGGGTGCGCTCTCATCCTCCGTTATCGTGGGCTGATAATCAAGGAAGTAGCGGACGTTCTCGATATAGAGCGAATGCTCGGAAAACTCCGCAAAGTTCTGCACCACGCGCGAGAGCATATACGATACGTTACCTATCGAGGTAAGCACCACGATGCAGTCACCCGCCGTCATACTGCCCTGACCTTCTCCGAGCGTGCGCCACAGCGAGTACGCCATAGCGCCGAGCACGGTGACGGTCTGCATTCCGTACTCATATAAAACGCAAGACAGCGCAAACTTGGTTCCGTGCTTGCCGCAGAGCTTGGTCTTTTCGTTACGCACGTCGGCAAGCATCGAAAGCTGTTGCTCGGAGAAGCGCCCAAGGCGCATCTCCTTTGCATAGTCCGAAAGGTAGAACGTGCGGCGCACATAATTGTACTTTCGGTCGGACGGCTTACCCGCCATCTGCCATCCGTGATAAATGACCTGTCCCCAATGCCGCACAAAGCCCATAACAAGCGGCAAAACGGCGAATATGATAAGCAGCGGGTCGATAGTGAACAGTAAAAGTGAGTTGAGCGAGAGCGAGGTGAACGTCCAGATAAGGTTATCAAGCGTATTCATAACGTTGTATACCCTATTCGTTACCTCGTCCATCGCCTTTACGTACTTATCGTAAAAGGCGGGGTCCTCATAGCAGGCAAGCTCGACCTCGGTAGCCTTTTTGTATAGCTTTTTCTTCAGGCGGTGCTGTATGCGCCGATTTGCCTTTACGGACGAGACGTTCCAATAGTAATTTGACAGCGTCCAAATAACTATCGCCGCACCGCCAACGATAAATATGTACCTGAACACGGCGGAAGTGCTCCAGCCCGTGCCGCTTACGCTGTCAACTATAGCTCTGACGAGATACGTCGTGAGCAAAAAGTTCAGCGGCGCGTTAAGGACGGTAACGAAATAATACATAAAGAAGTAGGAGCGCGAGCCCTCCCACACCTGCCGCAAAGCGAAGATATTATTCGATAAAGTCCGTCCAAGCGGTAGCTTTTTCTTTCTTTCTTTCTTTCCCATTAAATCATCCTTTCGTTTGGTCTTATCTATTAAGTGTCAAAAAAGTAAGAACGGTTTGCTCTTTTTTAAAAATTTTATCACGCTTTTTCGGTGGAGTCAATAAACCGTTAGTTGAAACAACCAATACTCTAAATTGAATAAAAAAATAAATGCCTCGTCATCTGCCGAGGCATTTATTTTTTAGCGCTGAATTACTTGTTTGCGCTTCTTCTCTTCTCAAAGCAAGCGCTGCAGTAAATAGGTCTGTCCTTTGAAGGCTCAAAGGTAAGCTTGGCTTCACCGCCGCACTCATCGCAAACAGCATAGAAATACTGTCTGGGAGGATTGCCGGCATTCTTCTTTGCATCGCGGCACGCCTTGCATCTCTTGGGCTTGTTGGTGTAACCCTTCTCAGCATAGAAAGCCTGCTCGCCGGCTGCGAAAACGAACTCGTTACCGCACTCAACGCAAACGAGAGTCTCGTCCGTATACTCGGGGGCAGCTACTTCGGTTTCGACTTCGGTGGCTTCAACCACAACTTCTTCTTCGTACATGTTTTACCTCTTGTAATTATGTATATTCGCCCTCGGCGGACTTCAACCGCCACCTTTGGTGACCCAACGCTCTTCTTTAAGCTATTCGGGCATATATATCAAAAGCCTTATGAGAGCAAGGCTCTTAATTTCTGTCTGATTCGGCAGAGCGCGTTCCCTACCGATTTTGGTGAGCGCCCCACCACGCGTGCTATTTGTGCAGAAGAAAGTCCCGAAAAATAAAGCCACCAGACTCTATTTTCATACTCAGAAAGATGTTCACTTATCCTACGGCTCAGCTCCGCCGCACTCTCGCGCTCAATAAGCTCGGATGCGGGGTCGATATCCCCTGCGTCTCCAAACGCATCCTCAACGCCGTCAAGGGGAACAAGGTCCGCCTGCGAGCGCCGCCATATCGCGCGAAGCGCACTTATTATTGCTTTATTCACGCAAATCTTTGCGTAAAGTCCGAAGCTGACGTTCTTATACGATGGGTCGTAGCTCTTTACTGCGGAATGAAATGCAACGAGTGCCTCTTGCGACAGCTCCTCAACGTCCTGCGGCAAAAGCTCTGCGCGGTACTGCGCCACAGCCGCATCAAGAAGCGGCTTGAATTTGTCTGCAAGAAACGCAAAAGAAGCCTCGTCCCCTTCTTTGGCAAGAATTACAAGACGAAGCGTTTCCTTTTCAGGATATTCAATGTTCGGATTAGTCAGAGAGTTTTCCTTCACTACGGCACCTTGCTATGAAACTTCTACGTCAAACTGGGGCGTGTCTTATTTTCCATCATTCCGAGTCGTGTACATTATTATTATATCATATTTTTATTTTTTGTCAATATAAAATTAGTATTTTTTTTGCTTTTCTTTAAAAATTTGTTCAAATTTTATCGTTTTCAAAAAGAAAAGGGCAAAAAGCCCTTTTCTCAGTCAAAAAGATAGTTTACCTGCCCCGCCATAAGCGCGTTGAAGCCGCGATATATGACCTCGGGGCGGCTGTCGAAGTTTTCCTTCATTCGCTTTGCGCGGTTTTCGCTGTCAACCGTGAGCGTTGCCTCGAAGATGACCTTTTTCTTCTCCATCATCGCGCATTTTACGTCGCATTTGCCCGTACCGTCCTTGCGCGGAATGACTTCGCATGACACCGTAATGCCGCGGCGAGAAAAATCAAGATATCTGAACGCGGCGGCAAGGGATTGGTCAAGAATTGATGACAGAACGTCGCTTTTCAGCTCCTGCGCCACTATCCTTCCCTTATCCGTAACGTAAAAATACTCGTCCTCATCCTCCTTTACGGACGCGATAAGGTCGGCGTCAAGCATTTCGTTAAAGCTCTCGGCAAAGTCGAGATACATAACGAAATCCGTCTGCATAACGATATCGTTTATGGTATAAAAATCGAGCGGGTAATTTATATTTTCCATAAGGTAAAGAACAAAAATCTTTACCGAGCGCTTACTTCCTATGGGAGATGACATAAAATCCTCCTGAAAAATCATCGTTTGCTTATATATTACCACAAAATCTTTAAATCTTCAACAGTTTTGTTTGACTTTATGGAAATTTTGTGCTATTATAGATAATATATAACGAAAGGAGCATTTTTATGATAAATATTGCTTTACTCGGATTTGGAACCGTTGGCAGCGGCGTTGCCGAGGTTCTGACTGACAATGAAAAAATAATCACCGCAAAGCTCGGAGAAAAGGTCAACGTAAAATACATCCTTGACCTGAGAGATTTCCCCGACAGTCCCTTTGCGAATAAGATAGTTCACGACTACAGCGTGATACTTAACGACCCCGAGATCAGCATCGTGGTCGAGATGATCGGCGGCATCAAGCTTGCCGCCGAGTTCACCGAAAAAGCTATCCGCGCAGGCAAGAGCGTAGTTACCTCCAACAAGGCGGTCGTTGCCGCATACGGTGAGGTATTCCTCGCACTCGCGCGTGAAAACGGCGTGCGCTATCTCTTTGAGGCAAGCGTGGGCGGCGGTATCCCCGTTCTCCGTCCCATCGCCGAGGACCTCTCCCACAACAAGATACTTTCCGTCAGCGGTATACTTAACGGTACTACCAACTTCATCCTCAACGAGATGTCCGCAAAGGGACAGACCTTCGAGGATGCGCTTGCCAAGGCGCAGGCTAAAGGCTACGCCGAAGCTGACCCCGCCGACGATATCGACGGCGTTGACGCCGCAAGAAAGATAATCATTCTTGCCGCTATCGCCTACGGAAAGCTCGTTTCCCTTGATGACGTAAGCGTTCGCGGAATTCGCGGCTTACCCCTTGCAGACACCGAGCTTGCAGAGAGCCTCGGCTGCCGCCTTAAGCTCATCGCAAGCGCAAAGCTTGACGACGAGGGCAAGGTATGCGCGTCCGTTGCTCCGAGATTCGTAAGAAGCTCCTGCCCCCTTTCCACCATCAACGGCGTTTTCAACGGCATTCTCGTTCGCGGAAACGCATCCGACGACGTTATGTTCTACGGTCGCGGCGCGGGCAAGCTCCCCACCGCGGGCGCGGTAGTCAGCGATATCGTTGACATTATCGCACATCCCAACGCCGTAGTTGCCGCATACGATTGGGAAAGAGTCGGCTCCGACGCTACGGCAACGGTTGCCGCAGAGCGTTACTGCCACATCTTTGCCGATGCCGAGACCGCACGCGCTACCGCGCGCTCGCTCGACACCGCTCTCACCTCCGTCGGCAACACCTACGCTCTTATTTCAAGCTCTGCTACCGTCGAGGGCGCAGTAAGAAGCTACGAATTCTTCGAATAAGGTGCATATACTACACGTCCTGACGGACTCAAACGTCGGGGGCGCGGGAAGCTGGATATGCTATCTCGCAAGCGCATCCCGACACAAGCACACCGTAATAATACCACAAGGCGCGGCTATCAAGCCGCGCCTTGAAAAAACAGGAGCGAAAGTCTACGAGCTTTCGGGCATTGCAGACCGCTCCTTCTTTCCCCTTGCCATCGGCAGACTTGCGCGACTTATGCGAAGCATCGCGCCCGACGCGGTACACACACACGCCTCGGTGAGCGCGAGAATTGCCGCGCGACGCGCGCGCATTCCGTGCATAATGACGAGGCATTGCTCGGATATGCCGCCAAAATGGCACGCGCTGATGCCTAAAAAGCGGCTATCGCGCACCGTTTGCGCCGCTATAGCAACCGACGAAAAAGCAAGGCTTGCTCTGCTTAAATCGGGCATACGCGACGAGAAGATAACCGTCGTGCGCAACGGCGCAAATCCCTTGCGCGAGGTGAGCGCGGACGAGCGCACGGCTCTGCAAAAGCGCCTCGAAATTCCCGACGGTGCATTCGTCGTGGGAATTTTCGCACGTCTTGAGGCGGTGAAGGATCACGCGACGGTGATAGAAGCCGCGCGGCTTTGCGAGGGCGAGGACGTTTATTTTCTCATAGTCGGCACGGGAAGCCTTGAAGCGACGCTAAAGGAAAACGCGCCGCGATGCGTGCGCTTTTGCGGATTTGCGGACGATATTGCTCCATATATGTCGCTGTGTCGGGCGAATATCAACGCCTCGCGAGGCACGGAAACGTCAAACCTTGCCGTTATCGAGGGAATGAGCGCGGGCGTAGTGCCCGTTGTGTCGGACTACGGCTCAAATCCTGCGCTTGCAAAGGACTGCGGGCTTGTTTTCGAGGCGGGAAACTCCGCCGCTCTCCGCGACGCTCTACTCCGCTTGAAAAATGACCGAAACCTCGCCGCCACACTCTCCGCCGCGGCACGCGCCGCGTTTTTACGCGAATACTCGGCAGAAAGATTTGCAAGGGAAATAGACGAAGTGTATGAAAACGCGTTGCGTTTTCAATGATATATTTGGCTTGCGCCAAATATGATATACGCCTACGGCGTATGATGAATGATATATTTGCCTTACGGCAAATATGAAGGAAAAAATCGGAAGAAACTCGTGCGTTTCTTCCGATTTTATTTTTATAAAACGCTTTTTGCACCGCAAAAAGCTACCTAAACATTTCGCGAAGCGAAATATTTCACATTTGCCGTAAGGCAAATATTTCACACGGCGAAGCCGTATTTCACCCATTCCGCAAGGAACGGATTTCACTGATAAAACGCCCACGGCGTTTTATCACTTCTCCGTGTCAAGATACTTCCAATAGCTCTTAAGGTAGTCTATGCCCGACCAGAGAGTAAAGAAGGTCATAAGCACTGTGGTGATGATACCGAGGATGCGCCAGCCCTCAAGAGACGCGAATATTGCCACGTCCGCAAAAGCAAGCGAGAGGAGCTTGAAAAGCACGGGTTCAAGAAGAATAGTGCAAATGCAGATGATCTGCGTAACGGTCTTTATCTTGCCAAGCCAGCTTGCCGCAACGACAAGACCTGCGTTCTTGCTTGCAACGAGTCTTATCGAGGTCACCGCAAACTCGCGGAAGATAACGATGAGAAGTCCCCAGAAGAACCACGCGCGAATATCGTCAAAGCGGTAGAAAAGCGCAAGCATAGTGCCGATAACCATAAATTTGTCGGCAAGGGGGTCGATAAACTTACCGAAATCGGTAATAAGACCGTACTTTCTTGCGATCTTTCCGTCAAGCATATCGGTAAACGCGGTGAATATAAACACCACGGCGGCGATCACGCAAGAAACGTAAGGGTTTACCCACGATGCGGGAAGAAGTACCGCGAAAATACAGATCGGCACGAGGCACAGACGAAGTACCGACAATTTGTTCGGAAGATTCATTTTACTCATTATTAAATACCTCTCATTCTACAACGGCAACGCCGAAAAGATCGTAGTCAAGCACTTCCTTGATCTCAACAAAGAGCGTGCTTCCGCCGCTTATGCGGTATGGTGCGCTGAAATAAACCTTGCCGTCGATTTCGGGAGCATCAGCATCGCTCCTGCCGAAATGCGTCTTTGAGACCGTGTCGTAATCCTCGACGATAACGCGGATGCGCTTGCCGACCATAGCCTCGTTCTTTTCCTCGCTTATGCGAAGCTGTGCTTGCATAATTATATCGGCTCTGTCCTGCTTGATCTGCTCGTCTATCTGATCGGGGAGATCGTAAGCGGGCGTTCCCTCCTCGCGTGAGTAGGGGAACACGCCGAGGCGGTCAAAGCGCGTTTCCTTAACGAACTCGCAAAGCTCCGTAAAATCCTCCTCGCTCTCACCCGGAAAGCCCGTGATGAAGGTCGTGCGGATAGTTATATCGGGTATCTCACGGCGGAGCTTTTCTATAACGGTGCGTATCATCGCGCCGTCGCCGTGGCGGTTCATCGCCTTGAGCATTCTGTCAGAGATATGCTGTAGCGGCATATCTATGTACTTTATAACTCTGTCGTTATCCCTTATCTCCGCGATAAGCTCGTCGGTGACCTTGTCGGGATAGCAGTAAAGCAAGCGGAAGCGCACGCTCTCGGTCGCGTCCGTCAGGGCGCGAAGCAAGGGCGCAAGGCTGTATTTGCCGTAAAGGTCAACGCCGTAGCGCGTGATGTCCTGCGCTATGATATTTATCTCAACCGCTCCGAGAGACTCAAGATGCTTTGCTTCCTCAACAAGCTCCTCCATCGGACGGCTGCGGAATTTGCCGCGAATGTACGGAATCGCGCAATAAGCGCAACGGTTGTCACAGCCCTCCGCAATTTTCAGGTAGGTCCAGAAAGTCGGAGTGGTCAGCACTCTGTCACCGCCGAGGGCGACCTCGTCGGCGCTCTTGAACGAGGCGTAGCCGCGCTCGCCGCGCTCGATTGAGCGCACCGCATCCACGATATCGTGGATAGAGCCAACGCCGAGAACGGCGTCGATCTCGGGCATCTCCTGCATTACGCTTTCGCGGTAACGCTCGGTAAGACAGCCCGTGACGATAATGCCGCGAAGACCGTTATTTTCCTTAAGCCACGCGATATCAAGTATATTGTCGATAGCTTCCTTTTTTGCCGACTCGATAAAGGCGCAGGTGTTGATGACAACAACGTCCGCCTCGGTCTCGTCGGGCGTGATCTCGTAGCCCGCCTCCATCAGCTCGTGAAGCATGACCTCGGTATCAAGCTGATTTTTCGGGCAACCGAGAGAAACAAATCCTATTTTCATTTTTCTTCCTTATAAATTAACAAATCCGAGCTTGCGGCGAACCTTGGAAAGTGTCTTGCGGGCGTAGTACGCCGCCTCGTCCGCGCCGTTTTTCATAACGGATTCAAGATACGCCTTGTCAGCGAGCAGGCGGCGGTATTCCTCCTGCACGGGCGCAAGCCTTTCGGCGCACGCCTGACCAACGGCGATCTTGAAGTCTCCATAGCCTACGCCGTCAAATTCGCGTTCGATCTCCTCAACGCTCTTTCCCGTGAAGCAGGAATAGATGGTGATGAGATTCGTAACGCCCGGCTTATCGTCAGCGACGCGGATCTCACTGCCTGAATCGGTAACGGCGCGCTTGAATTTACGGATTATCGCATCCTTATCGTCGAGAATACGCACGACGGCGTTCTCGTTCTCGTCCGACTTGCTCATCTTCTTCGTCGGCTCGGCAAGGGACATTATCCTTGCGCCCGATTTTGGTATGATGGGGTTGGGGACGGTAAAGGTGTCGGGGTATATCTGATTGAAGCGCTCCGCAATATTACGGGTAAGCTCAACGTGCTGCTTTTGGTCGCTTCCAATCGGCACTACGTTAGTCTGGTAAAGCAGAATATCCGCCGCCATAAGCACGGGGTAGGTGAAAAGTCCTGCGTTTACGTTGTCCGCGTGACGCGCGCTCTTGTCCTTGAACTGCGTCATTCTCGACAGCTCGCCGAACATGGTAAAGCAGTTGAGCATCCACGCGAGCTCGGTGTGAGCGGGAACGTGCGACTGAACGTACAGCGTGTTCTTTTCGGGGTCGAGTCCGCACGCGATATAGAGCGCAAGCGTTTCGTAGGTGCGGCGGCGCAGCTCGGCGGGTACTTGGCGCACGGTTATGGCGTGCTGATCCACCACGCAGTAAAAGCATTTGTATTTTTCGGAAAATTCGGGGAAATTCTTTATCGCGCCGAGGTAGTTACCGATGGTAAGGTTACCCGAGGGCTGAACTCCCGAAAACGATACGGGTCTTTCGTCTATCATTGTAGGTCCTCTCTTATTCTGCAAGCATTTCGCGGGCGACCTCGCCGAGAATTACGCATCCTCTCTCGATCTGCTCGTCGCTGGGGGTGGAATAGTTAAATCTTACGGCGTTGGACTTGCCGTCGGCATCGGGGCAGAACGCCGTTCCCGGCACTACTGCGACCTTATGCTCCAGCGCACGCTTTACGAACTCGTTCATATCTATCTTTTCGGGGAGAACGCACCACACGAACAGACCGCCCTCAGGGCGCGTGAACTTAAGCTCGGCGGGGAGATTTTCCTCAAGCCCCTTCATCATAAGGGCGCATTTGCGGCGGTAGATAGCGCGGATATTTTCGATATGTCCGTCAAGGTCTCTTTCGGTCATATAGCGGTAGCAGAGCATCTGGAAGAATATGTTCGTGTGAACGTCCTCGACCTGCTTTGCAACGATTATCTTGCTCATTACAGCCTCGGGCGCGCAGAGGTAGCCTATACGCATACCTGCGGACAGCACCTTCGAAAAGGACGAGCAGTATATTACGAGTCCCTCGGTATCAAGGCTTTTGATGGTGGGTATCTCCTCGCCCGCGAAGCGAAGCTCACCGTAGGGGTTATCCTCAAGTATCATTATCTCGTATTTCTTGGCAAGCTCGTATATCTTCTTGCGCTTTTCAAGGCTCGTGGTGATGCCCATCGGGTTATGGAAGGTGGGTATCAGATAAAGCAGTTTTGCTCTCTTTTCGGTCTTAAGAAGCTCCTCAAGCGCGTCGGTGTCGATACCGTCCTCGCAAAGCGGAACGCCCAGCGTGCGCGCGCCGTTTGAGCGGAAGGCGTTGAGTGCGCCGATAAAGGACGGGTCCTCGCAGATAACGGCATCGCCCTCGTTACAAAACGCCTTGCAGGCAAGCTCAAGTCCCTGATTTCCGCCGCTGACGATAATGGTGGTGTCCGTGTACGCGTCGCCGCGCTCGGTGGAGCGACCGATGCCGAATTTTTCAAGCAGGCGTGCGCTTACAGCTTGGCGCAGAGGGGGATAGCCCTCGGTCTGGCTGTATTGCAGAGCGGTAACGGGAGAGTCCGCGTATATCTGTGCCGAGATCTCCGCCATCTCCTTTACGGGAAAGGACTCTGCGGCGGGATTGCCCGCGGCGAAGGCGATTATTTCGGGGTTGGTAAGCGACTTGAATATCTCTCTTATTGCCGACGGCTTGAGCGCCGCGAGCTTATCGGAAAAATTATATTCCATTATAATTCCCTTTCAAATTGCAAAACATAGTTATACACGATAATAATACACCTTTTTTACGCCCTTGTCAAGTTTTTCTTGACAGAATGATTAAGTTATGTTAATATTAATACTGATATATTATTTATTTTTGAGAGGTACAAAATGATAAGTCATACCGTTATGTGGCGCTTCAAGGAAGAAAACAAAGAGGAAAATATGAACACCGTTGCCGAGCGTCTTATGGCGCTTTACAAAAGCGGGAAGATAGACGGACTTCGCAAAATGGAGATAGGCAAGGACGTTTCCCACACGGATATGTCCTACGATATGGTACTGCTTACCGAGTTCGACTCGATGGAGGCTCTTGCCGCGTACAAGATACACCCCGACCACGTTGCTATCTCGCAGTTTGTAAAGACCATCCGCACCGCCCGCGCGGTAGTTGACTTTGAGTTTTGATTTAAGGAGATAAAAATGAGCATTGCCGATAAGATATATATCGAAAACTGCCGTGATATTCTTGAAAACGGCTTTTACGACGACGAGCTTGAGGTGCGCCCCCGTTGGGAGGACGGCACGCCCGCGCACACCGTAAAGAAATTCTGCCTTGTCAACAGATACGATCTGCGAGAGGAATTTCCCATTATGACGCTTCGCAAAACGGGCGTTAAGAACTGCGTTGACGAGATACTTTGGATATGGCAGAAGAAGTCCAACCGCATATCCGAGCTCGGAAGCCACATCTGGGATTCGTGGGCAGGCGAGGACGGCACCATCGGTAAGGCGTACGGCTACCAGCTCGGAATCAAGCACAAGTACCCCGAGGGAGAGTTCGATCAGGTCGACCGCGTGCTTTACGACCTTAAAAACAACCCCGCCTCGCGCCGTATTATGACCAACATATACAATCATGCCGACCTTAACGGAATGAATCTCTACCCCTGCGCGTACTCGATGACGTTCAACGTTACGGGAAAATACCTCAACGGAATCCTCAATCAGCGCTCGCAGGATATGCTCGTGGCAAACAACTGGAACGTAGTGCAGTACGCGGTGCTTCTGTCGATGTTTGCGCAGGTGTCGGGACTGCTCCCCGGTGAGCTGGTTCACGTTATTGCCGACGCGCACATCTACGACAGACACATTCCGCTCGTCAAGGAAATGATCGAGCGCCCGCAGTTTGACGCGCCCAAGTTCCACCTGAACCCCGACGTTAAGGACTTCTACGACTTCAAGGTCGAGGACGTGGTGTTTGAAAATTACGAGGCTAACCCCATCGGATTTAAGATCCCCGTAGCTATATAAGCGGAAAGGAAAAAATATGGATCTCATAGTAGCCGCCGACAGAAATTGTGCTATCGGCAAAAAGGGCGACCTGCTTTACAGTCTGCCCGAGGATATGAAATATTTCCGCGCAAAGACGCTCGGAAAGACCGTCGTAATGGGACAGAAAACGCTTGAATCCTTCCCCGGAGGCAAGCCGCTTCCCAAGCGCACTAACATAGTTATCTCCGACGACCCCGCGTTTACGCCCGACGGCGTAGTTATCGTGCGTAGCTTTGCCGAGCTTTTTGCGGAAATCGCAAAATATCCCGCCGACGATGTTATGCTCATAGGCGGCGGAAGTCTTTACAATGCCCTGCCCGACTACTGCACGCGCGCGTACGTGACGCTTATCGATGCGGAGACCGAGGGTGCTGACACCTTTATCCCCGATTTCTCACGCCGCGAGGGCTGGTCGCTTGAAAGCGTTTCCGAGCCGCTCGAAACGGGCGGATATACCATCCGCTTCGCCGTTTATCTTAACCATAACGTGAAGATTTTTGAATAATAAAAAACCGCGGTATTTATCCGTAAAAAGTATGGGACTGTCTCAGTTAGATGCAGAAGCCGTGATTTTGCCGTCGTCGGCGTACGGGGGTACGCCAGAGGGCAAAAGCGCGGCTAAAAAACACATATAAAAAATCGAAATCCGCAAGGATTTCTACCTAAAAAGACCGCTTTCTTCAATCCTTTTGGACGAAAAAAACGGTCTTTTTTTCTTTACTTTTTTGTGTTTTTGTTCTGCGCTAAATGAGGCAGCCCCATACTTTTTTAATTATAAACGCACTTGCCGTCGATAGTAACGGAGCAATCCGTTCCCTTGGTGCGCCACTTGGCGTTAAGCTTGCATTCGTACTCGGTAAGCTTGCCGTCCGCAACGGTAAAGGTATACATCGCACTACCCATAAGACTTCCGGAGTCTACGGTCTGCGTGATCTGCTCGGCAAAGCTCATATCGGGTCTTGTGGTGAAGAACTGATATTTGCCGTCGGAGAGTATTTTTATCTCCGTAACGTTGTCAATGGAAAATTCTCCGCAATCAAGAAGTCCCTTGATAAACGCCCTTGCCGACAATTCATCAACGTCGCTCGTTTGACTTTGCTTCGTATCGAGATTGGTTACCGTTTGCTTGCCGTTTTTATAGCTCATCTCGAATTTTCCGCCGTCGTTTTCCGAGGTGATCTTGTAATTATATCCGCCCTCGGACGAGAAAATGCCCGAATCGCTCTCGCTTGACTTATACTCCTCTGCGCCGACGAGTATCTTTTGCGAAAGTGTAAGCTCAAACTTGCCCGCATCGGCGTCAAGTCTGTCCTTTAAGGCATCGTCCGCCCACGTCAGCACGCGCAGGTCGTCCACCTCGGTATAACGGGAAATATCGGTAGTCTTTACAACGGTAGTGCCGACGTTTTCAACCTTTGCCTCGATCACCATAGAGGAAGTTGCGCTCTCCTGCTCGTTCTTGAGCACGAAATCCACCCTCATCGCGGAAACGGTGAAGTCCGCGCGTATCGTAGCGGCGAACGTCGCGTCACTTACGCTGACAAGACCTGAAAGAGCGGCGGTCATTTCCTTCAGAAAATCAAGAGTTTCGCCCGAGGGCTTCGACATAGTTATGTCCCAGCTCTTGTCGGCGTTTTGCGAAAAGCTCTTTTCGCCGAAATCGGCGGAGTTCATAGTGTCCTCAATTCCCTCGTCGTTATTTTCCAACATAAACGCCTCGTAATCCGCTTGGCTTATATTCGAATAAAAGCGGTTTTTAATACCGTTCGTTTCGTAGCAGGCAAACATCTTGCCGTCAAGGTAGCCCGTGATATCGCATGAGGACTGCTCATTCTTGCCGTTGACGGTGAGTGTTGACGAGGACTCCTCCAAATGGCGAAGCTCGCCGTCGTAGTAGGAATAAGCCGCCGTACCGGCGAAGGTAGATACTATGGAGGTTTTTGACGTCAGAAAACCGGGTACCTGTGACGGCACCTCCATATTGAATTGCATTTTTCCGCTTGTGGTAAGCGTATAGTTTTTAAGGGAGTTCATTTTGTCCATCGAAAGCTGCCACAGCTCGTCGGCAGTCTTCGGCGCTATCGGCTCTATCGGCGCAGGCGTGGTCACCTCATTCTCTCCTTGAGCATCGCCGCAAGCGCAGAAAACGCAAGCGATCAGCATAAGCGCCAAAATCAAGGAAGTAATCTTTTTGAATTTTGTCATTGTCATTCTCCTTTCGAAAAATCCTTGCATCTCATTTTATCACATTATCTTACGAAAATCAATAAACTATCAGTTGATATGAAAGCACCTCTTGTGTGATTTTTATTTCAGCCCGTCACCCGACAGCGCTGCCGATACCCTTTATAAACTCTATATCCTCGTCGGATATCCCCGAAAAATAATGGTCGTAGTAAATAACGTGCTGTTCGTAGCCGATATAGTAGATATGCTCGCTGTCCGAAAGCTTTACCTCACAGTCAAAACGAAATCCCAAACGGGTAACGAGACAGTCGTCCGTCCATTCGTCTATACCTTCAATAATCCTTCTGACGGCTTTAGCCTGTTCCTTGCTAAGCTCTACCGTAACAGACTCGGCGGGCTCGGTGCGCTCGCGCGTCGGTGCGGAGTAAAATCTCACGCTTCCCGTTATATCCTCGCCCGCACAGCCGATAAGGCTCACCGCGCAAGAGAGCGCAACGATGAATAAAAACAATTGCTTCATAAGGCTTTCTCCTTTCAAGGTGTGCGCGATCAAGTAATTTCCTTGGAAGTATATTTTATCGAGAACACGTCAAGCGCGCGTATGGTGATATATCCCTTTCCAAGCGCTTCGCGCACGGTCATCTTGGTGCCGTCGGCGAAGGTAACGATAACGTATTCGCTCTTTTGGGACGGGAAAATGTACGCGTACTCATCATCCGTAAAGAAGATCTCCCGCGCTTGCTCGGTAGGTATTTCCTCCTCGATCGTAAGATCCCTTATCGTGGCTATACGCTTCTCCGAATACGGCGAATACATATTGTCCCTGACGCGGCGGAACTTCAAGCCGTCCTTGACGACGGGAACGCTCGCGGGCGGCGATGAACGCTCGCTTGAATATACGAACGCCTCGTCCTCGTAAACGAACACGTAGCGGTATTCCTCGCTTGCTCCAAGCTCTACGTTATCGGGAATCAGGGTAAGGACTCCGCCCTCCTCAACGTATTTTCCGACGAAGGGGAACGAATTTTCAGAATCCAAATTCATAGAAAATCTTTGCTCATCGGGATAGAGGGTAAAGGACGGATCCCATATCTTATCGTCGATACCCTCAAAGCTCATCCAGCTTTCCCTTTTCGGCTGTTTTTTCATAAGCTCGGTGGTGGGGTATATTCTTGTGCTTTTCATCTCTTGCGGATCGGTAATAAACAACTGATACCGCAAGCTCGTGCCCTTTGAATCGTGATAGACGTTAAGCAGAGGCGCGGTAAGCGTCACCTTATCCGAGGACGAGCTATTTCTGTTCTCAACTATCTTTTTCCACTCGCTGACAAGGTGGTCTTTATTATCTTGCCCCGCGCTTCTGCCGCCGTTTAGCGACAACGCCTGCATGACGTAGCGCGGAACTGCGTCGCTCATCTTGTTAAACGACTTCCTGTCGTCATAGACGAGCACCGTACCATCCCAACCTAATGCCTCGGTCACTTTTTCAAATCCCGCATCGTGCATATATATCCTATAATAGATGATGTGGTAAATATCCTCAAGCATTTTCTTATATCGAGCATTTGCCTCGGAATAGCTCTTATACTCCGAAAAATCGCCGTGATAGGCGTATATGACCGAGGATGAGTTGATCCGATACGGCGCACAGCCTATACCGTCGGCGTACGCGTTCGTAAGCCTTATCTCATAATACGAAAAATACGTACTGATGGAATCGTTGATAAGGAAAATTATCTCCTCGTGCGTCAACGGGTCGCGCTTTCCGCTTTCGCGTAACGCCTTCAGCTTTCCGTACTGCTCCTGCGTAAATACCGTAGCCGTGCTCCCGACCTTGTGGATATACTGCTCGTATTTCTCACGCATCGCCTCTTGCCCCATCGGAGAGACCCATATGGCGTTTGGGTCGCCATCTTCCGCGTTGATATCGTAAGGCTCGTTTCCTCCGTTATCGGTGACAATGGCGTACATACATACCGCAAGAATTGCGACAGACAAAAGAAGCAAGGATATTACTACCGCAAAAAATTTAATATTTCTTTTCATAATACGTTCCTTCCTTTCGTTTTTTTTTCAGGTGCTTCATCCCTGCGGATACATTGTAGCGTGCGCATATCGCCAACTTATCTCCGACTTATTTCCGAGTTGTAAAAGTTACGAATATCTTCGTACCCTCGTTTATCCTTGATTCAAAGCGCATATTTGCGCCGTGTGCGCCGACTATCTGCTTGCAAAGCGCAAGCCCAAGCCCCGCGCCGCCCTCGGCGCGGGAGCGCGCCTTGTCGGTGCGGTAAAACGGCTCGGTCACGTGCAATAGCTGTTCCTCGCTCATTCCCTTGCCGTTGTCCTCGACTACCGCGTGGGTGTTAGAGCAGGATAGGCGCACCCTGCCGCCCGACGCGCAAGCCTTTATCGCGTTTTCCGTAAGATTATAAAAAAGCATTGAAAGCAGCGTTTCGTTGCCCTGCACTACCACGGGCGCGGTGTCACAGACTATCTCCACGCCCACCTTTTCGGCTCTCATTTGCAGTTTTTCGGCAACGTCCGAAAGAACCGCGCCAAGGTCTACGTCCGACGCCTCCATCTCGTTTTCGCGTATCACGGCACCGTCAAGCAGAATTTCTGATATCTTTCCAAGCCGCTCGGCTTCTGACACGATATACTTTGCCGCGATAAGCCTGCGTTCCTCGGTGGTGTTTGCCCTCTCAATAAATTCGGCGTATCCGCGAATGCTCGTCAGCGGCGTGCGAAGCTCGTGCGCCATATTGTCAACAAGCATTTGCTTTTTCTCCGCCTCGCGCTCAAGCGCCGCCATCTGCTCGTTTATCTTGGCAAGCATAGCGTTAAAGCTCTTGGCAAGGAGCGTAAACTCGTCGTCCCCCTGCTCCTTCGCGGTGACGGAAAAATCCCCCGCCTCGATGAGCGCGGTGGTCTTGCGAAGCTCCTCAAGCGGCGCGGAGAGCTTTTTCAGAATGAAATACAAGCACACCGCCAAAATCAATGACACGCCGAACGCCGTAAGCGCGTAAGTAATTATCAGCGCGCGAAGCTCGGTATCAAGGTACGCTACGTTCTTTGCAAATATCATTTCATATTTGCCGCCGCATATTTCAGATGAAATAAGCACGTGTCGCTCGTCGGCGTAAAGGTCGATATGCGCAAGCGTTCCCTTCTCCACCCGAACGTCGCTCGGAAAGCTTGTATAAACGACCTCGCTCCCTTCCTTGAACGCAAGGCACAGACCCTTGCTTTTATAGTACGTTCCGAAGGAAAGCATCAGTAGCGACGGGCTGGCGTGGGCGCTTGACTGCTCCATATCCTCATAGTCGCGCTCAAAGCTCTTTGCAATATAGTATTGCTCCGCGCTTGCGGCAGTCTCGGTCGCCTCTACGTTCTTATGATAGGTGTAGACCGTAAGCGAGAGAATACCGACGTTCAGGCATACGAGAAAGAGAGCGAGGGTGAAAACGTACGTCCTTTGCCAAAATCTCATTTTCATATCTCAAGCCTATAACCCGTCTTGTAGACCGTTTGAAGTCTGTCCGCGATGCCAAGCTTCTGGCGAAGCCTTTGGACGTGGACGTCAACGGTACGGGTATCCCCTTCGTAATCAAATTCCCACACGAGCTGTAAGAGCTTTTCACGGGATAGCGCAAGGTTGCGGTTATTGACGAGCACCTCAAGCAGATCAAACTCGCGCGGCTTTAGCGATATCTCCGCGCCGCCTTTATACACGCGGCGGTTATCAAACTCAACGCGGATATCGTCAAACTCAAAGCTCGCCACGTCCGCGTGCGTCCTGCGAAGCACCGCCTTTACGCGCTCCACAAGCTCGACGATATCAAACGGCTTCGTTATATAATCGTCAGCACCGAGGCGCAGACCCTTGATCTTATCCTGCGGCGCAGACCTCGCCGTGACGAAAATAACGGGCGTTCCCTTGATATATTCCATAATATCAAAGCCCGAATATTTGGGAAGCATTACGTCGAGTATGACAAGATCGTATTTGAGCTTCATAGCCTCGTTGAGGCCCGCCGCGCCGTCAAAAACCTGAGCGCACTCGTGCCCGACAAGCTCAAGATTGAATTTTATAAGGTCGTTTATCGCCCGCTCGTCCTCAACGATGAGTATTTTAGCCATATCTTCACCCCTTGTGCGTCATTCGGAGACTCCTCCCCGTTTTGATTTATTATATCACATCAATATTTCCAAGTTGTAACCAAATTCTATAAATTCGGTGATTTTTAAAAAAGCTTTCCCCGCGCAGAACACAAAGGGCTGTATCAGTTAGATGCAGAAGCCGTGATTTTGCCGTCGTCGGCGTACGAGGGTACGCCAGAGGGCAAAAGCGCGGCTAAAAAATACGTATAAAAATCGAAATCCGAAAGGATTTCTACCTAAAAGACCGCTTTCTTCATCCTTTTGGACGAAAAAAACGGTCTTTTTTCTTTACTTATTTTTGTATTTTTGTTCTGCGCTAAATGAGGCAGCCCTGTTTATGCGCGGTGCGTGGAGGTTGCGATCTCTGCGATCTTCTCCTTTACGCTGCGACGCTTGTAATTCTTTTTCAGTCTCCATTGCCAGTTGCCCTCGGCAAGTGAAGGAGTGTTCATTCTCGCCTCGGCGTTCTCAAGCTCAAGATAGTCCTGCATAGCAACGACGGCAAGATTTGCGCGGCTGCGCATTGCCGACTCGATAACGGCGCACGTTGCGCTTTGACCGCGGCGGCGGTGGGTGCATCTGATAAATCTTTCCTTTATCTCGCCCGAAAGATTCTTGCACCACGTTGCGGTACAATCGGAATCGTGCGAGCCGGGGTATACCACGCAGTTGTCGGTGGTGTACATACGGGGCAGATATTCGCCGTTCTCCTCAAAATACGCAAACTGCAAAATCTTCATTCCGGGGAAGCCCGTGAACGCGAGAAGCTCGCGCACGTCGTCGGTGATAAAGCCGAGGTCCTCGGCAATTATCTTCGCCTTCGGGTGAGCGGCGCGGATAGCGGCAAAAAGCTCCTTACCGGGTGCGCTTACCCAGCTACCTCTGTGCGCGGTAGTGTCGCCGTAGGGAATGGAATAAAATGACGCAAAGCCTCTGAAATGGTCGATGCGCAGTATATCATAAAGCTCGAACGCCGCGCCGACTCTCTCGCACCACCATGCAAAATTCTCCGCCTTCATAAGCTCCCAGTTATAGATCGGGTTGCCCCAAAGCTGACCGTCGGGAGAGAAGCTGTCGGGGGGACAGCCCGCAACGACGGTGGGATTGAAGTTCTCGTCAAGCAAGAACTGCTTGGTATTGCGCCAAACGTCCATGCTGTCGTGCGCAACGTATATCGGCATATCGCCGATTATCACTATCTTTTTGGAGTGTGCGTACTTGAGAAGCGCTTTCCACTGTGACATAAATGCAAACTGCACCCATTTCCAAAATCCGATATCCTCGGCAAAATCCGCCGTCCACTTCTTTGCGCGCTCGTAATCGCGGTGCTGGGCGCCCCACTCCGTCCACGCGCGGTGGTTGTAATAGCCCTTAAGTGCCATAAAGAGCGCGTAATCGTCAAGCCAAGCGGCGTTCTTTTCGCAAAATCTATCGTACTTTTTGCCGCCCGCAAAGCGAGAATAAGCCTTGCGAAGCACGGTGTACCTCGTGTTAAAGAGCCAGCCGTAATCCACCCTTTCGGTGTCGTGCTCCACCTCGGCAAGCTCGTCAGCGGTGAGAAGCCCCTCGGCGCAGAGCGCGGGAAGGTCGATGAAATAGGGGTTGCCAGCTATGGACGCGGGGGACTGATAGGGGCTGTCGCCATAGGAAGTGGGGTTAAGGGGAAGCACCTGCCAGCACTTTTGATGCGTGTCAGCAAGAAAATCCACGAACTCGTACGCTTCCTTGCCGAAAGAGCCGATGCCGTATTTTGAAGGCAGACTGCTTATGGGAAGCAAAATGCCGCACTTATGTGAAAAGCCAAAATTCTTATTATTCTTCATTTCGTTCTCCTGAAATCAAACGGTCTTTCGCAAAAATCGCCCGCACGGCTTGCCGTTCGAGCTTTTTTGCATATATATTTTATCATTAAAATGCAAAAATGTCAAGCCTTAAAGCTTATTTGTGGGCTATACAAGCTCAAAGATAACCGACACGCCCACCCCAAGCGCCGCCGATATCAAAATGAGCGCGATGGACGGTATCTTCCTTTTAAAAATAAGGCGCGAGCCGATGCAAATCACCGCCAAAAGCGCAAATATCGTTATGGCAACAAAATTCGGCGAAAACGTAAGCGGATAAGAATACCCCGCGCTTTTCGCCGCCAGCACCGCGCCCGCCGAGAGTATCAGCGCGATGATAACGGGCTTCGCGCCCGAAAGAAAACCGCGGAAATGCTTGTTATCCGTAAGCCCTTTGAGCAAGGATGCGACAAGCAAAATTATGATAAACGACGGCGTTACCACGCCGAGCGTTGCCGCGATACTGCCAAGCACGCCGCCCTGCGACGAGCCGATATACGTCGCCATATTGACCGCGATAGGACCTGGGGTAGACTCGCAAACGCCGAGAAAGGCGTAAAACTCGCCCTCGCTGAGCCAAGCGTATTTCGTTACGGTCTCCTCGATAAGCGGTATCATTCCAAACGCACCGCCGAAGCAGAAAAGCCCTATCTTGAAAAATTCAAGGAAAAGAGTGAGATATATCATTTTTCACCCCCGCGCCTTGCAAGAGAGGCGGCAACAATGCCCACTACGCCGCCCGCGAGTATCAAAAACACGGAGCTGAAGCTTGCGCCCGTCAGCTCAAGCGCTATCATAATGGCAAAAACGGCACAAAAGCTGATAATATTAAGCGGCGTTTTTTTCATTTTGCGAAGCATATCCGCGCCCGCCGAAAGAATGAGAAAAGCGACGGCGCATTTTATGCCGACGAATGCGTACGCAACGTATTTATTAGCCATAAACGCATCAAGAAAAAGCGAGATGCAATATATGACGACAAGCGACGGAAGCACCACGCCCACCGTTGCCGCAAGGCTGCCGAGAAATCCGCGCCGCTTGTATCCGACGTACGTTGCAAGGTTTATGGCGATAGGTCCCGGCGTTGACTCGGCAATAGCGATGACCTCAAGCAGCTCGTCCTCGCCAAGCCATTTCTTTTTTTCGACCACGACCTCGCGGATATTTGATATCATAGCGTAGCCGCCGCCAAAGGTAAAAAGCCCTATTTTTAAAAAGGTAAGAAAAAGTGATAAAAGCATATCTACCTCTGCCAAAATTTAAGTAAGCTAATTATATCACAAATAAAAGACAGTTTCAATAAAAAACTGCCCAAGCGAATTGGGCAGTTGCATTTTTTTATTTTCTTCTCTCCGCGACGCTGATGCGCGTGAGGGCGCGGGCAAGCTTTATTTTGGCGGCGTCGACGGCGGCGCGGTCCTTTTTCTCCGCTATCGCCCTCTCTGCCCTTTCCCTTGCCTTTTTCGCTCTTTCAAGGTCGATGTCCTCGGAAAACTCAAAGCTCACGGCAACGATGCTGACCTCGCCGCCCGAAACGGATAAGAATCCGCCCGAACAAGCGGCGCGGCGCTCTCCGTCAGCAAACGAAAGCTTAAGCTCCCCTATGCCAAGCGGCGCAAAAAGGTCGACGTGCCCCGCAAGGATTCCTATTCTTCCCTCGGTGGTCATAACGCTCAGCGCCGTGACGCTTCCGTCAAACGCCTTGCCCTCGGGCACAACTATCTGAACGTGAAATTCCTTCATTTCATTCCTCTTTTGCCTTTTTCGCCTTTTCTACCGCCTCGTCGATATCACCGACGAAAAGGAATGCGGACTCGGGCAGGTCGTCGTGCTTACCGTCAAGAATTTCTCTGAATCCTCTTATAGTCTCCTTAAGCGGCACGTATCTTCCCTGCATACCCGTAAACTGCTCCGCAACGGAGAAGGGCTGGGAGAGGAATCGCTGTATCTTACGGGCGCGGCTTACCGTCAGCTTATCCTCGTCGGAAAGCTCGTCCATACCCATAATGGCAATTATATCCTGAAGCTCCTTATAGCGTTGAAGCACCATCTGCACGTCGCGCGCGGTGCGGTAATGCTCCTCGCCAACCGTTTCGGGCGCAAGCATTCTTGACGTGGAATCAAGCGGATCGACCGCGGGATATATTCCGAGCGAGGAAATGCTTCTCGACAGAACGGTGGTCGCGTCAAGGTGCGCAAACGTAGTCGCGGGCGCGGGGTCCGTCAGGTCGTCGGCGGGAACGTAGACCGCCTGAACGGAGGTGATAGAGCCCTTCTTCGTGGACGTTATCCTCTCCTGAAGCGCACCCATCTCCGTAGCGAGCGTGGGCTGATATCCAACCGCGGACGGCATACGTCCGAGAAGTGCGGATACCTCAGAGCCCGCCTGCGTAAAGCGGTATATGTTGTCTATAAAGAGAAGCACGTCCTGCCCCTCCTTATCTCTGAAATACTCCGCCATCGTAAGTCCCGACAGGGCAACGCGCATTCTTGCCCCGGGAGGCTCGTTCATCTGACCGTACACGAGCGCGGTCTTTGAAAGAACGCCCGACTCCTTCATTTCATTATAAAGGTCGTTACCCTCGCGCGTGCGCTCGCCAACGCCCGTGAACACGGAAAGTCCGCCGTGCTGCTTGGCGATGTTGTTGATAAGCTCCATTATAAGAACCGTCTTACCAACTCCCGCGCCGCCGAAAAGACCTATCTTACCGCCCTTTGCATAAGGCGCGATAAGGTCGACGACCTTGATGCCCGTTTCAAGCACCTCACTCGTTCCGCTTTGCTCGGAATACGAGGGCGGATCGCGGTGGATGCACCATTTTTCCGCGTCCTTTATCTCCTCGCCGTTGTCGATAACGTCGCCGAGAAGATTGAATATCCTGCCAAGCGTTTCCCTGCCTACGGGAACGCTGATGCCGCTGCCCGTGTCCACAGCGTCAACACCGCGGCTCATACCGTCGGTGGAGGACATGGCAATACATCTTACCGTATCGTCGCCAAGCTGGCTTGCCACCTCGCATACCACGCGGCCGCCGTCATGCTCGATCTCGATAGCGTTAAGGAGCTTTGGCAGATGCCCCTTTTCAAATTTTATATCAATAACAGGTCCTATTATAGCTACGACCTTGCCGATGTTTTTTTCCATCTTATTCCTTTCTTAAAGTGCTTCCGCACCCGAAACGATTTCCGTTATCTCCTGCGTTATTACCGCCTGACGCGCCCTGTTGAAGCTGAGCGTGAGCGTATCTATCATCTCCGAAGCGTTTTTGTTAGCCGAGTCCATCGCCGTTCTGCGTGCGGCTGACTCCGCCGCTACCGCCTGACATACCGCGAAATATAACACTCCGCCGACGTAATTCGGCACGGCGGCGTCAAGCATTGCGGCAACGTCGCCCTCCAAAAGAACGTCCGTCTCCGCCGCGCTCTCCTGTGCCGTAAGCGGCAACAGCGTGCGCCGCTTTACGCATTGCGACAGCATTGAAACGAATTCGGTATAGATAAGCTCCACGCGGCTGAATCTTCCGTTTGCGAAATCGCGGCACACCGCGCGAGCCGCCTCAAAGCAATTACCCACGCTAAGATCCGCAACGGCGTCGCATCGGCGCGAGAATATCTCACAGCCGCGGTGGTCGAAAAACTCCAGCGCCTTTTTACCCATCGGCAAAAAGACCGCGTTTTCCTTGCCCGCACCACTTTGCTTTAGCACGTTTGAGTTATATCCGCCCGCAAGCCCGCGGTCACCCGCAATAACGATATACAAGACGTCCTTGCCCTCGCCCTCGGAAAACCAGAGAGCGTTCTCCCTTGCTTCGGGCGAGGAAATAAGCGGCGCAACCGCCTTATCAAGCACGCGGCAATACTCCGCCGCATTGTCGGCGTTCTGCCTTGCCCGACGCAGCTTCGAGGTAGCAACAAGCTCCATTGCCTTGGTTATCTGCATGGTGCTTTTGATGCTTTTCATCCGCGCCTTTATCTCATTCATTGATGCGCCTGACATACGCTTGCTCCTTTACAGATTATTTTCCGCCAAAAACTTGTTTTTGCAGTAGTTTATAGCTTCCTTAAGCTCCGCTTCGCTCTCGGCGCTGAGCGCTCCGCTCTCTCTTATCGAGGCAAGAAGCTCCGCGCGCGTTGCGACGAGATACTCAAAGAGATACTTTTCCATCTCGCCTATCTTGCCCACGGGAACGTCGGCAAGCATATTGTTTACAACGGCGTAAATGATAGCGACCTGAAGCTCAACGTCAACGGGCGCGTTTCTGCCCTGCTTTAAGACCTCAACTATTCTTGCGCCCTGCTCAAGTCGCGCCTTGGTGTCTGCGTCAAGGTCGGAGCCGAACTGCGCAAAGCTTTGAAGCTCGCGGTACTGCGAGTAAAGAAGCTTAAGCTGTCCCGCAACCTTCTTCATCGCCTTTATCTGCGCGTTTCCGCCGACGCGGGATACCGAAATACCTGGGTTTACCGCGGGGCGAACGCCCGAATGGAACAGCTCTCCCTCAAGGAATATCTGTCCGTCGGTTATGGAGATAACGTTCGTCGGAATGTACGCCGAAACGTCGCCCGCCTGCGTTTCGATAATGGGAAGCGCCGTCATTGAGCCGCCGCCGCACTCGGGAGAGAGCCTTGCCGCACGCTCAAGAAGCCTTGAATGCAGATAGAAAACGTCGCCGGGGTACGCCTCGCGTCCCGGAGGGCGTCTGATAAGCAACGACAGCGCGCGATATGCGACTGCGTGCTTTGAAAGATCGTCGTATATGATAAGAACGTCCTTGCCCTTATCCATAAAATACTCGCCCATAGCACAGCCCGCGTAGGGTGCTATATATTGCAAGGGCGAGGGGTCGGATGCCGTTGCCGACACCACGATGGTGTAATCCATAGCACCGTTTCGGCGCAGAGTTTCCACAACGCCCGTAACGGTCGATTGCTTTTGTCCTATCGCAACGTAGATGCAGATAACGTCCTTTCCGCGCTGATTTATAATAGTATCGGTAGCAATAACGGTCTTACCCGTCTGTCTGTCGCCTATTATAAGCTCACGCTGACCTCTGCCGATGGGAACCATCGAGTCGATTGCCTTGATACCCGTTTGAAGCGGAACGGAAACCGATTTTCTCTCAATAATTCCGTACGCCTTGCGCTCGATGGGGCTGTACGTGTCGGTCACGATAGGACCCATAGCGTCGATAGGCTGACCGAGTGCGTCAACGACTCTGCCGATAAGCACCTCGCCTACGGGGACGGACACGACTCTGCCCGTGCGCTTTACGACGCTTCCCTCGCTGATGCCGACGTCCTGACCGAGAAGCACGACGCTGACGGAATTTTCCTCAAGATTGAGCGCCATTCCGTAGCTTCCGTTGCAAAACTCAAGCAGCTCGCCCGAGCAGCATTTTTCAAGCCCGTATACCTTGGATATACCGTCGCCTACCGAAATAACGTAGCCCGTTTCATCCTGAACTATACGGCTTGAATAATTCTTTATCTGTTCTTTTATGATCTTGCTGATGTCCTCTGTTTTAGACCTCATCTTATCACCAACTTTACCTTAAATAACTGTTTTTTCAAGACTCTTTGCCAAATCGTCAAGTCTGCGCTTCACCGTGCCGTCAAGCTGAACGCCCGAATACCTTATCGCAACGCCGCCAAGCACCGATGGGTCGACCGTGTTCGTGATCACCGCGCACTTGAGTGTCATTTTATCAATCTTTTCCTTCATAGCCGCAAGCTGCTCCGCCGTCATCGGACGTGCCGTAACTGCCTCGACGCGCTCGATATTATGATGCTCGTCGTACAAAAGGCAAAACGCCTTTACCGCTTCGCCAAGCGAAAAGAAGATGCATTTATCGCTCAAAAGCTTAAGAAAATTAACGCAGTATTCGTCAAGAGATGAAAACGCGCCGTCAATGAGGGCGTGCTTTTCCGCTTTTGACACGGCAGGCGTGTCAAGCAGCTTTACATAGTCGGGGTTTTCCTCGACCGCCGCTCCCGCCGCCTTGATATCAAGGGCTATCTCCTCTATCCTGCCCGCCTCCTCGGCGGCAAGAAAGAGGGCGCGTCCGTACTCGCCGTAGTCCATCATATCATTCACCCATACCCGAAATGAAGCTGTCGATAAGCTCCTTGTGCTCCGTCTCGTCGATGTCTCGCTCGATAACGGCGGCGGCTATCTCGATAGCCATACCCGAAACCTCGTCCTTCACGTCGTTTACGGCGCGCTTGCGCTCAAGCTCTATCTGTTCCTCGGCGCGCTTCAAGGTGCGCTCCGCCCTCTCGCCCGCTTCTTTGAGGATCTCCTCCTCCTTTTTGCGCGCGAGCTTTACGGTGTTTTTCAGATATTCCTCGCCCTCTGCCTTGACCTGATCGAGCTTCCACTCGTATTCAGCCTTCGTTTTGGCGGCGTCGGTGCGATATTCCTCTGCCTTTTCGTAAATGTCGTCTATCTCCTTCTGCCTTGACTCTATCATATTCATAATAGGCTTAAAAAGCAGCTTGCGGAGTATAAAGTAAAGGATAAGCAGATTACACCAGGCGAAGATCATAGTCCAGAAATTTACGCCTATAAACTGTTCAAATCCTTCCATAAGATACCTCCGAAGGTTTTAGCTTATCTTGAAGAAGATGAGAAGGAGCGAAACTACGAGCGAGTAAATACCCGTGGTCTCGGTAACTGCACATCCGAGTATCATATTGGTACGCAGAGTACCTGCCGCCTCGGGCTGACGTGCCATACCCTCAAGCGCCGCGCTTACTGCGCGTCCCTCTCCGATAGCGGGGCCGATAGCGCCGATACCCATACAAAGTCCTGCACCAAGTGCTCTTGCTGCTGCAATAATTGCTGTTTCCATAATTTTTATCCTCCAAAAATTTTATTTATTTTTTTGTATCTCTTCTCTCGGCGGGTTAGCCATACCGATGTACACCATCGACAAGAGAGAAAAGACGAGAGCCTGAACGAATCCCGAGAAGAGGTCGAAGTATATCGACAGCACCGCGGGAATACCCACCTGAAATACGGGTGGAATAAACTCGATGACCGCCTCGGGCAGCCAAGCGAACACAAGGGACGAAAGCCCCGAAAGCGCACCGTAAACGATAGTCATAAGCACGCCGCCGCCCGCCACGTTACCGAAATGACGGAACGCCATAGAAATGGGGGTGGCTATCTCACTGATGATGTTCATCGGTGTGAGAAGCGGTATGGGCTCGGTAAAGCCCTTAAGCCAAGTAAGAAGTCCGAAGTTTTTGATGTTTCCGTACCACACTACCAATATCGTGGCTATTGCCCACGCCGCCGTGGTGGAAAGGTCAGCGGTGGTGGAGCGGAATATCTGCGTCATTCCTATAAGAGAGCCGAGCATGGACGACACGAAAAGCGTTCCAATAAAGGGAACGAAGCGCTTGTTGTGCGCTCCCATCGTTTCAACGACCATGTCCGTAAGCATCCCGACGAGCTTTTCTGCTATTACCTGCTTGCCGCCCGGACGCTTTTCAATTTTGCGCGTCAGTATGAACGCGACAACCGTGACGAGTATCGTCACCGCAAGAAGAGAAACCATAGTCTGCGTTACGTTTATCCCGCCGAAAATGGGAATGGTAAAATATATTTTAGGACCTGTAATACTTATATCCACGTTTTTCTCTCCTTTCCTTTTTATTTCTTAAAATCATTTCTTTTTGTTGCATATAAGCGCCGCCGCGTTGAGAAGCGGTCGGAACGAAAGCAAGGGGATCACCGTGGCGACCACGTCAAAGTAATCCGTAACGAGCGCGAGAATGAGCACCGCCGCCATAGCAAGCGTACGCGCCGTTTGTGACAGCTGTACGCGCTTTTGAAGCTGTGCCTTGTGCTTTTCTGCAAACTCTGCCGCCGCCTCGTCGTCCATTTCCGCATCGCCGCGCTCCGCCATGATAGCGTCAACGGCGCGGTTTACCGCGAGGGCGAGGAAGATGAAATTGAAAAGCACCGCCGCGCACCCAAGCGCAAATCCCGTAAATACGCGGTAATTAAGCCGTCCGAGCAGAAAAAACGCAAGCACCGTAACGGCACCCACCGCCACCTCGCCCAAAAGCAAGACGAGCGTTTCCGCAAGCGGCATACCCTTTTTATTCATCGGACTTGTACCTCCAATCTCTCGCAGTATTCTGTTCTTCTTCTATTTTTTCAAAGGTCTTGAGCGTGTAGATAAGGAATTTCACCATGGAAAAAAGTCCTGCCAAAACGCCCACTATTATCAGCGGAACGTATATCCATTCGGGGAAAGAAAGCTTCCACACCAACAAATATCCTATTCCGAAAGCAATCGCCGCGGGAAGAACGAGGTTGAAAAACGACTGAAATATCACGTTCATCAAAAAGAACGCGTTATATACCTTTTTCACACCCTACCCCTCATCAGATATCGTCTATCTTGATAAGATTGGTCTTGCCCGTTGCGCCCGTTTCGTCGCTTCCCGTGATAACGAGCTTGTCACCCTCGGTAAGCGATAGGCTTTCGATAGCCATCTTCTTTGCGTAGTAGAAAAGAACGTCGGTGGACGTGAACTTTTCGCAAAGCTTGGGCGTTACGCCCCAAGAAAGCGCGAGCTTGCGCCACGTTACCTCGTCGGTGGTAAGACCGATAATGTCAACGGGAGAGCGGAAGCGCGAGACCATACGAGCCGTCATACCCGAAATGGTGCAGGCGACTATCGCCTTTGCGTTGATATCCATAGCCATAGCGCAGGTCGCGTGGGAAACGGCGTCGGATGAATTCTTTATCTTGAACTCCGTAGCGTAGAACTTCGACTTGTAATCTATGCTCTTTTCCGCGGTTTCGGCAATTTTCGACATTATCGACACAGCCTCAACGGGAAACGCGCCCGCCGCAGTCTCGCCCGACAGCATAATTGCGCTCGTTCCGTCGTATACGGCGTTTGCAACGTCCGATATCTCCGCACGCGTGGGGCGGGGCTTTGTTATCATCGACTCCAGCATCTCGGTGGCGGTTATAACGCGCTTACCGAGCATACGGCACTTGGTTATAAGCTTTTTCTGTATCGCGGGGAGCTGTTCGAAGGGAACTTCAACGCCCATATCGCCGCGAGCCACCATCGTGCCGTCGCAGTACTGGCATATCTCCTCGATATTATCGATTCCCGCCTGATTTTCTATCTTTGCGATAAGCTCTATGCCCGAAGCGCCAAGAGATGCAAGATGCTCCTGCACGTCAATGAGATTTTGCTTGTTCGAAACGAAGGAGCAAGCAATGTAATCAATGCCGTTTTCAACGCCGAAGGCAATATCGCTCTTGTCCTGCTCCGAAAGATACGGACGGCTAAGTACCTTGCCCGGGAAGCTCATACTCTTGCGGCTTAACAGCTCTCCGCCGTGGCGCACGGTGCAGTTTATGCGCGTGCCCTTTACGCTGTTGACGACGAAGGACAAAAGCCCGTTGTTGAGCAGTATCGTGTCACCCGCAAAAAGCTCGTTATGGAGATTTTCGTAGTTTACGGACACCTCGTGCTGATTGCCCATTATCTTGTCCGAGGTAAAGGTGAATTCGTCACCGTCGGCAAGGGTTATCTTGCCGTCCTCAAACATTCCTATTCTGTATTCGGGACCCTTGGTGTCAAGCATTATCGCAATGGGAAGCGACAGCTCCTTGCGCACCTTTTTGATGCGGTTGATAACTATACCGTGCTCCTCGTGAGTTCCGTGGGAGAAATTGAGCCTTGCAACGTTCATTCCCGCAAGGCAAAGTCCGCGAAGCATCTCCTCGCTGTTGCTCGCAGGTCCTATTGTACATACTATTTTTGTCTTACGCATTTTTCATACCTCTGCGTTTTAAATCTTTTTATTAGTATAACACATATAAAATAACATTTCAATAAAAAAAGCGCACAAAAGTACGCTTTTTTATCATTTTTTGGTAAAAATTCAAATCAGCTCGTCCGCGCTTCCGATAAAGCACGGCGGCTCTGCCGCCTCGGCGTATCGGCGGCGGTCACCTACGGCTACCGTGCCGTTTTTCACGGGATAAAATGAGTACAGCGCGCACGCTTCGTACTCAAGCTCTATGGGGAGCGTGTCGCCCGCGCCGAAAAGAAAATATCTGTCGGCAAAATAATCGTGAACGAGGTATTTTTCAGCCGTCGCAACGCCTGCGGGCAGTTGGGTGAAGTCAAACGCGCCGCTTACCGACCTTCCCTTCGTAAAGCCGTACGCGCCGAGGGCAAAATTCTCGCCCGCCACAGAAAAGACCTTGAGCGGAACGCCCGCCGAGGCGCAATCGGTATAAAAGCAATCAAGCGTCGGCACGGCGGCGCTGTCAAAGCGCCCTGCGCTTCCGTCGGGCGCAGAAAGGCGGCAAAGCACGTCCGCGCACGTAGCGCCCACGCGGTCGCTGGTATAAAGAGGACCGCCGCTGATAGCGCAGGTCATAGCGTTTGCGTGCGCCCAGCTATGCTCCGAGAAAAACATATCGTAATCGCAAACGTGGAAGCGCGAGAGCATAGCCGCACAATACACGCTCTGCGTTATGTGGTACGCCAAGTGGTCGGGCTTTTCGGGCATATAGTCGCCCGAGCAACGCACGAAAGCGGTGCTTTCACGCGCCATCGCCTGCTCAAGCGACGCGCCCATGCAGTTGATGAGCGCACCGTCAAAATGCTTTTTTGCCGCCGCTTCAAGCCCCTTATGTATAACGTCGCACGCGGCAGAGCCGCGCAATTCTCCGTCGTAATACTGCGGCACGTTGCCTTGATTGTCGACCTTGACGAAATCTATCCCCTCGCCGCGCAGATACGAAAACCACTCGTCCCAGAAGCGATATACGGCATCGGCATTATCGCCAAGCAAAAGTGCGCCGTTATAGGCGGTATAAAGCTCGCCGCGGTATTTTTTCGCGTATTCGTGCTCCGCGTCAAGTCCGTCCCAATGACCGTTCATTGCGCACCACACGCCGACGTGTTTTACGCCGTATTCCTCGCGCATACGCTTCACGAGCGCACCGAGTCCGTCGGGGAATTTCTTGGGGTTGACGAAAAATGATAGCAGTCTGTTTTCGCGGTAGGTCGCCCAGCCGTCGTCTATCAGCACCCAGCGCGGCACTCTGCCCGCCGCCGCGTACTCGTCAAGCTTTTCTATTATTTTTTCAGCCGAAACGGACGGCCCGAAGCTCTCCCAAGTGCACCACCCAAGACCGCCGAGCGTCTCGGAAAATGCGGGCGTGCGTTCCGTTCCCTTTTCACGAAGTGCCGCGCTGACGGCGGCATCCATAGCGGAGTACGGCTCGTCCGCGCAGGAGATAACGGCAAACGTGCCGCAGATTTCTCTTGCGCCGAAAACGCGCGTGTGCAGGGAAAATCCGCCCGCACCAAGCCTTGCCGCCGCCGAGTACCCACTTACGGGAAGCACGCAGATATGCTTGTCTCCGACGTGCGCCGAAAGGCTTTCGGTATTTTGCAAAAGAGAGTCCGTGTCCGTGCAAAAATTCGGATACAGCCAGCAAAGGTCGCGCTGATAAAGCGAGGTCGCCCCCGCCGCGCCGACCAAGGAAAAATCAATATTAAGAGAGCCTGACGGCGCGAATATATATCGCGCAAGCGTCACCGACGCGGACAAGGTAAGCACGCCGTCCGCCTCGGAAAAAACGATCTCCGCGTCCTTTGACTCCGTGTAGGGAGACTTTTCCGCGCGGCAAAAGCGCACTCTTACGCGCTCGCCGTCGTTTATAAGCTCGGTAGGGATATATTTGATTCCCGCCGCGCGTACCACGGAAAGCCGCATAGCCACGCCGTCGATAACGGGCACGCCGTCGGCAAAAACGCAAAGCCCGCGCTCGTTTATTTCAAATGAAAATCTTTTCATAGCCTTACCATCCTTACATTTGGATTATAGCTTATTCCAAAAAGAATGTCAAGCATTCAGAAAAAAACGCCGCAGATCTGCGGCGTTTTTTCAAAACATTCCAACTATCCACAAAACGAGCCCGTACACCGTCCCCGCAAGCGTTCCGTAAAGCAGTACGGGTCCCGCAACGGTGAATATTTTTGCACCAAGTCCGAGGACGAAGCCCTCGTCCTTGCTGTCGATGGCGGCGGACGCGACGGCGTTTGCAAAGCCCGTTATCGGCACGAGCGTACCCGCACCCGCGAATTTTGCCACGTCATCAAAGTGCCCGAATGCCGTTAGCAAAACAGCCGCCGCCACGAGAACGAGCGAGGTAACGAGCCCCGCGTCCTCGGCGGCAACGCCGAGAGCCTCGGCAAGCCTATGAATGCCCTCCCCCACCGTGCATATAAGTCCGCCAACCAAAAAGGCGTGCAGACAATCGCTGAAAAGTGCCGAGG
The DNA here is from genome assembly GCA_045633005.1 of Eubacteriales bacterium. Classification (GTDB taxonomy): domain Bacteria; phylum Bacillota; class Clostridia; order Oscillospirales; family CAG-272; genus CAG-390. The sequence continues at coordinate 33,253 of JAZQXT010000007.1, read as the reverse complement.
CGGGCGCGTGTGCCTCGGCGTATTTTTTATATTCTGCGCGAGTCATTTTCATTTTTTCGACCTCCGTTTTACATTTTCATTCTTCCCCGAAAAATGCGTAATTATAACAAAAAACCAAGTCGACCCGAAAACGCGGCGCGAAGCTTTATTTTTTGCGTGCGGCGCGAAAAAAATCGCAAAATCTGCTTGATTTATGTCATTATTTGAGTTATAATTATATGGATTATACTCGAATAGTTTACCTATTCGGAAGAAAAAGCCAAAAATGGCTTGTATTACCACAAAAATCTCCATACATATGCCGAAAGGAAATAAAAATATGCTTGAAAGGATATCCAAGGAAAACTACTATCTTGACATAGCGCAGACCGTTTCCGAGCGAAGCACGTGCCTTCGCCGCCGCTTCGGTGCCGTAATAGTCAAGAACGATTCCATAATCTCCACGGGCTACAACGGCGCACCGCGCGGACGCGCCAATTGCAACGAGCTTGGCTCGTGCTACCGCGACACCCTCGGAATTCCCCGCGGCGAGAGATACGAGCTTTGCCGCTCCGTTCACGCCGAGGCTAACGCCATTATCGCCGCTCCGCGCGAGCAGATGCTCGGCGCGACGATATATATGTGCTGCACCTCGCCCGTCGACGGCTCGGTGATGGCGGGAACTACGAGCTGTATGATGTGCAAGCGCCTTATCATCAACGCGGGCATCGAGCGCCTCGTCGTGCGTGACGACGCGCAAAATTTCCGCGTTATAAACGTCAGCGATTGGATAAGCGACGACGATTCTCTCGGCGGCAAGCTGGGTTATTGAGGTATTAAAATGAGATCCCTACGCAAAATATCCGCACTCGTTCTCCTTGTTTTCATTATGCTCGCGGCAGTTTCCTGCGGCGCGCCCAAGCTCGTTTTGGAGGACGGAAAAATATTCGACACAAAAACAGATATCTATTACAGCTTTGCGCCGAACACCTACGAGGCTATGGCTATTGCCAACGCCATTTACGCAGTTTGGGAGCAGAACGGCGTTGAGGTAGCGTACCACGCCATCGAGGGGCTTCCCACCGAGGAATACCTTGTGGACGAGTACGGCTACGTCATCTGCGCCGACGGCAAGGAGCTTCCCGACCTTGGCGGCTTTGAGCCGACGGGCGCACTCGTGTGTACCAACACCGATGTCGCAGTTTCCATAGGCGAGATAAAGGAAAAGGCAAAGCTTAATGCGCTTGCCGACCTTTATATAAACGGCGAGAACGTCACCTTCGAAAACACCGCCGTTGACACACTCTCGATAAAATTCACGTCCGACAAATACCCCAACCTTTACTTTAACCTCTCCGTAATGGTAGAGGAGGACAACAGCGTTTACCTTTGGAACCGTGATAACGGCAGATACGTAAACGTCGGCGATCTGCTTAACCAATACATCGAAGGCTATCTTTATTAATTCGACCAAGGAAATATAGAATGAACAGTAAATTTTACACCGTAGTATTCAACGCCTCGCACGTCGCCGACGCCGCCGAGATCGAAAAGCTCTGTTTTTCCGAGCCGTGGTCCGAGGAGGCACTCGGATATATGTACTCCTCTCCCCACGCATACGCCGTTGCTTGCATAGAGCGCGAGAGCGGCAGAGTTGCCGCCTACGGCGGACTTGAATATATTCTTGACGAGGCGGAGCTTACCAATATCGCAACTCACCCCGACTTTCGCCGTCAGGGCTGTGCCAACGCCGTAAGCGCCGCGCTTGAGCGCTTCGTAAAGCTGCACGGCGTCAAGCACGTCTGGCTTGACGTGCGCGTTTCAAACGAGCCCGCAATATGCCTTTACCGCAAGCTCGGCTTCGAGGACGCGGGCGTACGCCGACATTTCTACCGCTTCCCCACCGAGGACGCACTTCTAATGGTAAAGGAGCTTAAATAATGCTTATTCTCGGAATTGAGACCTCCTGCGACGAGACCTCTGCGGCAGTAGTATCGGGGGACGAGCACGGCGCTGTGCGCGTGCTTTCCAACGTCGTCGCATCGCAGATAGAAACGCACCGTCTTTACGGCGGAGTAGTGCCCGAAATAGCGGGGCGCGCGCACATCGAGGCTATTTCCTCGGTGGTCGAGGAAGCGCTCACGACCGCGGGAGTTACGCCGCGCGAGCTTGACGGCGTTGCCGTCACCTCGCATCCGGGGCTTATCGGTGCGCTCCTCGTCGGAGTTAATTTTGCAAAATCGTTTGCTTATGCAAACTCTCTGCCCATAATCCCCGTAAACCACATACACGCGCACACGGCGGCGGCGTACATATCCGCCCCCGACTTAAAGCCCCCGTTCCTTTCTCTCGTCGTTTCGGGCGGTCACACGTCGTTTTATCACGTTACGGACTACACCCACTACACGGAGATAGGCGCGACGCGTGACGATGCCGCAGGCGAGGCGTTTGACAAGGTCGGACGCGTTATCGGGCTTCCCTACCCCGGCGGCGCGGCACTTGACGCGCTTGCACACGAGGGAGATGCGACCGAGGCAAAAAAGACCATCGACCTTCCCTCCCCCGCGCTTTCGGGCGATAATCTTGATTTTTCATTCAGCGGTCTTAAGACCGCCGCGCTAAACTACCTTAACGGAATGCGCCAGCGCGGCGAGGAGATAGACCGCGCCGCATTCGCCGCGGCGTTCACCGACGCGGTGGTAAAGGCCATAACCAAAAAAGTGCCGTCCGCGCTAAAATCGTCGGGCTGTAGCACCCTCGTGCTTGCGGGCGGCGTTGCCGCAAACTCGCACCTTCGCGCCGCGCTTGAGGACACCTGCAAAAAAGCACGCGCACGCCTCGTCCTGCCCGACCTTAAGCTCTGCGGCGACAACGCCGCTATGGTTGCCGCACAGGGCGTTCACGAATTCATCGCGGGCAACTTCTCCGACACTTACCTCAACGCCTCCGCCTGCGACTGATCTGATACAAAAAATTGGAGTATTATTATGAACGGTCAGAAAAATACAGATAAGGAAAAATACGTTTCCGCCGCGACCATCAAAAGACTGCCGAGATATTACAGATATCTGCGCGATCTTCTTGACAAGGGGATAACCAAGGTAAGCTCCGCCACGCTTGCAACGCTGATGAACGTCACCGCGTCGCAGATACGTCAGGACCTTAATTGCTTTGGCGATTTCGGTCAGCAGGGCTACGGCTACAACGTGGAATATCTTTATAATGAAATAAGCGACCTGCTCGGCGTCAACGAGTCATATAACGCCGTTATCATCGGCGCGGGCAACCTCGGACGTGCGCTTGTGCGCTCGCCCATGTTCGCACGCCGCGGTGTAAAGCCCGTTGCAATGTTCGACGTGGAATGGAGCATCGTCGGCTCGAATATATCGGGCATTCCCGTCCTTCACACCTCATCCCTTGCAAAATTCTGCAACGAGCGCGACGTTCACATAGGAGTGCTGACGCTTCCGAAGCAACACGCCGAGTCGGCTATGAAAAGCCTTATCGACGCGGGAGTCAAGGGCATATGGAACTTTACGAGCTGTGAGCCCGAGGAGCTGAAAAATCAGGCTATCGTGGAAAACGTTCACCTCGGCGACTCGCTTATGACGCTGTGCTTCCGTATGAGAGACGCCGCAAACGGCACGATTGAAAGCAACGAGGACGAAAGTGAAAGCTGAAAATAAAAACTTAAGCATAAATTACGGCACGGGCGTCACCGTAGTTCCCGCCGCCGCCGTCGCACGCTTCAAGGACGCGTCAAAGCGAGACATTCTCGTTCTTATGGCGTTGCTTGACGCGCCCGACGCATCGGCAAGCGAGCTTGCCGATGCCGCCGCCTGCACCGAGGAGCAGGTAAACGCCGCCCTCGCGTTCTGGCAGGGAGCGCAGATAATCGGCGCGTGCGCCGATGAAAAGCCCGCCGAGCCCGAAAAAAAGCCCGCAAAAAAGACGAAGGCGTACGGCACGGAGCCGCCCGTATACACGATGGACGAGATAAGCGAGCTTATCGAGGGCAACGCCGACGTTTCAACGATGATAGACGAGTGCCAGCGCTTGCTTGGCAAGATGCTTCGCACGTCCGAAACGGCGCGCCTTTTGTCGCTTATGGACTATCTCGGGCTTGACAGCGAGTACGTGCTGTGCCTTTGCGCACATTGCAGTCGCATAGGCAAGACCTCTATGCGCTACGTTGAGACCACCGCGCTCGCGCTTTTCGACAAGGGAATTATCGACGTACATACGCTTGGCGATTATTTCCGCGCCGCAGAAGCGGCGTACGCGATAGAGATGCAGATACGCAAGCTGTTCGGAATAAATCCCGACCGCACCCTTTCCGCAAAGGAAAAGAAGATAATCGAGCCGTGGACGGCAAAATTCGGCTACGGTATCGATATAATAAAGCGTGCCTACGACATAACCGTTGACAAGATAAAGGAGCCGTCCCTCTCTTACGCGAACGCAATACTGCAAAATTGGTACGACGCGGGACTCAAGACCGCGGAGGAGATCGACGCGCACCTTGCCGAGTCCGCAAAGGCGGCTGAAGAAACGGCGAAGATGGGCAAGAGCTTTGACTCCGAGGATTTCTTTGCCGCGGCGCTGAACAGAAGCTACGAGGGCGCACAAGCACCCGACCTTCCCGCCGCGGGCAACGCAACCGCAAAAAAGCGCAAATAAGGAGATATCTATGGCTTTTAACAAAGACAATACGGTCAAGATACGCGAAAAATATAATACGAAGCACCTCGTTGCCGAAAACGCGGCGGATATGCGCCGAAGCGAGCTGTGGATACGCATACCCGAGCTTCGTGAGATAGACCGCCGCCTGTCCGCAACGGGACCGCGCCTTATGGCTATCTCGCTTAGAAAAAGCAACGAAACCGTCGCCGAGATACGCGCCGACGTAGAGGAGCTTTCGCGCCGCCGCGCCGAGCTTCTTGAGGCAAACGGCTATCCCGCAGACTACACCGACCCACGCTACGAGTGCGAAAAATGTCAGGACAGCGGCTACGTTGACGGCAGAATGTGCGAGTGTATGCGCCGCGAGCTGATACTTGCGGGCTACGAATCGTCGGGCATCGCAAGGCTGATGGGGACACAGCGCTTTGACAACTTTGACCTTGACTTTTACCGCGACACGCCCCGCACGTATCAGAATATGAGCTACGTTTTTGAAACGATGCGCTCCTACGCGCAGGGCTTTGACCCCGCCGTTTCCCCGAACCTCATTCTTTTCGGCGGTACGGGACTTGGCAAAACTCACCTCTCCACAGCGGTAGCAAAGACCGTTATCGACCGCGGCTACGACGTGGTATACACGGGCGCTATCGGAATGCTTGCCGACTTTGAGCGCGCGCGCTTCGGAAACGCGTCGGGCGCGGAGAGCGGCAACGGCACGGAGCGTTATTTCGACTGCGACCTGCTCATCATCGACGACCTCGGAAGCGAGGTGTCAAATCAGTTCACCGTGAGCTGTATATACAACGTGATAAACAACCGCATAAGCCTCGGCAGACCCACCCTTATCAGCACCAATCTCAATCAGAATGAGATCGGAGACAGATATTGGGACAGAATAACCAGCCGCCTTTTCGGTGAATATCTCCCCCTCGTCTTTTCGGGCACGGACGTGAGAAAACAAAAAATAGTGAAGAAATAAGAAAAATCCTTCTCCGCGGAGAAGGATTTTTCTTTTATTCAAGCTCGAATGCGCCCGTGTAGAGCTTATAGTAAGTTCCGCGCTCGGCAATGAGCTTTTCGTGGTTGCCGCGCTCGATTATCCTGCCGTGGTCAAGCACCATTATAACGTCGGAGTTGCGCACGGTGGACAGACGGTGCGCGATAACGAACACGGTCCTGCCCTCCATCAGCTTATCCATTCCGCGCTGAACGATAGCCTCGGTGCGCGTATCAATTGAGGACGTTGCCTCGTCAAGTATCATAACGGGCGGGTCGGCAACCGCGGCGCGCGCGATGGCGATTAGCTGGCGCTGTCCCTGCGAGAGATTTGCACCGTTGTTGGCAAGCTCCGTATCGTAGCCGCCGGGGAGTCGGGTGATGAAATCGTCAGCCCCCGCAAGGCGTGCCGCGGCGATACATTCATCGTCCGTAGCGTCAAGCCTGCCGTAGCGGATATTGTCCATTACCGTTCCCGTAAAGAGATTGGTCTCCTGCAAAACTATGCCGAGCGAGCGGCGCAGGTCTGCCTTCTTTATCTTATTTACGTTGATGCCGTCGTAGCGTATCTTGCCGTCGGCAATATCGTAAAAGCGGTTTATCAGATTAGTTATCGTGGTCTTGCCCGCGCCCGTTGCGCCGACGAACGCCACCTTCTGTCCGGGCTCTGCGTAAACGCTGACGTCGTGAAGCACCGTTTTACCCTCAACGTAGGCAAAATCCACCTCGGTGAGGCGCACGTCGCCGCGAAGGAGCGTGTACGTCAGGCTTCCGTCGCCGTGTGGATGCTTCCAAGCCCACTTGCCCGTGCGCTTGTCGGTCTCGGTAATATTGCCCTCGGCATCGACCTCGGCGTTGACGAGCGTAACGTAGCCATCGTCATCCTCTGGAGCTTGGTCCATAAGGTCAAATATACGCCTTGCGCCCGCAATACCCATAACGATGGAGTTCATCTGCTGTGAGAGCGTGTTTACGTTGCCCGTAAACTGCTTGGTCATATTGAGGAAGGGCACTACTATGCCGAGCGTGAACACCGCCTGACCCGTGAAAATTCCGCGAAGCGAGAGGTTATATACACCCGATATCAGGAAAAGTCCGCCGACCGTTGCCATTATCGCGTAAAGGATATTACCGATATTGCCGATGATGGGTCCCATACAGTTGGCGTATGCGTGGGCGCGCGTGCTGTCCTCGCACAGCGCACCGTTTATCTTGTCAAAATCCTCGATGGCTTCCTTTTCGTGACAGAAGGACTTGATGACCTTCTGACCGTTCATCATCTCTTGGGCAAAGCCCTCTGCCCTACCCATCGCCTGCTGTTGACGGATAAAGTATTTAGCCGAGCCGCCGCCGACCTTTTTTACAACGAACACCATAGCAACTACGCCGCAAAGAAGCACGAGCGTCATCCAGATGCTGTTGTATAGCATTATGAAAAATACGGTGGTAAGGATAGCCGTTGACTGAATGAGCGAGGGGAACGCCTGCGACACGAGCTGACGGAGCGTGTCGATATCGTTCGTATAATAGCTCATTATATCTCCGTGCTTGTTGCGGTCAAAATAGCTTATGGGCAGGCTTTGCATCGTGTCGAACATACTGCGGCGCATCTTGCAAAGGAAGCCCTGCGTCATATACGCCATAAGCTGTGTATAAACCGTGATGGATATCATCGAAAGCACGTAGAAGCTCGCAAGCAATATGACCTTCGGAATGACCTCGTCCGATGCCGTCGCCCAATCCTTGGTGAGCTGATATTTCTCGATAGCGTTTATCACCTGCTGTAAAAATAGCGAGGGGATAGCGGAGGTAACGGCGGAGAAAAGAATACAAAATACCGTCAGAGGAGCAAGCGCGGGATAGTAGGAAAAGAGCAATTTAAGCACTCTTTTGAGAACGCCGAAATCCATGGGCGGACGACCGCCCTTTTTTGCATTTTTATTCATCACGCCTCCTCCTTTCCGTCAGTGTCACTGCCCTTGACCTGCTGTTCGTATACCTCGCGGTATATCTCCGAGGTGGCAAGAAGCTCGTCGTGAGTTCCTACGGCGGATATCTCGCCGTTTTCCATAACGATTATCATATCCGCATCCTGAACGGAGGATATGCGCTGTGCGATGATTATCTTCGTGGTGGTGGGGATATATTGCTTAAAGCCGTCGCGGATAAGCGCGTCGGTGCGCGTATCAACGGCACTTGTGGAATCGTCAAGAATGAGTATCTTGGGCTTTTTAAGGAGCGCACGCGCGATACAAAGCCTTTGCTTTTGTCCGCCCGACACGTTTGTGCCGCCCTGCTCTATCTTCGTTTCGTAGCCGTCGGGGAACGAGGTCACGAAATCGTGAGCCTGCGCGAGCTTGCACGCCTCGACGAGCTCCTCATCGGTCGCGTCGGCATTACCCCAGCGCAGATTTTCCGCGATTGTACCAGAGAAAAGCAAATTCTTTTGAAGCACCATCGAAACCGCGCCGCGAAGCGACTCGATATCGTATTTTCTTACGTCCACGCCGCCGACCTTAACAACGCCCTCGGTGGTATCGTAAAGTCTTGGGATGAGCTGAACGAGTGTGGATTTACTCGATCCCGTGCCGCCGATGATACCTACGGTCATACCCGACTTTATATGAAGGTCTATGCCCGACAGCGCGTTCTTTTTCGCCTTTTGCGAATACTTGAAGCTTACGCCCTCGAAATCTACCGAGCCGTCCGCGATATCGAATATCGGGCTTTCGGGGTTTTCAAGCGCACTCTGCTCGTCAAGCACCTGACAGATTCTCTTGAAGGACTCTGCCGACATAGTAAGGATAACGTATATCATCGACAGCATCATAAGGGAAATCAGTATCTGCATACCGTAGGTGAGCATAGCGGATATCTGACCTACGTCGAGTGACGCGCCGCCGCTCGTTATAGCGAGGCGCGAGCCCACGATAAGTACGAATATCATGTTGAAATACAGACAGAACTGCATTATCGGCGTGTTGAGCGCAACTATACGCTCCGCGCGGGTGAAATCCTTCATAATGTCATCGGATGCCGCGCCGAACTTTTCCTTTTCATAGCCCTCGCGCGAGAATCCCTTTACTACGCGCATTCCGCGCACGTTTTCCTCTATCGCCTCGTTAAGTCTGTCGTACTTCTTGAACACGCGGCGGAAGGCGGGCATTGCGAATTTCGCAACGAGCAAAAGTCCGCAGATAAGCACGGGAACGATAACCACGAAGGTCGTGGCAAGCGCTCCGCCCATCTTGTATGCCATAACTATGGCGAAAAGGAACATCAGCGGCGCACGGATCGCCGTGCGTATGACCATCATATAGGACATCTGCGCGTTTCCGACGTCCGTGGTAAGACGGGTAACGAGCGATGCCGAGGAGAATTTGTCGATATTCTCAAACGAATACGTCTGTATCTTTCGGAACAGATCCCCGCGCAAATTCTTTGCAAATCCCGCAGACGCTTTTGCGCAGGTATAGCCCGCAATAGCACCGCAGGCGAGCGAGCAAACTGCCATCAGTATCAGAAGTCCGCCCTGCAGTATTACCGTGCTCATTTCTGCGCCGCCCTTGATCTGATTGACTAAATCGGCGGCAATAAACGGTATAAGAACCTCTATTATTACCTCGGCGATGATGAAGAACAGCGTAAGTATCGTGGGGCGTTTATATTCTCTGATACACCCCGCAAGTCTTTTTATCATCTTTTTCCCTTTCTTGTAGGATATTTATACATCGTTAATTATACTAAAATATGGTATTTGTGTCAATACCTAAACTTCACTAAAATAAGCATCTCGCAAGACTCGCTTTTTTATAGAAAATATTGTGATTTATTTAATGAATAATTTATTTTGAATCTTGACATTAGCGTGCTTTTAATTTATAATTGAACTTGATAAAATTATTATTCTCAAAGGAGATAAGAAAATGGCAATTATTACTATAATCGGTGCAGGTATGATGGGCTCTGCCCTCGCATTCCCCGCACGCGAGAACGGCAACGAGGTACGCCTCGTCGGCACGCACCTTGACCGCGAGATCATCTCCGAGTCTCAAAAAACGGGCAAGCACCCCAAGTTTGATACTGCCTTCCCCGCAGGCGTGAAATATTTTCAGATAGAGGACGTTGAAACCGCTATCGACGGCGCTGACCTTATCATAGGCGGCGTTTCGAGCTTCGGCGTTGAGTGGTTCGGCGAGAAGATCCTCCCTCTCATTCCCGAAAAGACCCCCATCCTCACCGTAACGAAGGGACTTATCGACACCGAGGACGGCCGTCTTATCACCTACCTTGATTATTGGCAGGAGGTTGCAGAAAAGCTCGGCAAGAAGCTTTCTCTCAATGCCGTCGGCGGTCCTTGCACAAGCTACGAGCTTGTTGCGCACGACCACACCGAGGTTGCCTTCTGCGGTAAGGATATGGCTACCCTTTCCCTCATCCGCTCCTATATGCAGACCGATTATTACCACGTCAGCATTTCCACCGACATCGTCGGAATCGAAAGCGCAGTTGCACTCAAGAACGGCTACGCGCTCGGTATTGCTCTCACCATCGGTCTCAACCAGAGCGAGCGCGGGGACGATACCCCCCACTACAACTCTCAGGCGGCAGTTTTCGGTCAGAGCGTAAGAGAAATGAGCCGTCTGCTCGCCTTCCAGGGCGCAAACACCCTTGACAACCTCGCCGTAGGTCTTGGCGACCTTTACGTTACCGTATACGGCGGACGCACCCGTCTTGTCGGAATACTGCTCGGTCGCGGTCTCACCATTGACGAAGCACTTGAGGAGCTTAACGGCGTAACGCTTGAATCCCTCGTCGTAGCGCGCAGAGTTGCCCGCGCAGTTCGCATAAGTGCAGAGCGCGGCATCCTTAACACCGCCGACTTCCCGCTCCTTTTCCACATCGACTCCATACTTAACGAAAAAGCCGCTCCCCAGCTTCCTTGGGACAGCTTCAGATTTGAATACTCCAAATAAGATAAAATATGAAAAAACGGTTAATTGCGCTCTTCTCGCTTATTCTCGTTCTTGCTTCTGTCGCAGTTTTGCTTCCCGTCGGCACTTCCGCCGCATCCACGGAGAAGGACTATAAAGGCAAGATAATATCCATTCTCGGTGACAGTATCTCCACTTACGCGGGCTATATTCCCGACGCGGACGGCTACAACCTTGAGCATCTTGCCCGCTATCCGCAGGACAATCTCTTTTCGGGTGTTGAGCATACCTGGTGGATGCAGATCATCGACCGCCTCGGCGCAAAGCTCGGCATAAACGATAGCTGGCGCGGCACTACGGTGGACGGCAAGAGCAAAACGGACAAGACCGCCATCAGCAACGTTCAGCGCATCCAAAACCTCGGCGCAAACGGCTCACCCGACGTTATTTTGCTTTTCGGCGCAACGAACGATTACGGTCAGCTCAATATCGTTGATACGTTTAACAAATCCAAAATGCCAACCGAGGTCGACCTTACCACGATACAGTGGGGCGCGCTCTCGCAGGCGTTTGCGCACACCATTCTGCGCATAAAGCACTTCTTCCCCGACGCGCAGATAGTGGCTGTTCTCCCCGCGCGTACCAAGAGCTATTACGGATCAACCGAGCTTCGCAACGGCAACAACCTACTTTCCAAGGTATGCGACCATTACGGCGTTCCCTACGTTAATCTCTTTACCAGCACGCTTACAAGCTCCTATCTGCCCGACGGCATCCACCCCAACAAAGAAGGCATGGACATTATCACCGACGCCGTAATGAAGGTAATGCTTGAGCAATGCACCGTAAAGGCGGGGGAGACCAAGACCTTTACCATCAAGCATACCCTCACCAACGCGAAAGCAGGTCTGAAATACTATAAAGCCGTGCGCGAGGGCGGCTCGTTTACCGAAAAGCTGAGCACCTCCTACGCGGGAATAGACGTAAAGGTAACGATGGGCGGCGTAGACGTAACCTCAAGTTGCTACAAGAACCGCACCATCAACATAGAGAACGTAACGGGAGATATAGTAATAACTGCCAAGGGCACGCAGACCCCCGATACCACCATACCCGAAACTACCGTTCCCGAGACGACCGTTCCCGAAACCACCGTTTCCGACATCACCGCACCCGACACCACGGCGGCGGCAAGCGGCGGTTGCGGCTCTGCCGTAGCACTTGCCATCATTCCGTCATTGGTCGCAGCGTGCGCACTTACCGTAAAACGCAAGAAAAAATAAAATCCGAAAACGTCCTCTCCGCTTTTGGAGAGGACGTTTTTGCATACGGCAAAAGCGTTTTTATCATTGACAAAGGTTGCCGTTAGATGTAAAATAAAAGTATAGGCGTTTCTCTGCATAGTAAAGCATCGTCTCCAAATTTGAACGCACGAAATGAGGAAAATCATGAAAAAAGTTTTTTTGACGCTTACAACCCTTATTCTGCTCCTCGCCGCTATCGCGGGGATAATGCCTGTCGGCGCTACCGCCGCATCCAAAGAGTCTGACTATAACGGCAAGATAATATCCATCCTCGGTGACAGCATCTCCACTTACGCGGGATATATTCCCACCGCGGACGGCTACAATCTTGAGCACCTTGCGCGCTATCCGCAGGACAATCTCTTTTCGGGCGTTGAGCACACTTGGTGGATGCAGGTAATCGAAAGCCTCGGCGCAAAGCTTGGTATAAACGATAGCTGGCGCGGAACGACTCTCGATGCGAAAAACGCCACCGACGCAACCTCTATAAGCAATCTACAGCGCATCAAAAACCTTGGCGCAAACGGCACACCCGACGTTATTTTGCTTTTCGGCGGCACGAACGATTACGGTCAGTTAAGCAACGTCGACACGTTTGACCCTAATAAAATTCCGCGTGAGGTCGACCTCACCACGATCCAATGGAAATCGCTCTCTCAGGCACTCGTCAGCACCATTATGCGCATCGAGCATTTTTATCCGGATGCACAGCTCGTCGTTATGCTCCCCACCTTCACCAAGAGCTATTACTCAAATACCAAACTCACAAACGGCAATAAAACCATGATAGACGTTTGTAAGCATTTCGGACTTCCATACGTTGACCTTACTACGTGCGGCATAAGCACCTCTCATCTGCCCGACGGTATCCACCCCAATAAGGAAGGAATGGATCTTATTACAGACGCTGTAATGAAGGTAATGCTTGAGCAATGCACCGTAAAAGCGGGCGCGAGCACCGTTCACACCGTAAAGCACTCCCTCTCCGACGTAAAAGCAAGCCTTGGATATGTCAAGGGCGTATCTGACGGCAAGCCGTTCACCGAAACGCTCACCGCAACCTCAAGCGAAGATATCGCAGTAAGCATTACTATGGGTGGCAAGGACGTTACCGCTAAATACTATAAGAACGGCGTTGTTTCTATCGACAAGGTAACAGGCGACGTTGTGATAACGGCGTCAAGCGCGTTTTCGCTCGGCTCAAGACTCCAAACCATCCCCGCTACCGCCTGCGGCGACACTAACCTTTGGCAAAAAATGACTCCCCAGCCCGAATATTATGACGGAAGCAAGTGGGCGTCCACCGTCTACTCGCTGACTATGAAGATAAAGGCAGGCGACAGAATAGTTGCTACCTCATTTGGCGCGAAGGGCGAAAATGAGGGCGGCAGAAACGGCATCCGCGTCACTTGGTTCTCAAGCAGCGGCGTTATTGCAAGCCTATCGCCCGACGAGGTTTATGCGGAATTCAGCAAAAACGGCTACATAACAGCACCGCAGGGCGCAGTTGCCGTTAACGTTCCCCTTTGGAAGCGCAGCAGCGAGAACGCCTGCATAAAGGTCATAACCCTTGAGCACAGCTACGGCAAATGGACAAACACAAAGGAGCCCACCTGCAAAGCAGAGGGCGAGGCAAGCAGAAGCTGTACGGGCTGTGCAAAGGTTGAAACTAAGACGCTTCCCATTTCCACCAACCACAGCTATTCAGGCGCTTGGCTGACGAATGAAAACGCACATTGGAAGGTATGCTCGGTATGCTCCGCAGAGAGCGAAAAGCTTGTGCATAGCTTTTCAAACGGCGTTTGCGCTGACTGCAAATATACGCTCCCCGAAACTACCATTCCCGAAACTACCGCACCCGACACTACCGTTCCCGAAACTACCGCACCCGAAACTACCGCACCCGACACGACCGTTCCCGAAACGACCGTTCCCGACACCACCGTTCCCGAAACTACCGTTCCCGAGACTACCGTGCCCGACACCACCGTTCCCGAAACCACCGTTCCCGACACCACGGCGGCGGCAAGCGGCGGCTGTGGCTCTGCCGTAGCACTTGCCATAATTCCCGCATTGGCTGTTGCACTTAGTCTGAAACGCAAGAGAATATAAGCTTTTCTGCATCCTCTCCCACACGGAGAGGATGCTTTTTATATATTATTTACTGTTATTATTGACAATATCTTATTTTAGCGTTATAATAAACTGTTGCGCACGCAACTTTATCTTTTTGTTAAGGAGAAGAAATATGCCAAAGCTTATGAGATATATCAATTCAACGAGCAGATGCGGCTCTGCTTGGCGCACCGAGAGGCTAAAGGACACCGACCTTGGTGAATCCCACCACACCTATATTTTTACTGTGTGCCGCCATCCTGGTATTTCGCAGGAGGCTATTGCCAAGCGGCTTTTTATAAACAAGAGCAACGTAACGCGCAGTCTTGCGCACCTTGAAAAACACGGCTACGTCAGGCGCGAGCGCTCCGAGGAGGACAAGCGCGTAACGCTCGTCTACCCGACGGAAAAGGCGTTTGACACGCTCCCGCTCGTCCGAGAGATGCTCGACGAGTGGAACGGCATCATCACGCGCGGCTTTTCCGACGAGGAGCTTGAAATATTCAGCGAAATGATGGCGCGCGTCGCCAAAAATGCCAAGGAATACGCAAGAAAAATGCAAAACGGGCAGGACGGAGAGCGCGAATGAAAAAAATACTGAAATACCTGCGCCCCTACGCGGGCGCGATGTCGGTGTCGCTGACGGTGAAGGTGCTTGCAACCCTCTCCGAGCTTGCGATACCGTATATACTCAGCTACATAATCGACGGCATCATCCGTCCGCTTGCGGATGAGCCAAGCGTTGATACCCACGCCGTTATCCGCAGAATAGCGTGTTGGGCGGCGCTTATGGTCGGCTGTGCCGCCGCCGCGCTCGTCGGCAACGTATTTGCGAACAGAATGGCGGCAAAATACGCCGCAGGCGTGGCACGCGAGGTGCGCCGCGACCTTTTCTCGCGCACGATGCGCCTTTCGGCGGCAAAGACCGACGCTTTTACCGTGCCAAGCCTTGAGAGCCGACTCACCACGGACACCTACAACATACATAATTTCATAAACACCCTGCAAAGAATGGGCATTCGCGCACCGATATTCCTTATCGGCGGACTTGCGCTGACCGCAACGCTTGACGGCGTACTGACGCTCGTTATGGCGTGCGTGCTTCCGTTTATATTCGTAAGCGTTTATTTTATCACCGCAAAGGGATTGCCGATGTACACGCGCGTGCAAAAAGCCGTTGACTCGATGATAAGAGTAGTGCGCGAGGATGCGCAGGGCATCCGCGTTATCAAGGCGCTGTCCAAAACGGACTACGAAAAGCGCCGCTACGATGCGGAAAACGCCGCCCTTGCCGCCGTTGAGGGCAGAACCAACTCCATAATGTCCTCGACCAACCCCGTAATGAATCTTTTTATGAACCTCGGACTCGTCGCGGTGGTTTTCGTCGGTGCGTACAGAGTAAACGGCGGACTTACCGAGCCCGGTAAGATAATCGCATTTATCCAGTATTTCACCCTTATTTCAATGGCGATGATGTCCATCACGCGCATTTTCGTCATCTACTCAAAGGCAAACGCATCCGCCCGCCGCATAAGCGCAGTGCTTGACACCTCGGAGGGGCTTCCCCCCGCGACCGCAAACGAATACCCCGCAAGAGATGAGCGCGGCGTGGTGTTTGACGGCGTAAGCTTTGCCTACAACGGCAAAAAAACGATACTGCACGACGTAAACTTTACCGTGCCGACGGGAACGCGCCTTGGCATAATCGGCGCGACGGGCTCGGGCAAAAGCACAGTCATTTCCTTGCTTATGCGCTTTTACGACGTGGATTCGGGAAGTGTGCGCATAGACGGCAGGGACGTGCGCACTATCGACGACGCGGAGCTTCACTCCCTTTTCGGCGTGGCGATGCAGAATGATTTTCTCGTTGCCGACACGATTGAAGAAAACATCCGCTTCGGCAGAGATATCACACGCGAGGAGATAGAGCACGCCGCGAAGATAGCGCAAGCGGCGGACTTCATTGAGAGCTTTGAGGGCGGCTACTCCTATATGCTTGAGGCAAAGGGCGCAAACCTTTCGGGCGGACAAAAGCCACGCCTGCTTATCGCCCGCGCCATAGCGGGAAGCCCGCGCATACTTATCCTTGACGACTCAAGCTCCGCGCTTGATTACAAGACCGACGCCGCGCTCCGAACGGCTATCGAGCGCGAGCTTTCGGGCACGACGACCTTCATCGTCGCGCAAAGAGTAAGCTCCGTAATGAGCTGTGAGCAGATAGCCGTAATCGACGATGGGCGCATAGTTGCGCTCGGCTCGCACGAGGAGCTTCTCGCCGCGTGCGACATATACCGCGAAATAAGCGAGTCACAGTTGGGAGGTGCTATTCTTGAATAGAGGAGGCTTTGGCGGCGGCAAGGCTATGCTTGCCGATCCCCGCACGCAGAAAAATCCCAACAACTCACAAAAGGCAAAAAAGCTTGACAAGAAAACACGCCGTATGGTGCTTTTGTGCCTCGGAAAATACCTTTTCAAGCACAAGCTCATACTGCTTGTCGCCTTCGTTCTTATGATATCCTCAAACGTGCTTGCGCTGTTCGGACCGAAGCTTTCGGGACTTGCGATAAATGCAATAGAGCCGGGCGCAGGTCAGGTGGACATCCCCACGGCGACGTATTACGTCGTGCTTATGGCAGTATTTTACGTCCTTTCCGCGCTGTTTTCGCTCTTGCTTGCCCTAACGCTCGTAAAGCTCGGTCAGCGCATAACGTACACCTTGCGCCGCGACCTTTTCGAGCATCTGCTGACGTTGCCCGTAGGGTACTTTGACCGTCACCAGACGGGAGACATAATAAGCCACATTTCCTACGATGTTGACACGGTAAACACTTCCCTTTCGCACGACCTTTTGCAGATCTGTGCAAGCGTAATTACCGTCGTCGGCTCGGTTGCGATGATGCTGTCCATCTCCCCCGTGCTCGTGCTTGTGTTCGTAATAACCGTTCCCATCTCCCTGCTTATCGCACGCCGCCGCACCACGAAGGTGCGCCCGCTGTTCCGCCGCCGCAGCGCAAAGCTTGGCGAGCTCAACGGCTACGCCGAGGAGATGCTTTCGGGGCAAAAGACCATTCACGCCTACGGCAGAGAAGCTACCATTTCGGCAAAATTCGACGAAAAGAACGCCGAGGCGTGCGCCGCCTACTACGAGGCGGACTACCACGGCGCCGCCATCGGCCCGTCGGTCAATTTCATAAACAATCTTTCGATTTCCCTTATCATAATGCTCGGCGGCATCTTTTATATGCTCTCGCTGACGGGCGTGGTCGGCGCGAGCTCGGTATTCTTCATCGAGCTTGGCTTCCTTTCCTCGTTTGTGCAGTATTCGCGCCGCTTTTCGGGCCCCATAAACGAGTTTGCAAACATACTTGCTGACCTGCAATCCGCGCTTGCCGCCGCAGAGAGAATATTCCGCATTCTTGACGAAGCCCCCGAGCGCGAGGACGCGCCCGACGCGCGCACGCTTGAGAACGTGACGGGCGAGGTGGATTTTGAAAACGTAAAATTCGGCTATCTGCCCGAAAAAACGGTAATCAAAAACCTGACGCTAAACGTCAAGCGCGGCAGTACCGTTGCCATCGTCGGACCGACGGGCGCGGGCAAGACCACGATAATCAATCTTTTGATGCGCTTTTACGACGTTGACAGCGGCGAGATACGCATTGACGGCACGGCAATACCCGAAATAACGCGCGCCTCGCTTCGCGCCGCGTACACGATGGTGCTTCAGGACACTTGGCTTTTCGGCGGCACGGTTGCCGAAAATATTGCCTACGGCAGAGAAGGCGCGACGCGCGAGGAGATAATCGCGGCGGCACGCGCAGCAAAAATAGATACCTTTATCGACTCGCTCCCCGACGGCTACGACACAGTGCTGACCGACAACGGAGTAAGCATCTCAAAGGGTCAAAAGCAGCTTATCACCATAGCGCGAGCTATGCTTGCAGACTCACCGATGCTGATACTTGACGAGGCGACATCAAACGTTGACTCGCGCACCGAACAGCAGATAGGCGAGGCTATGCTCCGCCTTATGCACGGGCGCACCTGCTTCGTAATAGCGCACCGCCTCTCAACGATACAAAACGCCGACGTTATCCTCGTCGTAAAGGACGGAAACGTCATCGAGCAGGGCGACCACGCCACTCTGCTTGCCGCGGGCGGCTTTTACGCCTCGCTTTATAACTCGCAGTTTGCATAAATCTGGACAATAGGAAAATGAAAAAAGAAAAAATAGAAGCTCTTGTCACAGCGGCGCAAAGGAACGAGCCCCAAGCTATGGATAAACTTATAGAGGGGTGCTATTCCGACATCTATAATTATGCGCTCAGCATCGTAAAAAACGAGGATGTAGCCGCTGACGTTACTCAAAGCGCCTGCCTTAAAATAGTAAAAAACCTATGTAACTTACACACACCTCTCGCTTTTATCTCGTGGACACGCCACATCGTATACAATATGTGCGCTATGTATTTTCGCAAAAGATGGGATCTCCCCGCCGATTGCGACGAGGACGGAGCAAGCGTACTTGACGGTATCGCTGATAATAGCGAAGACGTTCAACCCGACAAAGCTTACGCATGCGCGGAATCCAAGCAAATTATACTCGATATGATAAAATCACTTCCACCGGAACAGGCATCTGCGCTGATCCTACACTACTACGATGGAAAAAGCGTAGGCGAAATAGCGGCGCTTCAAGGAGTAGCAGAGGGCACGGTCAAAAGCCGTCTGAATTATGGTAGAAGGTCCATGAGGACGAAGATAGAAGACTACCAAAACAAAACAGGCACGTTCTTCGATACGGAAGTACCATCCACCTTCTCGCTATTCAATCTCAATAGAGTGACCGTCCCCACGGGAACTTCTGCTATCACAGACGGTGAATTTTGCAAGGATGAAAATATCCAAGCGATCTCGCTACCAAGCAGTCTAAAAAGCATCGGAAACGCCGCCTTCGCTTATTGCTCAATGCTTTCATATGCAATTATACCGAACCGCGTTGAACAGATCGGTGACTACGCGTTTTACAATTGTGCCTCTCTTCCCGAACTTGATATTCCCGCCAGCACTACTAACATCGGAGTTGCCGCGTTCAGCGGATGCCGAGCGCTTGTAAAGGTTGATCTTCCGTGGGGCATTAGCAATATAGCCAACTGGACCTTCAGCGGTTGCGAGGAACTAAAAAAGTTAGAAATTCCCTACGGAGTTACAGAGATAGGTGAGGGCGCGTTTGAAAATTGTACGTCACTGACCAAAATAAAAATTCCAAGCAGCATCACAAGCATTGGCAGGGGAGCTTTCCGAAATTGTAGCGCTATGAACACCATATACTACGGCGGCACCAAGGCGGAATGGCTATCAATCCAAAAACCAAGCGACTGGCTCTCTGAATGGGACGAAGGCACAGGAAGCTACACAATACTCTGCACTGACGGAAAAATCAAATAATTTTTTAAAAGCATAAAACCCCTCACCGCATATTTGAGTCTTTAATTATATAAACCAAATTCACTTTATATTAAGGAGCCAAATATGCAAACCAAAAAAAGATTTTTAATTTCCGTCTTAGTCATCATTCTCTCTCTTAACTGCCTCGTTTCTTGCGTCGGAGCTTCCGTTACACCGGATAACCCCTCGGTTGTTCCCACAACTTCCGCGCCCGAGACCACCGCTCCTGCGCCCGCGACCACCGCGCCTGCGCCCGAGACCACCGCGCCTGCGCCCGAGACCACCGCTCCTGCGCCCGAAACCACCGCTCCTGCGCCCGAACCCACCGCTCCTGCGCCCGAAACCACCGCGCCTGCGCCCGAAACCACCGCGCCTGCGCCCGAAACCACCGCTCCTGCGCCCGAAACCACCGCGCCTGCGCCCGAAACCACCGCGCCTCATACGCACAGCTACAGCAAGTGGGCGCAGTCCCAAGCGCCCACCTGCACAAAAGACGGCAAGGAAACGCGCACCTGTGAATGCGGCAAAACTCAGACCAGAGCCATAACGGCGAAGGGACACACCGAGGTCACACTCAACGGAAAAAATGCGACCTGCACGGAATCGGGACTTACCGACGGTAAGAAATGCTCCGTGTGCGGCGCAGTAACCGTAAAGCAGAGCAAAATAGCCGCCGCGGGACACAGATACAATGGCGGAGCTTGCTCCGCTTGCGGACTTCCCAAGATAAGCGAGGGGTTGGAATTTACTCTCAATAACGATGGAAGCGGTTATACAGTTTCAGGACTCGGATCGTGCAGGGATACAGAGCTTATTATCCCGTCAACTCACGAAGGACTACCCGTTACGGCAATAGGAAGCGGCGCATTCTGGAAGCGCACACGCATAGCGAGCGTAACGATACCTGACAGCGTTACCGTCATTGAAGGTAGCGCATTCGAAAGTTGCTCTTCCCTTGCGGACATTAGCATCCCATCAAGCGTTAAGGCTATCGGTGAATTTGCATTTTACAAATGCTCATCACTAAAAACTGTATCTGTTTCCGCTGACGTTAGCAATTACGCCTTCCGCGCTTGCTCATCGCTAAGTACCGTTACTCTATCAAATGGCACAAAAAGAATTGGGTGTGGAGCTTTTTGGGAGTGTACTGCACTCAAAAGCATTGATATTTGTGACGGCGTTTTGACGATAGGAGCAGATGCATTTTATCAATGCACCTCTCTTGAAACCATTGATCTCCCAACAAAGTTGGAGAATATTGGTGAATACGCATTCAATGCATGCTCTTCACTTAAAAGTATAATCATCCCTCAATGCACAATAGAGCTTGGAGCTTATGCATTCAACAAATGCTCCGCGCTCGAAAGTGTCAAAATATCTGACAGCGTAAAGAACATTGGAGAGTTTACCTTCTCCTATTGCTCATCACTTTCAAGCCTTACAATAGGAAATAATGTAAGAAGCATTGGTTTGAGAGCATTTGAAAAGTGCTCCGCGCTCAAAACTATTGCTCTACCCGACAGCATAGAAAGTATCGGCGCATTTGCATTCGACAGCTGCATATCGCTTTCGCGCGTTACAGGTGGAAACGGTGTTAATAACATTGGAGGCTTTGCCTTTTTCGAATGCAGATCACTCTTAAGCGTTGCTATGGGAAATAGCATTAAGAGCATTGGCGACCTTGCATTTTCAAATTGCACCGCGCTCACAAGCATAAGCTACGGCGGAACTGTGAAACAGTGGGGAGAAGTCACGAAAGGCGACCTTTGGGACGGAGCCTCGCTCAACTACACCGTACATTGCTCCGACGGTGATATATTAAAGGGTTAAAAATGAACGTTAAGGACAAACTCGCGTCGCTTATATACAGCTTTTTTGCGATAGACAAAAAAGAACACCCCGCGCCGCCGATGGCGCAAGGCGTTCTGCCGCAAAGCGACGGTGCGCCGTCTGTCAAAAACGACGGCGAGAATAAATAAAAATATGAGCCAAATGCGTTTTGCATTTGGCTCATATTTTTAGGTCAACGTCATATTTGACAGCATCGTAAGCACGCTTCCGACGCCGCCCATCGTCTTACCCGCGCGGCGCAAAAGGCGCTTCGTGCGCATAGCCCTTGAATTATACACGGCGTACGCCGCGCCCGCCGCGGCGATGACGCTCCCCAAAGCCGCAAGCGATATAGCTGTTTTTTTCGGATCCATTTTTTCACCTCCACGCTTACTTCAAGGTTATTTTTTGCCGCCGTGCGCCGTTTTATACCCGCCTTGCTCACTTTGGCAAAATATCCTCGATGCCGCGCGGCGCACTGCTTTTGCGCAGAGCGCGTGCCGCCGCCTCGAGCGCGCGGTGGCGCACCCTGAACGCTCCCGCACGCGAAACGCCTATAATGTCCGCACACCTTGCCACCGACTCGCCCCTTATGTAATGCCAATAAAGCAGGAGCTTTGAGTTTGAATCGCACTTCAAATTATTGATAAACGCTCGCACGCCGTACATCCGCGCGCGAAGAAGCGCCTCGTCACACTTTGCCCGCTCCTCGTCGAAAACGTCAACGTCGCGCACCAGATAATTGTGCGCGTAATCCGCGCAAGCAAGCATCCTACAGCCGTAGCGGTAGCTTTTAAGATACTCCTGCGCCGCCGCAAGCTCTGCCGCGCTCACGTCCGAGGCGTAGCGCAGAGATTCCTCGCGTTTTTCGAACATTTGTTCTCCTTTGTTTTTTGCGGCTATCTCGCCGCCCGTCCTGAATTCAGAATTTTTCACAGCCTACCTCCAAAATTCATATCGCGTGGCGCGTACGCCCCATATCGCTAAGCAGCTCCATAACGCTTGCTACTTCGCATATACGTAACACGTCGTCTATTTCCATCTGATTTGCGCAATGCTCACAGACAATTCCACCCTCGCCGTCCTCGGCGTATTCATCCCCGTTTTCGATGAGCGAGCCGCAAAGCTCACACTCATCATTTTTGTCCGCTACGGCGTTGGGACAACCGTCGGGACAGACGTAAAAATTACATTCGCTGCACATTTTTCCTCCTTGATCTGTATTTATCTATTGACATTTGAAAACAAATGTTCTATAATATATTTTGTCGGGGATCTCTCCCCGTGGACTTGATTATATCACATACGCGAAGTATTGTCAATACTTATTTCGCATTTGCGTAATATTTTTTAAAAAATAAAAGTGGGGTAGCACTATGAATTATTCAGTTCTTGAAAGGCTTATGGCGGCGCGAGGCATCAGCGCCTACCGTCTGTCGCGGGATACGGGCATTTCCCCATCCTCGCTGTCGGATTGGAAGCGCGGCAGGAGTGCGCCGAAGGCGGATAAGCTATCCATAATCGCGGATTATTTCGGTGTCAGCCTCGATTCCCTTATGGGCGCGGAGCGCGTAGCCTCTCACACCGCGGCGCTGTCCGAATACCTCGTTCCCGTTATCGGCTCTATTCGCGCGGGGCTTCCCATAATCACCGAAGAGGAGCTACAAGGCTTTGAGCTTGCCGACCTTGGCGGCGCGTCGCCCGACGATTATTTCTTTCTGCGCATAAGCGGCGACAGTATGAAAAACATCGGAATGGTAAACGGCTCGCTCGTTCTTTTCCGCAAACAGCAATACGCCGAGGAGGGGCAGGTCGTGGCGTGTCTCGTCGGCGGCGAATCCGCAACGGTCAAACGCTTTTCAAAGCGCGGCAGACGCATATTCCTACTGCCCGAAAACCCCGCCTACTCGCCCATTGAGCTTTCCCCCGCCGATTTCGAAACGGGCGAAGCTCGCATCCTCGGCGTTGCCGAGGAGATAAAGATAAAACTGTAAGGACTTAAAAATGACGGTTATCAGCATAAACGGAGTATCCCTATCCTTTGGGGACAAAACACTTTTTGAGGACGTTTCCTTTTCCCTTAACGAGAACGACCGCCTCGGCATAGTCGGGCCCAACGGCTGTGGAAAATCCTCGCTTCTTTCTATAATATACCGCACGCTTGAGCCGACGAGCGGTCAATGCTACATTTCCTCGGACGTAAGCGTCGGAATACTTACGCAGGACGGCGCGTTTGAGGTGAACGACGGCGTTGGCGAAAGCGCGCTTGAGCAAATGTACGGCGCGTTTGGCGAGCTTCTTGCCGCCGAAGCACGCATTGCCGAGCTTGCCGCGTGGCTTGAAGCACACGCCGACGAGGCGGGCGGCGAAAAGCACGCCTCGATAACGAAGGAATACACCGCGCTTAACGAAAGCTTCATTGCGGGCGGCGGCGCGGTATTCCGCTCAAAATGCCGCTCCATACTTGAGCGTATGGGCTTCGACGCGGAAGCGATGTCCCTGCCCGTGACCTCCCTTTCGGGCGGTCAGCGCACGCGCCTTGCCCTATCGCGCCAGCTCTGCCGCGAGCCCGATATCCTTCTTCTCGACGAGCCGACGAACCACCTTGACACCGAAACGCTCGCGTGGCTTGAAAACTTCCTTGCCTCTTACAAAAAATGTATTATTGCGGTATCCCACGACCGCCATTTTCTTGACAAGGTAACGAACAAAACGCTTATGATAGAGCATCGCCGCGCGAAGCTCTACAAGGGCGGCTACACCGCCTCCGCGGAGCAGAGGCGCACCGACCGCGAGATATACGAGCGCCACTACCGCAATCAGCAAAAGGAGATAGCGCGTCAGGAGGCGTACATCGAGCAACAGCGCCGTTGGAACAGAGAGCGCAACATCATAGCCGCCGAGAGCCGCCAAAAACTGCTTGACAAGATGGTGAAGCTCGACGCGCCCGAAAAGGACGAAAAGACCGTAAAAATGCGCTTCGTGCAAGGATTGCAAAGCGGAAACGACGTACTTTCCGTGCGCTCGCTCGGATTTTCCTACGGCACGGCAAAAATCCTTTCCGACGTATCGTTTTCGGTAAAGCGCGGCGAGCGCGTGTTCATCGTAGGTCCTAACGGATGCGGAAAATCCACGCTCATCAAGCTCCTGCTTGAAAAACTGCGCCCCACGCGCGGAATTATTGACTTCGGACATAATTTGCAAATCGGCTATTACGATCAGGAAAACCAAAACCTTAACGAAAACGGCACGGTCCTTGAAGAGCTGTGGTCACGCTACCCCGCCATGAAGGAGCACGAGGTGCGCGGAGCGCTTGCGGCGTTTCTTTTCCGCGGCGACGACGTTTTCAAGGAGATATCCGTCCTCAGCGGTGGCGAGCGTGCAAGGCTTACGCTCGTTAAGCTGATGCTGTCAAAGATGAACCTGCTCGTCCTCGACGAGCCGACAAACCACCTTGACATCGGCTCGCGCGAGGCACTTGAAGAAGCGCTTTCGGGCTACGACGGAACGGTTATCTGCGTATCCCACGACCGTACCTTTATCTCCAAGCTTGCCACGCGCATCCTCGGCTTTGACGAGGGCGGCGCGTTGCACGACGTAAGAATTTCGCGCCTCGGCGCGGCTTGGGACGAGTGGCGCGAGGAAGCAGAGCGGCTTTCCGTGCGCTCCGCCCCCACCGCCGCCGCACCCGCCGCCGCAGAAAGCAACAAGGAAGCCTATCTGCGAGGCAAGCGAGAGGCGGCAGAGGCACGTCGTGCCGAGGCACGATTACAAAGGCTCAAAAAGGAAGAAGCCGAGCTTGACGCCGAGCTTGACACGCTCAACGCCGAGCTATACGGCGATGCGGCAAGCGATTACGTCCGCGCCGCAGAGATAGCAAAGCGCATCGAGGAGATCGAGGAACGCCTACTCGAAATATACGAGGAAACGGAAGGCTGATTATTTCGTATCAGCCTTGATATACCCCTCAAATCCCGCGTTTTGAAGCTCCCGAAGCATCGCCTCGGCGTTTTCGCGCTTTTCAAAAGCGCCGACCTGCACGCGGTAAAGCGTATTCGACTTTTTTACAGCACCGCATTTTGCGACGATAACGTCGCAAAATGCGTTTGCTATTTTATCGGCAAAATCCTCGGTAAGAATTATCGGGCAATCCGTCGCGCTGTCCATAAAGCCGCATTCCATAAGGACGGCGGGCATTTTGCTCTCCCTGACCTCGTGCAGATTCTTCTTTGCGAGCGGCGTCGCTCTGTTGCCGCGAAGTCCCGTGGCGCCTACGGCGGCATCGTACAGCGCCTTTTGCCACTCGCGCGAGGCGGCTGAAGCCTTGGTGTACGCATATGCCACTATACCACCGCCCTTGCCGCCCTTTACGCCGCCGTTGTGGTGAACGGAAAGGTAAAAGTCCGCATCCCACTCGTTTGCGGCATCCGTTCGATCGGCAAGCAAAATATTTTTCGCCCCCGTTCTGTCGTCAAGGCGAAGCACTTCCACTCCCTCGTATTTTGAAAGAAGTGCCTCAAGCTTTTCGCATATACGGGCATTCAGCACCCATTCGGGTGTTTTTTCTTTATCAAGATACGCAGGGCAGCCCTTTGACGTTCCGCGCCAATGCCCCGCCGACAGCGCAAGCTTAAACACCGCCGCCATCGTTCTTTTCCTCCTCTGCCGCGCGCTTTATCGCAGGCGCGACCTTGCCCTCGTGCTGAGTGCCGAAATAAAAGGCTATCACCGAGGAAACGATTATCATAACGTTATCCGCGCTGATGTCGCCGCGCAGGGCAAGCACGGCAAACACACCTATGACCACCATCGTAACGATGGTCTTGACTTTAATAAGTCCTGCAAGATTATTAAGCATTTTTCTCCTCACTTTTTAGTTTTTTCAAGCACGGTGATACGGGTCTCGTGATCCTCCACCCTGTCAAAAAGCTGTTTATGCGTGTCGTGGCTGTTTGTGCGAAGCTCCCTTATCGTGTCCGAGAGCGCCCTTATGGTCGTTTCAAGCACGGCAAGCGCACGCGAGAGCTTGTATACCACCGCACCCACGGAGATGAAGAAGGTAACAAGAGATATGATCCCAACTACTATCTCCCACGTCATTATATTTTCACCTCACTCATCCTGCTCAATGCCAAAGCGTTCAAAGAGCGCGGCAACAGCCTCGTTTTTTACTATCTGCTTTTTCTGTCCGTGATTAAGCGCGTCGTACATCGTCCGTATTGCCGCCGCGGTCTCCTCCTTAAAGGCGGCAACCGCCGCCGCAAGCTCAATCTTCGTCATATCGCCACCCCCAATTCTCTCAGCACGTTTATATAGTCCTCGTCTACTGCCTCGATTTCGATAGGGTCGGCTTCGACATACGTTCGGTTGCTGGCTTCCGGATCGATGGCTTCCGTGAAAGTCTCGGTCCCCCTACGGACATAACGCCCCTCCGAACTAATTGTACGTATATAATTTTTCCCATTTATAGTTACTCTTTCCTGTATTATCATATCGTTTCTCCTGTGATCTCGGGATAGTCCTCGATAGCGCGAATGGCGTCCGCAAACTTTGTCCAGTTGGTCGCCTGCTTGTACTCATCTACAAGAGAGGCGGGAACGTATATATATCCTTCAACGTCCCATATCGGCGTTCCCACAAACGCCGATGTGTTTACGAGAGTACAAACCGCATTCGTGCGTATTATCAGCGCCTTCAGCGCTGAAGCGCCGTTAAAAACATAAGTTTCAATTGAGGTAAGGCTTGAAAAATCTACCCTTTCAAGCTGCGTGCACTGTCTGAAGGTGTTCTGCTTCAAGCTTGTAATGTTGGGGAGCACAACGCTTTTTATATTTGTATGCTGCATAAAAGCATACTGCATAAGACTTGTCAGCCTTGAATTCTTAAAAAACTCAATACTTCCGTTCATAATACCGTCAATGATCAGCGGCAAGCCCATAACCTCGCTTGCCACTTCACCCGAGCGCAAAGTATCGCTTTTCTCCACAGCGTAGCGCAAGGCATCAAGTATCTCCTGCCAATCCTCCTGCGGCATAATTACTCGTTCGCTCACATCGCCACCTCGCTTACGTCTGTAAATTTCGCGGCTACGGCATCGGCTATCTCCGCTCTGTCTTGGTCTGTAAGGACGTATCCGTGAAGCTCGGTGAGCCACTCCTCCTCACTACCCTCAAATCCGTTGTCAACGGCTACCTCATAGGCTGATTTTCCGCGCATCGCTCCCGCTTGTATCAGCGCAACGAGCTGTGCGTATGCGTCCTCCGTAGCTCCCGCGCTCTCGCCGCCGCCCGCGCCCTTCGTCTGGAGCACTCGCAATCTGCCGCAAAGGCTGATGAGTCTGACTCCTTCACACGTTCCGTCAAGCACGTACTCCGCCGTGCCCGCCGCCGCCAAGACCTCGGCGGGGACTGCTACCTCGCCGCCCTCGACAAGCACCTCTATCGGTTCAGCACCGTCCGCGGGGTAAAAGGTAACTCTGCGCATAAGCCCATCCCAAGCCTTGTCAAACTCAAAGGCGAGCGTGGACACACCGTAGCTTCCCTCCGTACCCACCACCGCCCAATCGGGTGTCAGGCGAAATCCGTCGGCTTGTATGTTTATCCTGTTTTTCTGTTCCATAAAAAATCCTTTCTTTGTCGTTTTTCGTTATCCCGTAAATATTATAAAACAAAAAAAGAGGCTGTGCCTGACAACTTTCTGTCAGTAACAGTCTCAAAAGTATCAAAAGGTGCAGTCAGTATCAACCGACCGCACCTTTTTACTATATCAAGCCTCCGTCTTTATATCGTAGACTACGCTGACACCCTCGACCTCGCCTGCGACGGTAAGTGCCGCGTCGTATATATAAAGCACGCCTGCCGCCTCGTCGAAGTAGAAGCCGTCAAAGTCCGCCTCGCCCTCGCCGCCGTAGTAGGGCAGCCACACGCCGTCAAGTCCGACGGTGAGCGTGGGCGACCACGCGGCTACGAAAACAACGTCGTTGTCGGGCATTACTATATCGTCGCCGTGCCCGTCGGGCAAGCCGCCAACACAACCCCAAGCCGAGGTATATTCACCCCGTCTGTAGCACTCGATATCCGATAGGCTGAACTCCGAGCCGTATTCAAGCTCGTCGATAAAGATAACGTTTCCGCCCACGTCATCAAGGAAAATTATACTGTGGACGTTTGGCGAGAACTCGCCGTCTATCCTGACGTTTTCGGCGGGCATTATAAATTTACCGTCCGTTATCTCAACGCTTGCGATATACGAAAACTTGTGTCCGTGCTTGACCTCAAGCGGACGAAGCGTGACCGTCGTACCCGCAAGGTGTGTGTCGGTATAGGTCAGAACTCCGTCAACGTAATAGTAAACGTTGAACTCCGCACGCTCAAAGCTGCCGTAAACGGCAACGCCCGCCGCAGGCATCAAGAACGAGCCGCCCGAAATATCAATAGTAATATCGTCACAGCGCCAGCCGCCGAACATTACGCCCTCGACCTCGTCAGGCTCGATAAGCGTTACGATAGCACCCGCGTAATACGGCACCGTGGCATAAATCTCGCCGTCAATGGTGTAGGTAAGGTAGTAAACGGGCTGTTCGGTGGTGTATACGGCGCGGTACTCCGCGCTCTCGCAGATGGTCGCAGGAACGTCCGCGCTCCAGCCCGCAAAGGTAAATACCACGCCGCCGTAGGTGAGCGTCTCAATCGCGGGCGGTGCGGGCGGCGTAAGAGCGTCGCCGTAATATCCGCTTATGCTGACGGACGTGCTACCGTCCGCAAACGTACCCTTGTCGGTGGTAAAAGTGACGGTATACGTCTTTCTTTCGGAAAGCTCCCATTGCGCCGTGAGCCTTGTGTCCGCGCTTATATCTATCTGCGCACCAACGGCGTAAAGATTGCCGCGCTCGTCAAGCCAGCCCGAAACGACGTAATAGCCGTACTCATCCTCGTGCTCGGTCTTGGGCAGAATAAGGCTCTCTCCCTTGTGGACGGTCTCGGTAAAGAGGACTGCGCCCTCGTGCTCAAAGTAGACCGTATAGCTTGCGGCGTTTCTCCACTTTACGACGACGGTCCAAACCGTTGCGTTCTCGAAAAGCTCCACGCCGCACGCCTCGTAGACCTCGCCGTCCTCGCTGACGGGCGCGTATACGGCGTTCTTATATCTTTCAACTATTTCAAGTGCGCTCTTGTATCCCACGGTAAAGGTCGCGGACTTGCCGCCCCCCGGCAGAACGCCGCGCTCGGTAACCACGGTAACGGTGTATACCTTTTCGGAGACCTCGTAATCCGCCTTTAGCGTAACGGCGGCGGACATCGTTATCTCGCTGACCCTTATGCCCTCTGAATTAAGGTAGCCCGCAAAAATGTAAGTTTTATCGCCGTCCGCCTCTCTTTGCGGCGGCTCAAGCAACGCGACGTTCACGAGCGTTCCCTTTTCAAGCCACAGCTCGCGCTTCGCGTCGCCGCCAAACGTTCCCTTGCCAGCGTTCAGAGTAAGCAGACAGTAGTGCTTAACGTCGGGCTTTACTGAAATATTTGCCGTCGCACGCATATCCTTCTCGCAGGGCGACCACTCGTTGCCGTCGGCGGAATAGAGCCACCCCGCGACCTCGATGCGCTCGCCTGCGGGGAGCGCGGGCAGATAGGCGTTTTCAAAAACAGCACTCGGCAGCTTTTGTCCGAAGCCGACCTCGGTGACGCGCGTTTGACCGTCCGCGCCGACAACGCTGATGCTTACGCTTTCGGGATATTCGTATTTCGCAACGTAGGCGTAGTGGCACTCCTCGCAAAGCGACAAAAGCTCGGCGTATCCGCCCACGCGGCTCTGCTCCTCGCCGCGCACGGTCAGCTCGCCGACCGCTTCAAGTGCCGTCGGCTCGCTCGGCGCGCCGTCAAGCGTCCAGCCCTTAAAATATGCGTCGGGCGTGTGTGCCGCGGGAAGCGTGGGAGTCTCGCCCACGCGGTAGTATGCAAAGTCAAAGCGCCACGATTGCGCGTACGGATAGAGGAAGCCCACGCGCATATACTCGCGCGCGTCCGTTTCGGGCGGCGCGTCGGTCACGGGCGCTTCGGTGGTTACGTCGGTCGTAACGTCCCCGCCCTCTGCGGGCGAGCACGCCGCAAGCATAACGAGCGCAAGGCATAAAGCCAACCATATATATATCTTTTTCACGGTTGCACCGTCCTTTCTTTAATTAACGCTTTTCTCCCTTACGCCTCGGGCGCGCAAAGTATCTCTATAAGTCCGTCGTACGTCGCCCAGACGGTGTAGCCCTGACGCAGATACGCCGCACGGTGCTTACCCAGCGCCGCGTTATTATATCGCAAATCAAGCACTACGAAATCCACGTCCGCCGCATCGCCGTGATAATTCAGCTCGTATATCACGTCGCGGTCGGCAACGTGGGCAAGCAGGAATGTCGAAACGTTAAGAGAAGCGTCCTCGGGTATGGTGTCAAGTATCGCCTCCATCTGCGCGTACGTTTCCTTGCCCTCGTTGTACCTTTCGGTATAAGAATTATACGATGGCATAACGTAAAAGCTATACATAAAGAGGCAAGCCGCCGCGCCGAGCGCCAAAAGATTGCGGCGCGTGGGAGCGTGAAGCTCGGGCAGATTGATAAGAAGCGCGTACACAAGGAACGCGGAAACGCCGAAGTTGTACTGGAAGTTGATATTGTACTGATACTGATACATCGTAACGAGGTTCATCAACATCGGCGCAATAAGAAGCCAGCGCGACGGGCGGCGCGTGCAGAAGGGCAAAAGCCCAAGCGGCAAAAACATCTGGAACAGATACACGACCTTGTCCCAGCTCGACGTGCCCGTGGCGAAAAGCTGAGTCAGCAAGAAGCCCGGATTTACAAGCGCCGTCTTGACCGCGCCGATAAGACCGTCGTCAAGATTGAAAATAAGGTTGTTGAAGCGATTTATCATCGCGCCGTCGCCGTAATTTACGAGAATATAAAGCGCGATACCGAAATACGAAAGCGACCCAATGGCAAGGATTGCGCCGTGCAGATATTTCTTTCTCGACAAAATAGCAAAAAGGGCGAAGATCAGAACGTATATAGCCGCATCCTCCTTGACCGAAAGCACGCCGACGGCAAAAATATACATAGGAATATATTTTTCCGCCTCGAAGAAATAGAACGTCCAAAGCAGCAAGGGCGCAAGGAAGCAGTTTTCGTGTATATCGTAAAAGCAACCGCAGCTGATGGCGGGATAGAGCGCGTATATTCCCGAAACGATCACGGCGACCTTTGCGGAAAGCCCAAGCCGCTTGGCGATAAGGAAAACGGGAACGACGCCCGACGCAAGCACCACCGCCTGACCTATCTGGAGCGTAAGCGGCGAGGGGAAAATATAATAAAACGGAAGAAGGATGTAGTATACGGGCGAGATGTGTACGGCAAAATGCGACAAAAGACCGTTGCGCTCACTCGTTACCATCGGAAGTCCCGTTTCCTTCATATTATGGAACATATTGCAAAACAGACCGAAATCGAAGTTGGGCGCGGAGAAGGTCTTGTAGCGCAGGCACGTTATCGTCGCCACGATAAAGGCGCAGAAGATGCCGAAAAGCGCAACGGCAACGGTAGCGTGCTTGTACGATAGGCGCAAGGACGAGATGACCTCGGCGTTTTTGTTAAGGAAATAGACGAGAAAGAGCGAATAAACGGCAATGACCGCCAAAAGCAAGAACACCTTGCGGTCTGCGACGGAGTAATTCCCCACCCAAACGAGCGAGGAAAGCGTTGCGGGGACTATGAGAAAATAGCTGTCGGCGTGATATTTCGGAAGCAACATCGAAAGCGCCGAATAAATAAGGAAGCCCACCGCCGCAAACGCGAATATTTTAGTAAACGACACGTCCTGATTAAAGGAAAGTGCGGAAAACTCCGCCTCGCCCATCAGCGTGATCATTATAAAGGTACACCACGCCGCCATCAAGCGACAAATGACTCTGTCTGTGGTGAATACTACCTTTGCTCTGTTCTTTATTTCGGGAAGATAGTTTTGAAGCTTCATCGTTTTCCTCACGTCAGCGTATATTTATTTTATTATATAACTTTTGGGCAATAAAGTCAATAATTAAAACCGACATATATAAAGACAGAAAAAAAGATAAAATGTTTCAAATATTTTTGAAAATAAATCAAAAAAGGTATTGACAAATGCGATTTAATGTGATATAATCTACTTCGTTCCAACCGGAAACGACTGTTTGCTGGTGTGGCTCAATGGCAGAGCAGCTGATTTGTAATCAGCAGGTTGTTGGTTCGACTCCGATCACCAGCTCCAAAAAGTCCGCAGAGCTCAGCACGGCGTGCAGGTTTGCGGACTCATAATATGGGGGATTTCCCGAGCGGCCAAAGGGGGCAGACTGTAAATCTGTTGTCACTGACTTCGGTGGTCCGAATCCACCATCCCCCACCAACAAAAAGAGAACATTTGTCAACCGACAAATGTTCTCTTTTTGTTTATCCAAGCCGCAGGCTTGGCATATCATCGCCGCGCGAAGCGCGGTGCATATCATCAAGGGCGGCAAGCCGCCCTTGTATCTCATCACGCGCCAGCGTGCATCTACCTGCGGCTTGATGATATACAACACTTCGTGTTGATGATATACCGCAACAAGTTGCGGATGATATACAAGGCTTACGCCTTGATTTATTTGAGAAAAGGTGGTATAATTTGTTTTGTAAATAAGAATTTGACGGAGGGATGTGAGCGAATGAAATATTTTCTTGATGAAGTGCAACGAAAAGCGGCAGGAGGAACCTGTTATTTTGAATTTCAAAAAGGAAAATTTAGAAACAAGTTTTGGCTAAAAGACTCGCTCTGTCTCCATGCTGACATTTTTGACTCACTAAATCTTTATGATTTGTTTTCTAATTCCATCGAGGATTTTTGCTACTATGCTCCTACCGAAGTATGCAAAGAGCAATGGGAAGTCCTTATTGCAAAATCGAAAGAA
>JAZQXT010000006.1:0-4495 GCA_045633005.1 Eubacteriales bacterium | reverse complement strand
GCTATTGCCGATAGTAAGTATTATCGGGCTGTATCTGTTTCTTATCGCGCCCTGCACGCGCAGGCGCAAGAGGGCGGAGGCGTTTATCGCCGATTACGCGCACCGCGGAATTTTGCGCGAGAGCGACGTTGAAAACAGCTTAAGCGCCCTTGTCGGTGCAACGAAGGCGGGCTACGGCATCGAGCTTGACGTGCGCCTTGATGCCGACGGCAGAGTGGTCGTTTTCCACGACGATACCCTTAAAAGAGTGTGCGGAATAGACCGAAATATGAGTGAAATGACGGCGGCGGAGCTTTCAGGTGTGCGCCTTAACGGAAGTGAGGAGGGCGTTCCCACGCTTGTAGACGTGCTTGCGGGCGTTGACCGCAGTATGCCGCTTTGCGTGGAGCTTAAGGGAACGAGCCCCGATACCTCGCTCTGCCCCAAGGTCGCAGAGCTGCTTGACGGCTACGACGGCGCGTATAGCATTGAGTCGTTCAATCCCTTTTTGCTTGCGTGGTTCAAAAAGAACCGCCCCGACGTGATAAGGGGACAGCTCGTCAGCAATTTCTTCCGCGAGGGCGGAACGAGCCTTGCGATAAAGCTGCTTTGCACGCCGATGCTGACCAACGTTCTTTCCCGTCCCGATTATATTTCCTATAACGCGCAGTTCAAGCTTCTTTCCGTCACGCTTTGCGAAAAGCTTTTCGGAGCTGTGATGTTTGCTTGGACGATAAGGGACAGGGAGCTTTACAAGCGCGTGCGCGCGCGCGGTCATGCGGCAATTTTTCAGGATTTTGAGCCGAGGATAGAAAAATGAGAGATAATTACGACGTTATAAAAACAGAGGGCAGAAACCCCAATACAACGAACATAGATAAGCTCCCCACGCTTGAGATGGTGGCGCTGATAAACCGCGAAAACCGCCGCGTTGAGGACGCTATCGACGAGGTTTTGCCCGAAATAGCCGAGGCGGTGGATATCATCGCCGCCGCTATGGAGAGGGGAGGGCATCTCGTTTACGTCGGCGCGGGAACGTCGGGCAGGCTCGGCGTTGTGGATGCGTCGGAGTGTCCGCCCACCTTCGGCGTGGACTTCGAGCTTGTGCGCGGCATTATTGCGGGCGGCAACGGCGCGATGTTCAAGGCTGTCGAGGGCGCGGAGGATAGCGCCGAGGCGGGAGCTGAGGCGATAGACGCCGACGGCATCGCCGCGGGTGACGTGGTGGTCGGCATATCCGCATCGGGCAGAGCGCCCTTCGTGCTTGGTGCGCTTCGCCGCGCCGCCGAGATAGGAGCTGTGCCGATCGGACTTTCCTGCAATCCCGGCTCGCCTATGGAGGCGCTTTGCCGCGTTACCATCGCTCCCTTCGTAGGAGCGGAGGTGATTTCCGGCTCGACGAGGCTTAAGGCGGGCACGGCGCAAAAGCTGGTGCTTAATATGCTTTCGACGGGCGCGATGATAAAAACGGGCAAGGTCAGGGGCAATCTTATGATAAACGTGCGCCCCACCAACGAAAAGCTCGTGGAGCGCGCAACGAGGATAATAATGGAGCTTTCGGGAGCAAGCCGCGCCGATGCCGCCGCCGCACTCGAAAAGTACGGCGACGTGCCATCGGCACTCGACGCGCTTGGGAAATAAAAAATATCGGTGAGCCGTCGGCTCACCTTTATTTTATTGTAAAACATAACACAAAGTGATATTTTTTCTCTCGAAATGCGTTGTTGAATTGCTGTAGGATGTGCTGTATAATATAGATGTCGACAAAAGAAACGCTTTGCAAAGCAATCACCTATACAAGGAGGAAAAAATGAAACTTGCAATTGGGGAAAATATACGCAATTTTCGGAAGAAAAACGACTTGACGCAAGAAGCGCTTGCCGATCGTTTGGGTGTAACCTATCAGTCTGTCAGCCGTTGGGAGAACGGCTCGACCTACCCCGACCTTGAACTGATCCCCGCTATTGCCGAGGTGCTTGCCATTACCGTTGACGAGCTTCTCGGAATGCCGCAAATCGAAAAAGAAAAACGCGCGGTGAAAGCGTTTGACGAGCTTCGGCGCGAGTGTATAAAGCATGATTATAATGCCGAGAAAATTGTAGATCTTCTTCGCGATATACGAAGGAATTATCTTGACAGCGACTCTGCGTGGCGTCCGTGGTGTCAGGGGAATGGCAGAGCATTCCGCGATCCCAAAATACTTCCCGAGGTGCGCTTGTTAGCGCAAGCATACCTTGAACGTCACCCTATGCAGCCGCATGTAATACAAACAATGGCGGAAATCGAGGATGAGGAGCATTTAGAAGACTTTTTGGGTAAATATACGACACCCTTTGATTGTTCGGAGCGCGCATTACTATTCTGGAGATATCAGCGCCGCAGGGACGCGGAAAAATTCGAGCCTGAACGCAGATATCAATTATATCAAGCCTTTAGCACGTTGCTTTGTCCAAGCTATCTTTTGAAATGGGGCGAAAGTAAGGAGAACAAAGAGGCGGCGGATGAATTTATGGAAAGCATGCTTTCGCTAATTCGTTGTGATGCCAAGGATGATCGCCCTGATATGTGGACAGATGATCGCATTGAACTCCGACTTAAATCCGCGGTACGGTCAATATCTGCGGGTGATCAAGATGAGGCTCTTTCGAAAATAGAAAGTGCAGTAAAGCTGTTGGAGGATACAATGATGATTGCAGATGAGGTCGTATTGCCGACATCCTGCCGTTTTATTGAGGGAATGGAATGGCGCGCCAAAGAGAAGTGGGATAACCGTGATAATAATCCCGACAGCCCCGAAGAACGAGAGATTTTCGTGGCAACTCAAATGGATGGTATGTGTACTTGCTATTGCATATTTCCCAGCGATTATTATAATGTTCTTAAAGGAAAAGATTTTGAACCTATCCGCAATCACCCCGAATTTATAAAGCTTTGTGAGCGTGTAAAAGCGCTGATCATTACAAAGAACAGTGAAACGTGATCCTCGCCGTTTAGGATTTGCGGGCGCACACGCGATGGCTCCATCCGAGAGGGAGCTGGCGAGCGAATGCGAGACTGAAGGAGCCTGCGTCTTGATGGAGCAAGTGCTTGTGATATTGTATACGCACTCTCCTTCCGTCACGCTCCGCGTGCCACCTCTCGCTTCGGCTCGGTCACGCTCGGGCTCTGACACCACCCCGTGGTGTCATTCACTACCCTCGCGCCGCTTCGCTACCTCCCGGAGGAAGGCTTATTATAGTCCGCCGACAGATCCATAAAGAGAGAAAAGGAGTACGAGCAAATGCTTGTACTCCTTGTTTCTTGGATGGGTGAGGTTTTTATCTTTTCTCCGATATCCTTTTTGCTATCTCGTCGGTGTCGCAGGAGAAGGCGGTTGCGGGGATGCGCAACTCCTCGCCGTTTTCATCCGTGATCACGATATACGCGCCCTTCATAGCGCGGGGCTTTGCGGGTATCTCGAACTCCTCTACCTTGCATTTCGTGCCGCGGGGAAGGGTAAGGTGCTTTTCGGTCGTGGCGACCTCGTATTCGTTTGACGCCATGATATCAATAAGCGTCCAGTCGAGCGTAAAGCTCTCCTTTTTGAAGTTAAATACCGCGATGCTGTAGATATTGCTGCGCGATTTTTTGTCTTTACCAATTTTTGCGTGCTCTGCGCCGAGGTCGTAGCTTTCGATGACCTCTCCGTCCTTGTGGATATTCTTGATGTCAAGCAGTCTCTTCAGATAATCGTCGTAGTCCGAGTCCTTGCAGGAATGCGCGTTCAGGACGAAATATCCCGTAATGCCGACGGCGGCGATTCCCACGCAGACGTAGGCGAAAAGCCAGAAGAAGGTTATGTAAAATATTGCAAATCCGCCCACGCCGATGCCGATGAGTATCATAAAGAGCAATTCGAGCTTGGGGTGGCGTTGCTTGTTGAAATAATTTACGGGGATGCTTGTGCTTTCGTTGTTTTTAGCCATTTGATAACCTCTTGATAAATGCCGCGTCTGCGGTTTTTGGTTTTATGGGGATATTATATAACAAAATTTTCCGTTTGTCTATATACCGTTGGTTGAAAATGGTATAGTTTTGGTTGTTTTTGCAAAAAAATACTTGCAAGAGCAGACTTGCAAGTATTTTTTACTTTTCGCGGCTTTCCTTCTCCGCAAGGGCGAAGAAGGCGGCGTAAAATATTTGGAAATTGAAATAGAAGAAGAAATTGTCGACGAGCGACATAACGATTATCATAGCGGGCAAAAGCAGGATAAGGAGCTTATCCGCGCTTCTGCGCTTAAAGAGCAGACGTGCGTACTCCGCGCAATGATAAAGGAAAGCGAGGAAGCCGACGGCACCCGCGGCGGCGAGGAATTGGAATATTATCGAGTGGTACATTCCCGAAAACGGATTGCTGAACGTGTAGCCCACGCCCTCGAAGACCACGCCGTCGTCAAAGCCCACGCCGAATACGGGCGCGCGCAAGAAGTCCGAGGCGCCGTCCTGCCAATAGCGGAAACGCAGATTTTCGGACATA
>JAZQXT010000005.1:0-18616 GCA_045633005.1 Eubacteriales bacterium | reverse complement strand
GCTATCGGGGAGCTTTCCGCCGATAGAGGTGGGAACTATGCCGTGAAGTGCGCTCCAGAATTCGTTAAGCGCATTCTTCATTCCGTCACCCGTAAGATAGGTGATGTTGCAACGGGGCAGAGCGTTCTTGACGAGTGCCTCTTGAGGAGCGATGCCTGCCTCAACGATGAGCTTTGCGGCGGTGTCAACGTCCGTGACTACGGTGTTTACGGATGCTTCGTAAGCGGCAAGGAATTTGTTCACAAGCGCCTCGTGTGCGTCAACGAAGTCCTTGCGGGCAACGAGACAGCCTTGTACAAGCTCACATCCCGTCAGTCTCTTCCACTCTGCGCTGAAATCTACCGCAACGCGGAGAGTGGAGTTCTTGAGCTTTGCGGCAGTAACCTTAGGCTCGGGCAGAAGTCCGATAGCCGCCTTGCCCGTAGCCATTGCGGCGGTAAGCTCATCGGGGCTCTGGTAGGTGTAGTCTATCGTTACCTTGTCGGTAAGTCCCGCGTATTTGAGAAGCGCGCGAAGCACGAATTCGGGGTTAGTGCCCTGACCCGGAACGTATACGGTCTTGCCCTCAAGGTCGGCAAGGCTCTTTACGCTTTCGCCGTTTTCAAGCAGATAAAGCACGCCGAGGGTGTTTACCGCAAGCACCTCGACCTTGCCCTCGGTCTTGTTGTATACGGTTGCGGCGAGGTTCGTGGGAACGGCGGCGATATCGACCGAGCCGTTTATGAGAAGGGGAGCAACAAGCGTAGCGTCAGCATAAAAATCTACGTTTGCCTTAAAATCGCATTTACCGTTCTTAAGGTCGGAAACGAGGGGCGCGATGCCAAAGCCCGTAGTGCCGTTAAGCACGGCAACGCGGATGGTCGTGTCGTCAACCGTGGGAGCGGCGGTGGTGGTAGTGGTGTCGCCGTCGGAAGCGGTGGAGCAAGCGGCAAAGGGGATCGCAAGAGCGATAACGAGGAGTAGAGCTAAGAGTTTTTTCATTGTTTTTGGTCCTTTCTGTTATTTGAATATATTAAGAAGATGTTCACGGTTGATAACGGTTACTGACGTGCCGCTACGGGTGAGCACTTTTTCTTTTTCAAGAGCGTCGAATGCGCGATACAGCGACGCGCGCCCGATGTTAAGCGCATTTGCAAGCGATTTCATTGACATACCTATGTCGAATTCGTAAGAGTCTGTCGCGTCTATTGCGGAATTGAGGAAGATGGCAAGTTTGCGCTCCGCGCTTCCGCCCGTAATGCACGCGATGCGGGAGTTGAGGAACGATACGCGGTTGGAAAGAAACGCGAGAATATTGTTTCTTATCGTATCCCCGAAGCGCGTGGCGAAAAGCGCGTCAATATCCTCGCGTGTAAGCACGAGAAAGGTCGCTCCGCCGTCGTTGCAGGCGGTGATATGCGTTACGGGGGGAGTCGTCGAGAAAAGGGAGGCAACGCCGACAGCCTCGGCAGGAAAGACGAAGCGCATAAGCACCTTTTTCGACGGGTCAGCCGAATATATAGCGCATCTGCCCGAAAGCAAAATGCCTATGCAAGCAGAGCCGTGCGCGGCGAAAAGGTCTTCTCCCGACTTTAAGCAAAGGAGATTTTTGTCGCTGAACTGCGCTTCATCAAGAAGAGAAGCGTCGCAGCCTGCAAAAAGACGGTTGGAAAGAAGAAGTTGATTGTGATCTGAATTTTGCATATGGTTACCTCTGTGTCTCAAATGATACATTTTTCACCAAAATTATAACACAAGCCACCTTTTTTGTCAATACTCTATCTTTTATTTTTGATTAAAATCGCAATAATAAACGGAAAGTGTTAAGAAAAATTAAAAATCTACTGTACATTTTGCGAAAAATGTAATATAATATAAAGGAATATGGGGGCGTAGGCTCCCAAAAGCGAAAGGAGAAAGCCTTGACACTTGTAATACTTGCCGCGGGTATGGGTTCACGCTACGGCGGAATGAAGCAGATAGATCCCATAGGACCGTGCGGAGAATTTATTATCGACTACTCCTGCTACGACGCTATAAAAGCGGGATTTGACAGAATGGTTTTCGTTATAAAGAAGGAAAATCTTGAGCTTTTCCGCGAGAGCGTGGGATGCCGCGTTGAGCCCTACGCCAAGGTTGAATACGCTTTTCAGGATATAAACGATCTGCCCGAGGGCTTTAGCGTTCCCGAGGACAGAAAGAAGCCGTGGGGTACTGCCCACGCTCTGCTTGCCACTCGCAGCATAGTGGACGATAATTTCGCAACGATAAACGCTGACGACTTTTACGGCTACGAGGCGTTTGAGGAAATGGCTAACCGCTTAAGAGCGGCTGACAGCACGGCAATTCCCATGCCCATCTGCTTTGCGGCTTACCGCCTTGCAAACACCCTTACCGATAACGGCACGGTGTCGCGCGGCATTTGTGAGCTTGGCGAAAACGGCGAGCTTATGTCCATTACCGAGCGCACGAAGATAAGACCCGCAGGCGACGATGCGGAATATGAGGAGGACGGCACGTGGACGCACCTTTCGGGCGATGCCGCCGCTTCGATGAATTTCTTCGGCTTCACCCCCGCGTTTTTCCCCGTCGCATCCGACGGCTTTAAGCGCTTCCTATCCGAAATGAAGAATCCCCAGAAGGACGAGTTCTATCTGCCCCTTGCGGTCACTTGGGCGCAGGACGCCTCTCTTGCGACCGTCACGGCTTGCCCCACCAAGGCGAAGTGGTACGGCGTTACCTACGCCGCCGATAAGGAATACGTCAAGGAAAGCATCAGAGCGCTTATAAAGAGCGGCGTTTACGCCGAGGACCTTTGGAGTGGCTTGAGAAAATGACGGATCTGCTTAATATTGCCGCGCAGTTTGCACTTAGCTCCGCGCCCTCGTCATACCGTGAATGCTCCGAGGGACACATAAACGGTACTTATTTTATTTATTGCGAGAAAGGCGAGAGGTACGTCCTCCAGCGCATAAACACGTCGGTGTTCAAGGACCCCGACGGGCTGATGAAGAATATTATCGGAGTCACCGAGCATATCAGTAAAAAGATAGAAGCCGCAGGCGGCGACGTAAAGCGCGGCACGCTCCATTTTATTTCCACCAAGGACGGAAGCGTATACTACCGCGATGAAAACGGCGGCTGCTGGCGTGCCTATGAATACGTAAGAAACGTCGTAGGATATCAATCCGCCGAGTCACCGAGAGTTTTTGAGAGCGTCGGACGCGCGTTTGGTAAGTTTCAGATGCAGCTTGCCGATTACGACGTGGCAAAACTCGTCGAGACTATCCCCGATTTTCACAACACCCCCGCACGCTACCGCGCCTTTGAGGCGGCACTTGCCGCAAACGCGGCGGGTAGGGCGGAGTCCATACCCGACGAGATAGCTTTCGTCAAGGAGCATCGCGTTATATGCTCGTACATAACGGACAGAATGGAGGCGGGCGTGCTTCCGCGCCGCGTCACGCATAACGATACGAAGTTAAATAACATCCTGCTCGATAAGGTAACGGGCAAGCCCGTTTGCGTTATCGACCTTGATACGGTAATGCCGGGCTCGGTGCTTTTCGATTTCGGTGACGCTATCCGCTTTGGCGCGTCGAGTGCCGCCGAGGACGAAACGGATCTTGACCTCGTCTATATGCGCGAGGATATGTTCAACGCCTTCGCTCGCGGCTTTATCGGCGGGCTTGACGGCTCGCTTACCGATATGGAGATACTTGCGCTCCCCATGGGCGCGATGATAATCACGCTGGAAACGGGTATCCGCTTCCTTACCGATTATCTTAACGGCGACACCTATTTCCGCATCCACTATCCCACGCAGAATCTTGACCGTGCGCGTAACCAGTTCAAGCTGGTTCGGGATATGGAGCAAAAGATGCCGCAAATGCTGGCTACGGTTAAAAAATATTTATAATAAAGAGGTATAAAAATGGCAATTCTTGTAACAGGCGGAGCTGGATTCATCGGCTCCCATACGGTCGTAGAGCTTCTTAACGACGGCAGAGAGGTCGTAATCATCGACAACTTCTCCAACAGTAAGCCCGAGGTTCTTAAGAGGATCGAAAAGATCACGGGCAAAGCACCCAAGTGCTACGCTGTAGACCTTCTCGACTACGACGCAACCGAAAAGGTGTTCGCAGAGAACGATATCGACTCCGTAATTCACTTTGCGGGACTTAAGGCGGTAGGTGAGTCCGTTGCACAGCCTCTGCGCTACTACAGCCACAATCTTGACGCTACCTTCAACCTTTGCCGCGCTATGAAGGCTCACGGCGTAGGCACTATCGTTTTCTCGTCCTCGGCAACGGTTTACGGCAATCCCGCGTCCGTTCCGATCCGCGAGGACTTCCCCCTCAGCACCACCAACCCCTACGGTGAGACCAAGCTTATGATAGAGCGCATCCTCTCAGACCTTATCAATGCGAAGGAGCTTAAGAGCGTTTCTATTCTCCGTTACTTCAATCCCATCGGCGCACACGAATCGGGACTTATCGGTGAGGACCCCTGCGGCATCCCCAACAATCTGCTCCCCTACATAACTCAGGTCGCAGTTGGTAAGCTCAAGGCGCTCAGCGTTTTCGGTAACGATTACCCCACTCCCGACGGAACGGGCGTGCGCGATTACATCCACGTGGTTGACCTTGCTCGCGCACATCTCAAGGCGCTTGACCGCGCAATGAAGGTCGACGGCGTTGACAGATTCAACATCGGTACGGGTAAGGGCTACTCCGTGCTTGATATCGTCAAGGCGTTTGAGGAAGCAACGGGCAAGAAGGTTCCCTACAACATCGTTGCTCGCCGCCCCGGTGATATTCCCGAGTGCTATGCTGACCCCAAGAAGGCTTACGAGCTTCTCGGCTGGCGCACAGAGTACGATATCGTCCGTATGTGCCGCGACGCAGACCGTTGGCAGACCATGAACCCCAAGGGCTACGAGGTGTAATATGATTACGAAAAAGCTGTTTGGCACGGTAAGCGATAACTTTAACTACGGCAAGGAGGTATATGCGTATACCCTTGCAAACGACAATATAGAGCTTA
Source organism: Eubacteriales bacterium (assembly GCA_045633005.1). Lineage (GTDB taxonomy): Bacteria > Bacillota > Clostridia > Oscillospirales > CAG-272 > CAG-390. The sequence goes on along the minus strand of JAZQXT010000005.1, from coordinate 13,591 downwards.
CGGTTATGGAATACGGCGCTACCATCCTCCGCGCGAGAGTGAACACTCCCGCAGGCTGGCGCGACACCGTTTGCGGCTACGATACGCTTCGCTCCTACGAGGGCGCGGAGGGATATCTCGGCGCGGTGGTAGGCAGAATAGGCAACAGAATCTGCCGCGGCAAGTTCACGCTCGACGGCGTTGATTACTCGCTTTACGTAAACAACGGCGTAAACCACCTTCACGGCGGCAAGCGCGGATTTGATAAAAAGCTCTGGACGGCTACCGTAGAGGGTGACGCGGTTACCTTCAGCGCGGTTTCTCCCGACGGCGAGGAGGGCTACCCCGGTACGCTTACGATGTCCGTTACCTACTCCCTGACGGCAGAGGGCGGCTTCAAGATAGCATACCGCGCCACCACGGACAAAAAGACCATACTCAACCTTACCAACCACGCATACTTCAACCTCGCGGGTGAGGGCTATATCGGCTCGCATAAGATACTTATCGACGCGGACAGATACCTTCCCACCGACGACACCCTTATCCCCACGGGCGAGATAAAGTCCGTCAAGGGAACTCCCTTTGATTTCACCGAGGAAAAGCTGATTTCCGAGGGACTTGAGGCTGATGATAACGAGGACATCGTTATCGGCGGCGGCATCGACCATTGCCTCGTATTTGCCGACAGAGGCGAGGGCGTAAAGGAGAGAGCGACCGTTACCTCCCCCGACGGAAGCATTGTGATGAAGGTCTTTACCGACCGTCCCTGCGTGCAGTTCTACAGCGGAAACTTCCTCGGCGACGAGAAGTATCCCTTCCGCGGCGGAAAGCCCCAGCAGCGCCGCCATGCGTTCTGCCTTGAAACTCAGTCCATGCCCGACGCTATAAACCACGAAAACTTCCTTGATTGCACTCTCTCTGCGGGCGAGGAGTTCGTAACGAGCACGGAATACCGTTTTTTGGTAAAATAATAAAGTATTATTTTCATATTTTTATTATCACCTCGCATAAGATTATGCGAGGTGATGTTTTTATGAAAAGAAGATTTTTATCCGTTATACTTTGCGGAATTATGGTTTTTTGGTCGCTCGTTCCCATGAGTGCCGCCGCCGAATATCCTGACCTTTCGCTTGATTGCGTCAGCGCAATACTCGTTGAGGCGCAAACGGGACGGGTGCTTTACGAAAAGAACGCCGACGAGGCGTTGCCGCCCGCGTCCGTTACGAAGATAATGACCTTGCTTCTCGTTATGGAGGCGATCGAGAGGGGCGTTTTCTCCTACGATACGATGCTCACGGCGTCGGCACACGCCGCGTCAATGGGCGGCTCGCAGATATTCCTCAAGGAAGGGGAGAGGATGAGCGTTGACGACCTACTCAAATCCGTCGTCATCGCATCCGCAAACGATGCCGCCGTGGTACTTGCAGAGGCGGTAGCGGGGAGCGAGGCGGCATTCGTGGAGCTTATGAATAAGCGAGCCGCAGAACTCGGAATGAAGTCGGCGCATTTTGAAAACACAAACGGACTCGACGATACGGTCAGTAACCACGTTCTGTCGGCGCGCGATATTGCAATTATGTCGCGCGAGCTTATAAAGCACGAAAGAATACTTAAATACAGCTCCACGTGGATGGACACCGTGCGCGACGGCGCGTTTGGACTTTCCAACACCAACCGCCTCGTCAGGTTTTACGAGGGCGCAACGGGGCTTAAAACGGGCTCTACGGCAAAGGCGAAATTCTGCATCAGCGCTACCGCCGAGCGCGATGGAATGCACCTTATCGCCGTGATCATGGCGTCGCCCACGCGCGACGCGCGTAACGCCGCTGCGGCGGCTCTGCTGGACTGGGGCTTTGCCAATTTCTCGCTTTACCGCTATCGCGGCACGGAGCTTGCGCCTATTAAGGTCACGGGTGGCGAGTCAAATTTCTGCACCGTCGCGCACGGCGATTTTTCAACCCTCGTCGAAAAGGGCAAGGATAAGGCGGTAGAGGTTCGCACGGAGCTTCCCGAAAGCATCGCCGCGCCAATAAAGTGCGGTGACAAGGTCGGAGACGTGGTATTTACGCTTGACGGCAAGGAGCTTGCAAGGGTGGATATCAGCGCTACCGAGGGCGTGGAACGCATCTCATTTGGCACACTTTTCGTAAGAATGCTATCAGGATTCTTCGGTTGCTCAAAAAAATTGTGAAAAAAGAAATATTTCTGTTAAAAATGTGTTGAAATTAAAACAAAAAAGTGGTAAAATAGATAAAATAATATATTTCTTTAAGGATGGGAAAATATATGGCACTCAAACTTTCTGACAAATTTATCAAATCCTTTGTTTCCGACGAGGAAATAAAGGCTATCACTCCCGACGTTGATGCCGCAGTAGCAACGCTTCGCAACCGCACTGGTGCGGGTAGCGAGATGCTCGGTTGGATGGATCTTCCCGTAGATTACGATAAGGAAGAATATGCACGCATCAAGGCGGCGGCAAAGAAGATTCAGTCTTCTTGCGACCTTTTCATCGTTATCGGTATCGGCGGCTCTTATCTCGGAGCTCGCGCGGTAGTTGAATTCCTCAAGTCCCCCCGCTACAACCTTATGAAAAAGGATACTCCCGATATTTATTTCTCGGGCTGTAACATCAGCGGCGGCGACCTTGACGAGATCCTTGCTCTTTGCGAGGACAGAGACGTTTGCATAAACGTTATCTCGAAGTCGGGCACGACCACCGAGCCCGCAGTTGCCTTCCGTTACTTCAGAGCTATGCTTGAAAAGAAATACGGCGTTGACGGCGCCCGCGAGCGCATCTTCGTTACCACCGATAAGGCACGCGGAACTCTTAAGAAGTTTGCAGACGAGGCAGGCTTTGAGACCTTCGTAGTTCCCGACGACGTCGGCGGACGCTTCTCCGTACTTACCGCAGTCGGACTTCTCCCCATCGCAGTTGCAGGCATCGAGCTTGACGAGCTTATGGGCGGCGCGGCTGATGCACGCGCGGCACTCTCCGAGCCCGACGTTATGAAGAACGACGCATACAAGTATGCCGCTATCCGTAACATCCTTTACCGCAAGGGTAAGGCAATTGAAATATTCGTAGGCTACGAGCCCTATGAGCAGATGTTCTGCGAGTGGTGGAAGCAGCTCTACGGCGAGAGCGAGGGCAAGGATGGCAAGGCACTCTATCCCTCTTCCGTTATCTTCTCCACGGACCTGCACTCCCTCGGTCAGTACGTTCAGTCGGGTATGCGCACGATGTTCGAGACCGTTCTCGACGTTGAGACTCCCGACAGCAACGCCGCAGTACCCTACGATCCCGCAAATATCGACGGACTTAACTTCCTTGCAGATATGAAGATGAGCGAGGTCAACCGTATGGCAATGAACGGCACTCTCCTTGCACACGTTGACGGCGGCGTTCCCAACATCGTTCTTCGCCTTAAGGACCGCAGCGCACGTTCTCTCGGCTATATGATCTATTTCTTCGAGCTTGCTTGCGGCGTTTCGGGATATATGCTCGGCGTTAATCCCTTCGACCAGCCCGGCGTTGAGGCGTACAAAAAGAATATGTTTGCGCTTCTCGGCAAGCCCGGATACGAAGAAATGACCGAACAGCTCCGCGCAAGACTGTAAAATTAAATAAAGTACTTGATTTTGTCAATTTATTATTGTATAATAATATTGTAATCCCCTAAAACCAGGAGGTATAAAATGATTAAACTTATCGTTGGAGCAAAGGGCTCCGGAAAAACCAAGAATCTTATCAACCTTGTCAACGAGGCTGTTTCCGAATCCAAGGGCTGCGTCGTTTGCATCGAAAAGGGTATCAAGCTTCGCTACGATATCACCTCTCGTTGCAGACTCATCAACGTTGACGAATACTTCGTATTCGACGCACGCGCTCTGTACGGCTTCGTTTCGGGCATTCTTGCAAGCAATCACGACGTTTCCGACATCTTTGTTGACTCTGCACTTCGCATCTGCAACGAGGATCTCGACGCCTTCGAGCGCTTTATGCACGACGTTGACGAGCTCACCGACAGCCACAAGATAAACGTTGTCGTTACCGCATCTCTCCCTGTTGAAAAGCTCCCTGAGTCGCTCAACAAATTCATCTGAACGCTGTAAATATTGGGGTGTCGCAGTTTTTATTGCGACACCCTGTTGTGCAATCTTTGAGAACGATTTGTAAAACAGAAAGGAAAGCTTTTCGAAATGGCTTATTTTTATAAAGAACCCTCGCATACGTTTAGCGAGTATCTTCTCGTCCCTGGCTACACCTCGCCCGACTGCATTCCCGCAAACGTCAGCCTTAAGGCTCCCCTTGTAAAATTCCGCAAGGGCGAGACTCCCGACATTACTCTTGGCATTCCGCTCGTATCCGCTATAATGCAGTCCGTTTCCGACGATAGAATGGCTGTTGCTCTCGCACGCGAGGGCGGTATGTCCTTCATCTACGGCTCACAGAGCGTTGAGGATGAGGCGGCTATGGTCGCAAGAGTAAAGAACTACAAGGCGGGCTTTGTTGTAAGTGACTCTAACCTTACCCCCGAGCATACCCTCGCCGACGTTCTTGATCTCGTTAAGGCTAAGGGACACAGCACCGTAGCTATCACCGAGGACGGCAGTAGCACGGGTAAGCTCCTCGGTATCGTAACGGGCAGAGATTACCGCGTTTCCCGTATGGCTACCGACCTTAAGGTCAAGGAATTTATGACTCCCCGCGAGAAGATGGTCACCGCTCCCGTTACCACTACTCTTAAGGAAGCTAACGATATAATCTGGGATAACAAGCTCAACGTTCTTCCTCTCGTTGACGCAAACGACCGCCTTGCATATCTCGTTTTCCGCAAGGATTATTCCGAGCATAAGGACAACCCCCTTGAAATGCTCGATAAGGACAAGCGCTTTATGGTAGGCGCAGGTATCAACACCCGCGACTACGAGACCAGAGTTCCCGCTCTCGTTGAGGCTGGTGCTGACGTGCTTTGCATCGACGCATCCGAGGGATATACCTGCTGGCAGAAGTTCACTCTCGATTTCATCCGCGAGAAATACGGCGACAGCGTCAAGGTGGGCGCAGGAAACGTAGTTGACCGCGAGGGCTTCCGCTTCCTTGCAGAAGCAGGTGCTGACTTTATCAAGGTCGGTATCGGCGGCGGCTCTATCTGTATCACCCGTGAGCAGAAGGGTATAGGCAGAGGACAGGCGACCGCGCTTATCGAGGTTGCGGCGGCTCGCGACGAGTATTTTGAGGAAACGGGCATTTACATCCCGATCTGCTCCGACGGCGGTATCGTTCACGATTATCATATGACTCTTGCTCTCGCTATGGGCGCAGATTTCATTATGCTTGGCAGATACTTCGCAAGATTTGACGAAAGCCCCACAAACAAGCTCTTCGTCAACGGTCAGTACGTTAAGGAATATTGGGGCGAGGGCTCTAACCGCGCTCGTAACTGGCAGAGATATGACCTCGGCGGAAGCTCGGGTCTCGGATTTGAAGAGGGCGTTGACTCCTACGTAGTATACGCAGGTTCTCTGCACGATAACGTAGCCAAGAGCCTTTATAAGGTAAAATCCACTATGTGCAACTGCGGTGTAAACAACATTCCCGATCTTCAGAAGAACGCGCGCATCACTCTGGTGTCTGCTACGAGTATCGTAGAGGGCGGACATCACGACGTAATCCTTAAATCCGCTAACGCTAAGCTCTGATGGCGGGTGGCGTTCATTCGGGACACCGTCAGCGTATGAAGGAAAGATACCTCACGGGCGGGCTGGATTCATTCAGCCCGCATGAGGTCATCGAGCTTATGCTTTATTACGCTATACCTCAGAAAGACGTAAACGATCTCTCACACCGCCTTATCGAGCGCTTTGGCTCGTTTTCAGGCGTTCTTGAGGCAGACTATGATGATCTTGTTGAGGTTGACGGAATGGGGCAAAACTCTGCCCTTATGTTTTGTCTTTACCGCGACGTTATACGCAGGTATTCCATTGATAAAGCGGAAGTTCCGTTTGTGTATGATACGATAGAAAAGGTCGGGCAGTATCTTGTAAGCCTTTACGTCGGCGTAACGGTCGAAAGGGCGTACGCTATGCTGTTTGACAATAAAATGAAGCTGATAGACACGGTTCACCTTGGCGACGGCTCGGTTAATTCCGTAAGGCTGCCAATGCGCACTCTCGCAGAAAAGGCTTTAAAGCGCTCCGCATCCTCGATAGTACTTGCACACAACCACCCAAACGGTATGTGCTATCCGTCGGCTGACGATATTGCGCTGACCAATCAGATGGCTGATTTTTGTGAGGTTCTCGGCTTAAATCTCATCGATCACATCGTGGTCAGCGGCAAATACTTTACGCCGATCCGCCGTTGCAAGAAGCAATCCTTTATGTCAGCCTCGCAGTCGTTGTCTGATGAGGGCGACGAAAAGGAATGCGCCGCTTATACCGTATTTGACGCTGATAAAAAATGATACGGATATATTGCGAGGATATTGCAAAAAGGGTGGAGATACAGAATTTCTACCGTGATCACGGCTTGGCAGCAGATGCACCGCCGTGCGGCGAATTTCTTTGTGCGGCGCGTGAAGGTGATACCACGATGGTGCTTATCGTAGGCACTTATCCGCCGTGGCTCGATGCTTGCTTGCGCGTTGGGCTTCCTGCATTTTTTGTCGGAAACGCACAAAGCTCCTTCGATTCTTACGATGACGGTGAGCTTCTTGCGCTTTTACTCGCAACCGAAGGAGATATTAGGCGCTTTAACTATGGTGAGTGCCTTTCTTCGTCTCCCGACGGCGTTTATTATCTCGGTTATCCGCTCAGGCTCACGCCGTCAGAGCTTGCGATTTTATCGTATCTTGTAAAGCAGAGCCCTAATGCTGTGAAAGACGAGGAGCTATTGTCCGTTTGCGTTGGTGATGCACATAGAAAAAGCTCCGTTTTACGTCAACACGTCTCGTCTATCAACAAAAAGGCGAAAACGATATACAGCGGCAGAGACCTTATCGCATCCGACAGAAAACGTGACGGTGTTAAGCACTATTTTATGGTTAAGTATATCTAAAAAAACAGGCAGATTTCTCTGCCTGTTTTTTAGTTTATTGTGAACTTTATTTCAGTACCTCTGCCCGTGACGGTGGTGAAGGGAACGTCCCCATCCGTGTAGCAAGGTGCGCAGAGCTTCGATTGAGCCGCAACGCTTTCATTCGGGGAGTCGGGAACGGTGAATACGTAGGGGGCGGAGCTATCGCCAAGCACCTTGAAGAAGTATCTGAACTGAACGTAGTCCTCGTTGGTAAGTCCCGTTCTGCTTTCCGCCCACGCCTCGTGCGTGTCCATATTGATTATGTAATTACAGCTTATATAGGACTCCGTCCCCGTGAATTTCTGTTTTTCGTTATCGGGGTTAGTAAAGCTTCCGTCCGTGTGGGCATACGAATTACACAGTCCGTCGATGGAAAAGAGTGTTATCTCCACACCTGCGGAATCAATGATGTCGCTGTATCTCGGAAAGTTAAATACGGGCTTGGGGTCTTGAACGCCCGAAATGCCGTTAAGCTCCTCGGAGGTCTTAAAAAGCGGCTCAAGACGAGTGTTGTCAAAATGAACTTGCGCGTCGATACCGCAAATTCCGTATTGAAGCTCCCTTGAGATGTTTTTCACGAACATATCAAGCGCAATTCCCGTAAAGTCATTCGTGCCGTCTCCATCCGTGTCAAAATCGCCGTAGGAGGCTTTTAACTCAACGTCAAAGTCCGGCTCAATAGCGTATACTTTTTCGCCTTCTGTGGTGTTCTCGCCTGCGTCAGGGGCGGGGGAGCAAGCGGTGAGAGCGTGTGCCGCCAATAAAAGCATGGCAACGCAAATAGTTATAGTTTTAAGAAGCTTTTTAGTCATCTGTTTTCTCCGTGCGTGTGATAAAAAGTGCCGAAACAAGCAGTATAGCAAGGGCGGAAATGAATGCGGAGTAGGCAAACGAGCCGCACGAATCGCCGTCAGAGGCAGGAGGCGCAGTCGTCTCGGGAGAAGGCGCGGTGGTATCGTCGCTCACATCTGCATCGTCAGGCTTTGCCGTGGTATCGCTTGGCGTAAACGTAGTATCAACGGAGGGAGTGGTTTCCGCGGAGGGAGTGGTTTCCACGGGTATTACGGTGGTGTTATCACTTGGCTCGTCGCTCGTTACGTCACCCGTGATGTCGGTAGTAACGTCGGTCGTTATATCAGCTGTTGTTTCGGTTGTCGAAACGGTAGGTGTAGTTTCGGGCTTGGTTGTGGGAGCTGTTGTGACTTCCGTGGTGTTCTCCTCGGTAACAGCCGTCGTCACCTCGGTTGTGTTTTCGGGGGTGGTTATATCATTGTTCCAAAGCTTTACGGTAACGCTGTCGCCCCTGCCAGCTACGTTTGAGAAGGAGGGGGTGCCGCCCGTGTAGTGCGGAGCCTTCAAAGCTAATGCGCCTATGGCGTTTGGGGCGACCTCGGGCGAATCGGGAACGGTAAACGTATAGCTTCCGCCCGCACCGCTTTCGTCAAGTACCTTGAAGTAATACCTGAAGCTCACGTTATCCGAGCTTAAAAGTCCTACCTTATTTTCCTTATAAGCAACGTGCGTATCGAGGTTTATAACGTAATTACAGCTGATGTAGGATTCAAGTCCCGTGAATATCTGGTTTTCGTTATCGGGATTATGATAGCTTCCGTCGGTGTGGGCGTACGCCTTACAAAGTCCCTCAATGGAGAAAACGTCAAGCACAAGCCCCGCGGCAGGAATCCTGACGGTGTATGTGGGGAAGTTAGTTACGACGGGGGAGGGATTAAGCTCCGAGCCGTTAAGCTCCTCAGAGGTCTTGTAAAGCGGCTCAAGTCGGGTGTTGTCAAAGCACAGGCGCGCATCTATGCCCGCGATACCGTAAGCTAACGCTTCGCTGATATTCGTGATGCGCATATCAACGGCGATGCCCGTGAAATCGTTAGTGCCGTCGCGATTGGTGTCAAACTCGCCGTAGCTCGCATCAAGCTCAACGTCAAAGCTTGGGGTGATAGCGTAGCTTACGTCAGCTCTGTTCTCGGTTATCACAGCCGAGGAATAATCTCCCGATGCGGTAACGGCGGGAGAGGTAATAGCAAGCGCATTTAAAAGCAGAGTGAAAGCCGCTATCAAGGTTATTATAAAGAAACGGGATCTGTTTTTCATATTTACTCCAATATTTGTATTTAAGGGGTTGTTTCACTTTTGTGTAACAACCCCTTAAAGTCATTTATTTAGTTGTTGTATCTTCTTTTGCTGTCAAGGGCGGCAATAGCAAGAACCGTTATTGCAGATATCGCAACGCAAACGAGGAGCATAGCATTTGTGCTGTCGCTTGTTTCGGGAACTACGTCTACGCTAATGGTGATGCGGGAGTCAGCCTCGTCCTCGATCCAATTTCCTTCGGAATCTACCCAACCGATCGTAAACTTGCCGCCTACCACGCTGTCGGGACCGAAGTCCTTGTTCCAACTCCAAGCGGGATCGTCAAGCGTTATAGGAGCGTCGCTGGCAGGTATGAATCCGAGCATCTCGCCATCTTCGTTTGCAATACCAACGTACTTGCCGTCGATATCGCCTGCGGTGGTGATGATGATGGGCTCGTCATAAGAGTAGGTGTCCTTGTCGGTGGCAAGTTTAGCTTCGCCCTTGCGAACAAGAACCGTTACGTTGTAGGTAAGGTCTACGTCGGTGTCAGCAAGAGCGTTAGCGATCTCCGCGTAATGCTCAGCGGTGCTGTCGGCGTAAGCCGCGATAGCGGCGTAGAACCAATCAAATTCAGACGTTCCGGGTGCAACGGCGTTAAACTTAACGGTAACGGTAAGAGTGTTTGCCGTAGCGTTGTAATCCTCGGGGATCACGATAGCAACCTTCATAAGCTTCATATACTCGGAAGCGGTGGAGGGAACGGAGCTTACGCTTACGTCTCCGTAGTTTTCCCATGCGGCATCTCCAAGCTCTACAAGTGCAACAGCACCCGAGGGGATCTCGACGAACCTTGCATCGAAATAAAAGTAGATATCAATAGAACCCGTGCGGTAGTTATCAAAGTCTATATTATTCCACTCGAATGAAACGTCAAAGCTGTCACCGAGATAAACGCTGGAAGGTCCCGAAACGGCAAGCTTTGCACCGGCGGTGTTATTGATCGGCACAAACGTTTCGCTCCAAATATTATCGGTTTCTGTTGCCGAGGCGTTGAATGCTAATGCAAAAACAAGCATGATCAGCGTGATTGCAAAGCTCAAAGACAGGAATTTTTTCTTCATTATCATAGCACTCCGAAATAGATTTATATGGTCATTCGCGCATAGTATATTACGTAATAAATAGATATATTTATATACAATAATATAATACTACAAATACAAGGCTTTGTCAAGGGAAAAAGGGAAAATAGTTGGAGATACAAGTAAAAAAAAATGGGCTGCCGCTTTCGCGGCAGCCCGAATGGGTTAGTTGCTATTAGTTACCTTCGGGGACAACGAAGCTATCGATGTCACCTCTTGCAAACGCCTTGATAGCAGCGATATCACGAGCGGTGATAAGAGCTGCGGGAGCGGTGGTGTTTGCAGCGGTGTAGTAGTTACCGGAGAGAGCCTTGGAGTTTCCGATGCAAGCAGCGGCAAGCTCAGCGTCGGTAAGATCTACGTCAGCGTCACCGTCTACGTCACCCATTACGATGATGGTGTAGGTAGCGGTCTCGCCTGCGTAGGAGATCTTGCTTGCAACTGCATCATCAACAAGGAGGGGAGCGGTGAAGGTGATGGTGTCACCGGTTCCACCGTTCTTTGCAACGGTACCGTAGGTGAATGCGTCAACGTCAGCACCTGCATAGTAGGTGATGATGCCGTCGCCGATAACGATGTTGGAGTTTCCGCCTGCATAGATGTCCTCTACGGTGTAAGCAACGTATACGAGCGTCTTGGCGGTTACCTTACCGGTGTTCGAGATAAGAGTACCGTTGTGGTTGTAGAAGCCTACGAATACAAGGGAAGCGTCCTTTACGTAGTTAGCGTTAACTACCTCGAGAACGTTTGCACCGTAGTTAGCCTTAACGGTCTTTACAGTGCCGTCGTGGTCGGTAATTACGATGTCGTAGGAGTTGATCTCGTATACAGCGTTAACGGTGAGGTTGTCGGTTACATTGCTGAAGTCCTTGTCCCAGTTCTTGAAGGTGTAACCCTCAACAGCGGGAATGGAAGGAGCGGTAGCAGCTGCGCCGTAGTTAACGGTAACGGTGCCGAGGTCAGCGCCGTTGAAACCAACGAACTTAACGGTGTAGGTGTTGATCTGGTAGTTAGCTGTAAGAGTGATATCGGCGGTTACGGTAACGGTCTGACCTGCGGTGTAAACCTTGCCGCTAGCGTCAGTCCAGTTAATGAAGGTGTAACCGGTCTTGCCGGCTGCGGCGGGAACGGTGAAGGTAGTGCCTTCAGCGTAAGAGTTGGTGGTGGTGGTTTCGTCGTCAACGATAGTAACGGTGTAGTAGGTTACGTTGCTGAGGATAGCGGTGATAACGGTGTCAGCGGTGATTGTTGCCGTTGCGCCTGCAGCGAAGGACTCGCCGTTGATCATCCAACCGGAGAAGATATCGTCAGTGGTAAGAAGTCCCTTGGCTCTAACCTCATCCTCGGTGGGAAGGGTGTAAACGGTGCCGTAGTCAACGGTGGTCTTAGCATAGTCGCCCTCAGCCTTAACGGTAACGGTTACGCTGTGGGTGTTGATGGTGTACAGAGCAGTAACGGTGAGGTCGCTGGTAACATTGTCAAATGCCTTATCCCACTTGGAGAAGGTGTAGCCTGTAACAGCGGGAGCGGAAGGAGCGGTAGCGGCTGCGCCGTGCTCAACGGTCTCGGATTTGATGGTGGAGCCGTCCTTGCCAATGAAGTTTACGGTGTACTTGTTGATCTCGTAAACAGCGGTAACGGTAAGGTTGCCGGTTACCTTGTCAAATGCCTTGTCCCAGTTCTTGAAGGTGTAACCCTCAACAGCGGGAGCGGTAGGAGCGGCAGCAGCGTCGCCGTGGTTAACGGTAACGGTGCCGAGGTCAGCGTTGTCGAAACCTACGAACTTAACGGTGTAGGTGTTGATCTCGTATACAGCGTTAACGGTGAGTGCGCCGGTTACCTTGCTGAAGTCCTTGTCCCAACCGGTGAAGGTGTAGCCCTCAACAGCGGGAGCGGAAGGAGCGGTAGCGGCTGCGCCGTGCTCAACGGTAACGGAGCCGAGGTCAGCGTTGTCGAAACCTACGAACTTAACGGTGTAGGTAAGCTTGGTGGAGTAAGTAACGGTTACGTCGATGGTGGTTCCAACAACGGAAGGAGTGGAAACCGTGTAGCTGTCCTTGTAGCCCGTAGCGGGTTTAAGACCAGCAGCAGCAAGAGCAGCGTTGACGGTAGCGTCGATGCTGCCTGCGTAGTTAAGCTTCTGGGTTGCGTTAGTTGCAGTACCGTTTACTACGGTGATGTTAACGGTGTACTCGTTTACAGAGTAATCAGCGTATACGGTGATATCACCGGTTACGGTGGTAACAGCGTTGCCGCTTGCATCCGTCCAGCCCTTGAAGGTGTAGCCTTCCTTAGCGGGAGCGGTGTAAACGTCAGTAAGGGTAGCGCCGTAAGCTACGCCGGTAGCGGTCTCAAGGGTAGTATCGCCATCCTTGAAGATTACGGTGTGAGAGGTCTCAGGAACGGTGATCTCGATAACGTAAGCCTCTGCGGGATCACCTTCAATGTGGTTGATCTCGGTATAGCCGGTACCTACGTTGGAGAGAGCAGCGTACTGGAGAGAGAAGCCGGTGAAGCCGGGGGTGGTTGCGGTGAAGGTAACAACGATCTCAACGGTGTCTTCAGCAACTACCATATCGGTAAGAGCGATCTTGTAAAGGTTCTCAACGTCGGTAATGCCAACGAAGGAAGTTGCGTAGCTGGTGAGGTTGGTTGACTTAATAGCAGAAACTGCGATGTTACCAGCCTGAGTCTTGGAGGTGATGGTGTTCAAGAAGAAGTTAAGGTCGATAGCATCGGGAGTGAAGCCGTAGTCGGACCAAGTGAAGGTTACGTCGAAGGACTCGCCTGCAACAGCAGTAGCGGGACCGGAAACGGTAAGAGAACCGGTAGTAGCGTCAAGCTTGGTGGAGTTTTCTTCAACTACGGGCTCATCGGGAGTATCGTTCTCCTCAACAACGGTAATGGTATAACCGATGTCAGCAACATTGTGGGTATACTCTTTTTCTCCAAGGGGATCGCAGAAAAAGAGATCGTAAGTGCCGTCAACAATAAGGGTGATAGCACTGGTTCCGACAGCAATAGCGGAAACGGGAATGGTGATGACAGCGCTATTTACGGGATCGCCGGAAGTAGAGAAACCGGCACAACCGCGCTTCGCATATGATTCATCGGTAGAGTCAGTGAAAGCAAGCTCGGATTCAAAAGTAACCTCGCCGGGGAAGTCGACAACGTTAGTGTTTTCGGAATTAAAGCCTGCAGCCATAGCGGTCATGCCTTCGGTAGAAGAGAAGGTAACGGTGATGGCGTCGGTAGTACCAACGGTCATATACTTGGGACCTTCAACGGTTGCTGT
>JAZQXT010000004.1:0-15038 GCA_045633005.1 Eubacteriales bacterium | reverse complement strand
CATCCACCGAAGGTGGATTTCATCCATTCCGTGAGGAATGGATTTCATTGGGGCTGTCTCAGTTAGATGCAGAAGTCGCGATTTTGTCGTCGTTGGCGTACGGGGGTAGGCCCGAGGGGGAAATTGCGGGTAAAAAATATGTATAAAAATCGAAATCCGTGAGGATTTCTACCTAAAAAGACCGCTTTATTCATCCTTTTGGGCGAAAAAAACGGTCTTTTTTTCTTTACTTATTTTTGTATTTTTGTTCTGCGCTAAATGAGACAGCCCCTTTATTCCGTTCTCAGCGCAACCACAGGGTCCTTCTTGGACGCACTGCGCGAGGGGATTATACCCGAAATGAGCGTCAGCGCGACGCTGATGAGCACGAGTATCGCCGCAACTCCGATGGGAAGCTGTGCGCGCAGATTCGAGATGTCCGTAAGGAACAGGAGTATCGCGTTGAGCGGTATGCAAAGCAGATACGTTACGCCCACGCCGACGAGTCCCGAAATAAATCCGATTATCACGGTCTCGGCGTTAAACATTCTCGAAACGTTCTTCTTCGACGCACCGATAGCGCGGAGGATTCCTATCTCCTTGGTGCGTTCCTGAACGGATATCAGCGTGATAACGCCTATCATTATCGACGAAACGATGAGGGACACCGAAACGAATCCGATAAGAACGTAGGTGATAGCGTCGATTATCGTGGTAACGGACGACATCATAAGTCCGACGTAGTCCGTATAGGATATCTTGTGCGCCTCGTCAACGCCGCCGTTGTACTTTTCGATAGCCGCCTCGATAACGTCCTTGTCCGCAAAGGTCGATGCGTAAAGGCTGATGGTGGAGGGATCGTCAAGCTCTACGCAACCGAGCAGACGGAGATTTTTCTTGTAGCTTGTGGGAGCAAAGGTCATAACCTCGTCGTAGTATCTACCGATCTGCTCGTCGGTGTAGCCGAGGATAGCCGCGTCAAGCATAGCGGCAAGCTGATCGTCGGGGACAGCCTCAAACTGCTTCTTGATGGTCTCGGCATAAGCCGCCGCCGTCTGCTCCGCAAGAATGCCGCGAAGCATCTCGTCGTACTCCTCCTCGCTCATCGAAGCGAGATATTCGTTCACCGTTGCCTCGTCCACGCCCATATACTCCGCAAGCATTTTAACGAAGGTGGGCATAAACTGGTCGGGATTTTGCTTTATCATCTCAAGAGTTGCGTTGACCTGCTGGTCAACGAAGCCCTCGGGCGGCACGCTCATTATCTTGACGTACATCTGCGCCTTCGCCTTTGCATCAAGCGCATTTATATAATTAAGGAAGATAGTTTTCTTTTGCTCTGTCGAAAGCTCGCCGCGGCTCTCCTTAAAGGGAAGTCCCGTAAAGATATCCACGGACGGCGTTGCAAGCTGTGCCGCGATAGCCTCGGCAGTTGCGGATTCGGTCACGATATGCTCGGTAAGCTTTGAGGTGTATGCGATAGAGCCCGTAAGCATTCCCGCAACGGCATCTTCGTTGGGACGGACGACTCCGACGACCTTAAGGGGCGTTGCGTTGTTATAAAGGAGCTTGAGTCCCTCGTCGCTCTTGCGCATATCCTTCCAAGTGTCGCCGACCTTGACGTAGCAATCGGCAGGGAAAACGGTGCGGAAATCCATAGCGAAGATATCCTCGTAGCTCCAACGCTTGGTGTTTACGGTAAGGGGCTTTTTGTTTATCGCGGCGTCAACGATGAGGTCTATCTCCTGCTCGGAGATAAGTCCGAGGGCGTAAAGCGCGATATCGGGTATCTCGTTGTTCTTGTCAAGAACGAGCACTACCTCGTTATACGCGGCGGGCCACGTGCCCGCAACTACGTCGTACTGCTTTTTGACGATGGGGTTTATCATCTCGTCGCCGTATCCTGGCAGCATTTCCTGCCAGAGCTTGCCCGCACTTCCCGAACCCGACATCATCGACATCATACCGCTGCTGCCGCCGCCCATCTGATTCTCGCCGTCTTGCATAAGCGAGCCCATAAGCTGACCCATATACTTCATCAATATGCTCGTCAGCATTTCCTGCGAGTCGGAATGTATAACGGTTCCGTCAACGTTCTTCGTATATATCGGAATATCCATGCTGTAGCCGTAGTGTATACCGCTGAGCGCGTCCTTAAGCTCAAGCTCGGAGTCCTCCCTTTCGCGCTCGGACTCAAGGAACGCCTTAAACGCCTTAAGGTCGTTTTCCTGCGTCTCTATGCTGTTAAGGAGATTGGTCAGATCGTACATAACGGGCTTTTGGTAAATTCCGTCAAGCGGATGCTCCTCCTTGGACTGTGCCATATCCATCATCGTGACCATAAGCGAGCCGAGGTCAAGGTGCGTCGACTCAAGCACGATGGGGTACGAGGAGAGCGTATCCTCCTGCACGGTGTTGATATAGTTGGTCATTCCGTTGGAGACCGCGTATATCAGCGCGATGCCGATAATACCGATGCTTCCCGCAAACGAGGTAAGCGCCGTTCTGCCCTTTTTGGTGAAAAGATTTTTCAGCGAAAGTCCAAACGAGGTAGCAAAGGAGAGCGAGGGCTTCTTCGTGGGGGCGTTTTTCGCTTCCTCGGCACAACGAAGCTCCTCTGCCGCGATCTCCGCCTCGCTAACGGGTGCGCTGTCGGCGGTTATAACGCCGTCGAGCATACGAACTATCCTCGTTGAATACTCTGCGGCAAGTTCGGGGTTGTGCGTGACCATAACTACAAGGCGATCCTTTGCGATCTCCTTGAGTATCTCCATTACCTGAACGCTCGTTTCGCTGTCAAGCGCGCCCGTAGGCTCGTCGGCAAGAATGATATCGGGGTCGTTTACGATAGCGCGGGCAATAGCAACTCTCTGCATCTGTCCGCCCGACATCTCACCAGGGCGCTTTTTAAGCTGGTCGCCAAGACCTACGCGCTCAAGTGCCTCCTTGGCGCGGCGGCGGCGCTCCGACTTGCCAACGCCCGAAAGGCTGAGCGCAAGCTCAACGTTCTGAAGCACGCTCTGGTGGGGAATGAGGTTGTAGCTTTGGAATACGAAGCCTACGGAGTGATTACGGTACGCATCCCAATCCCTCGCCTTAAAATCCTTGGTCGACCTACCGTTGATAACGAGGTCGCCCGACGTGTATCCGTCAAGTCCGCCGATGATGTTGAGCATCGTCGTTTTTCCACAGCCCGACGGGCCGAGGATTGAAACGAACTCGCTTTTTCTGAACGTAAGGTCAATTCCGCGCAGAGCCGAAACAACGCCGTCGCCTGCGGAATAATCTTTAGTTATCTGCTTTAATTGAAGCATAACTTCTCCCTTTCAAACTATATTTACCCTATTATGATTTATAATTATATACTTAATTATAGTATATTTTTTCAACATATAATTAACAATTAATAAATTTTATAGGCGGCAATATTTCAGCCGCCATTTTGTTCAATATATTCATCAAGTATACGCGCCGCCGCCCTTACCGCGCGCACGCACGGACGCTTGGCGTAATAATCCGCCGTTCTCGCCTCGGGCGTGGGGGCGGTGTCGGCGTGCTTGCCCGCGTTTTCAAGTATCTCGCGGCAGACCACCGAGGACATCTCGGCGCGGTACGCCGCGGCAAGCTCTTGCACTCTCCCGTAATGCTCGCTCTTTTCGCTTACCTCGTGCGGAAAATCAAAGCCGTAGAGCATTCCAAGCACCATCACAGCACCCGAAAACGCTCCGCATACCTCGCGCAAGCGCCCTACTCCGCCGCAGAGCGACGAGGTAATGAGCGCCGAAGTGCGCCTATCAACTCCGTGCAGGTCGCAAAACGCGCAAAACACCGCCTGCGCACAGCCCGCACCCGCAAGAAAATACTCCGCCGCTATCTCCTCGTGTTTAGTCATTTTTCACCTCGTCGAAAAGCGTGTGAAGGCAAGCTTCAAGCAAAACGCCGTCGCGCATCGGCTCGTCCTTGCCGTATTTTTCCGAAAATTCTATAACCTCTGCCACGTACTCCGAGGCAAAGCTTGCCGCACGGCAGACCGTGTCGGCGCTGACACGCTCGGCAAGCAGAAGCTTACCAAGCATAACGGAAGCAAAAAGGTCGCCCGTGCCGGGATATCCCCTGCCGCGCTGTTTTTCAACGTGCAAGCCGCAAGACGTGTACGTTCCGACGCCGTCGGCGGTAACGATGCCCGTAATAATGCACTCGGCAGAGGTAAAATCCTTAATTTTACTCATAAGTCGCGCGGCAAACTCCCCCGCCTCCTCGGCGCTCAACGCCGACGTGTCGCAAAAGCTCTCGCCCGCGAGCAAGCAAGCCTCGGTGAGATTCGGCGTTATGACGTGCGCACGCGCGATAAGGCGGCGCATTTCAAGAACAAGCTCGGGAAAGCACGCCGAGTAAAGCTCGCCGTCGTCGCCCATCACGGGGTCAACGAATATAAGAGGACTTGCGTTTTTTGAAAATCTGTCGATAAAAGCCTCGACCGTTCTTACCTGCGCCGCGCTTCCGAGAAAGCCCGTATACACCGCGTCAAGCTCCACTCCGATGGAGTCAAGATGCTCGGCGGTCTTTTCGATATCCGCATCAAGGTCGCGGAAATGCATCCCCTCAAAGCCGCCCGTGTGCGTTGACAGAAGCGCGGTCGGAATGGGTATGCACTGCGCGCGCATAGCGGACAGCGCAGGGATTATCACCGTCAGGGCGCACCTGCCGAAGCTCGACAGGTCGTGAAGCGCCGCAACGCGCGGCAAAAGCCGCTTTTTATTTTTTGAAATAATATTATCCGTCATTTTTCGTCCTCGCTCACTCGCTTACCTCAGGCTTTGCCCACTGACCAAGACCGAAATAGCACTCCATCGCGGCACGGACGGCGGGCGTGGTGTTAAGTCCCGTTACGCCCTTTTCGATAACGCACGAAACGACTATCTCAGGGTCGTTAAGCGGCGCAAACGCCACGAAAGCGGCGTTATCGCTCTGATTTTTGCTTATCTGCGCCGTTCCCGTCTTTCCGCCGATGGCAATAGGAAAGTCCTCAAATCCCTTCGCCGCCGAGCCGTACTCGACAACGCTACTCATCGCATCTATTATAGTATTGTAGTTCTTTTTGCTGATGTTAAGCTTGTCAAGAATGATATCCTCATAGGTAACTGCGGTCTCGCCCGAAAAGCTCTTTACCGAATGCAAAAGATGCGCCGAATATCTGTTACCGCCATTTACTATGGTTGCAATGTAATTGGATATCTGTATAGGGGTAAAGCGGTTATACGCCTGACCGATAGCGGTAGCTATCGTATCGCCGCCGACCCATACGCCCTGACCGACGCTCTGCTTGTACTTGCTGTCCGCAAGCACTCCGCTCGCTTCGGGAAGCTCGATTCCCGTCGGCTGTCCGAGACCGTATATCTTACCGTAGCTGTTGATATTATCTATTCCGAGAAGCCTGCCCACCTCGTAGAAGAAGCAGTTGCAGGATACCTGAATAGCCTTCGTTACGTTTATAGAGCCGTGATTTCTCTTGTATCTGTCCGAATATATCCAGCACGCAGGCTGATAGTCGTCGTAATATTTGTATTTACCCGTCGTTTTTATGATGGTATCCGCGCTAAACGGTACGCCGTCCGCCATTTTCGTTTGCTCGCACAGAGCCGCCAGCGCAACGCCGACCTTGAAGGTCGAGCCCGGGGCGTACGTTCCCTGAAGCGCGCGGTTAAACAGCGGCTTGCTCTTGTCATTGATAAGCTCGTTGTAATCCGCACCGAAGGTAGACAGGTCGTAGGTTGGGTAGGATGCCAGCGCAAGTATCTCACCGCCCTCGGCGGTCTGCACGACGAGTGCGCCCGCGTCGGCGTCCTCGCCGTCAAGCGGCTCGTCATCCTCAAGCGCCTTTTTAACTATGTCCTCAACGTTCTTTTTCAGCGCGTCCTCGGCGGCTATTTGAAGCTCGATATCTATCGTCAGATATACGTCCTTGCCCGCCACGGCGTCCTTTACTATCTCGACGTTTACCACGTTGCCCGCCTCGTCCTCGGTGATGAGCATCTCGCCGTCCATTCCGCGAAGATAGCTCTCAAACGTCTTTTCACAGCCGTCAACACCTACGAGCGCAGTAACGGGATAGCCCTGCGAGGTATAATACTCGGCATTCTCGGCGTATATCTTGCTTATCCTGCCAAGAATGTGCGAAGCGTACCCTGGGTAGTGGTAAATGCGGGAATAAGACACGCTCGTGTCAACTCCCCTGATGCTTGCCTCCGAGACGGCGGTAATGACCTCCATCCCCACGCCCTTTGCAAAAACGTAAGGCTCGACCGCCGAAAAACGAATGACCTCCATCTCGTACCTGACGCGGAGAAGCTCACTTATCTCCTCGGCGGTGTAAAGCATATTGCCGCTTTTATCGACCATTCTGTATTTTTCGGCAAGCTTTTTACCAAGAGTTACGGCGTCCGCCCCCTCTTCAAGCTCGTTTGCGTTGATAATGCGTTTAAGCCGCGCCGCCGCGGTGGAGCCCGCAAGCATTTCCGTATCGTAATAAAGATTCGGATACTCACCCCTTATCGGCGACGAGGTTTCGGGGATACAGTCCGTAGCCCCCTGCGCCTCGATAGTGCGAAGAACCGAAAGGATGGCGGCGTTCTGCTCCGCAGTCGAGCGCGACATAGCCGAATAATCAAATATCAGCGAGTATTTGTAGTCGTTGGTAACGAGCGCTACGCCGTTGCGGTCGAATATCTCGCCGCGCACCGCCTGAATAGCCACCGTGCGCTGACGGTAGGACGTTTCGTCGTCATCAGATGCGTTTGCGGCAAATTCAAGCTGTATGCGACCGATGGAGATAGCGTAAAGTATAGCCACGATAACGAAGGAAACGCTTATTACTATATATCTTGCCGCAAAATTTTTACGGGAGTGCTTTTGCTCCCCGTCCGAAAACGTATTCTCTACCTTCATTAGCGTCTCCTTTCTGAAAAATTAAAATTTTGATTTATGCAAACGCTATGCCAAGCCCCATCATAACGAGCATCACTACGATGAAGGCAAGCACGCCGGGCGCAAGAAAAACGGTGTCGCCGAGGTATTTTCTCTCTATCTTTCGCTCCGCCGCCTTAAAGGACAGCTTGCGCCACATACGAATAGCAACGATAACGCCCGCTATCACAAGTCCGAAAACGAGAGCGTTATAGAGCAGCGAAAGCGTCATACCCGGCAAAATTTTCGCCATTGAACCAAAAAGCTCCTGCATTATCTCCGTAGGTATATCCTTGGGAGACGCGGCAGTTGCCGCCGCGGCGGAATACGCCTCGAGAGCCGCGCTAAAGCGCTCCGCTTCCGCCAGCGTGTAGGAAAAACGGTTTATCACCGTGGGGATAAAGCCAACGATGAAATTGACCGCCATATGCAAGAATATGCTGTAACGCACCTTGCCCGTATAGAGATAAACGTAGCCGAGCAGTATTCCCATAAACGAAGCGTAGAAAAATTGCTCAAGATTGCCGTGGTATACGCCGAAGAAGAGTCCGCTCATCAAAACGGCAAGCTTCCAGCCCCACGGGCGAAGCGACTCGGTAAGTCCGCGCCTGAAAAGAAGCTCCTCGGCAATGGGAGCGGCGACCACCATAAGCGCAAAGGTCAGCCAAAGCGGGAATATACTTGTGATAGCGTCAAGACCCGAATGCGAGCCGCGACCTATCGCTTTTTCGATAAGAGAGTTCACCGTGCTTCCAAGCTTGCTTCCGATAAACACAGCCGCCATCGCAACGGACACCCACAAAACGAGTGCGCCCGCGCCGAGCTTTTTGTTCTCCCTCTCCTCTATCGGCTTTACCATCGTCCGCAAAATAAGGATACCGATAGGCGTGGCTATCAGGTAATTGCAAACTATCTGAACGCACGCGGGGAAATATACGTTTGCGTATACGTTTGGCAAAAATCTCCTGAATATCACCGACGCGCCGATCTCAAGCGCAAGGTCGATAAAAAACACGGCAAGCAGAGCAAAGCCCGCACGCGAAAGCATCTTTTTATCAAGGCTGTATTTCGCCGTTTTATTTTCTTCAAAATTATTATTAAATTCACTCATAAAAGCACCTCTTGGTTTATTCCAGCTCGCTCTTTCGGTGGAAGGGTCGCGCACACAGACGGCAAATGAAATACATTGGCAAGGAAAACAGCACCGTCATTAAAAATTCGGGCGTTATTATCCTTGAAAAAACGCTGACGAAATTAAATCCCGTTTCGGTAGCGGCAAGGTGGAGCAAGGACCACACAGCCCTCGCAAGCGCCGCTATAAGCATATAAACTATCCACGAAAGGAAGTTTCGGTTGAGGAAAAAGCGCGTTACGATGCCGAAAACGTAGCCCGCCAGCATATAAAGCACGGGCATAAGCATAATTCCCGTACCGCCGAGTGCCTCGGCAAACACGCCCGCGGCAATACCCGCGACGGCACCCGTGCGCTCGCCGTCGCAAACGGCAAGCCCCATTACCGCGGCAAGCAGAAGGTCGGGCGTTGCGGGGAACACGGCAGTTGCGGAAAAGAACGACACCTGACACGCCGCCGTAAGAAACAATAACGCGCCGAAAAGCAAGCACCGCCCCACCGTTTTGGACGACAACAGCGGCTCTTTAGGCTGGTCCTTTATCTCCACCTTATTCCCCCCTTTCCTTTATCTCGTCTCTTTTTTAAAGCGCAACTCTCTCGCCGCGCATATCCGCGCTCTTGTGCGCCGCCTCGACTATGCGGATGGTCTCCGCCGCGCCCTCGGGCGTGCTTATCTCGTTCTTCTTGCCCGTTTCGGCAAGCTCAAGCATATATTTAAGCTGATAGTACATTCCGTCGCCGCCCTCGTATTCCGCGGGAACGTAGGGCTCGCCGCCGTCGTTGGGATAGACCGTGGGCTTGCCCTTTTCAAGAATGACGCTCGCCTTCTCAAAGCCGAGCCAATACGCCATCTTGAACCTTGCGCCGTTTTGCGACCAATCGCCGATGCAGGTGACGGGGAAATCGTACCCCATCGCAACGTGTGCGCAATCGTATTTTACGTTCTTGCTCGACGCGTTGCACTCAACGAATGCGGGCGTGCCGAAAAGGTATCTCGCCATATCTATATCGTGAATGAGCATATCCGAGATAACGCCGCCCGCCTTGTCGTAATCGTGATACCAATCCTCCCACGACCATTTTGGCAGTCCGCTGACGCGCTGGAAAACGGCAGACGTGGGCTTGCCGAAGCGTCCGTCGCTGACTATCTGCTTAAGGCACGCGTACTCGGGATAGAAATGAAGCACCTGACCTATCATAAGCACCCTGCCCGTGCGGTGCATAGCGTCAAGCATACGCTGACAGTCATCGTGGTGGAGCGCCATCGGCTTTTCGGACATAACGTCGTAGCCGCGCTCCATCATATCAATGGCAAGGTCGGCGTGAAGATACGAGGGAATGCAGATGTCGATAACGTCTATCTTCTCGCTCGCAAGCATCGTCTCAAGGTCGGTGTAGGTGTTAAAGCTACCCTCGACACTCTCTTCTCCCGTGTCGATATTTATCTTTATCCTTTTTTCAAAGCTCGACGGAGTGATATCGCAAACGGCAACGAGGCGCTCCTTGCCCTCTGCCTCAAGCCTCAAATGTGCGTTCTTGTGTGACTGCGCTATTCCGCCAAAGCCTATCATTGCTACGTTTTTCATCGTTTTTCTCCTTACATTTATTCTGCCGAATATACGTTATAATCGGTGATTATCATTACCTTTGAAACGTTTTCAAAGTCAACGGACGGCTCGACCAACGCCGTAAGCGTCCTTGTGTTTTCATCGGGAGAAACAGAGATCACACGCCCGACGGAAAGTCCGAGCGGGTAAATGCTTCCCACACCCGACGTAATTATCACGTCGCCCTTGCGTATATCCGCCTCGGGATCGATATGTATCATCCTGCAAAGCCCCTCGAAGCGAAGCTCGTACGCGCCCTCGATAAGACCGAGGTCGCCCGAGCGCTCAACGCACGCGCCGACCGCCGACGCGGTTTCGATTATCGAAACTACCCTGCACCACGTTGCGCCTATCTCGGTAACGTAGCCGAGAAGTCCGTCCTCGGTAACGACGGGCATATTTTTCTCGATTCCGTGGAGCGAGCCGCGCGATAGCGTATACACCGTGCGGTAATTCGCCGTCTCGCGCCCTATGACGGTTGCGGACTCGAAATGAAAATCCGTATGGAGATTTTTAAGTCCGAGATATCCGCGCAGATATTCGTTCTCCTCCTCGATGAGCGAGGCATCATAGAGCTTGCCCTCGTACTCGGCAAGCTCCGAGCGAAGCGCCGCATTTTCCGCGCGTAGCTCCTCAAGACTTGCGAAATACTTGGCGTATCCGCCAAGTCCGTCGCCTATCTTGGTAAAGCACCACTCAAACGGCGTGGCGATGACCTGAAGCGCCGAGCGGACGTACGAGCCGTGCCCCATAACGCAAAGCACGCCCGGGATTATCGACAAAAGAAGCGCCGCCGTAAGCGATATTATGAAAAATTTACTCTTAAAGAATCTTGCAAAGACTCCCATAGCTATCCTCCGAAAAGGTTATCTTGCCCTGTATCTTACTACGTCGTTATAGTTGCCGTCAATGACTCTGCCAATACCGAGAGCAACGCTGTCAAGCGGCTTTTTCGCCACGGTGACGCGCACGCCCGTGCGCTCCGTGATAAGGTCGGGCAGACCTCCGAGAAGCGCACCGCCGCCCGCAAGCATAATGCCGAAATCAAAAATGTCGGCTGAAAGCTCGGGCGGAGTATTTTCAAGCGCCTGATGGATGGTGTTGATTATCTGCTCAACGCGCTCGCTCATAGCCGCGCGGATGTGCGAGGAATTGACCGTCATTACCGCGGGCAAGCCCGTGCGCAGATTTCTGCCCCTTATCTCCATCTCGCCCCTGTCCTTGCTCGGATGCACGGAGCCGATGTTCTTTTTAAGCGCCTCGGCGGTGCTGTCGCCGATAAGTATCTTGTATTCCTGCTTCATAAACTGCACTATCGCCTCGTCAAGCTGGTTGCCCGCGGCGCGAAGCGAGTGGGAAATAACGATTCCCCCAAGGCTTATGACCGCGACCTCGGTAGTTCCGCCGCCGATGTCGACTATCATAGAGCCGCGCGCACCCGCAATGCGCAGTCCCGACCCGATAGCCGCCGCTATCGGCTCGTCAATGAGCGCGACGTTCTTCGCGCCCGCCTCAAAGGTCGCGTCCTCGACGGCGCGGCGCTCGACCTCGGTAACTCCGTAGGGGATACAGATAATGACCGAGGGGCGCGAGATTATACCGCCCGCGTTTACCTTATTAAAAAACGAATGGAGCATCTTTGCCGTAACGTCAAAGTCGGCTATAACGCCGTCCTTGAGCGGCTTATACGACACGATGTTCCCAGGCGTTTTGCCTATCATTCGCTTGGCGTCACCGCCGACGGCGACCACGCGCTTGCGTAGCTGGTCAACGGCAACCACCGACGGCTCGCGCAAAATAATACCCTTGCCCTTCATATAGACGAGGGTGTTTGCCGTGCCGAGATCTATTCCCAAATGCTTGGACATTTTATTACCTCTTAAACTTGAAATTCCTTCGGTGAAATACCGAAATTATCGCGCAAAAGCGCGTAAAAGGCGTGAACGGGCAAGCCGACTACGTTGAAGTAATCGCCCGTTATTCCCGCGATATAAAGCCCCGCCTTGCCCTGAATGGCGTAGCCGCCCGCCTTATCGTACGGCTCGTCGGTGGAGATATAGTCCTCAATCTCCTCGGTGCTCATCTCGTCAAAGGTGACGTAGGTGGTCTCGGCGTGAGTCACCGCCTCGTCGCCGAGCATAATGCAAATACCCGTATGCACCGCGCTACCACAGCCGCAAAGCATAGTAAGCATTCGGCGCGCATCGTCACGGTCGCAGGGCTTGCCGAGAATTTCCCCGAAGCACTCGACCACCGTATCAGCGGCAAGTATCACCGCGCCGTCAAGGTCTGCGCCATCGGCTACAAGGCGCTCACGCGCGGCGCGAGCCTTGCGCTCGGCAAGGATAGTGACCGCTTCCATCGCCTCGATGCCGTCGGGGAGCGTTTCGTCAGCCTCGCTGACGACTACCGTGTGCGGAATGCCCACGGCGGTAAGTATCTCACGGCGGCGGGGCGATGCAGATGCAAGATAGAGCCTCATCACTTTACCCCCGTAGAGCCAAAGCCGCCCTCGCCGCGCTCGGTCTCGTCAAGCGTGTCGACCGCCTCAAACTCGGCGCGGACAACGGGCAAAAACATCATCTGTGCTATTCTGTCGCCGTCGTGTACCTCAAACGGCTCGTCCGAGGAGTTGTAAAGCGCAACGCCTATCTCGCCGCGATAATCCGCGTCGATAACGCCGATACCGTTCGCAAGGCAAATGCCCTTTTTGGTCGCAAGTCCGCTTCTTGCCGCCACTACGGCAACAACGTCGCGGCGCTGGGGAGAAATTGCAATTCCCGTCGGCACGAGCGCACGCTTGCCCGACTCAATAACGATGCTTCCGCCCTCAAGCGCGGCGCGAAGGTCAACTGCGGCGCTGTCGGCGGTGGCGTATTCGGGGGCGGACGCGCCCCTCGTCAGCTTTATTTTAACGTCTATATTCATATCAGATTTCCTTTCGGTCTACTTCGCCTATTATAACTATTATATTATATCACAATATAATAATAGTTTCAATAGCTTTTCGCCCTTCGCTTGTTAACATTTTGTGTCCTTTCTCTTGCGTTTTTGCTCGGCGCGTGGTAAAATAGAATCAGTAAACAAAACGGAGAAACCAAATGGAAAACAACAAAAAAGAGCTTGGCGCGGCAGTCGCGCACGCGCTCAAGGAGCTTTACCCCGACGCCGCCTGCTCACTTGAATGGGGCGGCAAGGAGCCGTGGCGGCTTCTCGTAATGGGACGGCTCTCGGCGCAATGCACCGACGCGCGTGTGAATATAGTGTGCAGGGAGCTTTTTGCGCGCTTCCCCACCCTTGACTCGATGGCGGACGCGCCGATAGAGGAGCTTGAAAAAATAATACGTCCCTGCGGACTTTACCGCACCAAAGCCGCGTCCGTAAAGGCGGCGTGCGCGCGTCTGCGCGACGAGTTTGGCGGCGTTCTTCCCGCCGATATTGACAAACTTTTAACACTTTCGGGCGTGGGACGGAAGATAGCAAACCTGCTTCTCGGCGACGTTTTCGGCATAAACGCCATCGTTGCCGACACGCATTGCATCCGCATCTGCGGCAGACTCGGCTTCTACCCCGAAACGCTGAAAGACCCCACGCGAGTGGAAAAAATTCTCTCCGAGGCGATACCCGAAAACGAGCAGACCGACCTATGCCACCGCCTCGTTGAGTTTGGGCGCGAGGTCTGCCGCGCACAAAGCCCGAAATGCGACGCTTGCCCACTATCGCACCTGTGCGCGAGGAAAACGGCTTTGCCGTTTTCAATGAAATCCATTCCTTGCGGAATGGATTTCAAATGATGTACGGCTTTGCCGTAATGATGTTGCGGCAAGCCGCAAATGATGTGGGCTCGCGCCCAATGATGTTGCGCCGTTGGCGCAAATGAAGGTAGCTTTTTGCTACGCAAAAAGCATAAACAAAAGCGGAAGAAACTCGCGTTTCTTCCGCTTTTTCTTTATTCGACGCTAAAGCTCATTATCTCAATAGCCATCCGCGCTCCGAGCCGAAACGCATACACGAATATCTCGCGCTCGTTTATATCCGAAAGTTCGGAATGGCAATCGTCGAGCCTTTCAAGTATTTCCTTTTGCTTATCGGTGAGCGTCGCTTGCAGATTTGCGTGATGGTCGGCAACGTATCCGAGCAGCTCCTTTGCTTCCTTTGCGCCATCCCGATACTCGTCGTTGGGGCAAATATTGCCGTACCACAGCTCTTCAAGTATACTTCTCATAAAAACCTCCTATGTAAATGGTAAAGAGTGGGTTTTGAAAGCAATTATATCACAATTTTTTCGAAAAATTTGATTTTATCACAAAATGTGATGAGACTTTTTACGAAGAAGAAAATAGTGCAAAGTGCAAAGTGCAGAGTGCAAAGTTTCGGATAATTTCCTCGCCTTGCTCGGAAATTTTCATTAAAATATAATTGAAACAATAAATGCTATTTGATGAATATTTTGATTGCTTTTTGCGCCGCAAAAAGCTACCTTAACATTTTGCGCAAGCAAAATATTTCACATTTGCCGTAAGGCAAATATTTCATCCGACAAAGTCGGATATCATCCACCGTAGATGGATATCATTGAAAACGCTGTGCGTTTTCCCTGCGTCATTCCGAAGTCGCGGAGCGTTGTTCCGCGCCGCGACGAGCGAATCTCCGCGTTTTTCCGCAGAAAAACGGCGCCTGATGTTCGCACCGAACTGGTTTGTTAAAGAATAGCACCCCTAAATACGGATGCACACTATCAAAAAGCGCTTGCTATATATGGCTCCCTTGTGTAAAGGGAGCTGTCACCGAAGGTGACTGAGGGATTGTTTTTAACCCGAAATATAGTTTTTTGACAATCCCTCCGTCATTTTCTTGCGAAAATGCCACCTCCCTTTACACAAGGGAGGCAAATTGTAAGTGCGAACATTCAAAGCACACGGCTATGCACTATTTACGACGATTGCACCGAGAGGCTCCCTCCGAGAGGGAGCTGTCGAGCGGACGCGAGACTGAAGGAGAGTGCGCGACAATACCACAAGCACTCGTTCCATCAAGACGCAGGCTCCTTCCACCACTTCGTGGTCCCCCTCTCGCTTCGGCTCGGTCACGCTCGGGCTCTGACACCACCCCGTGGTGTCATTCACTCCCCTCGCGCCGCTTCGCTACCTCTCGGAGGGAGGCTAACGCGCACCGCCGATTTTCGCACAGCCGTAGCACGCGGCGAGAGTCCGAAGGGGAAAAGTCGGGTGCGAACACCAAGCGCAAAAATTCTGCGGAATTTTTGCGAGATTCGCTCGCTATGCCTCTGGTGAAAACGCAAAGCGTTTTCATTTTAGCTCGGCATAGTTTCGGAATGACGCGGGAGAGTGCGCTAT
>JAZQXT010000003.1:0-14158 GCA_045633005.1 Eubacteriales bacterium | reverse complement strand
CCTTGAGCGTCAGCCGTAATAGCGCAGGCTGGCGACCACCTTTCCGAGAATAACGACTTTATCGGTAATTATAGGCTTCATTTCGGGGTTTTCGGGCTGGAGACGGTATTTTCCGTTTTCCTTGAAAAATCGCTTGACCGTGGCTTCGTTTTCTATCATAGCCACAACGATCTCGCCGTTATCGGCGTAATCGCGCCTGTCAACTATGACCGTATCTCCGTCGAAAATGCCCGCGTTTATCATACTTTCGCCCTTTACGCGAAGGGCAAAAAGATTCTCCCTGCGATATCCCGCGTCCGTCGCGTCAAACGCCACGTAGCCGCCGAAATCCTCCTCGGCGAGAATAGGCTCGCCCGCCGTGACCTTGCCGAGAAGCGGCACTCCCGTGCGCACGCGCTCCGCATTGAGAGTGATGGCGCGGCTCTTACCGTCGGTCTTGCTTATGAGTCCCTTTTGATCAAGGCGTGCGAGGTATTGATGAACGCTCGATGTGCTTTTCAGCCCCACGGCGTTCATTATATCGCGCACGCTGGGCGCGTAGCCCTTCTCCTCGGTGGAGCTTACTATGTATTCGTATATCTGTCTTTCCCTGCCGTTCATTTTCTCACGCTCCTTCGTATCTGTGGCTTAATTATATCATAATTTTCGCCAGTATGCAAACAATTGTTCTGAAAAAACTTACTATTTTTTTGATTTTTTTCAAAAACCCCTTGCGCCGCGGTTTTTTTTATTGTATAATTACGATAGAGAATTTTGTTTTCAAGGAGACATATGATGACAAACAACAAGTTCGTACTCAATTGGATCGACGAGATGGCGACTATGACCAAGCCCGACAAGATCGTCTGGATAGACGGAAGCGACGCTCAGGCTGAGGCTCTCCGCGCCGAGGCTTGCGCAACGGGCGAGATCTTCAAGCTCAACGAGGAGCTTCTCCCCAACTGCTATCTGCACCGCACCGCTGTAAACGACGTTGCTCGCGTTGAGGGCAGAACCTACATCTGCACCGAGAAGCAGGAGGATGCAGGAAGCATCAACAACTGGATGGCTCCCGCCGAGATGAAGGAAAAGCTCTTTAAGCTCTACCGCGGCTCCATGAAGGGACGTACCATGTACGTTATCCCCTACTCCATGGGTGTTGTAGGCTCTGACTTTGCTAAATACGGCATCGAGCTTACCGACTCCATCTACGTCGTTCTTAACATGCTTATCATGACCCGCGTAGGCACAAACGTGCTCGAGGCACTCGGCGACAGCCCCGACTACATCAAGGGTCTGCACGCAAGAGCCGATATCGACGAGGAGAACCGCTACATCACCCACTTCCCCGAGACCAACGAGATCATGTCCGTTAACTCAGGTTACGGCGGAAACGTACTTCTCGGCAAGAAGTGCTTTGCACTCCGCATCGCTTCCTTCCTCGGTCGCAAGGAAGGCTGGATGGCTGAGCATATGCTCATTCTCGGCGTTGAATATCCCAACGGCGACATTAAGTACATCTGCGCCGCATTCCCCTCTGCTTGCGGCAAGACCAACCTCGCAATGCTCATTCCTCCCGCCATCTACCGCGAGAAGGGCTACAAGGTATGGTGCGTCGGCGACGATATCGCTTGGCTGCGCGTAAATCCTGAGGACGGCAAGCTCTACGCCGTTAACCCCGAAAACGGCTTCTTCGGCGTTGCTCCCGGTACTAACGAAAAGTCCAACCCCAACGCGCTTCACACCTGCATGCGCGACACCATATTCACCAACGTCGTTCACAACACCAAGGACAACACCGTTTGGTGGGAAGGCCTTGACAACAATCCTCCCCAGCCCGGCTACGCTATCGACTGGAAGGGCAATCCTTGGGATTGCACCAAGTACGACAAGAAGGATAAGTCCACCTGCGGCGCACATCCCAACTCCCGCTTCACTGCGCTCGCAAAGAACTGCCCATGCATCTCCTCCGAGTTCAACAGCCTTAAGGGCGTTCCGATCAGCGCGATCGTATTCGGCGGCAGACGTGCAAAGACCGCTCCTCTGGTATACCAGTCCACAAGCTGGCAGAACGGTACCTTCGTTGGTTCTATCATGGCTTCCGAGACTACCGCAGCAGCCGCAGGCGCTGTCGGCGTAGTTCGCCGCGATCCCATGGCTATGCGTCCCTTCGTCGGCTACAACATGGGCGACTACTGGGCACATTGGCTTGACATGGGCAAGAAGATCCCCAACGCTCCCAAGATATTCCACGTTAACTGGTTCCGCACTGACGACGAAGGTCACTTCATCTGGCCCGGATTCGGCGACAACCTCCGCGTTCTCGATTGGATCCTTGCTCGTTGCGAGGACAAGGTCGAGGCTGACCTTACCGCTATCGGCTACGTTCCCAAGGCTGAGGATATCAACATCGAGGGACTTGAGGACGTTAACCTTGACACCATCAAGGAGCTTGTCAGCATAGACAAGGCTTCGTGGATCGAGGATATCTCCAACATCAGAGAGTTCTACGCTCTCGTTGGCGACCGCGTTCCCGCCGAGCTTTACGACGAGCTTTCCGCACTTGAGGCAAGACTCAACGCGTAAGTTTAAAATTAGAATAAAAAATGCGCCCCAAACGCTTGGGGCGCATTTTTTATTCCTGAATGCCGCCGTTTTTGATGTCGGTCAGCTCTCTGATAAAGGATTCGATATCCTTGAACTCGCGGTACACGCTTGCAAAGCGGACGTAGGCAACGTCGTCAGCCTCCTTGAGCTTGCGCATGACCATCTCTCCGATGTCACCCGACGTGACCTCCTGATGCAAAGAATTATTAAGCTCCGCCTCGATCTCTGCCGCTATAGTCTCGGCGTTGACGGGGCGTTTTTCGCACGCCTTAAGCAGACCTGCAAGGAGCTTTTGACGGTCAAAGAGCTGCTTTGAGCCGTTCTTCTTTATTACTATAGTCTGCACGGACTCCACCACCTCGAAGGTGGTAAATCTCTTTTGGCACGCCATACACTCGCGGCGACGGCGGATATTGTTTGCGTCTACGTTCTGACGGGAATCGATAACTCGGCTTTCAAGACAGCCGCAATTGGGACATTTCATGCTTTTTTATCCTTTTTGGGTATTTTATGCTTAAATAATAGCACATTTTTTTCGTTTTGTAAAGTTTTTTCTGAAAACTGCCTTATTTGAGCATTTTTGCCCGTCCGCCGCTGAAATCCTCCGCTATGTATTTTAAGCTACACGGCGTTACCAGCCCCTCGACGATAACGTCAAACATCTCTTCCGCGGCAAGCCTTTCCGTACCGAAATAATACGCGCTGCTCTCCACACCGCTTGAAACGCTTACGGCGTAGCGCACGCCGCCCGCGCCGCGTACCTCGTAAAAGCCGTACGTCACCTCCTTACCGAGAACGCTCCGAACCTCGCCTTTTATCCGCACTATTCTCCTATAACGGTTTTTGCGGCATTGCTTGAATAAAATCATCGTTTTGACCTCCACTTTTTTTGGTTCGCAATAAAATGATAGCACACGGTTTGCTTCGAAAAGTGTCAAGATTTAGGCGGGATATTTTGGTAATAATGACAGAAAGAGCGCAATTCTACTCTTTTTCGACCGCTTATTTTTTCATTTTTATCCATTTCTGTATTTTTTTGAATAATTATTCATTTTTTGTAACCAAGTGATTTTATTTTTTCGCAATATGCACAACCGCTGCTCCCATTATTTACCGCTGGAACGCGAATAAAACGTATGATATAATGAAAAAAACGCATATTTCGCGTTTTTTCGACGCATATTTTTAAAATATTCATTTTTGAAAGGGGGCAATATGAAAGCAAAAAAGCTACGCTTAAACGATTTTTTACTTGCCGTATCGGAGATAAGCCGCCGTGCGATGCTGATATTCAGGCTCGGTGCAAGCGTCGTATGCCTTGCCCTTGCCGCGCTTATATACTCGGCACAAGAAGCCGCCGCGAAAGACCCCGTGGGCGCGTTTTTCTATTATTCGCCGATGGTGGAATACATAATAATGACGCTTCTCATCGTGTTCGTCGGCACGCTCGCTTTTGACACGGCGGAAAGATATTATCAAAAAAACGGTTAAAATGCTTATATTTTTATTAAAATTGAAAAATTACACGCTTCGAGCTATTGAAATTCCCAAAAAAATAGGTTATAATTATGGTGATTAATTGTTTTTTCAAAAAAGGAGATTCAAAATGCTTGGAAAACCCTTTAACACTTTGATGGGCGGACGGGAAACGAGACCCTTCCCGACAGCCGCCGACAAGGATGCTACCATAAGAGAGATACTTGACACGGTTTACGACGCGCTCGCGGAGAAGGGCTACAACCCCACAAG
Source organism: Eubacteriales bacterium (assembly GCA_045633005.1). Classification (GTDB taxonomy): domain Bacteria; phylum Bacillota; class Clostridia; order Oscillospirales; family CAG-272; genus CAG-390. Next base: position 9,823 of record JAZQXT010000003.1, on the reverse strand, counting down.
CCAGCTCGTCGGCTACATCCTTTCCGACGACCCCGCTTACGTTACGAACCACAAAAACGCAAGAAGCCTCGTTTGCCGCTTTGACCGCGACGATCTGCTTGACGCGATAATAAGACACTACTTTGCAGAAAAGGGCAAATCCGAAAAATGAACGCCGTCCCCTTTGAGTTCAAGCCGCTGACCGTAAGGGCGGCAATGGACAAGGCGGTGATCGCACTTGGCAGCTTTGACGGATTGCATCTTGGTCACAAGGCAATAATAGACACCGCATACGATCTTGCAGAGCGACTTAACGCATCGCTATGCGTCTTTTCCTTTGCTCTGCCGCCCGCCTCGTATGCCAACCCACAAAGGCGTATTTCCCTCAGCAATACGGACGAACGTTTGTGCCGCTTTGGCGCGATGGGGGCTGACCTTGCCATATTTGCGGATTTTTCCGCGATAAAGGATATGACCCCGGACGATTTCATCAAAAAGATTCTCGTAGGCCGCTTTAACGCGATAGCTACGGTATGCGGTTTCAACTTCTGCTTCGGAAAGGATCGCCAAGGCACGCCCGAAACGCTCAAAAAATATTTCGGCGAGAACGCCGTTTGCGTTGACGCCGTTATGCACGGCGGCGCGCCCATAAGCTCCAGCCGCATTCGCGCGCTTATTGAGGATGGGCGGGTCGATGAAGCTGCCGAAATGCTCGGTGCGCCGTATTCCATAACTCTGCCCGTTTCCGCGGGGCGCGGCGACGGACGAAAGCTCGGCTTTCCCACGCTTAACCAAATTCCGTCCGAAAGCCGCTTGATACCTAAATTCGGCGTATACGCCACCCGCACGGTTCTGCCCGACGGCAAAAAGGCACTCTCCATAACCGATTGCGGCACCGCCCCCACGCTTGATTCGCGCGGTCAGGTGCGCGTTGAAACGCATTTGCTCGACACCTCGGAAAACCTTTACGGCAAAAACGTAAAAGTGGAGTTTTTGCGCTATCTGCGCGGAGAGCAAGTGTTCCCGAACGCCGATGCTCTGGTTCGGCAGGTAAGTGCGGATATCGAAGCCGCACGCGCCGTTTTTACTGAAAATAAATAAACACACAGGATAATAAAATGAGATCCATTGGGTGCTTCGCCACAAAGAGAATTGTGGCGTTTTTCTGCTGTATCTGCCTGATCCTCACTCTGTTCTTATCTTTTATCGGAGTGCATACGGGCGCTGAGGAGCTTTCTGACATTCCCCTCGATACGGCAAAAACGATCTACCTTTACAATATAGAAAACAAGATCCCCATAGTTGAGAAAAACTGCGACGCGCTGATCTATCCCGCATCGACAGTAAAAATAATGATGGGACTCGTCGCCATCGAGCATCTCTCGGACAAGCTGGATGAAAAGATAGCTATACTGCCCGAAATGCTTACAAGCGTCGTGGGACAGCAGTGCAACTGGCTGACTCCGGGGGAATATCCCACGGTGCGCGATCTGCTCTATCACGCGATCTGCGGCGGCTACAACGACGCTATCTCCATAATAGCACACATTATTTCGGGGGGCGAGGCGGCATTCGTTTCTCTGATGAATGCGAAAGCAAAAGATCTTGGTATGACGAACACGATCTACACCAACGCCACGGGCGTACACGATCCCGCAATGGTAACGACCGCAAAGGACGTTGCCGCGCTCGCTCTTGCCGCGTATAAAGTACCGCTTTATATGGAAATATCCTCGGCGCAATCCTACGAGACCGAGGGGCTGTCCACCAAGCGCGATTTTGCGAACAGAAACTACCTTATGTCCAAGCTCAGATCCCAAAGATACTACGACAAAAACTGCCGAGGCATCAACGCGGGCTTCACCGTTCAAGGCGGCGAATGCGTGGTGACCGTTGCACAATACGGCTCACTTTCATACCTGTCCATAGTAATGGGTGGGACGACCGATATCAACGGCAACAACTCATCCTACAGCCTTACTAAAAAGCTGACAAGCTGGGCGTCAAAGACATTTGAATATAAAGAGGTTTTGAAAAAGAGCGATATAATCACAGAGCTTCCCGTTGAAATGGCTTCCGATAACGAAAGCGTGCTTGTCGTTCCCGAAAGCTCGATGTCCTTTTTCCTTCCCAAAAGCGCGGCGGTCGGTAAGGATATAACTATCGACTACACGCTGACCGCGGATTCCCTGACGGCCCCCGTTACCGAAGGCACGTCGGTCGGCTTTATTTCCGTCATCAGAGACGGAGAGGTGCTCGGCACGGTAAACCTCGTGACTAAATTCTCGGTTGCAAAAAGCGAGTGGCTGTATTTTCTCGAATGGATACGCGAGATAACGCAGAGCCGTGTTTTCATCGCAAGCGTGATAAGCGGCATCATCATCACGATCGTTTATATCGTAGCAAAATCTGCGCTCAAAGCTTCACGCTCGCACAACCACAGAACGTTTCGCTGATACGTCCATACGAGTCTTATTTTTCTCAAATTCTTCAAAAATTCAGACAGCGTACTTGACATTTTGAAAAAAATGGGATATAATAGTTAAGGTCTTTTATCGGAGCCGCTTTTTTGCTTGCACCGATATTATGTAAAATCAGGATCAAATTTCGGAGGATATCACAATGTTTGAACAATTCAAAGCGCTTCTCGTTGACGAGCTTCAGGTCGAGGAAGACAAGATAACCCTTGACGCAGAGCTGTCTGGCGACCTTGGCATTAACTCCATTGAGCTTGCAGAGCTTGTAATGCGTTGCGAGGAGACCTTTACCATTGACATCGACGACAACGACATACACAACTTCGTCACCGTAGGCGACGTTGTAAACTATCTCGAAAGCATCAAATAAGAATAATCGAGCGAAAAAGCGGTTTTAAAAACCGCTTTTTCGCATATTTACCCCCGACGTTCAGTAGAATTTAGGGGGGTGATGATTTGAAAAACAAGATAAAAAACAACGCTCGGCTAACGGTAGCGTTGTTTCTGCTTTTTGCATTGCTTTTTACACTTTTCTGCGTATTTTGCGCTTCATTGCCGAGCCTTCTGTCGCGCAGCGCACAAGCGGGCGCGGGCGGCGGTATGCCTACGGTCGTTATTGACGCGGGCCATGGCGGCGAGGACGGCGGCGCGGTATCCAAAAGCGGAGTGTGCGAGAAGGATATAAATCTTAAAATTTCTCTGATGCTCGGGGAAGTGTTCAACGCCGCGGGATATTCCGTAGTGCAGACGCGCACGGAGGATAAGCTCTTATATGACAGAAACGCAGACTTCAAAGGGCGAAAAAAGATACTCGATATGGCGGCGCGGCTTGACACCGCCAACGACTGCGGCGCACAGCTTTTCATAAGCATACACATGAACTCATTCCCGCAATCAAAATACCGTGGATTGCAGGTGTACTATTCGCCAAACCACAAGGCGTCGGAGACCGTAGCCCAAAGCATACAAGCGCTTGTCAGCTCAAGCCTTCAGCCCGAAAACACCCGTGAGGTGAAGCCGTCGGGCGGCAGAATATATCTGCTTGATAAGCTCGAATACCCCGCGGTGCTCGTTGAGTGCGGCTTTTTATCAAACCCCGACGAGGCGGCGATGCTTTGCGACGACGCTTATCTGCAAAAGCTTGCTCTTGTGATATTCGCCGCCGCAAGCAAAAATATGGACGGATATTCCACCGCCATCGGCTGATACACTTGACGGCGCGAGCTTTGTGGTGTATAATATAAAAAAACTTAAGGAAATAAAAAATGGGTCGTTTAAAATCTGTTTTTATATGCTCAAATTGTGAATTCGAAAGCCCCAAGTGGCTTGGCAAATGTCCGAAATGCGGGGCTTGGAACTCCTTTACCGAGGACGTTATCGACACCTCGCCCGAAAAGAATATGCAGGAAACCAAGCGCGGCGCGGGTATCGGAACGGATGCGCGTGCGCTTCCGCTCGACGAGATGTCGCAGGATGAATGCATCCGCTCGTTAACGGGACTTACCGAGCTTGACCGCGTGCTCGGCGGCGGTCTTGTACGCGGCTCGGTCGTTCTGCTTACGGGCGAACCCGGAATAGGAAAATCAACCCTTCTGCTACAGATAAGCGGTATTCTCAGCGAGAGCCGCCGCGTGCTTTACATATCGGGAGAGGAATCGGGCGGTCAGCTGAAGCTTCGCGCCAAGCGCCTCGGCGTTGACGGCAAGGAGCTTTTCGTCCTGACCGAGACCAACGTTGACAAGGTTCTGCGCGAGGTAGACCGCGTAAAGCCCGAGGTGGTTATAGTGGACTCGGTGCAAACGATGTACTCTCCTCTCTCCTCGTCCTCTCCGGGAAGCGTCACGCAGGTCAGAGAGGCGGCACTGTCGTTTATCGCCAAGGCGAAGAACGACAACATCTCCGTCATCCTCGTCGGTCATGTCAACAAGGAAGGCTCGATAGCGGGACCAAAGTTGCTTGAACATATGGTCGACGCCGTTTTGTGCTTCGAGGGCGACCATCAGCAAGCGTACAGGATAATCCGCGCGGGCAAGAACCGATACGGCTCGACCAACGAGATCGGCGTTTTCGAAATGACCGACAAAGGTCTTTGCCAAGTGCCGAATCCATCCGAGGTGCTTCTTGCGGGCAGACCGAAAAAGGTTTCTGGCAACTGCGCAGTCTGCACTCTTGAAGGCACGCGTCCGATAATCGCAGAGGTTCAGGCGCTCGTAAGCCCGACCTCCTTCCCCTCTCCGCGCCGCACGGTCAACGGCGTTGACTACAACAGAATGTGCCTTATCACCGCGGTGCTTGAAAAGCGCCTCGGTCTGCGCTTCTCCGCTAACGATATTTACATCAACGTCATCGGCGGCTTACATCTTGACGAGCCCGCCGCAGATATAGCCATAGCTCTTGCTATGATATCCTCCATAACGGATAAGATAGTTCCCGACGATCTCGTCGCTATCGGCGAGATTGGTCTTGCGGGCGAATGCCGTGCGGTTTCATCGCTCGAACAGCGTGTACGCGAGGCGGAACGGCTTGGCTTTTCTCGCGTCGTCGTCCCCTACCGAAACGTTGAAAAAAGACCGATCGAATCCTCCGTAAAGCTATTGCCCGTCAAGAGCGTTTACGAGGTGCTGATGCTCCTCGCCGATGAGGAAAAAGCCAAGGACACAATATAACGAAAAAGCAAACGGTGCGGTAAGCGCCGTTTGCTTTTTCGCTTCTTTAATTATATATAGCGTTTGTTCGAGAATTGACAAATTGATTTATATGCACAATCAACATGTGCATATTGCACAAAAAAACTTTTTTGGATATAAAATAATTAAACAAATTTCAAAAAATCCCTTGACAATACACATTTGCTGTGTTATCATAAACACAATGTTTTTTGTAATATTCAAGGAGATGAATTTATGAAGCAAACTATCAAAAAACTCACATCACTTTTCATGGCTGTTTGCATGATTCTTACCGCCGTGATCGTTGCTATGCCCATCACAGCATCGGCTGCAACGAGCGTTTCCTCTTGGGATCAGATCACCAGCGCAACTGGCGATTACGTTCTCACGAGCAACATCACCGTTCCCGCAGGTGCAACCTTTGCAAGCACCTTCACGGGTACTCTTGATGGTAACGGCTACACCATCACCGTAGCTGACACCATGTTCGCCACTCTCGGCGGCGGCGCGACCCTCAAGAACTTCAAGGTCGTAGCTTCGGGCACCACCGATTTCACTCCCGTTGCTTACGAGGCTGCAGCTGCTACCTCCTCCACCCCCATATCTATTGAAAACGTTACCGTTGACGTTGCTATTGACACCTCCGCAGGCGTTTCTACCGACGACGGAACCGTAGCGTCCTTCATCGCTATCGTCCCCGGTGTTACCACCTACATCGAGATGACCAACTGCGTATCTCTCGGTAAGATCGACAGCGACAACCAGGTCGGCGCTTTCATCGGAAGAACCAACGCTACCGATATGACCGCCGTTCTCATTGATTGCGTAAACCACTCCGACATCTACACCACCAACTCTTATGCAGGCGGTTTCATCGGAATGCTTGATACCAGCAAGCACACCGTTTCCTTCACTCGTTGCATCAACTACGGTGACGTTGAGGCTACGGGAAGTGACGCGGGCGGATTCCTTGCTTGTGCAAGCGGCTCCGATGCCGACGTTATCACCTTCACCGATTGTGCAAACTTCGGTGCTATCACCAACAATAAGAGCGGCTCTACCGACGTTAAGTACAACGCGGGCGGATTCCTTCCCAGAGTCGACCTCGCTGCAAGCGTAACCTTCACCAACTGCCTCAGCGCAGCTCCCACCTATACTTGCGGAACCAACTTCGCTTCCTACTTCTGCAACTATAATGCTACCGGTACCGTAACCCGTACCAACTGCTACTTCGTAGCTAACCTTCCCTCCGGATACACCTCCGTCGAGTCTGCTTCCACCGCAGGTATGACTCAGGTAACCGATGCACAGCTCGCAAGCGGTGAGGTTGCTTACAAGCTCAACGGCAGCAGCCAGGTTGATCCCGACTGGTATCAGCTCATCGGCACCGACGCTGCTCCCCACCACACCGTTAACGAGGACGCTATCGTCCGTTACGACAGCGCAGCAGGTACGTACACCAACGATTACGTATATCTTGTAACTCCCAAGTTCGACGTTACTCTTTCCGCTAACTACGGCACCTACAGCGTTTACAACTTTGCTACCGGCGCAAACGAAAACTTCACCGGTATTAAGGTAGACGTACTCGTAACCAACATCGACTCCACCCTTACCTACGGTATCGCAGGTATCGACGGTTTCCTTAACTTTGACGGCGATGCTCTTACTCCTTACTACACTACTGCCGAGGAGCTCAACGGAACCAAGGGCTCTGTTAACCCCGGTCCCGTTGCAAACTTCCCCACCTACACTCAGACTGTAAGCGGAGTTTCCTTTGACCTCTTCTCCGTTGAGGGTCTTTGCACCGACTACGTCGCAGGCTCGGGCTCTCTCAGAATGAACTACATCATCGACGTAGACAACCACGCGGCTTGGGCAAGCAGCAAGACCGGTCTTAAGACCTCCGATGCTGTTAAGCTCTCCTACTACTTCTCTGTCAACGGCACCGTAACCAACGGCGCTACCTACACCTTTGAGGTTCCCGCTAACCCCGATGCCACCACCACAGCAGAGGCTACTCTCAGAGCTCCCTACTATACCGGAACTTCTGACCAAACTGCATTTGATACCGTTTTCGGCCGCGGCGCAGAAACCACCTGCACCATCCAGACTTCTTCCAGCTATACCGTTACCTTCGTTGACCACGACGGAAGCATTCTCAAGACCGAGACCGTTCCCGCAGGCGGAAGCGCAACTCCTCCCGAAACTCCCACAAGAGAAGGTTATGACTTCGTAAACTGGGACGGCGCATACACCGGCGTTTACTCAGACACCACCGTTACCGCAGTTTACGCTATCAAGACCTACACCGTTACCTTCTGGGCTGACGGCGCAAACATCGGTAGCGACACCGTTGAGCACGGCGGAACCGCAGTTGCTCCCACCACTCCCACCAAGGAGGGCTACACCTTCACCGGTTGGAACGTTGCTCTTACCAACATCACGGCTGACACCAACGCCGTTGCAACCTTCGCAATCAAGACTTACACCGTTACCTTCGTTGATTATGACGGAACCGTGCTTTCCACCCAGACCGTAAACCACAACGGAAACGCTACCGTTCCCGCTGATCCCACCAGAGATGGTTACACCTTCACCGGTTGGGCAGGAACCTACACTAACGTTACCGCTGACTCTACCGTTACTGCACAGTATTCTCAGAACGCTGTAGCCGCTGAGTTCTTCGTATTCGCAAGCGGTGCTGACACCACTTACGTTTCTATCGAGGAGGATAACGGATACCTCGTATTCAAGGCAGGCGGAATGACCGCTGACGCTGTTATCGCGCTCTTCGCGGACACCGATGTTTCCATTACCAAGGCTGACGGCACTGCTGTAACAGGCACCTCACTTGTAGGAACCACCTGTATTATCACCTCTACAATCAACGGCGAGAGCAAGGCTCTTACTGTAGTCGTCATGGGCGATCTTAACGGCGATGGCAAAATTGCTCTAACAGATACCAATAAAGCAAACTTGCACGCAAAGAACAAAAATCTCATCACCGATCCAGCTGTTCTTTACGCAGCAAATGTACAGGGTACGGCTTCTACTATTAACCTTTCTGATGTAAACAAAATCAACCTCTTCACAAAGAAGAAAGTCACAAATTTCTAATTGCAATTCAATAGTAAAATCTTGCTTTAAAACAAGATTATCTTGAATAGCATTGACCATTAAACAAGGGCAGAGAGTTCAAAAACTTTCTGCCCTTGTTTTTGCTTTTTTCAAAAATTCAATTTCGCATGATTCGATCCAACCTTCAAGCCTCTCATCCCTTTGTGAAACCTCACCAAAATCCAAAAAATATTAATTTTATTTAAATAAAATATATAAAAAAGATTGACAAAAACAGTAAATTATGATATCATTATTTCATCAATGCCGACCGTTTCTTCGGCAAATTTCAAGAAAGGAAAAAAACAATGAAACAAATCGCAAAGAAATCCTTAGCGCTTCTTCTGGCTGTATGCTTTATGCTTACAACCGCGATCGTTGCGCTGCCCTTGAGTGTTTCTGCTGCAGAAGCAACCAAGTGTGCGACGTGGGCAGATGTTGTTGCCGCTGTTGAGGCTGACTCCGCAGCAAGCATCAAGCTGACCAACCACGTAACCGCGAACTCCACCATCGCATCCTTCGCAGGAACCTTTGACGGAAACGGCTACACCGTTACCGTTGAGAACACCATGTTCGGCACTCTTGCTGACGGTGCAGTTCTTAAGAACTTCCAGACCACCGCAGCAGCAGCCATCGCTGCAGCTCCCATTGCATCTACTGCAAATGGCGGAACCGTAACCTTCCAGAACGTTGTTAACAACGTTGACGTTAGCACCACGGGTCAGCTTGGTGGATTCATTTCCACCACTACCGGCACGCTCACCCTCAACATGACCTCTTGCGTTAACAACGGTGACATCGAATCCACCGACAACCAGGTTTCCGGCATAGTAGGTAACGCTGACGGCACCCTCACCGTTAACTTCACCGACGTTGTTAACAACGGTGCTGTAACGGGCGGTAAGAACTATGCCGCAGGTATCATTTGTGCAAACGGCACTATCGCAGGAACTATCACCCGCGCTATCAACAACGGTGCTATCACCGTTTCCAGCACATCAGAAGGCAGTAACCTTGCAGGTATAATCGGAACCTGCTCCAAGACCTGCACCGCTTCTCTTGTAGAATGCGTAAACGCGGGAACTCTCACCCTTGACTCCGGTAAGTCCGGCACCAAGTACGGTCCTGCAGGAATGGTCTCCAGAACCAAGACCTCTGACAGTGCAGTCACTATGGATGGTTGCGTTTCCACGGGTCTCCTTGTTACTCCCAGCGGATGCTCCGCTGACGCCTTCTTCGTACCCGAAAATGGCTCTGCAACCGCTACCAACTGCATCTACGCTAACACCCTTTCCACCACCATTGCCTCCGGCGTAACTGCTTCCGCTGATGCAAGCGCAGCTATCGCCGCTATCCAGGCTAAGATGACTCTTCCCACGTTCGATGCCAACAAGGCTCCCGAGACCGACGCTCCCGCAGGCGATACTCCCGACCTTACCGAGCGTTTCTCCTTCAGCGTTGATGCAGGTTTCGGCACAGCAACCGTTGAAGGTCCCAAGTATATGACCGTTGGTACTACCGACGCCATCACCGTTACCTTCTCTTCTACCGAAGGCATGACCGCTATGGCTGCAGGCT
>JAZQXT010000002.1:0-48259 GCA_045633005.1 Eubacteriales bacterium | reverse complement strand
CTACGAAAGCATCGGAGCGCAGTTTGAGGCGATAAAAATTCCCGTTTTCATCTGCCTTGGCGCGATACTCGGCGGCTTTGCGCTGTCGATCTTTATGCCCCGCTACAAAAAGCCGCCCGCGGAAGCTCCCTCACTCTCGGTCAAGCTCTCGCGCCTGCGCCTTCGCCGCGAGATAACGGACGAGGCGCGCCGCGAGACGAGGCTTCGCCACACTATGCAGATAATAGGCACGGCTGTATGGGCGCTCTGCGCCGTTCCGATAGTTATTTATATGCTGAGCGGCGATAATTTCTATCTTGACGCGCAAAACCCAAATCCATCCGTTATAGCGTTTATGAAGCTGTTTTTGCCCTGCGTTACCGTCGCGCTCGGCGTTGGAGTTCTGCTCGTTTCTCTCGTCAAGGCGAGCGTCCTTCGCGAGATCGCTCTGCTTGAAGCATCCGCGAAAAAGGGTGACGGGGACGACGACGATATTCCCGAAAAAAATACTGATCCAAAAATCATACGCATCGTGCGCATCTGCGTTTTTGCGCTTGCCGCGGTATTTATCGTTGTTGGCGCTCTTAACGGCGGACTTGCCGACGTGCTTGCCAAGGCTATTGCGATATGCACCGAGTGCATAGGTCTGGGATAAGGGGGTAAGCATGAAAAGATATCTTAAATGGCTCTACGACCACCGCCCCACGAAGCGCAGATACGTTCAGCTTTACGCGGCTCTGCTCTTTAACGCGAACCTCAAGGGCTTTGGCAACGGCAAGATATACACGGGCGACTTAAAATCCATGTGCGCACCCGGTATAAACTGCTATTCCTGCCCCGGCGCATCCGCCGCCTGCCCGCTCGGCGCGCTCCAAAATGCGCTTGCAAGCAGCGGAAAAACGCTTCCGTTTTATATTTTCGGCATAATTATGCTCTACGGACTTATGTTCGGGCGCTTTATCTGCTCGTTCCTTTGTCCCTTCGGCTTTATTCAGGATATGCTTTACAAGATAAAAACGCCGAAGCTCAAGAAAAACCGCGTAACGTACGTTCTTTCGTACCTTAAATACATAATCCTTGCGGTGTTCGTTATCGCAATTCCCCTTATCTTTGCGGGGCTGAATTTCCCGCTTCCCGGCTTTTGCAAGTACATCTGCCCCGCGGGAACGCTTGAGGGCGCGGTCGGTCTGCTCTCCAACAGCGCAAACGAGTCCCAGCTTGGAATGCTCGGCCCGCTTTTCACTTGGAAATTCGTGCTTCTCGTCGGCTTTGTGGTGGCATCGGTGTTCATTTACCGCTTCTTCTGCCGCTTTTTCTGCCCGATGGGCGCAATTTACGGTCTTTTCAACAAATTCTGCCTTTTCGGTATCAAGCTTGACGAGTCCAAATGCACCAACTGCGGACTTTGCATTACGAAATGCAAGCTCGACGTAAGAAAGGTCGGCGATGCCGAGTGCATCTCCTGCGGCGAATGTATGTCTTACTGTACGCCCAAGGCTATACAGTGGAAGGGCTCGCGCTTCGTGCTTGCGCCGAGTGACGTTGCCATACTTGACAGCGACGAGGCTACGGCGGAGCAAAAGGAAAGCGTTGAAAATAAGCGCCAAAAGCGTATGCGGATAGTCAAGATAGTCGGCGGCGTGCTTGCCACGGCTCTGCTTGCGGGTGCGCTTGTTTACTACAACTTTATTGATAAAGTGCCTACGATAGAGCCGCCCGCGCCCCCCACTAACAGCGAGGTGGCGTACGGCAACACCGTCGGAAGCCTTTGTTACGAGCAGGACCTTACCACCTACGCCTCAAACGGCACGGCGGCGGGCGAGGTGCTGAATATCAAAAACTTGCGCGGCAAGGTGACCGTTCTCAATTTCTGGTACACCTCCTGCGGCCCGTGCCTTGCCGAGCTTCCGCACTTTAACGAGGCGGCACTCCACTACGGCGAGGACGTGCAGATAATCGCCGTTCACTCGTACATTTACGAGGGCGAGATAGTTCAGGATTTTATAAATAATGAAGCAGACCTCAGCGCGGCGCAGACGAAATACGCGGATTACGCGATAAAGTTCTGTCAGGACCGTTTGGTAAACGGACTTTCCTACTACGATATCCTCGGCGGAATGGGCAGCTACCCGATGACCGTCGTTATCAACGCCGAGGGCGTTATCACCTTCACCCAGCAGGGCTCGGTGACCGCCGACGAGCTGAACGAAGCGATAGAAAACGCTTTGCGTTTTGAGTGAAATCCGTTCCGTTGGAACGGGTGAAATCCACCTTCGGTGGATGTAATATTTCGCTACGCGCAATGTGAAATATTTGCCTTGCGGCAAATATAAAGGAAAAAAGTGGTTGACCCCGTGAGGTGTCAACCACTTTTGTTTTATAAATTGCTTTTTGCAAAGCAAAAAGCTTCCTTAACATTTTGCGAAGCAAAATATTTCACATTTGCCCTTGGGCAAATATTTCACACGGCGAAGCCGTATTTCACCCGACGAAGTCGGATTTCACTGTGAAAACACCGAAGGCGTTTTCATCACTCCTCTTCCACTATCTCGTCGCCCTTATTATACGGGAGCTTTATAGTCTGCGTCGGGTCGGCGGGGATGTGCGTATGCACCCTCATCTCGTAATGCAGGCGCGTATCGACGAAATAAAGCTCGTGCATACTGCCCGACGCCATTACCTTGTAGTGGCTCTTCGACGTGGGCCAGAAGCATACCGTGGGGTCTATCCTATCGTAAACTCCCGTGGTACAGCCGTCAAAGCCGTGGTGCGACACCTGAACGATATCGCTCTTTAATGCCTTCGTGTATCGCTCGCAGATGACCTTCGACGCGGCGTAGCGCGCATCACCGAGGAACATTACCGTCTGTCCGCCGATGGCAAGTCTTACGACGGCGGAGGTGTCGTTGTAGTAGTGAACTATTTCGGGGAAATGGTCGTCCTGCGTGTAGAAAACGTCGACGAGGACGTTCCTTATATAAAACTTCATTCCCGTATGAATGATATACTTTTTCATATCGGGGAAAAGCTCGGGTATCTCGTTGAAATGAACGTGGGGAAGCGGCGGGTCGTAGGCGTTGTAAACGCACGCACGCGAGGCTACGTTGCAGTACATTGCCTCAAGCTCGACCTCGTCTCTGTGCTCACGGCAGAATCTTACGAAATTCGCCGTGTGATCCCAGTGCATATGCGTAAGTATCCACGCGGCAACGCGGATCTTTCCGTCCTCCTCGCGCGTAAGGCGCTTCATAACGCGGTAGAACTTTTCATAGTCCTCTGCCTTATCTCCGCCGCCGTCCACGACGATGAACGAGCCGTCCTCAAGCGTAAGGAAATACCCGCTTCCGAAATTTCCCTCCTTGTACGCCATACCAAGCTGTGTCATATAGCAATCGCTCTTTTTCTCGGTGGGTATCGGCTCAAGCGAGGGGAGATTATAGCCGCCGTCAAGGCAAGTAACTACGCGGATAGCGCACTCAACGGGAACGAAATAGGTATGTATCTTGCCCTTTTTCGAGGTGTAGGTCGCAAAAACGTTGCCCTCGATATCGTTTTCATCGTAAAGCACAAATCCCTCGCCCTCAAGCTTTTGTCTGTATGCGAGAAAATCCGCAAGCGTCGCGTCGGGGTAGTATGCAAGCAGATGACCTGCGTTCTGGTCGTTGATATAACCTACCTTAAGCGCGGGCTCGGGAAAATCGACGTACCAGCCGTCAAACGCGCAAACGCATCTTTCGGGCACGTCAGCGCCCTCGGTGATATGGCGGATGACCTCTTCGACCGCAAGCTCGGTGGTGGTATCGTTCCAGCCCGTAACGACGAGCCTTTTGCCGATAAGGGCGTAGCCGTACTCGTTGTACGCAAGACCGTTAAGAAAATCGGCAGTTTCCTTTTCATTCGTTTTACCGACGAGAACAAGCTCCTCCTTGCCGCAGATATCGACGGTTATGGGCGTTTCAACCTCGCGCTCTGCCATAGCGGCAACTATCTTCTGCGCGCAAAGCACTTCGAAATCCACCCTGTCCTTCGGGCCTCCGACTTCCCTTGCAACGTCGTCAAGACCGTATCTGTACGCTATTGAATAGCCGTTTTTTATAAGCTCGAAAATGTTCATTTTATTCCCCTTTCCCCGCGGTGAGCTTTATTATCAGGTCGATATCGTCGGGCTGTACCTTTGCCTCGTGGGCGGCACGGCAACGGCGTATCTCACCGCATTTTTGGCATTTATGGATAATTACGTAGCCCTTTTTTGCATCGGGCTCGGTGCGTATCGGCTCAAGCGCGCCGCCGCATTCGCAAAGGCGATCGCCGGGATTTATATCTATATGCACCGACCAAAGGCAAAACGGACAATGATTTCTTGAAGTATATCCAAGCGGCTCGACCTCGCGCCCGCAATGCGCGCAAATGAAGCCGCTGTCGTTTTTTGAAAATCTTTTTGTGTCAAGTCCCATTTTTACTCCGAAATTTCAAAAAAACTCTTTAAGTTTTTCGCGTTTTGTAGTATAATGTTTACGTATATGTAATTATAACACCAAAAACGCCGAAAGGCAAGAGTTTTTTTGAAGGGGGAGAGATAAAATGAATGAAAAAAAGTTGCCCGAGCTTTTAGCTCCCGCAGGCTCTCCCGCGGCGCTTCGCGCCGCGCTGTGCGCGGGCGCGGATGCCGTGTATCTCGGCGCGGGCTCGTTTAACGCGCGAGTCAACGCAAAAAACTTCACCCTTGAGGCTCTGCCCGATGCGGTAGCCGAAGCGCACGAGGCGGGTGCGAAGCTCTACCTCACCCTTAACACCCTCGTTTACGACCGCGAGATGCGCGATTGGCTTGCCACCGCAGAGGCGGCGTACCTTGCGGGTGTGGACGCCCTCATCGTTGCGGACCTCGGCGGTGCTATGGCGCTTCGCCGCACCTTCCCCGATCTGCCGCTTCACGCAAGCACGCAGATGTCGGGACATAACGTCGCCGCCGCACGCCGACTTGCCGCGCTCGGATTTGAGCGAATGGTGCTTGCACGCGAGCTGTCGGCAAAAAACATAGCGGAATTTTGCAAAAATTCACCCATCGAGGCGGAGGTATTCGTCCACGGTGCGCTTTGCGTGTGCCATTCGGGACAATGCCTGTTTTCCTCGATAGTAGGCGGTCGGTCGGGCAACCGCGGCGAGTGCGCACAGCCCTGCCGTCTGCCGTATACCACGGCGCAGGGCAAGGGATACCCCTTGAGCCTTAAGGATCTGACGCTTGCCGCGCATCTGCCGAGCATTATCGACGCGGGCGTTGCGTCGCTCAAAATAGAGGGCAGAATGAAAGCCCCCGAATACGTTGCGACCGTGACGAGCGTTTGGCGCACGCTCCTTGACGAGCGCCGCGCCGCCAACGAGCGCGAGCTTCGCTACCTTGCGGACGTTTTTTCCCGTTCGGGCTTCACCGACGCTTACTACACCGAAAGCATATCACGAAAGATGCTCGGCGTGCGCACGGACTCGGACAAAGCAAAAAGCGGCGCGTCGGGTAACGTAAAAGCCAAAACGGTAACGCGCACCTCGCTTCCCACCCGTGCCGACGGCGGCTCACGCGCCGCCGCGTATGAAAAATGCGCACCCGTGGGCAGACGCTCGCGCACGAAAACCGCATATTTTTCCTCGCCCCGACAGTACACGGCGGCGGCGCAGAAATTTTTCGACCTTGCATTTATCCCCGTCGAGCTTCACGGCGCGGCGGCGAGAGAGGGCATCCGCTTTGACGGCGTGGCTCTGCCGCCCGTTATCCCCGACAGCGAAAGAGCCGAGGTGAAAAATCTTCTCCTCTCCGCCAAACGCGCGGGCGCGACGCACGCGCTCGTCGGCAACGTCGGACACCTTGACCTTGCGACGGAGGCGGGACTTATCCCCCACGGCGATTTCCGCCTGAACGTCTGTAACACGGAGTCCGCCGCGGCTGTAGAAAAGCTCGGCTTTGCCGACTTCATCCTCTCGCCCGAGCTTACTCTGCCGCGCATACGCGACATCGGCGGCGACAGCCGCGTGATAGTTTACGGCAGACTGCCGCTTATGATAACCGAAAAATGCGTGGGCAAGGAATGCGGCTCGTGCCGCGATTGCGAGCTCGGCAAGGCTTGCCTTACCGACCGAATGGGCAAAAAATTCCCCGTTTTGCGCGTTTTCCGCCACCGTTCTATGATAGTTAACTGTCTGCCGACCTATATGGGCGACTCTCCCTCGGAGCTTCGCGCCGCGGGAATAGCGGGTGAGCATTATATCTTCACCGTCGAAGCGCCGCGCGAGGTCGACCGCGTGATAAACGCACGCTCAAAAAACGCCCCCATCGGCGAGTGTCGGCGCATCGCCAAAAAATAAAGGAACGAAAAATGAAAACTCTTAAAAAATTCACGGACGGACTTGCCATCTGCCTTGCCGTCCTCGCCCTTATATTCGTGCTGACGAATTACCTCGGCTTTGACTTTAAAGCATACGATGAAAAATACAGCGAGGACGCTCTGCTCGAAAAAGAGGAGGAGGACGCAAAGCTCCCCGAGGAGCAACGCGAGGAGGTGCTCTCAAAAATCGAGTATTTCTTCCGCCAATCGCCAATAAGCAAGGATTATTTTCTGCTATCCGTTCTGCTTTTCGCGTCGGGCGGACTCGGCTTTTTGCTGCGCCGTTTCAGCGGCGTGTCGATGGTAATTTCAACGCTCCCCATCTGCTACGCGCTTACGCTGTTTGACGCGGAAAAGCTTACGAAATACCCGCTTACCGTCATAACCCTCTCGCTTTCGCATTGCGTCGGCGCAATCGTCTTTGCCGCGGCGGAATGCCGCCGCAGACCGACACTCGGCTGTCCCGTGGGCGGCGTAGCCTGCGGAGTCCTTGCCGCCGTCGGCGGTGCGTATTCCATTTATCTGCAAAAGATCGTCAGCGCAACGTCGGGATACGCGCATTATCTTGACGAGGTAGGCGTTACCGTTCCGCGAGATATGCTCCCCATCAAAAACGTAGTTGAGTCGCTTTACTTCCGCGTGACGCGCGGCGACGTTGAGGCGGCAGAGGATATGATTTCAAATTTCCGCGACGACCTCGTTGACAGTATGGGCGCGCGCCTCGTTTACGGCACGGTAAACACGCTTGAAACGCCCGATTACAAGCGACTCGTGCTCGTGCTGTTTGCCGCCGCGGTGCTTGCGCTTGCATTCGTGCTTTGGCGCAAGCGCGGCTTTGCCGCCGCCGTTGCCGCGATCCCCGCGGTATACGTATTTATGCTCCTTCTGCTTGGCAAGATGTCCACGCTCACGCTCCCCATCGTCCTTCTTACGCTCGTTATGGCGATAGCCGTCGGCGCGTACCGCGAAGCCGAGGGCGAGCCGCCCGTGTCCGAGCTTGAGCGCGAGGAATACGAGGCTTTCATCGCCGAGGAGGAAAAGGAAGAAACGCCCGATGAGGAAGAAATTTTCTATAATTAAGCGTTTTATTTTTAACAATTTCGGCGTTTTTTAGAAATATCCCGAAACTTTTTTAAATGTCCGCCAAAAAGGCGGACATTTTTCATAAAAATCTATTTACTTTTTAATTAAAAAGTGATATTATATAGGGTGGGTATGAAGAAAATCTTCATATCTAATAAAAATAGGTTTTAAAAAAACAAAATATAAAACGGAGGAACAAAAAAACATGGCTATCAAGCGTCAAAAGATTTCCATGGACGGTAACACCGCCGCCGCGCACGTTTCGTACGCGTTTACCGAGGTTGCCGCAATCTACCCCATTACCCCTTCCAGCCCTATGGCTGAAATTACCGACACCTGGTCCGCAGTTGACAAGAACATTCTTGGCAAGCCCGCCCGCAACATCTTCGGCGAGCGCGTTCAGGTTATGGAGATGCAGTCCGAGGCAGGCGCCGCAGGTGCAGTTCACGGCTCTCTCGCAGCAGGTGCGCTTACCACCACCTACACCGCTTCTCAGGGACTTCTCCTTATGATCCCCAACATGTACAAGATCGCCGGTGAGCTTCTTCCCGGTGTTATCCACGTTTCCGCGCGTTGCGTAGCTTCCCACGCGCTGAACATCTTCGGTGACCACTCCGACGTTTACGCCTGCCGCCAGACCGGTTACGCTATGATGGCTGAGACCAACCAGCAGGAAATTATGGACCTCGGTGCAGTTGCTCACCTTGCTTCCATCAAGGGCAGAGTTCCCGTTCTCAACTTCTTCGACGGCTTCCGTACCTCTCACGAGATCCAGAAGATCGAGGCTTGGGATATCGAGGACCTTAAGGAAATGGTTGATTGGGACTCCATCAACGCTTTCCGCGCTCGCCCCATCAACCCCGAGCATCCCGTACTCCGCGGCTCCGCAGAGAACGGCGATATCTTCTTCCAGCACCGCGAGGCTTGCAACACCTACTACAACAACTTCCCCGCTATCGTCGAGGAGTACATGGACAAGGTAAATGCAAAGCTCGGTACTAACTACAAGCTCTTCAACTACTACGGCGCTCCCGACGCTGACCGCGTTATCGTTGCTATGGGCTCCGTTTGTGACGTTGCAGAGGAAGTTATCGACTACATGAACGCTAACGGCGAGAAGGTCGGTCTTATCAAGGTAAGACTTTACCGTCCTTTCCGCGCTGACAAGCTCATCGAGGCTATCCCCGCAACCGTTAAGTCCATCGCAGTTCTTGACAGAACCAAGGAGCCCGGCTCCCTTGGCGAGCCCCTCTACCTCGACGTTGTTACCTCCCTTGCACAGAGCGGCAAGACTGGCATCAAGGTCGTTGGCCGACGTTACGGTCTCGGCTCTAAGGACACCACCCCCGCTTCCATCTTCCCAGTTTACGAGAACCTCGCTGCAGCTGCTCCCAAGAACAGCTTCACCATCGGCATCGTTGACGACGTGACCGGACTTTCCCTTGAGGAGAAGCCCTGCCCCGACACCGCTGCCGCAGGTACTGTTTCCTGCAAGTTCTGGGGTCTTGGCGGCGACGGAACCGTTGGTGCAAACAAGAACTCCATCAAGATCATCGGTGACCACACCGACAAGAACATTCAGGCATACTTCCAGTATGACTCCAAGAAGACTCTTGGTATCACCATCTCGCACCTGCGCTTCGGTGATGCACCCATCAAGAGCCCCTACTACATCAACAAGGCAGATTTCGTTGCTTGCCACAACAAGTCCTACCTCAACAAGTACGATATGGTTCAGGACGTTAAGCCCGGCGGCACGTTCCTCCTTGACTGCAACTGGTCGGTAGACGAGCTTGACGCTCACCTCCCCTCCGCTGTTAAGCAGTACATCGCAAAGAACAACATTAACTTCTACATAATCGACGGTACGGGTATCGCACTCAACCGCATCGGTAACGGTAAGGTTAAGAACACCGTTCTTCAGTCCGCATTCTTCTCCCTCGCAGGCATTCTTCCCAAGGAAGACGCTATCGAGTACATGAAGAAGATGTCTTACAAGTCCTACATCAAGAAGGGTCAGGCTATCGTTGACCTCAACTACAACGCTATCGACGCAGGCGCTGACGCTTACGTTAAGGTAGACGTTCCCGCCGCTTGGGCAACCTGCGCTGACGACGCTCCCGCCGCTCTCGCAACTGGCAAGCGCGCAGACCTCGTTGACTTCGTTAACAACATCGCTTCTCCCGTTGGAGCTATGCGCGGTGACTCCCTCCCCGTATCCGCATTCGTGGATTACGTTGACGGTACGTTCCCCCAGGGCTCTGCACTTACGAGAAGAGAGGCGTTGCAGTTTCCGTTCCCTCTTGGGACGCTTCCAAGTGCGTACAGTGTAATATGTGTTCCTTCGTTTGCCCCCACGCCGCTATCAGACCTTACGCTCTGAACGCTGACGAGGCTGCAAATGCTCCCGCTTGCACCAAGTACACCGACAAGCCCGCACTTAAGACCGACTACAAGTTCACCATCGGCATCTCCACCCTTGACTGTATGGGTTGTACCCTCTGCGTTAAGGCGTGCAAGCTCGGTTGCCTCACCATGGTTCCCGCAGCTACCGTTGCTGAGCAGCAGGAAGCTTTCGATTACTGCGTAGCTAACGTTTCCGAGAAGGAGCTTCCCTACGGCGACAACACCGTTAAGGGCAGCCAGTTCAAGCAGCCCCTGCTTGAGTTCTCCGGCTCTTGCGCAGGCTGTGCAGAGACCTCTTACCCTCGCCTTATCACTCAGCTCTTCGGCGAGAGAATGTATATTTCCAACGCAACCGGATGCTCCTCTATCTGGGGCGGCTCCGCACCTGCAACTCCCTACACCGTAAACCGCGAAAGCGGCAAGGGTCCCGCTTGGGCTAACTCCCTCTTCGAGGACAACGCTGAGCACGGTCTCGGTATGGCTCTCGGTCAGAAGACCATCCGCGAGAAGCTCATCGCTAAGGTTGCTGAAATGGCAGCATCCGACAAGGCTTCCGACTCCTTCAAGGCAGCCGCTGAGGCTTACCTTGCAACCAAGGACGACGGCAAGGCTAACACCGCCGCTACCAAGGCTCTCGTTGCAGAGCTTGAGGCTGCAGCAGCCGCAGGTTGCCCCGTAGCTCCCGCTATCCTTGCTGAAAAGGATTACCTCGCTAAGAAGTCCGTTTGGATCTTCGGTGGCGACGGTTGGGCATACGATATCGGTTTCGGTGGTCTTGACCACGTTCTCGCATCCGGCGAGGATGTAAACGTTATGGTATTCGATACCGAGGTTTACTCCAACACCGGTGGACAGGCTTCCAAGGCTTCCCAGATCGGTCAGGTTGCACAGTTCGCAGCTGCAGGTAAGGCAATCGGCAAGAAGAACCTTGCAGAGATCGCTATGTCCTACGGTTACGTATACGTAGCACAGGTTGCTATGGGTGCTGATATGAACCAGTTCCTCAAGGCTCTCTCCGAGGCTGAGGCTTACAACGGTCCTTCCCTCATTATCGGTTACGCTCCTTGTGAGATGCACGGTATCAAGGGCGGTATGTTCAACAGCCAGCTCGAGATGAAGAGAGCGGTTGACGCAGGCTACTGGCAGATGTTCCGCTACAATCCCGCCCTCAAGGCAGAAGGCAAGAATCCTCTTAGCGTGGATTGTAAGGAGCCTACCGCAAGCTACCGCGACTTTATCACCAGCGAGACTCGTTACAGCAGACTTGCACAGCAGTTCCCCGACAGAGCAGAGGCGCTCTTCGACAAGGCAGAAAATGCCGCAAAGGACAAGTACGAGAGACTTCTCAAGTACGGCAAGCTGTTTGACTAATAAAAACACAAAAAGTGGGCGCGGAATACCGCGCCCACCTTTTATAAGGGAAAAATATGGAATATAAAACTTCGTGCGGCGTGACCTTCGCCTACTCGCCGCTTATCGACGTGCCGCACGGCTTTTCAACGCGGCTCGGCGGCGTAAGCGAGGCGGCGCACACGTCCGCCCTCAATCTCGCATTCGGCAGAGGCGACGAGCGCGAAACGGTACTACAAAATCTCGTGCTGTTCACCGCCGCCGTCGGCGTGGACGAAAAAAGCATAATCTCCGCGCCGCAGATACACTCCGCAACCGTAAGGCGCGTAAGCACCGCAGACGCGGGGCGCGGATATTTTACGGAATGCGACTTTTCGTGCGACGGCTATATCACCACGGAGCGCGGCGTAACGCTCGGCGTTAAGACCGCGGACTGCGTGCCGATACTGATGTGCGCCAAGCGCGGCGGCGTGACTCGCGCCGTGTGCGCCCTGCACGCGGGTTGGCGCGGCACGTCGGCAAGGATAGTCGAAGCGGCGCTCGGTGAGCTTTTAGCACTCGGCTTTGCGCCGAGTGATATCTACGCCGCGATAGGACCGTCGATAGGAAGCTGTTGCTACGAGGTCGGCGAGGATTTTTACGCCGCGTTTGACGCACAACTGCGGAAAAAATTCGTTATCCCGACGGAAAACGGCAAATACCGCGCCGACTTGCGCTTGGCAAACCTCGCGCTCTTTGAATCGGCGGGTGTGCCACGCCAAAACGTCGACGTGAGCGAGGATTGCACCTACTGCCGCGCAGACCTTTACTACTCACACCGCCGCCAAAACGGCATCCGCGGCTCAATGCTGTCTGTAATTGCATTATAAAAGCGGAAAAATAGCGTTGTGTCCTTAATGGCACAACGCTATTTTTCGGCTTTTTTATTTTGCGTGTATAACGGCGGCGAGGATGGGAAAGAATAAAATGTAACTATCGGAAATGCAAGGGTACTCTACATATCAACGAAGGAGTACGAAAATGAAAACGAAAAAATCCATTCATAATAAAAACCGCCTTTGCCTTATTCCGATAATACTTGCCGCCGTTATGATACTGTCGGCGGCTTGCTCCGCAAGCACGAAGCAGGACGATGTGTACGAGCGCGTTTTGCGCCTCCACGTCATTGCAAACTCGGACAGCGAGGATGACCAGCGCATAAAATACGAGGTGCGCGACGCGATACTCGGTGCGACCGCCACGCTTTTGGGAGATTGCGCCGACAAAGAGGAAGCCGTCGAGCGCGTAAATGCCTCGCGCGAGGTCATTCTTGATGCCGCCGCCGAGGTGCTTTCGCAAAACGGCGTAGACTACGGCGCGGATATGCTCGTGGGGCAGGAGAATTACCCCGAGCGCGTGTACGACGGCGCGGCGTATCCCGCGGGTGAATACACCTCGGTGCGCGTAGTGCTTGGCGATGGCGAGGGGCAGAATTGGTGGTGCGTGCTGTTTCCGCCGCTGTGTCTGTCCGCCGCGCTTGAAAAAAAGGCGGAAGCTACGCTCCCCCTCTCCCCCGCTGACCGTCAGGACGGCGCGGACGATGCCGTCGAGGTCGGCATAACCGACAAGCAGTACGGCATCATCACCGAAACGCAAAGCACCCCCAAATACCGCCTGAAATTCAAGCTTTTCGAGCTTATAGCGGAGCTGTTTGAGTAAAAGCAACCTTGGATGCTCTAATAGGTATTCACAAATTTCGGCAGAGGCATTGTTCCTCTGCCATTTTTGTGATATAATGTAATAAATCATAGCCTAAAAACGCGGGGATAGCCCTCTCACCCGCTATCGCGGGAGCTCTCCCATAGGGAGAGCCTTATATGGCAATCGCCGATAATTGTGTATAGCCTTATTCAACGGCTTCGCAAAGAGCGACGGCTAACATTTGCCTCGCCCTTCGGGAGAGGTGGCGGCGTAGCCGACGGAGAGGGAGAAAAAATAAAATGGATATAAAGAAAAACAATAAACTGTTAAATATTGCAAGAATTTTGCGACGTAACATGACACGGCAGGAAAAGCATTTATGGTATGATTTTTTACAATATTATCCCATAAAAATATACAAGCAACGCATTATAGACAATTTTATTGCAGATTTTTATTGCCACAGCGCCCGACTTGTTATAGAGCTTGACGGTTCTCAACATTTCACTGCGCAAGGAAAGGCACGCGACGAAGCAAGAAGTGAAGTTTTCAAAAAATATGGGATTTCTGTGTTGCGTTTTTCCAATGCAAGCATAGATAAAAATTTTGCCGGTGTTTGCCGCATAATTGATAAAACAATTAAAGAGCGAATAGAAAAAATGCCCTGATTTTCCCCTCTCACCCGCTATCGCGGGAGCTCTCCCAGAGGGAGGGCCTTATATGGCAATCGCCGATAATTGTGTATAGCCTTATTCAACGGCTTCGCAAAGAGCGACGGCTAACATTTGCCTCGCCCTTCGGGAGAGGTAGCGGCGCAGCCGACGGAGAGAGCTCTCAACCGCAAAAATAAAGATGACAAATTTTCCTATATAATTTTATCAACCAAAACCTAACGGAGATAGTCTATGGAACGTGAAGAATTTATAAAAACAAAAAAACTGTTTTTACTTGGAATAATAGCATCACTTATAACTGTATTTTTAGGAGAGATGACGATAGGTTGGGTTGTCAATCCAAGCGCAGACACCCCCATTCTTTCAATGATTTTAGGTTATGCGTCGCTGTCCTTGCCTCAGCTCGCTTGCGGTGTTTTTTTCGGCGCGATAGGAATTCCATTTCAATATTACGGATACAAGGCAATAGCGGACATAATTTCCAAAGGCAAATCCCCAAAATGCGCTAAACTAACAAAAATCGGCGCGCGGGCTATTGCCTTTGGCGGCGCAACAGTTCACGTAATATGCATTGCTCTTATGTACTTATGCAAGTTGGAGTGCGCAGGCGGATTATCAGATATTCCGCAAAGTATAATCGACTTCACCTTGTATCTTGTGCTTCCGTTCAGCGCAGTATTTATGACAATATATACTGTTATGACAATAGCCATGGCATTTCCCATAGTTACAGGCAAAACCGTTTTCCCAAAATGGGCAGTCGTATTTAACCCTTTGATAGCCAAGGTGCTGATTCCCTTTATAGCAATCTTTTTACCAAATACAAAAATCGTAAATGCCTTAAATATGGCTGACATGGGATTAGGCTCGCTTATAACCTTTGTCGGATTGCTGATTTTACTTATGAAAAAGCAAAAATGCAAATAAAAAAAGAGCCTTGCGGCTCTTTTTTTATTTAATTACTGTGCGGCGTCGACGATAGCGGCGAATTTTGCGGGAACAAGGGATGCTCCGCCGATAAGTCCGCCGTCAACGTTGGGCTTTGCAAGAAGCTCTGCCGCATTTGCGTCGTTCATAGAACCACCGTACTGGATGGTAACGCTCTCGGCAACCTCTGCTCCGTAAAGCTCAACGAGCACGTTACGGATAGCAGCGCAGGTCTCCTCTGCCTGCTCGGGAGTTGCGGTAAGTCCAGTGCCGATCGCCCATACGGGCTCGTAAGCGATGATAACGTTCTTAAGCTGCTCAGCAGTAATGCCTGCAAGGTCGAGCTTGGTCTGCATTCCAACTACCTCGTTGGTAATGCCCGAAAGTCTCTGCTCCTTGACCTCGCCAAGACAGAGAATGACCTTCATTCCTGCCTCGAGAGCCGCCTTGGTGCGAAGGTTTACGGTCTCGTCGGTCTCGCCAAAATACTGACGTCTTTCGCTGTGACCGATGATAACGTACTCAACTCCGATAGCGGTGAGCATCTCGGCGCTGACCTCGCCCGTGTATGCGCCCTTGGGTGCGAAATGTACGTTCTCAGCTCCGATCTTGATGTTAGAACCCTCGGCAGCCTCCATAGCGGCGGCGATGGTTACGTAGGGAGCGCAGAAAATAATATCACAATTATCCTTGCCTGCAACGAGGGGCTTAACGCCTGCGATAAACTCACGCGCCTGTGCGGGAGTGAAGTTCATCTTCCAGTTGCCTGCAATAACAGTTCTTCTCTTTGCGGGATTCATATCTGTCACCTCAATTACTTGTTCTGGAGGCAAGCGATGCCGGGAAGCTCAAGTCCCTCAAGGAACTCAAGAGATGCGCCGCCGCCCGTGGAAACGTGAGTCATCTTTGCGGCGTAGCCGAGCTTCTCAACTGCTGCTGCGCTGTCGCCGCCGCCGATGATGGAAACGGAGCCGCTCTCTGCAACAGCCTTGGCAACTGCCTCGGTACCTGCGGCAAAGTTCTTCCACTCGGAAACGCCCATAGGACCGTTCCAAACTACAGTTCCTGCACCAACGAGAGCGTCGGAGAAGAGCTTCTGAGTCTTGGGTCCAACGTCAAGTCCCATCCAATCGTCGGGAATGCTGTCGGAATCAACGGTAGAGAACTCGGTGTTCTCGTCGTATTCCTTACCGATAACGTTATCAATGGGGAGAAGGAACTTAACGCCCTTGTCAGCCGCCTTCTTGAGCATCTCGCGAGCGAGATCAAGCTTGTCGTCCTCGCAGATGGAAGTACCGATGCTGTAGCCCTGCGCCTTGAAGAAGGTGTAAGCCATACCGCCGCCGATGATAAGGGTATCAACCTTGTCGATGAGGTTGTTGATAACACCGATCTTGTCGGAAACCTTTGCGCCGCCGAGAATAGCAACGAAGGGGCGGGCAGGATCCTCAAGAGCCTTACCCATAACGCCGATCTCCTTCTGAATGAGGTATCCGCAAACTGCGGGCAGATAATCGGCAACGCCTGCGGTGGAGGCGTGTGCGCGGTGAGCCGCGCCAAATGCATCGTTTACAAAGATCTCAGCCATGGAAGCGAGCTCCTTTGCAAACTCGGGATCGTTCTTTTCCTCTCTCTTGTCGAAACGGGTGTTCTCAAGAAGGAGAGCCTCGCCGCTCTTGAGAGCAGCAGCCATAGCCTTGGTCTCCGCACCGATGGTGTCGGGAGCAAGCGCTACGTTCTGACCGAGAAGCTCGGTAAGTCTTGCCGCAACGGGAGCAAGAGAGAACTTGGGGTTAGCCTCGCCCTTGGGCTTGCCCATGTGGGAGCAAAGGATAACAGCCGCGCCGTTGTCAAGCAGATACTTGATGGTGGGCAGAGCCTCTACGATACGCTTGTCCGAGGTGATAACGCCGTCCTTGAGCGGAACGTTGAAATCGCAACGGACGAGTACCTTCTTACCCGATACGTTGATATCTTCAATGTTTTTCTTGTTGTAGGTCATAAAATTTAACCTGCCTTTCGCAAATTTTTACATTATATAATATACCACAAAAGCAAAGAAATATCAAGCACTATTTGCAAATTTTAACGCCTTTTCGGCAAATTTTTCCGAAAAGGCGTTAAATCAGTATTTTATTTTCTTAAGCGCCTTGTTTACGTCCTTCACTACGGCGTTTATATTCTCCGACGGAGTCGAGCCCGTAAGCACGGCGGCGCGGAACGCGCCGAAGGTCGCCGCGTCAAGATCCTTGCATTTTTCATAGTGGAGATACGAAAAATCGGCGTATATCTCATCTGCAAGTATCTGCTTTATCATATGGAACGAGTCGTTGTCGCGGATATAGTTATCGGCGCAGTACGCGGCGTACTCGCCGTCTATCCACTCGCCCGATGCCGCGTCAAGCGCGGGAAGCAGAACGCCCATCGCGTCGGGGCGCTGGTTGTTTGCGCTGACGCAAAGCACTCCCCTATCCTGCGAGGCTACGGCATACGGCTCGCCGCCAAGCGTAGGAAGCGGCAAAACGCCCCACGCGGTTTTTTTGTTATAAAAGCTACTCATTTCCGAGAGCGTACCCATATGAAAGAGCGACTTGCCCTCGGCAAATATCTCCGCACCCGTCTTTGCGGCGGGAGCGCCCTCGCCCTCGGGCGCACTCGGCAGATACAATGAAGTCTCGCGCAAAAGTCCGACGAGAGCATCCACCGCATCAAGCGCGGACGAGGAATAGCTTATCTGCGGATATCCGCCCGACTTGCCCGAAACGAAATCCACGCCGCCCCTTATTGCGGCAATATCGCCAAGGAACGAGGCACCGTCGTGCGCTCCGCCTACGCTAAGCTCATACGCGCCGTCCGAAACGGCAACGCGCTCGGAAAACGCAAGAAAATAATCAAAGGTGAGCGAGCCGTCACGCGCGGCGGCGTAAAGCTCCTCCGCGCCGTCCGCCTCGGTCATATCGCGGTTAAAGTAAAGCGCGTATACAAGCTCGGGGCTTTCGCTCGCAGAGCCGAGGTCAAAAAAGCTCTTGCCGTTATAATACCCCGCGCCCTTGTTTCCGTCGGTTGCGGCGGTGTAAAACGGCAGACTGCGCATATCAAGTATCAAGCCCGACGCGGCGAAAAACGCGGCGTGGGTTGACGGAATGAGCAAAAGATCGGCGTAATAGTTCGTGTTGCTTCCCGATTTTATCGACGCGCTAAGGTCAGCCGCCATCTGCTCGACGCTCGTGTTTACCACGAGGAAATCACAGCCGAGCTTGTCGGTAAGCATTTTATTGCGCTCTTTGTACGCGGAATGAAGCGGCGCGTTCTCATCCTGAAGGAAGGTGTTTGCGGTCTCGTCAGCAACGGCAACGATCACCGTGGAACCCGTCATATCCATATAAAACACCTTATCAAGACGGTCCTTCGCCTGTTGCTTCAGGCTTGGGTCAGTCAGCTCCGCCGCGGGGGGAAGAGTCGGTGCGGTATACGCGGGCGCGGTGGTCATAGGTCCTTGCTCGTTTGGCGCGGTAGTTTTGGCGGCATTCTCCTCGGTATAGATGATAAGTCCGCAGCCGCTAAAAATACATAGCGCAAGAAGACAGCAAACGAGAGCGAGTACCGTTTTGGTTCGTTTCATACCTTACGCCTCTATCGTTACGATAAATCCGCTGTGGTTATTGCCCGAAACGGTGTAGCTCTTGCCCGTGGGTACGGGAACGGCAGTCGTGCTTCCCGTTTGTGCAACGAAATATATCTCATATCGCTTGCCCGTGTCGGTGGTGAATTTAAGATGATTTTGACCGTACGCATAATAATTTTCAAGCACGGCTATATATTCCTCAAGGCAGAGGTTTTGTTGCGTCATATAATAGGCGTGCGGTTCGCCGACGTATCTGTAATGCCAATCGTCAAGACCCGCGGGCATACCCGTCTGCGACGTTTTTGCGGGGTCGTAGCGGCGTACGAAGCCGTACTTGTGCGCGTTAGCGTTCACCCACGCGAGTATCGTGCGGCAGGCTTCGTTCGAGGACGCGAAGCTATATACGCTTCCGTTCATAAACACAGCCATATTGATTCCGTAGCCGCTGTTGTGGTCGCTCTGACCTGCGGGAACGGCAGTTTGGGGATAAGCCTTGTACAGAGCGTCCTGCGTAGCGTAGCTTCTGTAGCCGCCGTTATTGTCGATATAAACGTTATAGCCCTTTTCGGTGACGAGCGCGCGGCACATAGCCTTAAAATGCACGAGCGCCGTGGAATCAAGCGAAATGTTTTGCGAGCCCGCAAGCTGATAAAGCGATTTTACGCTTCCGTCGGGAGCATTTGCCTTTTCATTCGCATCGTAGAGATTTTCTATATTAGCCTCGCCGTTCGGGAAGGAGTAGGGGTGAGTCGTGCCAACGAGCACGAGCGGACCCGCGCCAACGTCGGAGGCGGACAAAATGATGGAGGTATAACCTGCCGCGGGCGGCGCGGTCGTGACCTCCGTCTCCTCTATGGGATCGGTCTCCTCGTCGGGATCGGTCTCCTCGTCGGGTTCGGTCTCTCCGCCGAGCACCTCCGAGGTATCGGGGGTGGTCTCCCCGCCCTCGCCGCCTATCGCGTCCTTAAGCACGAAAACGGCGGAAAGTATGAGAATGAGCGCAAGTATACCAAGAATAGCAAGTATAGTGATCTGCTTGCGTCTGCGGCGGCGAAGCCGTTCAGTTCTTGTAGGTCTTGGATTGGGGAAATAGTCCCTTGTTGATGAATCGCGGCGGTTCATATCACTTGCCTCCTTGAAAGATAGGTAAATTCATATTGATTCTTTGCGTGGACAATGCCAAATATTCGAAAGAGGGGCAAAATTTGCCCAAATTGTCCAAATCTTGCCCCTTTGCAGCTATAGAATTATTGTGCGTCCTTGATGGAGAAGTCCATTCTTCCCTTCTTGTCAAGACCGATGTACTTAACCTTTACGGTGTCGCCAAGCTTGAGAACGTCCTCGACCTTCTCAACGCGGTGATCGGCGATCTTGGAAATGTGAACCATTCCCTCCTTACCGGGTGCGTACTCAACGAAGCAACCGAACTCCTTGATGCCCGTGACCTTACCCGTGTAAACTGCGCCAACCTCAGGCTCGAAGCAGATAGCGTCGATAATAGCCTTTGCAGCCTCGGCAGAGGTGCGGTTAACTGCGGCAACGTATACGGTTCCGTCGTCCTCGATGTCGATCTTTGCGCCCGTATCAGCGGTGATCTTCTGAATTACGGAGCCGCCCTTACCGATGACCTCGCGGATCTTGTCGGGGTCGATCTTGATGGTGAGCATCTTGGGTGCGCTCTCGTTTACGTCTGCGCGAGGAGCGTCGATAGCCTTGAGGATAACCTCGTCGATGATATAGTCGCGTCCTGCGTGAGTGGTCTCAAGCGCGGACTTGATGATCTCGGGGGTAAGACCGTCGATCTTAAGGTCCATCTGAATGGAGGTGATACCCTTGTGAGTACCTGCAACCTTAAAGTCCATGTCTCCATAGAAGTCCTCAACGCCCTGAATGTCGAGCATGGTCATCCATCTGTCGCCCTCGGTGATAAGACCGCAGGAGATACCCGCAACGGGAGCCTTGATCGGAACGCCCGCATCCATAAGAGCGAGAGTCGAACCGCAAACGGATGCCTGAGAGGTAGAGCCGTTGGAGGAAACTACCTCGGAAACGAGGCGGATAGCGTAGGGGAATTCCTCCTCGGAAGGAAGAACGGGAACGAGAGAACGCTCAGCGAGTGCGCCGTGACCGATCTCACGTCTGCCGGGGCTACGGGAGGGCTTAGCCTCACCCGTGGAGTAACCGGGCATATTGTAGTGGTGCATATATCTCTTGGAGGTCTCGTTGTCGATACCGTCAAGCATCTGAGCCTCTGCAAGAGTGCCAAGGGTAGCAAGGGTAACTACCTGAGTCTGACCGCGGGTGAACATACCCGAGCCGTGTACCTTCTTAAAGAGTCCGACCTCTGCGCCGAGGGGACGGATCTCGTTCATTGCTCTGCCGTCAACGCGCTTGCCATCCTCGAGGAGCCAACGACGGACGACCTTCTTCTGCATCTTGTAAACAAGCTCAGGCATCTGAACTGCAAGGTCGGGATATTCCTCGGAGAACTTCTCCATAATAGCGTCGGTGATGGGAACCATTCTCGCATCGCGGATATTCTTGTCGTCGGTGTCAAGAGCGTTCATAAGGTCAGCCTCGCAGAATGCGAAGATCTTATCAAACATATCGTGGTCAAGCTCGCAAGAGGGATACTCGAACTTGGGCTT
Source organism: Eubacteriales bacterium (assembly GCA_045633005.1). Taxonomy (GTDB): domain Bacteria; phylum Bacillota; class Clostridia; order Oscillospirales; family CAG-272; genus CAG-390. The sequence goes on along the minus strand of JAZQXT010000002.1, from coordinate 27,513 downwards.
GCCGATCTCGTCAACGATAGCGTCAACGAACTTGAGCAGCTCCTTGATCTCCTCGTGAGCCTTCATAATAGCCTCGTACATTACGTCGTCGGCAACTTCGTTAGCACCCGCCTCGATCATTACGACCTTTTCCTTGCTTGCGGCAACGGTAAGCTCAAGGTCGGAAACCCTGCGCTCTGCCTCGGTGGGGTTGATAACGATCTTGCCGTCAACAAGACCTACGTGAAGTCCCGCAATGGGGCCGTTCCACGGAATGTCGGAGATGGAAAGCGCGATGGACGCGCCGATCATAGCAACTACCTCAGGCTCGCAATCCTGATCCACAGCCATAACGGTGAGGGAAAGCGCAACGTCGTTGCGGAGATCCTTCGGGAAAAGGGGACGAACGGGGCGGTCGATAACGCGAGAGGTGAGGATCGCCTTTTCGCTGGGCTTACCCTCTCTCTTGAGGTATCCGCCGGGGATCTTACCTGCGGCGTACATTCTCTCCTCGAAGTCTACGGACAGAGGGAGGAAGTCGATACCGTCGCGGGGCTTTGCGGATGCGGTAGCACAGCAAAGAACGGCGGTCTCGCCGTATCTTACAAGGCAGGAGCCGTTGCAAAGACCTGCAAGCTTGCCCGTCTCAATGGTAAGGGGTCTGCCTGCGAGGGTGTAGTTGAACACGCGGTTCTTGGGGAAAGTCATCTGAGAGCTTTTTACTTCGTACATTTTGTACCTCCGTTAAATAATATTTTTATTCCGCGAAGGTTTAGCACTTAACGGCATGTCCGAGGCATCGGGCACACGGTTAATTGCTAATCCTGCGGAAATTTTGTAAAGATTTCAGGCGAGAAGCGACAGAATTTGCCGACTCCTCGCCCATTGAAGAAATTATTTTCTGATATCGAGTCTTGCGATAATGGAGCGGTAACGCTCGATATCGACCTTCATCAGATACTTGAGCAGATTTCTTCTGCGTCCGACCATCTTGAGCAGACCGCGACGGCTGTGATTGTCGTTGTGGTTAGCCTTAAGATGCTCGTTGAGAGTGTTGATCCTGCTGGTAAGGATCGCAATCTGTACCTCGGGCGAGCCGGTGTCACCCTCGCAGGTGGCGTACTCGGCGATTATCGCCTGCTTTTCTTCTTTGGTCATTTCTTTCACCTCTATAATTTTTTTCGTGCGCCGACACAGATATCGGTGGGTGAAGTGCTCGTTGAGCCTTTATCCGAAACCCGAGACGGCGTTACGCAGAATTATTATATCACAACTAAAATAAAAAGTAAATACTTTTTTACGCTTTTTTGTGAACTATTTGAAAAACTTTGGAAAAAATTCGGCGTTGCGACATATAATGGCGCAACGCCGAATAGTTTTATACTATTCTTGCTCTTATAATGCCGCGGACGGCGGATATCGTCTTGCAGATCTCGTCGGGATTCTGAACGTTTCCGTCAAGCTCGATAATGGTGCAGGCAACGTCGCCCTTTGCCTTACTCATCATATCGGCAATGTTTATGCCCTTGCCCGAAACGATAGCGGTGGTCTTTGCGATCATCTCGGGGATATTCTGGTGCAGGATAACGAGGCGGTGTCTGCCCGTGGTGGGCATTTCGATGGAGTGGAAGTTTACGGAATTGCGGATATTACCCGTGGTAAGGAACGCGTCAAGCTGACGTGCCGCCATTACCGCGCAGTTATCCTCGGACTCGGCAGTAGATGCGCCAAGGTGGGGGATAGCCACGATGCCCTTAACGCCGAGGATCTCCTCGGTGGGGAAGTCGGTAACGTACTTTGCCATCTTGCCGCTCTCAAGAGCCGCCTTAACGTCCTCGGCAACGACGAGGTCGGCGCGCGCAAGGTTGATGATGCGGACTCCGTCCTTCATCAGCTCAATGTTCTTCTGGCAGATCATACCCTTCGTAGCCGCAACTGCGGGAACGTGCAAGGTGATATAATCGGACTTTTCAAATATCTCCTCAAGCTTCGTGGCGTGCGCGATGCTGCTGGAAAGATGCCAAGCCGCGTCAACGGTAACGTAGGGGTCGTAGCCGATAACGTTCATACCGAGTGCCTCTGCCGCGTTTGCGACCATACCGCCGATAGCGCCGAGTCCGACGACGCCGAGCGTCTTGCCTGCGAACTCACAGCCGCCGAAGGCAGACTTGCCCTTCTCAACTGCACCCGCAACGTTTTCGGTAAGGGTGGATGCCCAGTTTACGCCGCCAACGATGTCACGGGAAGCAAGCGCGAGAGCGCAGATGGTCAGCTCCTTAACGCCGTTTGCGTTAGCGCCGGGGGTGTTGAAAACTACGATTCCGTCGCTCGTGCAACGGTCGATCGGAATATTGTTTACGCCCGCGCCGCAACGTGCGATAGCGAGAACGCTCTTGTCAAAGGTAACGTCGTGAAGAGATGCGGAGCGCACCATAATAGCGTCGGCATCCTCTACGCTCTCACCTACGTTGTATACCGCGCGGTCGAAAATATCCGTGCCTACCGCCGCGATCTTGTTCATCAGCTTTATATTAGTCTTTTTCATAATGCTTCTCCATTACTTTTTAGGATTATTCTTTGCAAATTCCTTCATAAACGCAACGAGAGCCTCAACACCCTCGTAGGGCATAGCGTTGTAGATGGACGCACGCATTCCGCCAACGGAGCGGTGACCCTTAAGGTTCTTCATACCCGCCTTTGCCGCGTCGGAAGCGAACTTCTTGTCAAGGTCTGCGTCTCCCGTAACGAAGGTGACGTTCATCATAGAACGGCAGTCGGGGCGCACGGGGGTGATATAGTAGTCCTGCGAATCGAGATAATCGTAAAGCAGAGCCGCCTTCTTCTCGTTCATCTCCTTCATCTTCTCAAGTCCGCCGAGGGAGAGGATCCACTCGTAAACGAGATTTGCCATATAGATAGCGTAGCAGGGGGGAGTGTTGTACATAGAGCCGTTTTCAGCCATTACGTTCCAATCGAGCATGGTGGGGCACTCGGGGCGAGCCTTGCCAAGAAGGTCGCGGCGAACGATAACTACGGTAAGTCCTGCGGGAGCCATATTCTTCTGTGCGCCCGCGTAGATAACGCCGAACTTCGTTACGTCAACGGGCTCGGAGATGATGCAGGAGGACATATCGGCAACGAGGGGAATATCACCCGTGTCGGGGATGTAGTTGTACTTCGTGCCGAAAATGGTGTTGTTGTAGCAGATGTGAACGTAGGACGCATCGGGACGGAAGCTCTCGCGCGTGGTGGCGGGAACGTATGAAAATCCGTCAGCCTTGGAGGTCGCAACGAGGGCGATGTCGCCGTACTTCTGCGCCTCGGTATAAGCCTTACCCGAGAACTGTCCCGAAACGATGTAATCAGCCTTTCCGCCCTCGCCGAGAAGGTTCAGGGGAACTGCGGCAAACTGCGTGGATGCACCGCCCTGAAGGAACAGCACTGCGTAGTTATCGGGAATATTCATAAGCTTGCGAAGATTTGCCTCCGCTGCTGCGATAATGGGCTCAAAGTCGGGAGAACGGTGTGACATCTCGGCAACTGACATACCGGATGAGCCGTATGAAACCATTTCAGCGGCGGCGCGCTCAAGCACGGGCAGAGGAAGCATAGAAGGTCCTGCGGAAAAATTAAAAACTCTTTCCATTTTTTTGTTCTCCTTTGGGAAAAAATAAAGATTACATCTATTATATATCAAATAATTTATCAAGTCAATTGGTTAAAGCAAAAAATATAAACAAAAAAGCCGCCCGCAGGCGACTTTTTTTGTAAAAAACGCATCCCCCAAAAAAATTTGGGGGATTTATCTTTATTTTCCAAACACCTTGCCGTAATAATCGTTTTCAAGGATGTAGTTCGAATACGTCCTCATCTTTTTAAGGAGAGTGTTTTGTGCGTCAACGTAGCCCATGGACAGGAGCTTATCTATCTGCGCCTGCGTGTACTTGGGGTTGCGCTCAAAGGTCTTGGTCCTTGAATTATAGATTCCGTACTTCGTTACCCAGTTGTTGCTGGAGCTGATGCCCGAGGAGTTCGAGCAGTTCAGAATAACGAAGCCGTCGGAGTCGGAAAGAATATCGCGTCCCATAATAAGACGGGAATCGTACTCCGCACCAAAGAGGTTGAGCACGGTGGGAAGCACGTCGATAGCGGAGCAGACCTTGTCCACCTTAACGGGCTCCTTCATCGACGGCGACCAGATGATAAGGGGCGCGCGGTAAAGGTCGAAGTTAAGGAAGATGTTATCTACGGGGAGTCCGTAAAGCTCGGAGAGCGCCTCCATCGTTCCCGCATCGTCGTCCACCGCCTGATTCTTATCGTTGGTCTTACCTACGATGGAGTAGGGGTAGTGGTCGGGAGCCATAACGAAAACGGTGTTTTCAAGCTCGCCCTTGCGCTCAAGCTCGGCGCAAAGCTCCGCAACCATCAGCTCCACCTCGTACTGCGACGCAACGTAGGAGATAGCGCCGTTCGTGGTGTATCCGAGGTTAAGGGACTTGACGTAGGATTTATGCTTGCTTGCCTGCTTGTTGCCCGTGTGATATGCGTGTCCGCTGACCGTCATATAGTACAGGTGGAAGGGCTTGTCGGACGTGATATAGGAAAGCGTGTTCACCGCAAGCTCGCGGTCGGACTTCGGCCACGCGGACGTGAAGGTTGCCTCCTTCCAGTTGCCTACGCCGTGCCAGCCGTAGCCGAAATTCGGGTGCGACTTATCGCGGCTGTAATATGTGTAGGTGTGGTTGTGGAAGCCGTCAGCCTTGTAGCCGAGACTGCTCATCATATTGCCGAGCACGAAGGGCATATAGTTCGACGCGCTCTTTTTAAGGCAGGACGAGCTTGCATAGAAATTACCCGTCATAACCGCGTACTCACCCGTAGCGGTAGAGCCGCCCCAGTTGGAGCAGTAGTAATTTTCAAACACGAAGCCCTCGTTCTTCATCTTATAAAGAGTCGGAGTGAGCTTTTCGTTGATAGCGGCGGGCGCCCAGCCCTCGACCGTGATACAGATGAGGTTTTTGCCCTCAAACATACCCGTGTAGGCGTTTTTATTCGTAGGCTCACGCTCGGAGAACCACTGATGCGCCGCCTTAAGATTGCCGCTTGAGCTTGCTATGAGCTTGTCAAAGTCGATATTCATCACGTTCGGCGAGGTATCGACGGGGGGAGGGGGCGGTGCCGTAGTCTCGCCGCTTGACGTGCCGTTACCCGAAGTATTCTCGCCCGAAACGGGAGGGTTTATAACGGGGGGCGTGGTCTCATCCTCAAAGAGATTATCCCAGCCCTCGTCGGGAACGGTGACCTCGGGGCCGTCGTCGGTGAAATCCGCCTCGGGTCTGCCAAACAGAGTATACTGCGTATCAAGGCGCAGCGCCGCGATTATGCCAAAGCGGCTTGCCGCCTCCGACATAATAAAGCCTTCATTATAATAATACTCGTCGCCGAGGTCGTCCGAGTGCATATTGACAAATCCCACGCCTGCCATAAATACAACGAGCGCGAGCGCAAGTCCCACACCCTTGAACACCCAAGAGGTGGTAACGGGCGGCAGGAATTTTCTGCCGAAGATGATATAAAGCACTGCGGGCGCAAGCATAAGAATAAGCCAGACTATATTTTGCGCCATACAAGCGAGTATCTCGCGCCAGAAAGCGGTAACGTCGCCCGCAACGAGCATCTGATCCCAATAAAAGAAGTCCTGAAAGAACTTGGAATACACGAGCTGGACGCAGAAATACAGACACATTATCGACAAAAAGCAGCTTTGGATAATGTGGTTCACCTTTTCGCTAAAGAATGAGGCGATAAGCGACATAATAATACCCGCGGACAGCGAGAACATGGTGATATAAACGAAGAACGAAGACGCTATAGCGCCGCCCGAGGAAATACGGAACACTATCTCAAGGAAAAACAGCGTAAGCGCAATAGCACCTGCGTGTATTATTCCGTCTACGGTCTGCTCGCCCCTATCCTTGTCAAGAGGACGGCGGCGGATAACACCCTTTTGATATTCGTTTTCACGAGAGCTTGGATTATTGTTCATTTTCTTCCTTTTTCCGCTTTGGCGGAGATATTATTTGTGGTAAAGCTTTTTCGTTTGGTATACGGGCTCGTAGGTGATATTTATACCCAGCTTTTTAAGCAGATTTTCATCCGTGGGCGAGAGTATCACCGTGGAATGCGCGTCACATCCGCGCAGGCTTGCAAGAGCGTCCATCGCCTTTTCAGCCTCGGGCGAGCTTACCGCGCACACGGAAAGGGCGATAAGAAGCTCGTCGGTGTGAAGTCGGGGATTTCGGTTTCCGAGATGCTCGACCTTTAAGTGCTGTACGGGCTCGATGACCGAGGGGGAGATGAGATGCACGTCGTCGTCGATTCCCGCAAGGGTCTTGAGCGCGTTTAAGAGCATTGCCGAGGTCGCTCCCAATAATATAGACGTTTTACCCGTTACTATAGTTCCGTCAAGCAGCTCGATTGCCGTAGCGGGCTCGCCCGTTTCATCGCGCTTGGCAAGAGCCGCGGCGATAACGGGTCTGTCGGCGGAACTAACGCCCGCCTGCTTCATCTGAAGCTCGTGCTTATATATTATATCGTCGGAAATCTCGCCCTTACGCGCCGCAACGAGCGCGTTATAGTAGCGGCGGACGATCTCCTTGTTCGCGGCGGCACGCACCGCATCCTCGTCGGTAATGCAAAAGCCCGCCATATTTACGCCCATATCCGTGGGAGATTTGTACGGACACTCGCCGTATATCTTCTCAAACGTGGCACAAAGCACGGGGAAGATCTCAATATCGCGGTTGTAGTTTACCGTGGTAGTGCCGTACGCCTCAAGATGATAGTGGTCAAGCATATTTACGTCGCTAAGGTCGGCAGTCGCCGCCTCATACGCTATGTTCACGGGGTGGCGGAGCGGCAGATTCCACACGGGGAAGGTCTCAAACTTCGCATAACCCGACTGCACGCCGCGGCGGTTTTCGTTATAGACCTGCGACAGACATACAGCCATCTTTCCGCTTCCGGGGCCGGGGGCGGTAACGACGACGAGCGAGCGCTCGGTTTCGATAAAATCGTTTTTGCCGTAGCCCTCCTCGGAAACTATGAACTCGACGTTAGAGGGATATCCCTCGATGGGATAGTGGCGGTAGACCTTTATGCCCTGAGACTTGAGCTTTTCCTCAAAGACCTTTGCCGCGGGCTGTGACTCGTACTTGGTAAGCACGACGCTTCCGACGTAAAGCCCGAAATGCCTGAACACGTCAATAAGGCGCATCGTGTCGGCATCGTAGGTTATGCCGAGGTCGCCGCGCTTTTTATTCTTCTCAATATCGCCCGCACTTATGACGATAACTATCTCCGCCTGATCCTTAAGCTCAAGGAGCATACGGAGCTTACTGTCGGGCTCAAATCCCGGAAGCACGCGGGATGCGTGATTATCATCGTAAAGCTTACCTCCGAATTCAAGATAGAGCTTGCCTCCAAAGCGGTCGATGCGCTCCCTTATCTTTTCGGATTGAAGCTTCAGATATTTATCGTTATCAAATCCAAGCCCGATGTTTCCCATAATGTCCCTCCACGTTAAAATACAGAATAATTATACACCATTTGAAAAAATATTTCAACCGTATTTATCCGCATTTTGAAAAAAATTATATTTTTCTTTATAAAAACGCGCACCGACCAATACCGTCGGTGCGCCGTTATTTTATTTAAGCAAATCTGCCGCCTTATGCAGATTCGTTATAAGCGGATTTACGGCGTGTGCCTCCTCGCCGTCGAGCGTCCACGCGATACTCTGCGGAAGCTCAAACTTCACTTCCCTTGCCTTGAAAAACTCTATCATATCGCATTTGAGGTTCGAGGTAAGGCACGCGGTGACGATGGTGTTAAGCTCGCCCGCGCTCTTTGGCGTTTTAACGAGCACGACCTCAAATTCGCCGTCGCTCATATCAACGAGCGTCGAGTCAAGCTTCACTATTCCGCCGACCGAGGTGGTATTGGTCACTCCGCCGAATATGTAATCGTCCTCGAAGCACCTGCCGTCCTTGGTGGTGCATCTGACGTGTATCGGCTTGATTGCGAAAAAGTCCTTCGCGCCTTGAAGCAGATATGCAAAATGACCGAGCACGTTCTTCATCGACTGAGGTGCGCTGTAGGACGACGCGGCAAACGCGCCAAACGATGCAACGTAGGTAAAGTGGCGAGCCGAGCCGAAGCGTCCGACGTCAAGCAGAGTGCTCTGCCCCGCGTTGAGCGCGCGGCACGCGCTTGCCGCCGCCTCGGGCAGACCGAGCGGAAGTCCGAGCGCCGCCGCAAAATCGTTGGTGCTTCCCGCAGGAATGTAGCCGACGGGAAGGCTCGCACCCGAGGAAACCACGCCCGTGATGACCTCGTTGAGCGTTCCGTCGCCGCCACAGCAGAAAATAGCGTCGAATTTGCCCGATTTCGCGCAGGATGCGGCAATATCCTTCGCCTCGCCGCGACGGCGCGTCATCATTACCGTGGGGATAACGGCGTGAGCCGTCATGGTGTGCAAAACGTCAAAAAGCTCTACCTTTGCCTTGAGCTTTCCCGATACGGGGTTTATAACAAGCAATACCTTTTTCATTTTTCTTCCTCATTATTATCTATAGCCTTCACAGCGGCGAGGTATTCGTCGTAGGTCAGCATAAATTTAAGCGCCGCAAGTAGTGCCTTCGCATTCATACCCGTCGGCAATTCAAGGTAGGCGCAAAGCGCGTCGCGCCTTGCGGCGCTACCCGCACCGCCCGTAAAGCCGTCGCGCATAAGCTCGGCGGCAGTAAGCGGATTTTCCACGCCCGCCGCGCCGTCCGCATACGGCAAAAAGATGCGGTGAAGCTGCTCCGAGTCGATGCCCTCAACGCCGAGAACGCCCTCGGCGGACGGTGCGCTCTTGCGCTTCTCCACCCCGCGCACGCGCGGAACGAAAAGGCGTATAACGCTCTCGGCGGGCAATATCGACGAGATATGCGAGCGTATAACGCCGCCCGCGCCGTCGGGGTCGGTAAGCACGATTATCCTCGTTTTCTTCGCAAGTGCGCGAAGAAGCGCGCGCTTTTCCTGATTTTTGAATATCCCAAAGCCGTCGGTGGTGATTATCCGCGCGTCAATAACGCTTGACAGCTTTGCCCTGTCGTACTTGCCCTCGACGACCACGGGATACGGAATTTTAAGCCTTTCCATTTCAGTTCAGCGCGAACCACAAAAGCACCGCCGCGCCAAGCGCGATGCGGTAATAGCCGAACGCGGCAAAGGAATGCTTTTTGACGAAGTCCGTAAGGAACTTTATCGCCGCCATCGACACCAAAAACGCGGTAAGGCTGGCAACTATAAGCACCGCGATGGCGGTAAATGACACCTCCGCGCCGCTTTCGGCAACGTAGGAAACAAATCCGAGTCCCTTTATCAGACTTGCACCCGCCATAGCGGGAATGGCAAGGAAGAAGGAAAACTCCGCCGCCGCGCCGCGCGAAAGTCCGAGCATCATCGAGCCGAGAATGGTCGAGCCCGAACGCGAAGTACCCGGGATTATCGCAAGCATCTGAAAAATGCCGATGAGTATCGCCTGCGTCGGCTTGATATCGTGAACGGACGTTATGACGGGCGCTTTATCCTTGCGCACGCGCTCGATAACGATGAAAAGAATACCGTAAATTATCAGCGCGGACGCCACGACGGTGGCGTTGTATATCCAACCGTCAATGTCCTTGCCCGTGGCGTTTTCGATAATTTTATCAAGAACTATACCGACCGCCGCCGCGGGAACGCTGGCAATACAGATATTGAGCCACAGCCGCCACGTGCTTTTCTTCTCCGCCGCGCTCTTTGACGAGCCGAAGGGCCACAGCACCTTGAAAAAGCTGACCGCTACGGCAAGTATCGCGCCGAGCTGTATGACGACCTCGAACATCTGCCCGAACTCCGCGCGAAAAACGGGGTCGGGGGACACGTTCAGCGCGAGAAACTCGTCAAGCAGTATGAGATGCCCCGTAGAGCTTACGGGAAGCCACTCGGTTATGCCCTCAACGATGCCGTAAAGCACCGCCTTTAAAATTTCAATCATCGTTTCCTCCTGCGGCGCGGACTATATCGCCCTCGTTTACTTCGATGGGCATGCGCATATAGAATATCATCGACGGGTGCGGCGCAGAGTCAAGCGGCGTGCCGTCCTCGGCGTAAAGCTCGCCTATCTCAAAGGGAATGCCCACCCTGCCGGGGGTGAGAAGCTCGCCGCGCTCGCCCGAAATGAGCTTATTGCGCTGGGCGAATTTGTAAACTCTGCCATTTTCGTTCACCGCCTCAACGCCTTCGGGCGCTTCCGCGCCGAGCGCAACGGCAAGATACGCCTTTTCGCGCACGTAGCCGCCGCGAGTAACGGTCTGCGCGTTGTCGGCGGGCGCGTCGAAATAAAAGCCCGTGCAGTATTCGCGGTGAGAAACGGAGCAAAGCTCGTCGTAAAGCGCCGCGTCGGGCGTAAAGGACGCTATATCGCCGCTCTTTTCGCAAGCGTCAAGCGCCATTTTGTACGCATTCGTAACAACGGCGGTGTAGTACGCCGACTTCATTCTGCCCTCTATCTTGAAGGACGAAACGCCCGCCTGCCACAGCTTGCCGACGTGCTCTATCATACACATATCCTTTGAGGACATAATGAACGTGCCAACGGGGCTTTCCTCGATGGGAAAATGGTCCTCGGGGCGTTTTTCCTCGACTATCGTGTATCCCCAACGGCAGGGCTGGGTACACGCGCCGCGGTTTGCGTCCCTGCCCGTGAGCGCACTTGACAAAAGGCATCTGCCGCTGTACGAAATGCACATCGAGCCGTGAACGAACGCTTCAAGCTCCACGGTGTCGGGGATAGCCGCGCGGATAGCGGCGATCTCGTCAAGCGCAAGCTCACGCGCGAGCACGAGCCTTTCCGCGCCCATAGCGGCGTAAGCGCGAGCCGCATCGGGGCTCATAATGCTTGCCTGCGTGGAAATATGGATAGCCGCCGACGGAATAACGCGGCGCAAAAGCGCCATTACGCCGAGGTCCGCAACGATAAAAGCGTCAATGCCGAAATCCTTTATCTCTGTAAGAAACGCCTCAAGCGCGGGGTATTCGTAGCCGTGCGGCAGAGTGTTGAGCGTAAGATAGAGCTTTTTGCCCGCGGCGTGAACGGTGTTTGCCGCCGCGCGAAGCTCCTCGACGGAAAAATTATCCGCCGCCGCCCTCATTCCAAAGCGCTGTCCCGCAAGGTAAACGGCATCCGCGCCGAAGCGGAGCGCCGCCGCGAGCTTTTCGGGGTTTCCCGCGGGGGAAAGTATTTCGGGACGGGGAAATTTAGTGTTTTTCATATTATCGGTCCTTTACGATTCGCCGCCGTTTTGCGTGGGCGGGCGAAAATCTATCCTGTAAATGTTTTCGCTGTCGATCTTTATCTTCGGTATCCTTATCGGCGGAATGCCGGCCGCCGCCGAGACCGTGTTACAGAGCGCCGCCATATACGGATACATCTCGGAGAAGGTGGCAACGTGTATCTCCTCGCGCGACATATCGTCGGGCACGCTGAAAACGCCCGTTTGCACGAGCTTTAACTTGAATTTGTCGGGATTTTCCTTATCCTCCGCCATTACCGAAAGCTCGGCGTGGGCAATATTCGGGGCGGGATAACGGAGCTGGTGATTGTATCTGAATGAAAACGTGACACGGCTTCCCGCAGGCACACGGTTGACGAAGGTGATCTCGTCAGCCTTTATCAGCTTCATTTCAAGCATGCCCGCCATCAGATGCAAACGATGAAGAGCCAAGCGAGAAGCGCTTGAACGAGGCTCATTTCATTATATCCGCCGCGCATAAAGGAAATGACCACGGCGGCGGCAGACGCGACGAAAATTATCACTCCGCAAAGGTGGCAGACCGCGCCCTTGACCTTTGCAAGTCCCATAATTCCCGAAAGGAACATAAGAACGCCAACTGCGGTGGAGATAAGCTCGTAAACGGGCATGGAGAAATCAAGCGAAACGATGGAATCCCACGCCGAAAGCACCGAGCTGATGCCCAGCAGTATATAAATTATGCTGATAACTATTCTTGTAGTCTCTATTTTTGAAGCAATGCTTTTTTTAGCCATATAAAGCCCTCCTTGCGCGCACCGCAATATTTTCCTATTTTATATTTTACATCAAACTAAAGGCTTTGTCAAGAGAAAACGGCGTTGCCGTTTTCTCGGTGAAATCCATTCCTTGCGGAATGGGTGAAATCCACCTGCGGTGGATGAAATATTTCGCTTTGCGAAATGTGAAGTATTTCGCTTGCGCAAAATGTTAAGGTAGCTTTTTGCGTAGCAAAAAGCATTCTATAAAGAATAAAAGCGGAAGAAACTCGCGTTTCTTCCGCTTTTTTCCTTCATATTTGCCGTAAGGCAAATATATCACATTTTGCGAAGCAAAATATTTCATCCGACGGAGTCGGATATCATCCACCGTAGGTGGATATCATTGAAAACGCGAAGCGTTTTCTTTGCGTCATTCCGAAGTCGTGGCGCGTTGTTCCGCGCCGCGACGAGCGAATCTCGCCGTTTTTCCGCAGAAAAACGGCGCTTGATGTTAGCACCCAACCGATTTATTAGTGAATAGCACTAAAAAACACGGCTACGCACTATTAAAAGGCGATTGCAGACATAAGGCTCTCCCTTGGGGAGAGCTGGCGCGATAGCGACTGAGAGGGGGCGCGTAAGCCCTCTCCGTCGGCTACGCCGACACCTCTCCCAAAGGGCGAGGCAAACGTTGACCGCCGCTTTTCGCACAGCCATAGTATACGGCTACGAACTATTTGCGGCGATTGCAGACATTAGGCTCCCTTGTGCAAAGGGAGCTGTCACCGAAGGTGACTGAGGGATTGTTTTTAACCCCCGCTATAGCTTTTTCGACAATCCCTCCGTCATTTTCTTGCGAAAATGCCACCTCCCTTTGCACAAGGGAGGCAAATTATAAGCGCGAACATTCAGCACAGCCATAGCACACGGCTACGAACTATTAAAAAGCGATTGCAGACATTAGGCTCCCTCCGAGAGGGAGCTGTCGAGCGGACGCGAGACTGAAGGAGCCTGCGCCTTGCTATGGCAAGCACTTGTTCCATTATGCACGCACTCTCCTTCCACCGCTTCGCGGTCCCCCTCCCTCCGCAGGGAGGCTAACGTTGACCGCCGCTTTTTTGCACAGCCCAAGCACACGGCGGGAGTCCATAATGGCAAGTTGGGTTCTAACATCAAGCGCAAAAATTCTGCGGAATTTTTGCGAGATTCGCTCGGCTCAGCACGGAACGACGTGCTGAGCCTTCGGAATGACGCGAGGGGGTGCGCTATCCCCGCTTTTTTAAGTGAAGATGCGGCTTTGCCGCAATGAAGCCCGCTTCGCGCGTGAAGCACGGCTTCGCCGCGTGAAATATTTGCCCTTTGGGCAAATGTGAAATATTTCGCTTCGCGAAATGTGAAATATTTTGCTTGCGCAAAATGTTAAGGTAGCTTTTTGCCTTGCAAAAAGCATTTATAAAACAAAAGCAGAAGAAACTCGCGTTTCTTCCGCTTTTTTCCTTCATATTTGCCGTAAGGCAAATACATCATCACATCATACGCGAAGCGTATATCATATTTGCCGAAAGGCTCAACATAACACGAGATCACCCCAGATGAAAAAAATAGCCGGCTCATATACGTGGGGCGAGTGCAGAACATTCATATAGCGCTTGACGTTCTCGTCGATATCGTAAGTGATGTACGCGAGTCTGTACTCATACTCGTAGCGATACTCATTATATTTGTCAATTTCGTATACGGAGATCAAGTTGCCGTACTTGTCGTATTTATACGTTATCTTCTCGTTAGTGTCGATACGCGTCATATTCGTTACGTTTCCGTTCGAATCGTACTTGTATTCGTATCCACGCCAAAACTCACCGTTTTTTCCCCAATGATAATTTTTCGTAAGCCTTCCCTTGGAATCGTACGCGTAATCGTAGCTCTTGTATATAACACCATCGGGGGTCGTGGTCATTTCCTTTACCACGCGCCCGCTCTTGTAGGTGTACTCAAAAACCTCCTTCGTACCGTCAGCGTAAATAGACTCCACCTTTTTCAATGTGCCGTCCTTGTTGTAGGTAAACTCTACCGTACCGTCATCTTCGCCGTTACATAGTACAGTTACCTTTTGCGGCTGTCCCTTTGCCTTATAGGTGAGATTGTACTCATACACCTCATTCTCGGAATACGCCTCCGTATACTTCGTCACGTCGCCGTTCTTATTATAGACGTACGTTTCCGTATAAAATGAGGTCGCAACGACCTTCTTGCTGAGGTATCCGCTTGAATGATAGGTGTATTTTTCGTTAAGGTCGTTATCCGTGAAGCCCTCGCTGTGCTTTTCGTCTACTTCAATGAGCTGACCCTTGGAATTGTAGGTGAACGTTTGCACGCTTTTATCGCCATCGCGCTTGTCATCATAGGTGATCTTGATAAGACGTCCCTTGCTATCGTACTCAAAAACGTACTCTCGATTGTACATGGTGCCGTACCGATGAAGATTTATGAGCCTGTCGTTCTTGTCGTAGGTAAAAGTTTCAATCTCCTCCTGATAATGCGAGCCCTCAACGGGGACTCTTTCGCTCTTTACGGGAAGGAAGTAGAAATTTTCAAGAAGCGCCTTTGCCTGCGCGTTGCTCTCGTGCTTTTTCAGAAGATCGTATGCCTTCTGATATTTCTTTTCCTCGATATAGCCGAGCGCCTCGTCCACTATCTTTTTCATAGGGTCCTCGGCGGTCGTTTCGGGAACTGTAGTTTCGGGGACTGTCGTTTCGGGTACGGTAGTCTCCGGAACTGTCGTTTCGGGAACTGTTGTTTCGGGAACCGTAGTTTCGGGAACGGTAGTATCTCCCGCAGTTGTATCACTTGCGCTGGTGTCGGCGGCGGTGGTATCGTCGGGTACGGTGGTCACGTCGGGGGTGGTTATATCCTCGCCGACGGTAGTGCCGTCAGCGCCAACGCCCGCAGGCGTGCAAGCTACGACGCAAGGCACAAGCGTCATAAGCGCAAGAAACAAACAGATGATCTTTTTCATTTTTCCTCCAAATAATACGCAAAATCAAAATTTCTTTAATTTTAGCACAATACGGTAATATTTGCGTCAAGGAGCAATATCACTCGACTTCAGCCCAGATTGAAAAAATAACCGGCTCTTCTACGCGGGGCGAGTGCAGAACATCCATATAGCTCTTGACGTTCTCGTCGATATCGTAAGTGATGTACGCAAGTCTGTACTCATACTCGTAGCGCGACTCGTGGTCAAGATCATTAATTTCGTATGCGGAGATCAAGTTGCCGTACTTATCGTACTTATATTCCTCCATACGCGCCACCTCCTCGTCGGTGTTGATATGCGTCACCTTCGTTACGTTTCCGTTCGAATCGTACTTGTATTCGCTCCCACTCCAAAAATCATCGGGCTCGCCCCAATAATAATTTTTCGTAAGTCTTCCTTTGGAATCATACGCGCACTCGCGGCTCTTGTATGTGCCCTCATCAACAGTCGTGGTCATTTCCTTAACGATGCGCCCATTCTTATATGTGTATTCAAAGCCTGACGTCGTACCATCAAGAGAAATCATTTCAAACTTCTTCATCGTGCCGTCCTTGTTGTAGGCAAACTCTACCGTACCGACGTTTTCGCCGTTGCATAGTACAGTTGCATTTTGAGGCTGTCCCTTTTTCTTGTAGGTGATATTGAACTCAAATACATCATTCTCGGAATACGCCTCCGTATACTTCGTCACGTCGCCGTTCTTATTATAGACGTACGTTTTCGTATAATTTTGGGTCGTGATGACCTTCTTGCTGAGGTATCCGCTTGAATGATAGGTGTATTTTTCGTTACGGTCGCTGATCATTAAGCCGGTATACTTTTTGTCTACTTCAATAAGCTGCCCCTTGGAATTGTAGGTGTATGTTTCCACGCTTTTATCGCCATCGTCCTTGTCATCATAGGTGATTTTAATAAGACGTCCCTTGCTGTCGTACTCAAAAACGTGTTCTTGCTTGTTCCAATAAAGATTTATGAGCCTATCGTTCTTGTCGTATTTAAAAATTTCCGTCTCATTCCGATAACTCGAACCCTCAACGGGAACGCTTTCGCCCTTTACGGGAAGGAAGTAGAAATTCTCAAGAAGCGCCTTTGCCTGCGCGTTGCTCTCGTGCTTTTTCAGAAGATCGTACGCCTTCTGATATTTCTTTTCCTCGATATAGCCGAGCGCCTCGTCCACTATCTTTTTCATAGGGTCCTCGGCGGTAGTCTCGGGAACTGTTGTTTCGGGAACGGTGGTCTCCGGAACTGTCGTTTCGGGAACTGTCGTTTCGGGGACGGTAGTATCTCCCGCAGTTGTATCACTTGCGGTTGTGTCGGCGGCGGTAGTATCGTCACCGAGAGTGGTATCGTCGGGTACGGTGGTCACGTCGGGGGTGGTTATATCCTCGCCGACGGTAGTGCCGTCAGCACCAACGCCCGTAGGCGTGCAAGCTACGACGCAAGGCACAAGCGTCATAAGCGCAAGAAACAAACAGATGATCTTTTTCATTTTTCCTCCAAATAATACGCAAAATCAAAATTTCCTTAATTTTAGCACAATACGGTAATATTTGCAATACTTTTGATAAAAAAAGCGGTCAAGCAAACCTTGACCGCTTTTTACTTTATTCGTTACCGCGCTTTCTTCCGAATACCGCGCAAAGCGCGAGGGCAGAGGGGATAACGGCGATAGCCGTGATCGCGCCGCAACCGCTCTCGGCGGGTGGCGCAGTAGTCTCTGCCACCGTGGTATCAGCTACGGTAGTTTCGGGAATCGTGGTTTCGGGAATCGTCGTTTCGGGGACGGTGGTGACCTCCGCCTTCTTGATAAACGTGTTTTCCATCCAATCCGTTATGAAGGGAGTGAGTACGTCATAGCCCTTTGCATTGGGGTGAACGTTTATATCGTCTCTGAAATGCGTGCCCGGCTTGAACCTTTTTTCAAGTGCTTCGTTGTGGTAAAGGTCAGCGTAGGGAACGTCCCACTTTTCAAGTATCTGTATGGTCAGGTCAACGTAAGGCTCCATATTTTCAAGATTTTTGGGAGCTTCCCTGAACCTGAAATTGACGATATAGCCCACAGCCGCGTCGGGGAACAATCCCTTCGTATAATAGAGCATATATTCAAGTCCGCCCGCGAACGTGGTCTTGTCAAACGTCTTGGGGTCAAAGCCCTCGGTCATTACGCCCATGGGAATGCCCTGCCACGCGTCGTTCGTGCCGCCGTGAAGAATGATTATGTCGGCATCCTTGTGCTTCGTGCGGACACCGCGCACCTGCGCCATAACGTTATTTCCTGCAGGGGTAACGATTGCGCCCGATACGGCAAGATTTTCACAAGCTCTGAAATTATATTTCTTCGCAATTCTTCCGGGCCAGCCCACGTTATCGACGCTCGCTCTCGTTATCGAGTCGCCGAAAAAGAGGATCTTAAGTCCGTCAAAGCTTTCAAACGTCTTTGCCGACTCGGTATTATCTGCGGCACTCGCTCCAAAGGTGAGCGAGGACGCAAGCATCACGAGCGCAACGAGCATATAAACGATCCTTTTTACTGTCTTTTTCATGCCTGCTTAACCTCTTCCATAATGAACGCCTCGAGAATATCGCCCGTCTTGAGGTCGTTGAACTTTTCAAGTCCGATACCGCATTCGTAGCCCTGCGCTACCTCGCGCACGTCGTCCTTGAAGCGGCGCAGAGAAGCGATCTTATCCTCGTAAACGACTATACCGTCGCGTACTACGCGGATCTGGGATGCGCGCGTGATCTTACCGTCCTGAACGTACGAGCCCGCAATAAAGCCGACGTGAGGAACGTGAATGAGCTGACGAACCTCGGCGTGACCGAGCAGAGCTTCCTTGAACTTGGGAGCAAGCATACCCTTCATAGCCGCGGTGATCTCGTCGATACAATCGTAAATTACGCGGTAGGTGCGCAAATCAACGCCCTGACGCTCGGCAGACTCAAGCGCGCTCTTGTCGGGGCGCACGTTGAAGCCTACGATAATGGCGTTGGATGCGGCGGCAAACATAACGTCGCCCTCGGTAATACCGCCTGCGGCGGCGTGGATAACGCGGACGTGTACCTCCTCGTTGGAGATCTTCTCCAGCGACTGCTTAACTGCCTCGGCAGAGCCGCCAACGTCAGCCTTAACGATAACGTTAAGCTCCTTAACGCCGTCCTTGATCTGCGCAAAGAGGTCGTTGAGGTTGGTTCTTGCATTAGCCTTGAAGGTATCCTCCTTGGCTTTCTCGCGGCGCTGATCCGCAAGGGTACGCGCCATTCTCTCGTCTACGACCGCGTTGAACTCGTCGCCCGCGGTGGGAACGTCGGCAAGACCGATGATCTCAACGGGCATAGAGGGGGGAGCGACCTTTACGATGCGTCCCGTGTGGTCGGTCATAGCGCGGACGCGTCCGACGGACGTACCCGCAATTACGATGTCGCCCGAACGCAGAGTACCGTTCTGAACGAGTACCGTTGCAACGGGGCCGCGTCCCTTATCGAGCTTCGCCTCGATAACTATACCCTTGGCGCGGCGGTTGGGGTTAGCCTTGTATTCCTTGACCTCGGCAATGAGAAGCACGCTCTCAAGCAGGTCGTCGATACCCTCGTGCTTGAGCGCGGACACGGGAACGCACATAACGTCGCCGCCCCATTCCTCGGGAACGAGGTCGTATTTTGTAAGCTCTTGCTTGATATTATCGGGGTTTGCGCTGGGCTTATCCATCTTGTTGATGGCAACTATTATCTCAACGCCCGCCGCCTTCGCGTGGTTTATAGCCTCAACGGTCTGGGGCATGATTCCGTCGTCTGCGGCAACTACGAGAATTGCGATATCCGTCGCCTGCGCACCTCTTGCACGCATTGCGGTAAACGCCTCGTGTCCGGGGGTGTCAAGGAAGGTGATATCCTTATCGTTGATGCGCACGCGGTAAGCACCGATGTGCTGGGTAATACCGCCTGCCTCGCCTGCGGTAACGCGGGTGTTTCTGATAGCGTCAAGAAGCGAGGTCTTACCGTGGTCAACGTGTCCCATTACGCAAACGACGGGGGCACGCTCAACGAGGGTCTCGTCGCTGTCCTCACTCTCATCAAAGAGCTTCTCCTCGATGCTGACTACTACCTCCTTGGTGACCTCTGCACCAAGCTCGTCGGCGATAAGATACGCCGTGTCAAAATCTATGGTCTGGTTGACGGTTACCATCATTCCCATAAGCATAAGGCGCTTGACGACCTCTGCCGCCGTGACCTTGATACGGGATGCGAACTCGCCTACCGTGATCTCGTCGGGGATCTCGGCGCGGACGGGCTGCTTCTTTATAGGAGCTGCGGGAGCTTGGGGAACGAAGCCGCCCTTGCCGCCCTTGCCGCCCTTTTTGCCGTTCTGCTGTGCGCTGTTGCGGTCATTACGGTTATCCTTGCCGCCCTTCTTCTGATCGTTCTTTGCGAAGGGTGCGCCCTTGCCCTGCTGTTGAGCTCTGCCGTTTTGTCCCTGCGGACGCGCGGCTTCCTTCTCTGCGGCGGGAGCGGCGGGCTTTTTAGCGACCTTACTGCGAGCAGAGCCGCGATTGTCTCTGTCGTCGGATACGAAATTATCAAGCTTCTCGTCGTACTTGGAAAGATCGACCGCATCAGAGCCCCTCGTATCTACTACGCGGGTAGCCGCCTTGGGCGTTACGGTAACGACCTCTCGCTCTCCCTCGGGGCGAGCCTCCCTGACCTCAAGGCGCGTATGCTTTTGGGGCTTTTGTGCCTTTTCCGCCTTCTTGGGCTGCTGTTGCTCCGCCTTTGCGCTTGCGGCGTTCATTCTCTGCTCGAATCTCTCGCCCGCGCTTCTGTTTATATTCTGCTGTTGAGTAGGCTTTTGAGGCTTCTTTGCCTCCTTTTCGGGCGCTTCCTTCTGCGCCTCGGGGGCAGACTTCTCCTGTGCCTTCTCCTGCGCTACGGGCTGGGGCTTTTCTGCCTTTGCCTTCTTTCGTGTCGAGGGGATGCCGGTAACGCCGTCGATATAGTCCTCTATATTCGATACCTGATTTGCAACTGTGAGCTTTTCCCACATATAATCAAGCTCGAAGCTTGTAAGAGCCTTTTGTGTTTTCACATCGATCCCACCCTCTGCAAAAAGATCGGTCAGATCCTTTGCCTTGAGAGAAAGATCCTTTGCCAACTGGTTTACCTTGAACTGTGAGCTTACTGCCATATTCCTTGTTATCCTCCTTGGGATACTATTTACAATTTTTGATTCTCCTCGCCCGCCGCCTTCGCAAACGCGTTTACGAAGGATGCGTCGGTAAGAGCAATTGCGGCGCAAGCGCCGCCCCTTCCTATCGCCGCGCCGAGCTCGTCGGAGCTGACGGGAAGGACGATTATTTGCTTTTTATAAAACGCGCAACGGTCGAAAAGCCGTTTTTTAGTGTTATCGGATGCGTCAGCCGCCACGGCAACGAAAAGTGCCTTTTGCTCCTTTAAGGAGTCGCAAACTATCTGCGTTCCCGCCACGAGCCGCCTTGCCCTTCTTGCAAGACCGACGACGCCAAGCACTCTTTTTGCCGCCTCGGCACTCAGCGTGATATCTCGCTTTTCCATCATTCCTGCGCTGAAAGCTCTGCCTCGATAGCGTCAAAGACCTCGTCCGAGACCGCAACGCCGAGCGTGCTTGCTATTCTGCCGTTTTTTCTTGCCTTTTTAAAGCAAGCGCTCTTTTTGCATATATATGCGCCCCTGCCCGATTTTTTGCCCGTCGTATCAAGAGAGATCTCCCCCTCGGGTGAGCGAACCACCCTGATGAGCGACGATTTAGGCAAATGCTCGTTACAGCCGAGGCATTGTCTGACGGGGATGCGGCGCGCCTTTTGCTCGCCTGCCATTATTCCGCCTTGATATCGACCTTACAGCCCGTAAGGCGAGCGGCAAGGCGTGCGTTCTGTCCCTCGCGTCCGATGGCGAGAGAGAGCTGATCTGCCGCAACCGTGATCTGCGCGGTGCGCTCGTCAAGCATAACGACCTTCTTTATATCTGCGGGGGCAAGTGCCGCCGAGATGTACTCGTCCATATTTTCGCTGTAGCGAACGATATCGACCTTCTCGCCCGCAAGCTCGTCGAGAATGGTATTGATTCTGATACCCTTGTTACCGATACAAGCGCCGACGGGATCGACGTTCTCGTCACGGGACATTACCGCAAGCTTCGTTCTTGAGCCTGCCTCACGCGCAACGCCCTTGATGATGACCGTTCCGTCGGTGATCTCGGGAACCTCAAGCTCGAACATACGGCGTACAAGACCGGGATGCGCTCTTGAAATGGTTACGAGCGGGCCCTTTTCCTCGCGGTTGACCTCAAGGATGTAAACCTTGACCTTATCGCCAACGCGAAGGATCTCGCCGGGGATCTGCTCGCTTACGCGAAGCAGTACGTTGCCGTTACCCGTGAAGATGACCGCGTCGCCCGTCTGGGGATCGACCTTTGCGACGGTGGCGGTGATGATCTCCTCGCGCTTCTTTTCGTAAGCGTCGCGTGCGATCTTTCTTTCAGCCTCGCGGATAGCCTGAATGATAACGGACTTTGCCGCGCCTGCGGAGAGGCGGCGGAAGTTCTTGGTCTTTACCTCGGTCTCAAGCACCTTGCCGACGGTCATACGCTTGTTGTGCGTTCTCGCCTCCTCAAGGGATATTTCAATTTCGGGATTTTCAACCTCTGCAACTACCGTTTTCTGCTGGTAAACGCGGACGTCCTTCTTGTTGGGGTCTATAAGAACGCGGACGTTGGTGTTGTTTCCGTATTCCTTTTTATACGCGGCAACGAGCGCCGCCTCGATCTTTTCAAGCATATAGTCGTGGGGTATACCCGTCTTTTTTTCAAGCTCCTCAAGAGCAGCAAAGAATTCTGAGTTCATTGGACTCTCTTTCCTTTCAGATTATGTGATTTTTAGAAAGCTTATATATTCGAAAAATCGAAAAGCAGCTTCATTTTCGAGATAGCCTCGTAGGGTACGGCGACGTCGGTGCCGTCCTTGTTGATAAGCACCTTGCCGTCCTCAAGTCCGCCAAGCACGCCGACGATAACGCGGCTTCCGTTAAGCGGTGCAAAAAGCCTTGCCTCGACCCTTTCACCCGCAAGCACCTCGATATGCCACGGCAGGGTGATATCGCGCTCCACGCCGGGAGAAGATACCTGAAGATAGTATGCGTTTTCGATGGGGTCAGCCTCGTCAAGCAGAGGATCGAGCGCACGATGGACTCTTTCGCAATCCTCGATATTAACAGCCCCCTCGCGCCCCTCGTCAAGCGTTATGCGCAGAACGTAGTCCGCGCCCTCGCGCAGATAGTCTATATCCCAAAGGGTACAGCCCTCGTCCGCGACGGCTTTCTCGACCAGCGGCTTTACCTTTAAGGCAACGCCCGTTAGTTCTTTTTTCATTTTTCTTCCTTAATAAACGGATTTTCCGATAGCAAAATTAAAAGTGGGTTCATCGCCCACTCCTTACCTTACTCTATCATACTGTACCAAGTATAACACATATTTTCACCAAATGCAAGAGATTTTCAATATTTTTTTCATTTCTATCAAAAATTTTACGCATTTAGTTACAAAAAGTATATACATTTTACTTTAATATATGATATAATTAATATGTATAAATGACTTTTAGGGGGGACTGCCGTGAAAAATCAAGAGATTTTCGTTTGCCCCCCGTATCTTGAAAGAGTGATGAGCCGCCTTACCGCCGCGGGACACGCGGCGTTTGCCGTGGGCGGCGCGGTGCGCGACTGCCTGCTCGGGCGCGAGCCGCACGACTACGACCTTGCCACAAGCGCCACGCCCGACGAGACGGCGGCGGTGTTTTCCGATATGCGCACCGTCCCCACGGGAATCGCGCACGGCACGCTGACCGTGCTTTCGGACGGCAACCCCATAGAGATAACCACCTTCCGCGTCGACGGCGGCTACTCCGACGGCAGACATCCCGACGCCGTAAGCTTTTCGCGCCGTCTTGACGACGACCTTTCAAGGCGCGACTTTACCGTAAACGCACTTGCGTGGTCGAAGGAAACGGGAGTCGTTGACCTTTTCGGCGGCAGAGACGACCTTCGCGCGGGCATCATTCGCGCGGTGGGCGACCCGACGCGCCGCTTTACCGAGGACGCACTTCGCATCCTTCGCGCGTTTCGCTTTGCGGCAAAGCTCGGCTTTACGATAGAAAATGAAACCTTTTGCGCCGCCGTGCGTCTTAAGGACAGACTCGCGCTCGTATCGGCGGAGCGCATAGCCTCGGAGCTGTGCGGACTTTTGTGCGCGCCGCACCCCACCCCCGCGCTGACGGCGATGAAGGACGCGGGCATACTTACGCTCATTCTCGGAGTTGAAATTCCGAACGCAAACATATCCCTTATCTCCCGTCTGCCCGACGGGGCAAGGCTTGAAGTGCGCCTCGGCGCACTCCTTCGCGGCACGATTGAGCCGCCAAAAACGCTGAAAAAGCTCAAGCTTTCAAATAAAACGGTAGCCGATGCCGCCGAGATAGCCGCGGCAGAGCTTCCCACGGAATTCACAGACTCTGCCCTGCGCCGCTTTGCCGCAAGATACGGCACGGCGCGTGAGATACTATTGCTTTGCGCGGACGAAGCCGCGCTTTCGCGCTTCGACGGCGTGATGGCGCAAAAGCCGCCCCTATCAATATCTCAACTTGCCGTCGGCGGCAGGGAGCTTACAACGGCAAAAATCGCGCACGGCAGAGAGCTTGGCGAGGTGCTAACGCACCTGCTTGACACCGTGCTTGACGATCCGCAAAAAAACACCGCCGAAGCGTTGCTATGCGAGGCGCGGCGCTATACGGAGAGCAAAAAATGAGCGCAAGATATGAAATAATCCGCGAGCACGACGGAAACTTCCGCTTTGAGCTTCGCACGGGCGCGTCGCTCCCGTGGCTGACGGGCGGAAGCCGCACCACCCTCGCGCTCTGCCGCGGAAGCATTGCCTCGGCACGCATTATCTGCGACGCACCGCTTGAGGACACGCGAGGCTACACGGGCAACGCCACGGATGTGTTGAAATTCCCCAAATACCGATTTGAGCGTATGCCGTCGGGCAGATATACCTTTTCCCTGTGGGCAAAAAACGGCAAAAAGCTTGCCACGGGTCCCGCGTGCGCAACGATATCATCGGCACTTGACGCGCTTGCCGCCGCACGCCGCGAGGCAAGATACGCGCCCGTTTCCGAAAAGATAGGCGGAGCTTGACCGCCAAAGACTTATAAATGAAAGGATAACGCTATGCAAGAACATCTCCCCACTCCTGCTGAAAAAACCGAAAAGAGGCGGCGCTTTTTAATAAATTTCGCCTACTTCGTTTTGATATTCGCCATCTCCATATTTATAGTAAGGTACGCGCTCGGAGCGCTTATGCCCTTTATCATCGCGTTCATCGTTACTATAATACTGCGCCCCGCCGTGCGCTTTTTCAAAAACAAGCTAAAGGTCAAGAGCCGATTGCTCGAGCCCGTGCTCGTCATACTATTCTACTGCACGGTTGGCGTTATCGTCGGACTTATCGCGTTTGAGATAGCAAAATCGCTCGCCTCGGTAATCTCGTATCTGCCGTCGTTTTACAGCCAAAGCATATCCCCCACGCTTTCCTCGGCAATATCCGCTATCAACGAGCTTCTCGTAAGATTTGATATCAACTACACGCTCTCAACAAGCACGATACTTTCCTCCCTCGGAAGCACGATAAGCTCGATCTCGGGCGCGCTGATATCGGGAGCGGGCAACCTCGCACTCGCAACGCCTACCTTCATTATAAATCTGGTGTTCACCGTGGTTGCGACCGTATTTATGCTCCTTGACCTCGACCTTTTGGTGAAATTTGCACACCATCAGCTCTCCGAAAAGAACTCCGAGCTTCTTCACGCCGCATTCGTGCGACTTAAATTCGTACTTAAAAAATATATTCTCTCATACGCGGCAATAATGTTAATAACCTTTGGTGAGATATGGCTGGGGCTTTCCTTGCTCGGCGTTACGAACGCCTCGCTCATCGCCGCCATCATCGCCGTGTTTGACATTCTCCCCGTCGTCGGAGCGTCCCTTATAATTCTGCCGTGGGCGGCTATAAGCCTTATCACGGGCAACCTCGGCTTCGCCCTCGGACTCGTAGTGCTTCTCGCAATTCTTGCCGTGGTGCGAAACATCATCGAGCCGAAGATCATCGGCTCAAGCGTCGGAATGCACCCGCTTTTGATGCTTTTCGGAATGATA
The DNA here is from genome assembly GCA_045633005.1 of Eubacteriales bacterium. Lineage (GTDB taxonomy): Bacteria > Bacillota > Clostridia > Oscillospirales > CAG-272 > CAG-390. Next base: position 2,162 of record JAZQXT010000002.1, on the reverse strand, counting down.
CTCGGTAATTTCATATACGGCGCCATCGGCATCCTGCTCCTCCCCATCGGCATCGCGCTGATACAAAAGCTTGGGGACGACGGAATAATCCATCTGTATAAGCCCCTGCCCATGGATGAGGAAGAAGAAAAGCCAAGCAGACTTAACGCCTTTATCAATAAAATATTCGCAAAAATCGCATCCGTGATCCTCGCACCCTTCAAAAAGCTGTTCAAAAGAAAAAAGACCTCGGAAAAAACCGATAAGAAAGGAAACGAAAATGAGTAATATCGACAACACCGCACTTTACAAAATAAGCTACGGACTTTACGCCCTGACCACGAACGACGGCACGCGCGACAACGCGATGATACTGAACACCGCCGTTCAGGTGACCGACACGCCCTTACAGCTTGCAGTTTGCATCAACAACAATAACTACTCTTGCGAGACGGTCAAAAAGACGAAGAAAATGAACCTTAATTGCCTTGACACGCGCGCAAGCTTTGAAGTTTTTAAGAAATTCGGCTTTGCAAGCGGCAGAGACACCGACAAGCTTGCGGGCGAGAGCTTTTCCCGCAGTGAAAACGGTCTTGCCGTTATAAACGAGTGCTCAAACGCATTTATCTCCCTTAGCGTTGAGTCAAGCCTTGATCTTGGCACGCACACCCTTTTCATCTGCCGCGTCAGCGAGGCGGCTGTGCTTGGAAACGAACCGTCGATGACGTACGAATACTACCACAAGAACGTAAAGCCCAAGCCTGCGGCAAAGCCCGCCGAGAAAAAGCGTTACGTTTGCCGCATCTGCGGATACACCTACGAGGGCGACGAGCTTCCCGCCGATTTCATCTGCCCTTGGTGCGGACACGGCGTAGCCGATTTCGAGGAAGCGTAAGCAATGTAAATATAAAAATGCGACCTGCAAAGCAGGTCGCATTTTTTATGTTTAGTTAATCTTTAGTAAGATTAGTTCTGCTCTCTCTTGCGGAGAACGACGGTGGTGCAAGCAACAGCAGCAGCTGCAACAACTACGAAGAGAGCTGCAAGAGAGTTGTCTGCGGTGTCGGGAACTACGTTCTCGAAGGTGGGAAGGTTCATCTGAGCCTCGATAGCTGCGATAGCGGCAGCAGCGGCAGCAGCGTCAACCTTGGTTGCACCCTCAACGGTGGTCTCACCGTTAACGTAAGAGGTGTTGGTTGCAACAGCCTTACCCTTCTTTGCGGGAAGGGAGATAGCGTCAGCGACAGTGCCCTCGGAAGCGGAAGTCATAACGCCGGTGCTTACGCAGTTAGCAAGAGTGAATACGCTGGACTCGTTATCGGTTCTGGTAGCGAAAGCGGATACACCGTAGTGAGCGGAGGTGTTCTCGGTGATGAGAGTTACGTCACCGGTGTTTACGCAGTCGGTAAGGGTTACGGTAACCTTGCCCTTAGCGGTACCGATGATACCTGCGCCGTTGGAGCCCTTGTTGCCTTCCTTCTTGCTCTCAATAACGATATCACCGTTGTTGATAACGCGGGTCATCATACCCTCGATAGCACCGTTGGTGCAGAGGATACCTGCAGCGTAGTTCTGGTTACCGGTAACTTTACCGTTGTTTACAACGTCGGTGAAGTTAACGGTAAGAGTACCGTCAGCGTTACCTACGATACCGGAAGCCTGGTTAACGGTCTGGATGTCGCCGTTGTTAACGCAAGAGGTCATGGTAAGGGAAACGGTGCCGCTGGTCTTTGCTACGAAACCGCCGATCTGAGCGGTGGACTCAGCAACGTCAACGTTATTTACAACGCCCTCGATGGTTACGGTAGCATCGCCCTTAACGAGGTTTACGATGGGAGCTACAGCGATAGCGGCAGCAGCTACGGTCTGGAAGTTCTTGATGGTAGCGGTTCCGGTAACCTCAGCGAACATGGTGTTCTCAACGGTAACAGCGTAGCCGTTTCCGTCGAAGGTTCCTGCGAAGGAAGCGATGGTCTCGTTAGCGGTTACGTTAGCGGTGAGCTTGATGCTTGCAGCAGCGTCAGCCTCAACGGCAGCCTTAACCTTTGCCCAGGTGTTGCACTCAACTGCGCCTGCAGCAGAAGCACCGATTCCGAGCATTGCGACCATGGAGATGATCATTGCGATGGAGAGAATTACAGACAGAGTCTTCTTCATTGTTGGTAATTTCCTTTCAAAAAAAT
>JAZQXT010000001.1:0-61387 GCA_045633005.1 Eubacteriales bacterium | reverse complement strand
ACGACGTATGGACGGGACGCACCAAGCTCCCCGGCGGCACGCTTAAATACAACAAGAACTCCTTCGTAGTAAACAAGCAGGACTCCCACCACCAGAATATGCTGTCGGGCTACCTCACCGCACAGATGGCGTATTGCGCGTACACTCTGCGCTCGGCTCAGGGGCAGGACTACACCATCGCCACCAACAGAAAGCTGAATACGGCGTTTAACGTAAATAACTACATTTCAAGCTTCTATAACGCTAATACGACCAACCTTGACAAGATACTTGCATCCGAGCCCGATATGCGCGGCTTCCAGGTTCTTATGGACAGATACCTTGAAAACGAGGGTATAAAGGTCGGCAAGCAGCTTATCAAGGGCGAGCACGAATATCTTTCCGAAAGCAATATTTTAAGCCCAGGTGACAAGGACTGCAAGGCGCTTTCCTTCGTAAAGTGCCGCTACTGCGACTCCAAGATACTTACCGAGGTCGATTCCACCAATACCGAGAGCGAGAATATCATGCTCATCACGAAGGCGGAGCTTGAGGCGGCGGGAGCCAAGGACGTATTCAATTATATCAAGAACAATAACGGCATCGTCCGCACCGTTGCAAGCACGGGCTGGGGCAGAGCGGGCGTAAGCGCGTTTCAGGGCACGCACTCCGCGTGCGACGGCTCACGTGCCTGCGTCAACAGCACCAAGGGCGACGTGGTGTTCATCAAGATAGCCGACCTTAAGGCGAAATACGATGAAAACGGCAAAACGGGCACGGGCGGAAAATACTGCGCCCTGCTCGGCTACGAGTTTACCGAAAGACAGACGGTAGATACCTTTACTATCTATATTGACGAGACGAGCGCGCTCAATGCGTTTGACGTTCTCGGCGGCAAAAAGAACGCTGACGGCACTATAACGTGGTCCGTGCTTGCGTCCTGCACCGATATGAGGGGTAAATACGGCGCGTACGATCTTATGACCTCGGCGTACAGCGTAAGCTTTGACCCCGCAGAGGTCGATTGCTTCCAGATCGGTATAGTCAGCGGTCCCGAGCGCTCGGTATATATCTCCGAGATCGAGCTGTACGCTAAAAAATAAGGTCAAAAAGGCGGCTTTGCCGCCTTTTTGGCGTGTTTTATCTCACTTTTGGGTAAAATAACGATGAGTGTGTAAAATTTTGCGAAGCATATATGCGGAGGATATTATATGTTTGATATTTTTGACGTGCTCGCTCTGATAGGCGGACTTTGCCTGTTTCTGTTTGGTATGAACGTCATGGGCGACGGACTTGAACGCCGCGCGGGAAACGGCTTGAAGGCGCTTCTCGGCAGGCTGACCAACAGCAGGATAAAGGGTTTTTTAACGGGTGTAGGCGTTACTGCGGTGATACAAAGCTCGTCAGCCACGACGGTAATGGTCGTGGGCTTTGTGAACTCGAAAATTATGACGCTTGGGCAATCCATCGGCGTTATTATGGGCGCAAATATCGGTACTACCGTTACCGCGTGGGTGTTGAGCCTTGGCGGTATATCGGGCGATAACGTCATTTTAAAGCTTCTTAAGCCCACGTCCTTTACGCCCATCCTTGCCCTTATCGGCATTGGCTTTACTATGTTTTCAAAGTCATCGAAAAAGAAGGATATGGGCACTATCCTGCTTGGCTTTGCGACGCTTATGTTCGGTATGGACGCTATGAGCGACGCGGTCGCGGGGCTTGCCGAGGTCCCCGAATTTCAAAACCTCTTTCTCCTTTTTACCAACCCATTGCTCGGCGTGCTCGTCGGTGCGCTCGTTACGGCGCTCATTCAGTCAAGCTCTGCATCCGTCGGCATTTTGCAGGCACTCAGCGCAACGGGCGCAGTGCCGTATTCCGCGGCGATACCGATCATTATGGGGCAAAATATCGGCACTTGCGTAACGGCGCTCCTATCGTCCATTGGAGCGACGAAGAATGCAAAGCGTGCCTCGCTTATACACCTTGTTTTCAATTTTATCGGAGCTGCGATATGGATCACGGTTTTTGCCGTCGTTTCAAATCTGCTAAAGCCCGCTATTTTGAACGATTCGGCGAGCTATTTCGGTATTGCCGTTTGCCACTCGCTTTTCAATATTCTTTGCACGGCGCTCCTTTTCCCTGCGGCGCCGCTGCTTGAAAGGCTCGTGTGCAAGATAATTCCCGACGGCGATGCGCCCGAGAGGACGGTCGAGCTTGACGAGCGACTTCTGGCAACTCCCGCTATCGCCATTGAGCAGAGCAGCCGCCTTGCCGCAAAAATGGCAAGCGAGGCGGTGGAGAGCTTCCGACTCAGCCTGAGGGCGATCGATGAGTACACCCCCGCGCTTGCAGAGCGCATCCGCGCTATCGAGGGCGATACCGACCGTTACGAGGACGTTATCGGGACTTATCTTACGAGGCTGAATAAAAATCAGGTCTCCGACGAGGACGGCGCGACGGTCACGAAGCTATTGAAGGCGATAGGCGATCTTGAGCGCATTTCCGACCACGCGGTGAACGTCGTCGAGGCGGTGGAGGAATTAAGGGAAAAGGGCGTTGAGTTTTCAAGTGCGGCAAAGGCGGAGCTTGGCGTGTTAAGCGCCGCGCTTGACGAGATACTCACCCTTACCGAGAGGGCGTTCGTGAACTGCGACGTTGCCGTTGCGTGCGAGGTCGAGCCGCTGGAGGAGGTCGTGGACGACCTTAGGACGATACTGAGGAACAATCACGTCGTAAGGCTTCGGGGCGGCGCTTGTACCGTGGAAACGGGCTTCGTGTGGTCGGACTTGCTTACGGACCTTGAGCGCGTCGGCGACCATTGCTCGAATATCGCGGTGGGCGTTATCGACGCGAGCGAGCAGACGATGAACGCGCACGAGGCGTTAAGGAGTATGAAGGCGGACAACGCGCACTATAACGAAAGGTACGAGGAATATTCGAGAAAATATTCTATAAAAATGCTCGAGGCTTCCAATTAAATTATATATAGACCGCCCTGACGACTGTCGGGGCGGTCTGCTCGTTATGGAAGAAAAGGGGGCTTGTGGCGAAAAATACTTGACACGGGCGCACTTGTGTGCTAAAATATACGGGTACGCGCCCGTGGCGGAATTGGCAGACGCGCAAGATTTAGGATCTTGTGTTAATTCGTGCAGGTTCAAGTCCTGTTGGGCGCACCAAAAATCGACAGGCATAGCCTGTCGATTTTTTATCCATTGCGAAAGCAATGGCATATCATCACGCGATAGCGTGTATATCATCGCCGAAGGCGTATATCATCAGCCGCAGGCTGTATTTCTTTCGCAATGATGATATACAACACTTCGTGTTGATGATATACAATTCCTTCGGAATTGATGATATACAAGGCTTCGCCTTGATTGAGCGGCTAATATCCTATTGCCGCGCACTGTTTTTATCTGCTTTCTAATCCTAAAATGTAATCCGCGCTTACTCCGTAATATTTGCAAAGGGCAATCAAATGTCGAATGGGCAGTTCGTTTGCCCCTCTTTCATATCTTGCATACATCGTTTGTGAGGTACCTAATATATCAGCAATCTGCTGTTGAGTTTTATCGTGATCTTCTCTGAGGTCACGAATTCTTTTTATATAATCTACCATTTCAAACGTTCCTTTTGCAGTAAATCTGAAAACATTATACCAAGTAAAGAAATTTACTATTGACTTTAGTAAATATTTGTATTAAAATGTTGTTACATATTAGCGAAAGGAGGGCTGTTTCATATGGCAAAGCTTAATTTTGAAAGAATTAGTCCGTAGCCGACAAGAGTTTTGAAAATTTCAAAAAACTATTTACAAATAAAATTATTGTGCTATAATTAATATGCCAAACGAACTTAATAATCGCACTGATAGGTATATTTTTCTTTATGGGATAATTATACCATTTTTCGTCATACTATTAAACGAATCCATTTGGTAAAAATGCGACTCCCGTTTGATAGTATGAAAATACCTATCTGCGTATAAGTTCGTTTGGCGACAACTTGGAGTTCGCGTTTTTCGGTGCGCTGACTTCGGTTGGCGCACTTTTTGTTTTTTACCGAAAATATCTATATAATGGAGAAGAAAAATGTCAACAAAAATTAAAACCATTCTTGCTTTGTCCCTTGCTCTGCTTGCAAGTATTTTTATCTTTAGCGCTTGCAATAGTGAACAGCACGTGCATCAGTATGGCGAATGGACGGTGACAAGGGCGGCAACCTGTGTCGAATCCGGCGAAGAGGCAAGGTACTGCTCTTGCGGCGATACGCAGACGAGAGCTCTGCCGATAAAAGAACACTCTTACGGCGAATGGGTTGTAGCAAAAGCCGCCACGTGTACCGAGAATGGTAGCCAAGAAAGCAGTTGTGTCTGTGGCAATAAGCTGACGCAGATCATTGCTGCTACAGGACATTCTTATGGTGAGTGGACGGCAACCAAAACGGCGACCTGTACCGCGGAAGGTGAAGAAGCAAGGAGCTGTTCTTGCGGTGACACGCAGACGAGAGCATTGTCGATGATCGCGCACTCTTATGGTGAGTGGAATATAGTGAAAGCCGTCGACTGCATCACGGACGGCAGTCGAGAAAGAAGCTGTGCTTGTGGCGATATACAGATGCAGAACATTCCTGCCACGGGACATAAATACGGTGGGTGGGTAGTGACTGAAGAAGCTACATGTAAAAAAAGCGGAGAAAGACATTCAATATGCTCGGCATGCAACGACAAGAGAACAGAAAAAATCAGCGCCGCACACGACTGGCTTGACGCAACGTGCACGGCACCCAAAACGTGCAGTAAATGTAAGGCTACCGAGGGCGCGAAATTAGGCCATACCTGCAAGGTGGGAACTTGTACAAGATGTAAAAAGTATATTGCCGTAGAGATAAAGCTGCCTGCTACTCCATGTACTTATAATGACTATAGGTATAGCGACACAGTATCAGCATCTATTAAAATTACAAATATTCGTTATGAGATGATAGGGGATAATGATATAAGAATATATCTTACCGGTGAAAAGACTTACGACATAAAAGGTTCATCAAGTTCAGACTTTTGTTATGTTGTATACAAATTATATGATTCTAATGGATATGTGGTTCAATCTGATAAATTCCATGCCGGTAGGATGAGCGTGGGTGATAAATTCAAGGATGCTTATTTTACACTGTATGACCTTGAAATTGACGAAACATATACGCTTAAGTTGTTTGATCGCACCACTTGAGTTGTTGAATGAGAGTTAACCGCTATGATAGATTATGATGCACTTTTAAATGAAGCAAGACAAAAGATAGCAGCCTTAAATACAAACACTCAGTTTTCATTGAAAGATTTGTTTTTAGGAGTTCAATGGGAAAGTTTTTCGGGCGGAGAGAGACGTGAGTTTGGTAGAAGATTTAAGTATGCCGTGAATAATGGCGTGTTTCCTAATACTCGTTGGTCCGGCAAAGCTCAAAACGGAACCAATATGTATACTAAACACGCATAGATCAAGTTTGAGCACACAAAACAAAAAGAGGCGAGCCGTAAAAAGCTCGCCTTTAACTATGTAAAAATAAAAGCGTAAGTCAAATCCTTTCGGTTCAACTTACGTTCATATTAGTACATTCGAAAGACGGCGAAGATTTCATCCGAGCTTGCTCGGATTTCATCGTGCAAGGCACGATTTCATTAAACAACAAGGCTTCGCCTTGGCAAACTCGCCCCAATTTCCCCAAAATCATTGAAAACCGTCGCTCGTTGTGCTATAATTCAGGCAATAGTTTGTTTAGCACTATCGAGGAAATACAATGGATAAAAAATACGGAAAGACGGTCACGGCGTGCTTTGTGGCGTACGTCGTGCAGGCTATCATAAATAATTTCGCGCCGCTTTTGTTTTTGACGTTTCATTCGTCCTACGGCATACCGCTTTCGCAGATAACTCTGCTCGTCACCTTTAACTTTGCCATTCAGCTTGCGGTCGATCTTCTGTCGGTCGGCTTTATCGACCGCATCGGCTACCGCGCAGCTATGGTGCTTGCGCACGCGCTTGCCGCGCTCGGACTCGTCGCGCTCTCCGTCCTGCCCGAGCTTTTGCCGTCCGCCTTCGCGGGAATATTCATTTCCGTCGTTATCTACGCCGTCGGCGGCGGACTTCTTGAGGTGCTTGTCAGCCCCGTGGTCGAGGCTTGCCCCACCGAAAACAAGGAAAAAACTATGAGTCTGCTACACTCCTTTTACTGCTGGGGCTGTGTTGGCGTGGTGCTTTTGTCAACGCTCTTTTTCCATATTTTTGGTATCGAAAATTGGCGCGTGATGGCGCTTTTGTGGGCTGTAGTGCCGCTTCTGAACGCCCTCGTTTTCCTGCGCGTGCCGTTTGCGGCGCTTATCGAGGACGGCGAGGTCGGAATGCGCGTCGGGGAGCTTTTGAAAAACAAGACCTTCTGGCTTCTTTTCGTTATGATGGTCTGCGCGGGCGCAAGCGAGCAGGCGGTCAGCCAATGGTCATCCGCGCTGATGGAAAAGAGCCTCGGCATCGCAAAAACGCTCGGCGACCTTGCGGGCCCTATGGCGTTTGCTATTCTCATGGGCGTGTCGAGGGTGTTTTACAGTAAATTCGGTGACAAAATAAAGCTTGAGCGCTTTATGATATTCAGCTGTGCGCTCGCCGTCGCCGCGTATATCGGAATCGGGCTTTTCGCCCTGCCCGCGCTCAGCGTGATTTCGTGTGCGCTGTGCGGACTTGCCGTGGGTATGATGTGGCCCGGTACGTTCAGCAAAGCCGCGGGAGTGATGCGGCGCGGCGGCACGGCTATGTTTGCGCTCCTTGCGCTCGGCGGCGACCTCGGATGCTCGCTCGGACCTACCGCCGTCGGCTTTGTGTCGGGTGCGCTTAACGACGAGCTTCGCCTCGGAATTCTCTCCGCGGTGGCGTTCCCGACGGTTCTTCTCCTCTGCGTTTGGCGCAGCAGACGAATTTAAATCCGCTAACAAATATTTAACCGTTTTTGCATTTACTTTTAACGATTATAGTGGTATAATTATTATTTGAAAAAACACAGAAAGAGGTATTAAAATGCAAGCTTTTCTTACTTGGCTCGTTGGCGTGGCGCAGTCCGTCGGACTTAAGCTCCTCGGCGCGCTCCTGACTCTCCTTATCGGATCTTACGTTATCAAGCTCATCGTCAGATTCTTCCCCGACGGCAAGAGATACGAGAACGTAGACCCCACCGTGCGCAGCTTTATGCGCTCGTTTATACGCATCGGTATGTGGGTGATACTCGCGGTGTGCGTGATAGCCATTCTCGGCGTTCCTATGGCGAGCGTCGTAGCCGCCGTCGCTTCCTGCGGCGTTGCTATCGGTCTTGCTATGCAGGGCTCGCTCTCGAATTTCGCGGGCGGTATTATGCTTTTGATCTTCCGTCCCTTCAAGCTCGGTGATTACATAGAGGCAAACGGTCACGGCGGAACGGTCGTGGAGCTTGGTATATTCTATACCGTGCTTTGCACGGGCGACAACAAGACGGTCACCATCCCCAACGGCGCGATGATGAACAATCCCGTCGTAAACTATTCCACGAAGGACACTCGCCGCGTGGATATGGCGTTTGAGATATCCTACGATGCCGATGCCGACGCCGCGTGCGAGCTGGCGAAAAATATCGCATCCGCGCACGAGCTCGTTCTCAAGGACAAGGACGTGTTCGCAAAGGTCACGCTCCTCGGCGCGTCCTCCGTTACCGTAACGGTGCGCGTTTGGGTGAAGTCGGGGGATTATTGGACGGTAAATCACGACCTCATCCGTCAGATACGCAAGGCGTACGTCGAGGCGGGCATCGAGATACCCTACAACCAGCTTGACGTTCACATCAAGAGCGAGGACAAATGAAAACTATAAAGAATGCGGAGATACTCTGCGTAGGAACGGAGCTTTTGCTCGGTGATATCGTAAACACCAACGCCGCGTTTATGGCTCAACGCCTTGCCGAGCTTGGCGTTCCCGTGTACCGTCAATCCGTGGTGGGCGACAACCCTGCGCGGCTTAAGGAAGCGCTTGCCGAGAGCTTTTCCCGCGCTGACGCGGTGTTTATGTCGGGCGGACTCGGTCCTACCTGCGACGACCTTACCAAAGAAACGGTGGCGGAGTATTTCGGACTTTCCATGTATCTTGACGAGGGCGTGCTTGCGTCGATTCGCACGTATTTTGCCGATATCGGCAGGGAAATGCCCGACAACAATATAAAGCAGGCGTATATCCCCGAGGGCTCGGTGGTTTTCAAAAACGATTGGGGTACTGCCCCCGCCGTTGCGGTCGAGTGCGGCGAAAAGGTCGCTATTCTGCTCCCAGGGCCGCCCGTTGAGCTTCATCCCTTGTGGTACGAGCGAGTCGAGCCGTATCTTGCCGCACGCTCAAACAGCGTTATACTTTCGAAAAATCTGCACATTCTAAATATGGGTGAGTCGGCAGTCGAGGAAATACTGCGCCCCATGATGCAAAACGATAAAAACCCGACCGTTGCGCCCTACGCCAAGGAGGGCGAGGTGCGCGTGCGCGTGAGCGCGCGCGCCGCCACGCGCGAGGAGGCGAGCGCGCTTTGCGATTCTGCTATCGAGCGCATACGCGCTACGGACGTTGGGAATTTCATATACGGCATCGACGTCGGTACTGCCGAAAACGCGCTTCTGCTTTCGTTGCGCGAGCGCGGAATGACGCTTGCGGTTGCGGAGTCCTGCACGGGCGGACTTATCGCCAAGCGGTTTACCGATATCGCGGGTTGCTCCGACGTTTTCCTCGGCGGTTGCGTAACGTATTCAAACGAGGCGAAGATGAAGCTTCTCGGCGTTAAGGCGGAAACGCTCGCCGCGCACGGTGCGGTGTCAAAGGAGACCGCCGCCGAAATGGCGCGAGGCGTAAGGCTTGCGCTCGGCGCTGACGTGGGGCTTGCCACCACGGGTATTGCGGGTCCCGGAGGCGGAACGCCCGAAAAGCCCGTCGGAACCGTATTCGTGGCTATCTCGACGGCTGATGGCGAGAGGGTAAAGAGGCTTTCGATGTCTCCGCTTCGCTCCCGCGCGTATATCAGGCAAAGCTCGGGAACGCAGGCAATAGGGCTTGGACTCGGCTTTTTGGGGAACAACTCCTCGGAGGGGTGAGGATAAAACGGACGTTTCGACGTCCGTTTTTATTTTATCAAAAATGTTAAAATATACAAAAAGCACTTGATTTTCTACTTATTGTATAATAAAATAGTCTTACCGTTGCATTTTTACGTACTGTTAGCTTTGCGAGAAAGGGGATAAAAATATGACTAAAAAAATAATAGCTTTAGCACTTGCGATAATCACGACGTTTATATTTGCCTCATGCGCGGCAATCGAGGTGCGTGATACCTCGCTCTCGTTATCGTGCGCCGACGTGCAGGAGGTGTCGGTATATAATGCCAATTCGCTCAAGACCGATATATCGGCGGGCGTATATATAAAGGATGGCTTCCTTTGCGGACTCAGCCCCGATATGACGAAGGCGGAGATACTTTCGCATATCAAAAACACGTCGGGCGTAAGTGCCGACGGCGTTGGCACGGGCAGTACCGTGTCTCTTACCGTGAACGGTACCGTCAGCGACAGTGCGGTCATCGCCATTGCGGGCGACGTTGACGGCGACGGCTCCGTGAACACCACGGACTATCTTGCGTTAAGTTACGCTATCTGCGCGACAAAGGCGGCGAGCGCGGCAAGCGCCGTCGCATCCGACGTGGATTGCGACGATGCGCTGACGGGCGCAGACCTGCTCACTCTTGGACTCTACATCAAAAACGAGGTGGATTCCATCGGCGTAAGGAGCGAGGAGGAGATATATCTTTACGGCGCGGATTACAACGATTTTGAGCTTACGGGTGATAACGAGCCCTTCTTTATCGGCAGATGGTTTGACAAGGATATTAACGGCGTTCCGCACAAGGTATCGCTCAACGCAGGCGCGGCGGTGTACCTGATGACCAAGGGCGCAACGAAGCTTTACGTTGATTTCACGCAGATCACCGAGGCGGACACCGTGCCGTTCTATGCGTATTCCATTGACGGTGCAACCCCCGTGCGCGCGCGCATCAGCGCCAACACGGTAACGCTCCCCGATGACGGGCTTCACATTGTTCGCATAATCCTTGACGGTCTGCTTGAAAACGTTGGCAAATGGGAAAACGAGATAGGCTTCGCCCTCAAGAGCATTACGCTCAATGCGGGGCAGATAGTCGGCATCCGTCCTACAAACAAGGTCATTTTCTACTACGGTGACAGCATAACGGAGGGCGTAAGCTCGCTAAAGTCGGGTTCAACGTCAAGCACTAACAGCCAAGTAAGCGCATACCCGTGGTACACGTCCAAGGAGCTTGGCGCGGTTTCCTACGTTTGCGGATTTGGCGCGTCGGGCGTAGTTAAACCCGGTTCGTTCGCCCCCTTCTATCAAGCGATAATGAATCTCAGCTCAACGAGAGCGCACACCGACACGACGATGCCCGACCTTATCGTTATAAATCACGGCTTCAACGATAATACGAGCTACACGGCGGCGGATTTTGAAAGCAAGCTTCGCACGGCGCTTGGGTATCTGCAATTCCGCTATCCCAACGTACCGATAGTGTATATGATACCGCTGAATCAGCGCAGAGCGGATGCGATAACGTCCATCGTAAACGACGTAAACCCCGGCAACTATTATATTTTGCCGACGAATGGCTGGAATCTCCCCACCACCGACGGCGTACATCCGACCGCCGCGGGAGCAAAGACTATGGCGTCGAAGCTCTCGGCGTTCATCATCGAATGTCTCGGCGAGGAATTTTTTGACGGAAAGAGCGTAAACTTCGCGGATTAAACGTAGCGGGGCAAATGCAAAAACGCATTTGCCCCGCTTTTTTTGATTTTGCGCCTGATTTTTTTCAAAAAAACGGAAAAAAATTTATAAATAACCGATTTTGCTATTGATTTTATCGCAATAATATTATAAAATATAAAGTGTGTTAAAAAAATAACCGACTTTGTCGGATAATGGAGTTTGAAATGGCAAAATTTGATACAATTGGCGTATTGACCTCGGGCGGCGATGCCCCCGGTATGAATACAGCGATCCGCGCTATCACCCGCCGCGCGCTTCAGCACGGCATTAAGGTCAAGGGAATCCTTGGCGGCTACAGCGGACTCGTTCACGATTCTATGATCGACCTCAGCGCGCGCGACGTTTCGAATATCGAGTATCTCGGCGGAACTATCCTTTATTCCGACCGTTGTCTTGAATTCAAGACCGAGGAGGGTATGCAGGCTGCTATCGCTACCTGCAAGCGCCACAACATAGACGCTATCGTTGCCATCGGCGGCGACGGCACGTTCCGCGGTGCTACCGACCTTTCCCTGCGCGGCATACCCACCATCGGCGTTACGGGCTCTATTGATAACGACGTTACCGCAACGGATTACACCGTTGGATTTGATACCGCTATGAACACCGTCGTCGAGGCGGTTGACAGACTGCGCGACACCTGCCAGTCCCACGCTCGTTGCAACGTGGTCGAGGTTATGGGACGCGACTGCGGCGAGATAGCTCTTAAGACGGGTATAGCGTCTGGCGCGGTTGCTATCGCTATTCCCGAAGTTCCCTTTGACGAGGATGCCGCTATCGAGCGCATTATCGCCGCCAAGGAATCGGGCAAGAGAAGTATGATAGTCATCGTTTCCGAGGGCGTATTTACCGCCGACGGTAAGCCCTACGGCGAGGTGCTTCGCAAGGTTATTCAGGATAAGACGGGAATCGAGACCAAGTTTGCCCGCCTTGCGCACGTCGTTCGCGGCGGTGCGCCCACTCTGCGCGACAGACTTACCGCTACCGAGATGGGTGCGTTTGCAGTTGACCTTCTTATGGAGGGCAAGAGCGACGTTATCGTTGCCGAGGTTGCGGGTAAGATCGTGAGCTACGATATCTCGTTTGCGCTCATTACCGATAAGATGTATAAAAAGAAGCTTGCCGAGGGCGCGCTTGATAAGTTCAGCGCCGAGGACGTAGAAAAGATGAAGGCTATCTGCGATTTCCGCGCCGCAGAGATCCGCCGACTTTACGATATCCACCTCGGACTTTGCAGATAAAAAAGAGTGTGAGTCAAATGCATTTTGCATTTGACTCACACCTTTTTTATGGGGCTTTTTGCGTAGCAAAAAGCTAATGAATGATGAATATTGAATAATGAAAAATGAATAATTTTGGTGGCTTTTTGCCTTAAGGCAAAAAGCTACCTTAATATTTTGCGCAAGCAAAATATATCATTCACCATGCGCCGAAGGCGTATATCATATTTCGCGTAGCGAAATATATCATTCACAATACCTTATCACCGCTGACAAGAGGTGTGCCGCGTCGATGCGCGTCAGCCTTGCCGTCGCGCTGACCTCGCCAAGCGGGAAGCCGCACTCGGTCACGGCGGATATCGCGCTCCGCGCCCACGCGGGCGCGCGCTCGCCGACCGAGGCGGGAACTGCGCCCGTCAGCTTGATATCAAGCACCGACGCGGTAAGTGCCGCCGCCTCGGCAACCGTTATTTCCTCGTTCGGCATAAAGCACAGCTTGCCGTCAGATATCCACCCGTGCACGTAGCCAAGCTCGTATGCGGCGGCAACGTACGCCCGCATACCGTCGGGAATGTCCGCGTCGTCGGCAAAGACGGTCCTTTCCACGCTCGGAAGCTCCTCGATTCCCGCCGAGGTCATAAGCGCGGAGAGGAATTCAATGCGGCTGACGCTCTCGTCGGGGGCAAAATAATGCTCCTCACCGAGCTTATTGCCGTCCATTACGCCCGCCGCGGTCACGTTCAGCGCGGCGGTAAGCGCCGCGCCCGAAACGTCGGCGTATTTTACCGAGGGCAGATATCTGCTCACGCTTACGCTCACGGTCGCTTCGCCCTCGGCGTAGCTTCCGTGCTCGTCGCAAAGGACGTAGGAAAAGCTGTCCTTGCCCGAAAATCCGTCCTCGGGCGTGTAGACGTACGCGCCCGTCGCACTGTTCGTTACCGTTACGCTTCCGTGCGCGGGATAGCGCGAGATGAGGTAGTGCAGATTGTCCCCGTCGGGGTCGCTTCCCGCAAGCACGCCGCCGTATTGGTGGGCGGCGTACGCCTTTGCATTCAGCGCGGCGGCGCTTGCCGTTTCAAGCGTGGGGGCGGAGTTGGTGCGTGCCGCGTCGGTCACGGTCACTCTGCAAACGAACTCGTAGGGCGAGCCGTCCGCCGTGTAAGTGAAAACGGTGCTGTCACCCTCGTCGGCATCGGACGATGCGGAGAAGGAAAGGCGCGAGAGATTGCCCGCGCGCACCGATTGTCCGCTCGGTATCACGATAGAGCCGACGGTAAGCTGTCCCTTTGCCGTGTCGGGGTGGCTCTTTACCGTTATAAAGCCGAGGTCCTCAATACCCGTGGCAAGCGCAAAATCCTTTGCGGTAAACTGCGCCTCGCCGCCGCGCGGAACGCTTACGCGCATCTCGCAATCCGCCGCAAGCACCAAAAGCGCGGGGGAGAGCAGAGCACTTTGTGCCGCACTTGCGCGAAGCGTGGGCAGAATGGGGATAATAAGTAAAAGGGAAATGAGCGCCGCAAGCGCCTTTGGGAGAAATCTTTTCATATTTTCACCTCAAATAAGATAATTCATTAAATGATATAGTGTTTGGAGCGGAAATATTCTTGCAAAAGCACGCTTTTAATGATATAATATATAATGAATACGCATAAAAGGAATTGTGAAATGGAAATAAGAATGACCGCCGCCGACTCGGGCAGAAGCGTGCTTGATTATCTGCTTAAAAATATGAAGCTTTCTACCCGTTCTCTGCGTCGGCTGAAATACACCGAGGGCGGTATTACCGTCAACGGCGAGTCCGTTACCGTCCGCCGCGTACTGCGCGAGGGAGATGTTCTCCGTCTTGACGTGGGTGACCGCGAATCGAGCGAGAACGTCATTCCGCGCCGTCTTCCCGTTGACGTTCTTTTTGAGGACGGGGAGATAATAGCCGTAAATAAGCCTGCCGATATGCCCACGCATCCCTCGCACGGACACCTTGACGATACGCTTGCAAACGCGCTTGCGTTCAAGGCGGCGGTGCGCGGTGAGCGCTTCGTTTTCCGCCCCGCAAACCGACTTGACAGAAACACCAGCGGCATAGTCCTCGTTGCGAAGGACCAGATAAGCGCGTGCCGCCTTTTCGAGCAGATGCGCGCGGGAAGCGTAAAAAAGACGTATATAGCAATTCTTGACGGCGTGCCGAGCGTTCTGCGCGGCACGGTTGACGCGCCCATCGCCCGCGCAGACGAGGGCGTGCTTATGCGCACGGTCAGCGACGAGGGCAGGGAAGCGCACACGGAATACAACGTAGTTGCCACGTCGCCCGATAAAAAACACTCCCTCGTCGTGCTTCGTCCGCTCACGGGGCGCACGCATCAGCTTCGCGTGCATATGGCTCACTTGGGATGCCCGATACTTGGGGATTTTCTCTACGGCAAGGAAAGCGTGCTTTTGCCGCGCCACGCTCTGCACGCCGCACGGCTTGAGTTCGACCACCCCGCCGACGGCAGAACGATGCGGATATCCTCGCCGTTGCCCGACGATATGGCGGCGCTTTGCGAAATGCTTTTCAGCGAAAGGAATTAATAAGTTATGGAAGAAAAAGATATAAATATAATTGAAGAACCAACCGAGCCCTGCCTGCCCGAGCCCGAGGCGGCAGAGCGCGAAGGATTGCCGCGCTGGTCGAAGGTGCTTTACATTATCGCGGGCGTTGCGGCGGTTGTGTTTGCTATTGCCGTTATCAGCCCCGCGTTTGCGGATTTTTACAATAGATACGTCGGCTCCGTCGTCAGGGGCGTGCTCGCTCACGTTACGGGGTGGATACCCTTTTCGCTTGCCGAGGGGCTTATACTTCTCGTTCCCGTTATCGCCGTAGTAGTTATCGTCGTGGCGAACAAAAAGTATGCGGACACTTGGCGGCAGGTGTTCTGCTTTATCGGAATGGCGGTTTCCGTCGCGTCGATATTCTTTTCGTTGTTCGCATTCGGCTTCGGCGCGGGATATCACGGCACGGGGCTTGACGAAAAGCTCGGCGTGGAAAAGCGCGAGGTGTCAGCCGCGGAGCTTCGCCACACGGCAGAGATACTTGCAGAGCTTGTCAACGCCAACGCCGAGGAGCTTACCTTTAATTCCAAGGGTCAGGCGATAATGCCCTATTCCTACGACGATATGAGCGCAAAGCTCGTGCTTGCGTACTCAAAGCTTTGCGACACCTACGGTTTCATTCCGCGCCTTACCTCGCGCGTAAAGCCCGTAATGCTCAGCAAGCCGTGGACGTATACGCACATTGCGGGCGTGTATACCTATTTCACGGGCGAGGCTAATATCAACACGAACTTCCCCGACTACACTCTGCCGTTCACCGCGGCGCACGAAATGGCGCATCAGCGCGGTATGGCAAGGGAGGACGAGGCGAATTTCATAGCGTTTCTCGTCTGTATGCAGTCCGACGACGCATATATAAGATACAGCGGCGCGCTCAATCTCTACGAATACGTCTCAAACGCGCTTTATATGGCGGACAGGGAGGCTTACGTCGAGCTTTACACCGCGCTTTCCCCCCACGCAAGGCTTGAAATGTCGGCGTATTCCGAATTCTTCTCCGAGTACGTTGATTCCGTTGCCTCCGACGTGGTTGGTGCGGTCAACGATACGTTTTTGAAGCTTCAGGGTACCGAGGGTACGGCAAGCTACGGCTTCGTCGTCGATATTGCCGTGGCGTATTTCAGAGATAAATAATATAATGTAGTGTAGAAAACTCTGTTTTTGTGAAAAAAACGTCGGATATTCTTATAAATTTTCTCAAACCTCTTCCATTTTTAATTATTGTGTGGTATAATTAACAATGTATATGTTTGCCTTTTTGGTGAGCTTGTTTTGATTATTTATCCCTATCCCAAAAAACGACTGAGAAAAGGATTTCCATTATATGAAAAAGATTCTGATAAACGGCGGCAGACCGCTTTACGGAAATATAAACGTCAGCGGTATGAAAAACGCCGCTTTGCCCATAGTTTTTGCAAGCATTCTCACCGCCGACCGTTGCGTGGTTGAGAATTTGCCCATCGTCAGCGACATAGAGCTTTCGCTTGAGATACTTCGCAGAATGGGCGCGACCGTTGAGAGGATAAATAAGTCCACGGTTGCGATAGATACTACGAATTTTGAGGGAAGCGTTTCCCCCTACGACCTCGTTTCGCGCCTTCGCGGCTCGACGTACCTGCTCGGTGCGGAGCTTGGCAGATTCGGCTGTGCGAAGGTAGGCTTCCCCGGTGGCTGTGATTTCGGCGTGCGCCCCATCGACCAGCACCAGAAGGGCTTTGAGGCTCTCGGCGCAAAGGTCACTATTGAAAACGGCTGTAACTGTATAACCACGGGTCCCGCAGGGCTTAACGGTGCTTCCATTTATTTCGATATCGCGTCCGTCGGCGCAACGATAAACGTAATGCTTGCCGCAGTTATGGCAAAGGGCAAGACCACTATCGACAACGCCGCGCGTGAGCCGCATATCGTTGACCTTGCGAACTTCCTTAATATGTGCGGCGCAAGGATAAGCGGTGCGGGAACGTCCGTTATCAAAATTCAGGGCGTGGAAAAGCTCCACGGCTGTAACTATACTATAATCCCCGATATGATCGAGGCGGGAACTTACATGGTCGCCGCCGCCGCCGCGGGCGGTAGAGTCAGCGTTCGCGGCGTTATTCCGAAGCATATGGAGACCGTTACCGCAAAGCTTGTGGAAATGGGCGCAGACGTTGAGGAATTTGAGGACTACATCGTCGTTGCGCGTGCGGGCAGACTTAACCGTACCAACGTAAAGACGTATTTCTACCCCGGCTTCCCCACGGATATGCATCCGCAGATAAGCGCACTTCTCGCAACCGCCGAGGGAACGTCCCTCGTTACCGAGAGCGTTTGGGAAAACCGCTTCAGATACGTTGACGAGCTTGTTAAGATGAACGCTAACATCACGGTAGACGGCAGAACGGCAACTATCGTCGGCGTTCCGAAGCTCACGGGCGCACCCGTAAAGGCAGTTGATTTGAGAGCGGGCGCGGCTATGATAATCGCAGGACTTTCTGCCGAGGGACTTACCGAGATAAGCAAGGTCGAGTCCATTGAGCGCGGCTATGACGACATCGTAGGCAAGCTTGCAAGCCTCGGCGCAGATATAAAGCTTGTTGACGTTCCCGACGAGGAGAGCGCACAGCCTAAGGCAAATTAAAAAATATCGGGGCGTTGCGCAAACGGCGCTGCGCCCCGATACGTTATCAGACTATCAGAGAGGAGAATAAAAATGCTTTTATACAACACGCTTACAAGAAGAAGAGACGAATTCGTTCCCATCGAGGAGGGAAAGGTCAAGATATACACCTGCGGTCCTACCGTATACCACTACGCGCACATCGGAAACCTGCGCACCTATATGATGGAGGACATCCTTGACAGATATATGCGCTACCTCGGCTACGACGTAAAGCGCGTAATGAATATAACCGACGTCGGACACCTTACGAGCGACGGCGACACGGGCGACGATAAGATGCTCAAGGGCGCAAAGCGCGAGAAAAAGACGGTTATGGAGATAGCAAAGTTCTATACCGACGCTTTCTTTGCCGATTGCAAAAAGCTCAATATCCGCATTCCCGACGTTATCGAGCCCGCAACCTCTTGCATTGACGATTTTATAAACGTTATTTCCTCGCTTATCGAGAAGGGATATGCGTACGAGGCGGGCGGAAATATCTATTTTGACACCTCGAAGCTTGAAAAATACTACCTTTTCAACGATTTCAACGAGGAGGACCTTGAGGTCGGCGTGCGCGACGGCGTGGAGGCGGACTCCAACAAGCGCAACCGTGCCGATTTCGTGCTTTGGTTCACCAAGTCGAAGTTTGACGATCAGGAGCTTAAGTGGGACAGCCCTTGGGGCATCGGATATCCTGGTTGGCATATCGAATGCTCCTGCATCGCGATGAAGCACCTCGGCGAGAACGTGGACATCCATTGCGGCGGAATTGACAACGCCTTCCCCCACCATACCAACGAAATTGCGCAGAGCGAGGCGTTCCTCGGTCATAAGTGGTGTAATTGGTGGATGCACGTTCTCCACCTTAACACCAATTCGGGCAAGATGAGCAAGTCAAGCGGCGAGTTCCTTACCGTTTCTCTGCTTGAGTCAAAGGGCTACGACCCCCTCGTTTACCGCTTCTTCTGCCTGCAATCCCACTACCGTAAATCTCTCGTTTTCTCATACGAAAACCTTGACAACGCCGCCATTTCCTACAAAAAGCTGGTGGCAAGGATAGTTCCTCTCCTTAAGGATACGGACAAGACGGTTGATGCCGAGGCACTTGCCGCGCTCAAAAAGCGCTTTACGGATGCGCTTGACAACGACCTTAATACCTCGCTTGCCGTTACCGCGCTTTACGACGTATTGAAGGCGCAGTGCAACGCCGCAACCAAGCTTGCCGCTATTGCCGACTTCGACACCGTTCTTCAGCTTGACCTCATCGCCGCCGCACAGCGCGTTATCGACGAGGAGGAAAAGGCAAGGGCAGAGAAGGAAGCCGCACTTGCCGCAGACCCCGTTGCGCGTGCGATAGAGGAAAGAATAGCCGCGCGTGCCGCCGCAAAGAAGGCAAAGAATTTTGCCGAGGCGGATAGGATTCGCGACGAGCTTGCCGCCGAGGGTATCGTTCTTATTGATACCGCCGCTGGCACTACTTGGAAAAAGGCGGAATAATGAAAAAGCTTTTCGTTAAATACCGCGAGCTTATAATGTATATAATCTTCGGTGTCGTTACCACCGTAGTATCCTACGGCGTGCGCTTTGCCGTGCTTTACGGCGGCGGAGCGATGCTTTCGCTCTCCGACACCGACGCGGGCTTTGCCGCCGTGCGCACCGTTGCGATATCGCTCGGCTGGATAGCGGGCGTTACCGTGGCGTTCATCACCAACAAAAAATGGGTATTTCGCAACGAGGACAAGGATAAACGCTCGCTTTTACGGCAGATATCCACGTTTTGCGCCTCGCGCCTCGGCACGCTGGGGCTTGAATACCTTATCGGCATAGGGCTTCCCGCACTTCTCATAGCTTGCGGATACGTGCCGTTTACCATTGTTCTCACGTTCACGCCCGACTTGATAGCGGCTGGTGTTTCCGCCGTCGTCGTCACCGTGGCAAACTATTTTCTTTCAAAATTCATCACCTTTAAAAAGAAAGACTGAAAATGAAACTTCCGATAGCGATACAGCTTTTTTCGCTTCGTAACGAGGCGGCAGAGGACCTTTGCGGCACGCTTGCCAAGGTCAAGGAAATGGGATATGACGGAGTCGAGCTTGCGGGTCTTTACGAGCGCGAGCCCGAGGAGATACGCGATATGTGCGCCGAGGCGGGACTTGTTCCGATATCCGCACACGTCGGAATGGACAGAATACTGCGTAAGCCGTATTTTGCCTTCGAGCCGTACGTCCGCGTGGGCTGTAAGTACGTTGTAATTCCGTACTCGCCGCTTGAAAACTTCCCCCATTCGCCAAACTATAAGTATGCAAAAAGGAATATTGCCACCTGTGTCGAGGCGGCGCATGACCTCGAACTGCGCGTGCTTTACCACAACCACAAGCACGAGTTCGTAAGGCACGGCGGCAAGTATCTGCTGGACGAGTTTCTTTGTGATTTTCCCAATATCGCCACCGAGTTTGACGTGGCGTGGGTGGACGCGGCGGGCGACGATCCCGTGCGCCGCATACGCGACTACAAGGGTCGCGTGCCGATAGTGCATCTTAAGGACTATTACGGCGAAAAGAGTGAGGAATATTACGCTCTGATCGCTCTTGACGATCATGGCGAGCCGCCAAGCCCGAAGGGGTATGAGTACCGTCCGCTCGGACAGGGCATCGTCGACATCCCCGCCATAGTAAAGGCGGCGGAGGAGTCGGGCGCGGAGTGGTTCGTCGTTGAGCAGGACAACGCAACGGCGGGAATGACACCGCTTGAATGCGCCGAGGCGAGCATAAAATATCTGAAAAGCCTTTGATGTTATGGGAGTCAAATGTATTTTTGCATTTGACTCCCTGCTTTTTTCTTAATTTTGAATAAAAAGTCTCCGATTGGCAAAAATATAGTTGAAATCGGCAGCCAAGCTGTACGAAGAACTACATTACAAAAGGAGTCTTAAAATGAAGATCAAGCCTGAAAAGCCCCGAAAGAAATGGGGCAAAAAAGCGGACGACGGTAAGGACGGCAAGGATAAGGGGTACGTCGAGCGCGTCAACCGCACGGTGTACGTGACGGTAGCCGTGCTTCTCATCGTGCTTGCCGTTGCGGTAGCCGCCACCTCTGCGGCTAACAAGGCAAAAAAGAACCCGCCCGCCGTTACAAGTGCGCCCGACGTTACCGCCGCGCCCATTACGACGGATCCCCCCACAACTCTCCCGCCTCGCCCCTCGGACACCGAGCCGCCCGTAACTGAAAACGCGGGTGCTGACGGCGACGTTACGGGGGATGCCGCCGAGGTCATCGAGCCCGTGCCCACGTTTATTCTCCCCACCGACGACGGAATCCTCGGCGGCAAGCACGATCCCACGCTTCAGGTGTTCTCGCCCACGCTTAACGAGTGGCGCGTGCATCTCGGCGTGGATATCGTAACTGCCGAGGCGGCACCCGTATACGCCGCGGCGGACGGCAAGATAGTTGCCGTAAACGACGATCCCTTGATGGGCAAGTGCATCAGCATCGAGCATAGCGGAAAGGCGTTGAGCGTTTATAAAAACCTAGGTGACACTCTGCCCGACGGCGTAAAGGTCGGCGCGAAGGTAAAGGCGGGCGACCTTATCGGCTGTGTTGGCGACGGCGCGGTGCTTGAGGTCGCGGACGAGCCTCATCTGCACTTCGAGGTGATGGTGAACGATAAGGCGGTAGATCCGCTTGAATATCTTTCAAAGAGTGCCGTTTCCATCCTGACCTCTACCGAGGACGAGGGGTACGAGGGATAAGAAAAAGGCTGTTTTGCAAAAGCAAAACAGCCTTTTCTTTACTTTTCCCAAAGCATCAGAACGTGCGGAATTCCGTCAACGTCAAATTCGCCCTCGGATATTCTGCGAAAGCCGCAGTATTCGTAAAATTTCTGCGCGTAGGACTGTGCCTCTATGCGAATGGACTCCGCGCCGAATTTCTCTTGCGCGATCCGTATCCCCTCTGCCATAAGCGAGCTTGCAAGCCCCTCGCGGCGGCGTAGGGAGATAACGCGCCCGATCGAGCAGTCGGGAAAGGACACGCCATGCGGAAGCACGCGGATATAGGCGGCAATGCCGCCCTCGTCCCGATACCAAAGGTGGTAGGCGGCTTTATCCTTGCCGTCAAGGTCCTGATATACGCAGTTTTGCTCCACCACGAACACGGCGCTGCGCACACGCAGTATCTCGTAAAGCTCGTCAGCGGAAAGCTCGTCGAATTTTTTAATTATAAGTTCCATTTTTACATCCGTTTATAATGATTTTTCTACGATTGATTATATCATATATGCGGCGAAAAATAAAGACCTTTTTTATTTTTAATGGTGATGATGATGGTGATGCGCGTCGATTTTGAGCGTGGCGGCAGAGCATTCCACGTCCGTGCATTCCTCGTCCTCGCGCTCAAGCTCAAGCGTTGCGTGGGCTATGCCGTGTTCAAGCAGTTCTTCCTTCACCGCACGCTTTATGGCGGCGCAGTCGCCCTCGCTTATAACGACGTGCATCGTCGCGCTGTTGTTTACGCCGTCGAAGCTGCGTACGTGGACGTGATGCACGCCCACAACGCCGTCGATGGTAAGTATGTGATTCGTAAGCTCTTCTACGTCAATGCCGCGCGGTATCTTTTCAAGAAAAAGCTCCGCAAGGTGCGCAAAGGAGCGGCACGATTCGATGAGGATGAAAGCGGCAACGCCCATCGACAACAGCGGGTCGATAAAGTAAAATCCCGTCAGGCGTATCACGACCGCGCCGACGAGCACCGCCGCCCAGCCAAGCACGTCCTCAAGCATATGCAGATTTACCGCTCTTTGGTTGAGCGAGCCGCCGCCGTGCGTGAAATAAGCCGCAAGAAGATTCATAATAAGTCCGAATACGGCAAATATCATCATACCGTCGGGGCGGATGGCTTCAGGATGGACGAGCCTTTCTATCGCGCGCCAGATGATGAGAAGCGAGCCGACGGCAAGTATCGCGCTTGTTATCACCGCGCCGAGCACCGAGTAACGCGCGTAGCCGTAGGTGTACGTTGAATCGGGCTTGCCCTTGCTCTTTTTTTCAAGAAAATAGGAAATTCCGATGCTCACGGAGTCCCCGAAATCGTGTATCGCGTCGGACACGATAGCGATGCTTCCCGTAAATATGCCGCCGAACAGTTCAAGCACCGAAAAGGATAGGTTAAGTAAAAAAGCCGCTAAAATGTTTCTTTCTGTTTTCATTTTACCCCTTGACCGCGCTCACTTTTGGCTGTATAATGTATACAATACCGAACACGGTGTATGATATCATTGTATGCCGCGAAAGCGGAAAAAGCAACGGTCAAATGCGCGGCGGTGTTCGATAATGAACATTTTTCAAAAAATGTACGGAGGGGCTATGGACAGGAGGCAGAAAAAGACGAGGGACGCGATATTTTCGGCGTTTGGCTCGCTTCTTGAGCGCAAAAGGTACGAAAACATCACCGTTCAGGAGATAATCGACGCGGCAAATATCTGCCGAAGCACGTTTTACACGCATTTTGAGACCAAGGATATGCTTTTGCGCGAGATGTGCGCGGATATCTTCGACCACGTTTTCGACGGCGGGATATGCGAGTACGGCGAGGACTCAAAAACGCTTTGCGAAAAGCTCTCGCACGTTCTGCGCCATCTTTACGATAGCCGCGGGCGCGTTATTGGGATACTTGCCTCGGACAGCGGATATATATTTATGAGATATCTTCGTGAGTATCTTACGCGGCTTTTTTGCCTGCACGCCGACGATTTTGGGGCGCGCGTGCCGCGCGACTTTCTGATAAACTACCTTACGGGCAGTTTTTCCGAGGTGCTTAAATGGTGGGTAAAGGAAAAAATGGCAACGCCTCCCGCGCAGGTGGCGGAATATTTTATGGAAGTGACCGAAACACATTGAAGGAGATAAAGATGAACGATTTGAAGGAAAATCAAAGGCTTTGCGGCTTCAGAATTGACCGCGTGCGCGAGAAGGAGAGCCTTGGCGCATTCGTCGAGATGACGCACGAAAAAAGCGGAGCGTCGCTGTGCTTTAGTGACAACGGCGAGGACAACAAGCTTTTTTGCATAGGCTTTAAGACTCTGCCCACGGATTCCACGGGCGTTTTTCACATACTTGAGCATTCGGTGCTTTGCGGCTCGGAAAAATATCCCGTGCGCGAGCCGTTCGTGGAGCTTCTTAAAAGCTCGATGAAGACCTTCCTCAACGCTATGACCTACCCCGACAAGACGATATACCCCGTGTCGAGCAGAAATACCGCCGATTTTATGAATCTCACCTCGGTATATCTTGACGCGGTGTTCGCGCCCGCGATATTGAAGGATAAAAACATTTTTTATCAGGAGGGGCATCACATCGAGCTTGACGGCGACACGCCGAGCTACAAGGGAGTAGTTTTCAACGAGATGAAGGGCGCGATGTCGGGCGTTGACGATAATATCGAGATAGGCATAAATTCGCTTTTGTTCCCGAATAATTGCTACCGCTTCAATTCGGGCGGTGCGCCCGAGGAGATCCCCGACCTCACCTACGAGCAGTTTATCGAAACTTATAAAAAGCACTATCACCCCTCAAACGCGCGGATATATCTTGACGGAGATATTCCGCTTGTCGAAACGCTCACGCTTATCGACTCGTATCTGTCGCGCTTTGATGCCGCCCCCGTCAGCCTTGATATCGAGCCATCCGTCAGCGCGCGCGTTGAGAGGACGGAGTATTTCGAGGTAGCCGAGGGCGAGGACGGCGAAAATAAAGCCATTCTCACCGTCGGCAAGCTGCTTTGCGGCTTTGAGGATAAGCGCAAGCTCCTTGCCGCAAAGGTGCTTTGCAACGCGCTTGCGGACAGCAACGAAGCGCCGCTTTGCCGCGCTCTGCTCTCGTCGGGGCTTGGCGAGGACTTAAGCCTTTACGTTTCCGACGGGATTGCGCAGGCCTCGATCATTTTGCAGGTGCGCAATATGAACGATGCCGACAGCGAGAAGGTGATGGCGCTTATCCGCGACACCGCACGCTCGCTTATCGAGGGCGGACTTGACCGCGGTGCGCTTCGCGCGTCGATAAACCGCATAGCCTTCCGTTTGCGCCAAACGCCCGAACCGCAGGGACTTTACCGCGCGAGCGCCGCGTACGATTCGTGGCTCTACGGCGGCGACCCGATGCTCTATCTTGACAACGAGGGCGAGGCTGATGCGCTCCGCGCAATGCTTGACGGCGACGCTTACGAAAAGCTGCTTGCAGAAATGCTCCTTTCCGACGACGTGGCGATACTTCATATGCTTCCGAGTGCCACGCTCGGAGCAGAGAAGCGCGAGAGGGAGGCGGCACGCCTTGAAAAAACTCTTGCCGCTATGAGCGAGGACGAAAAGGCGGAGCTTCGCCGTGCAAACACCGCGCTCGCGCTCTGGCAACAGACTCCCGACACCGCCGAGCAGCTTGCAACGCTTCCCACGCTTCCGCTCTCGCAGATAGGCGAGATGCCCGAGCTTACAAGGACCGAGGAGAGCGAGATAGCGGGCGTAAAACTGCTCTATCACCCCGTTAAAACAAGCGGAATTACCTATATTTCTCTGTATTTTTCACTTTGCGACCTTACGCTTGACGAGCTTTCAGCCGCCGCGCTCCTGCCCGCGCTTTTCGGGGAGCTTCCCACCGAAAATTACAGCGTAGCGGCGCTCCAGCAGGAGATAAAGACCTATATCGGCGCTGTTAGCTACGACCTCGGCGTTCACAGCCGCGACGGCGTGGTCAACAAATGCACTCCCTGCCTTACCGTGCGCGTGAGCGTGCTTGACGAAAATATCGACAAGGCGCTTGAGCTTATCGAGGAGGTATTGCTCCGCACCGACCTTCGCAGTACGGACGCGATACGCGAGATAGTTCTGCAGGAGGACGAGTACGCAAAGCAAGAGGCGGTCATGTCGGGACATTCCCTTGCCGCAAGCGCGGTGGGCGCGCATTTCAGCGCGCGCGGCGCGGTAAACGAGGCGATAAGGGGATTTTCGTCGATTCGCTATTTGCGCACTCTTGCAAAGAATTTCGACGGCGAGATAGGCGCACTTTGCGACCTGCTTTGCCGCATTCAGAAAAATTCACTCTGCCGCGCAAGACTTACGGCTTCCGTTACGTCAAGCGAGCCGAGGTGCGTTGACGCTATCGTAAACGCGCTTCCCGCGGGCGTAGCACTTGCCGACGGCGCGGAATATAAGACGGCTCTGCCGTATAAAATGGGAATCTCCGTGCCCGCGGGCATCACCTTTGCCGCGTGCGGATATCACCTTAGCCGTATGGGCGAAAGGGCGGGCGGCGCGCGTAACGTCGCCGACAAGATACTCTCGCTCGACTACCTTTGGAACGAGGTGCGCGTGCAGGGCGGGGCCTACGGCGTTGGTATGCAAACGGGCAGGGATGGCGTAATGCTGTGCTATTCATACCGAGACCCCTCACCCGTGCGCACGCTCGGCGTGTTCGGAAAAATGGCGGAGCATATCGAGGCGTTTTGCGAAAGGGGCGAGGAAATTGACAAATACGTCATTTCCGCCGTCGCATCGACCGAGCCGCTGACCACCCCCGCGGCACGCGGACACGGCGCGGACGAGAGATATTTCCTCGGCATCGGGGAGGCGGAGCTTTTGCGCCGCCGCGCCGAGATAATAGCTACGGATGCCGCCGCGCTCCGCGCTATCACGCCGAGCCTTCGCGCTATGCGCGACGAGGGAGCTGTGTGCGTGGTCGGCTTTGCCGACGCGCTAAAGGGCTGTGACGGGCTTGAAATAATCGAGCTTTGATGCTTAAAATCATATAGCGCGTTACCCGATAACAGAAAAGAGGGCAGAGAATTTTACGTTCTCTGTCCTCTTTTACTTTCGGGAAAATATAATCTTGTCGATATGCCTCGCTATGCTCGGCCCGATATATTCTCGCTTCGCTCGAATTCGATATGTTCTCCCTTCGGTCGAACTCGATATGATATAAATCCGCGATAGCGGATTTATATCGACGAGTCGTGTCCTTTAGGACACGGCTCATTCTATAGTCATATCCAGCTTGAAGCGCAGTATCTTGCGCAGGGTGTTCTTGGGGAATTCCTCGCTTCTTACCTTGACGTGACCTATCTTCTTGTAGGGCACGGCGGTGGCGTTGTATTCCTTTACGCGCGCCTTGAAGTACTCTTGAATATTATCAATGCCGTTCTTTTCGAAATATTCCTTGTCGGGATATATCTCGGCAACGATGGCGTTATGCTCAAGACCGCGCTTGCTCTGCCCCTCGTAAACGATGATGTCCACGATTCCAGGCGTTGCCGCAAGGGCGTTTTCTATCTCCTCGGGGTAAACGTTCTTACCGTTTGAAAGGATGATAAGGTTTTTCTTTCTTCCCGTTATGTAAAGGACGTTGTTCTCGTCAAGCTTTCCGTAGTCGCCCGTTCTGAAATATCCGTCTGCGGTAAGCGCGTCGGCAGTTGCCGCCTCGTCCTTGTAGTAGCCTATCATTACGTTAGGACCTTTGACGAGTATCTCACCCTCGCCGTCCTCGTTGGGCTCGCTTATTTTTACGGTGTCGATGTCGATAACGGCACCAACGCTTCCGTGTACGATGTTTCTGCTGTGGTTTACGGCAACGAGGGGGGCGCACTCGGTAATTCCGTAGCCGTTGAGGGTGGCAATTCCGATAGCGTCGAAGAATTCAACAATGTCCTTGTTTATCGGCGCACCGCCCGAAATAACGGTTTTAAGCTCGCCGCCGAACGCCGCGCGAATGGAGGAAAACAGCTTTTTGCGCAGGTCGATTCCGACCTTGCGAAGTCCGTTGCTGACCTTTATCATTCTTCTTACGAGCTTTTCCTTGCCCTGCTCCTTGATAGTTCCCATAATGCGGCGGTAGAAGGTCTCAAGATAAAGGGGAACGAGAACGAGGTGACCGGGCTTTTGCTCGCCAAGCTCCTTGAGGATATAGCGGATTCCCGACGAGATGTATATTTCCGAGCCGATAACAGCGTGACCGACGAACATTACGGTCGAGCCGTAGGTGTGGTGGGGCGGAAGAACGCCAAGCGTCTTTGCGGAATAGTCAATGTAGGGAATAGCGTTGGTAATGTTTGCAAGAATTGCATTCTGCGAGAGCATAACGCCCTTGCCCTTGCCCGTAGTTCCCGAAGTGAAAACGAGAAGCGACATTCCGAGCGGGTCGATGGGAGCGTCAAAGTAGCGTTCGGGCGAAGCGGCAAAGATGCCCCTGCCTTCCTCAATAAGCTCGTCCATTCTGTTTTCCGTGCCCTCGGGTGCGCCTATGTAAACGACGGGGGAGGAAAGCGAGAGCTTTGCGGCAACGAAGCTTGCCTTTTCCGCTATATCGTGGTCGGCAACGAGGTATTTTATCTCCGCCTTTGCGCAGGTCTCGGCAAGGTCCTCGCTCTGCCAATCTCTGTCAAGCGGCACGAGCACCGCGCCAATGGAGAGGGTGGCGAAGTAAGTGAGCGTCCAATGGTAAGTGGATTTTGCGATAAGGGCAACGTGGCTGCCCGCACATCCCATAGCGGAGAGCCTTGCGGCGAGCGCGCGCACGTCGTCGCGCAGACCGATAAAGCTTACGCGCACCACGTCCTTGTCGGAGGGGCGGTTGCGGAATGAGTATGCGGGAGCGTCGCCGTAGGTCTTTGCCGCCCACTCGACAAGCTCACGCATATTTAAAAAACTATGTTTTTCGTGTATAAGTTCACTTTTCATAACAAAACTCCTTTGTTTAAGCCTCTTGCGTCCTCAAGCCGTTAAGCAGGAAGGCAAAGCTGTATTTGAAATTTTTGATCGCCTCGTTCATCGGCAATCCGCGCCCTACGGCGTCGGCGTTGTAGCCGCGGCAAAAGCACCATATCGAATAGCTCATTACCTCGGAGTCAACGTTTTGGATATACCGTTTTTCCTTGGCGTATTCGATTATCTCGCGTATCTTCTGCATCCACCAGCGGTAGTTGTAGTCGGAAACGGAATCGTTTTCGAAAACGTAATAGTTAAAGTGGTTTTTCGCGCGGTAGGAGATAACGAGGGTGTTTGCAACGAAGTCGATGACCTGCTCGAAAAAGTCCTTGTCGGGGTCGAACTCGGTCGGTATCGTGTCGCGTATTTTTTGTATCGTGTTTTGGTAAACGATGTCGAGCACCTCGGAAATATTGTGAAAGCGGTTGTAAAAAACGCGGTTGGTTATGGCAAGGTGCTGTAATATCTTGCGCACGGTAAGCGCTTCGGGACCCGATGAGGTCGCGATATTTTCGGCGGCGGAGATTATCTTGTCGGACATCTCGTCCCTTATAAGCTCGGCGGGAACGGTGGTGTCAAGTGTCGTAGAGTGCTTTGGCATATGTACCTCCCAAAGAAAATAGCACAGTGTGTGCCGATATATTATAGCACACACTGTGCCGAGAGTCAAGAAAATTATGAAAAATTTTGCCAATTTTTGCGAATGTCCAAAAAGCACCGTCTTTTATGATTGACATTCGCGCTTTTTTGTTATATAATAAAGCTAACGTAAATTTTTCGGAGGTAAAAATGGATAACGCAAAGCTCCTTTCCCTCAAAGAGACCGCGCGCAAGGTGCGCCTCGGTATTCTTGAGGGTGTTCACGCCGCGGCATCGGGACATCCCGGCGGCTCTCTCTCCATCGCAGAGGTCATAACGTATTTATATTTTGAGGAAATGAACGTCGATCCCGCAAACCCCAAGTGGGCTGACCGCGACCGTCTCGTTCTTTCCAAGGGACATACTGCCCCCGCACTCTACGCGGCTCTGGCAAACAAGGGTTATTTTTCCACGGATGCGCTGTCCACTCTCCGTCAGGCTGACTCCTTCCTTCAGGGACACCCCGATATGAAGGGTACTCCCGGTGTTGATATGTCCACGGGCTCGCTCGGACTTGGCGTTTCCGCCGCTTGCGGAATGGCGCTTGCCGCTAAAATAGACGGCAAGGACTACCGTACATACGCCATCGTCGGCGATGGTGAATCGCAGGAGGGACAGGTTTGGGAGGCGGCTATGTTCGCCGCTCACTACAAGCTTGATAACCTCTGCTTCATTCTCGACCTTAACGGCTTGCAGATCGACGGTAAGATCACCGAGGTCATGAACCCCACCCCCCACGACGAAAAGTTTAGCGCTTTCGGCTGGAACGTTATTCTTGCCGACGCTCACGATTTTGAGTCTCTTGAGAAGGCGTTTGCCGCCGCACGAGAGTGCAAGGGCAAGCCCTCCGTTATAATCGCTCGCTCCGTCAAGGGCAAGGGCGTTTCCTTTATGGAAGATCAGGCGGGCTGGCACGGAAGTGCGCCTAACGACGAGCAGTACGCCGCCGCCGTCGCAGAGATCAACTCCGCAAATTAAGAAAGGGAGGCAGAAAAATGGCTGAAAAGATTGCAACAAGAGAAGCATACGGCAACGCGCTTGCCGAATTTGGCGATAAGTACGATTTCGTAGTGCTTGATGCCGACCTTGCCGCCGCTACCAAGACGGGCGTGTTCAAAAAGAA
The DNA here is from genome assembly GCA_045633005.1 of Eubacteriales bacterium. Taxonomy (GTDB): domain Bacteria; phylum Bacillota; class Clostridia; order Oscillospirales; family CAG-272; genus CAG-390. Next base: position 31,564 of record JAZQXT010000001.1, on the reverse strand, counting down.
ATTCCCCGAGCGCTTTTTCGATTGCGGAATAGCCGAGGGCAATATGATGACGGTTGCCGCAGGTATCGCTACCACGGGCAAGACCGTGTTTGCATCCACCTTCGCTATGTTCGCCGCAGGCAGAGCGTTCGAGCAGGTTCGCAACTCCATCGCATACCCCCACCTTAACGTAAAGATCGGTGCAACTCACGCGGGTATCACCGTAGGTGAGGACGGTGCTACGCACCAGTGCCTTGAGGATATCGGCGTTATGCGCACGATTCCGGGTATGGCTATCGTAAACCCCGCCGACGCTGTGGAGGCACGCGCGGCTGTTGAGTGGGCTATCAATTATAACGGCCCCGTTTATCTGCGCTTTGGCAGACTTGCAGTTCCCGTTATCTTTAACGGCGATGATTATAAGTTCGAGTTTGGCAAGAACGTAAGACTGCGCGAGGGTAAGGACGTTACCATTATGGCAAGCGGAACTACCGTTTCCATCGCTCTTGAGGCGGCAGAGCTTTTAGCTGCCGAGGGTATAAGCGCCCGCGTTACCAACGTTCACACCATAAAGCCCCTTGATACCGCAGACGTTCTCGCATCCGCCGCCGAGACGGGCGCTATCGTAACGGTCGAGGAGCATAACGTTATCGGTGGACTCGGCTCTGCAGTTGCAGAGGCGGTTTGCGCCGCACGCCCCGTACCCGTAGTACGCGTTGGCACGGAGGACGTTTTCGGACGCTCGGGCAAAGTCCCCGCGCTTCTTGAGGCTTACGGACTCACCGCCGCAAACGTCGCCGCCAAGGCAAAGGCAGCTATCAAACTTAAATAAACGACCTTGATAAATTTCTCTGTTGACCTTAACGGAGAAACAAAAAGTACAAAAACCACAGATTGATTTTCTGTGGTTTTTGTGCTATAATCGGGAAGGGATCATCCTTATGCGTTTGTTAGGCAAAGGAGAAGCTTGCTATAAAATTCGCACGCAAATGAGGATCTGACGGAAGGAAAAACAGATGCAAAATTTTGGTTTGTCAATGTTATGGTTTTGGGTATGTTATGCAATCGTTACTTGTATTGGCATATTACATACTATATTTAATATATACGTGTTAAAAATGAAACCCATGGACGAGAACGGGATGGGCGAAGGATATGAGAAAACAAAGCCATGGCATCCGCTTTATAATATCATTCTGTTTTCGTTGTTCGGTTGGCTCTATATGAACGGTCTTGCAGAGCCGACAATAACCGAAGCTCTGATAACGGGAGCAATATGGGCAGGCATTTGTATCGTCTTTGACGTGTTCGGTTGGGTGCTTATCAAGCATCCTTGGAGTTTGTCTTTCAAGGAGTTCTACGTGGACTATCAACCTTGGATAACGCTTATATATCTTGCGATATTCGCAGGTCCAATGGTTGGGTATTTATTTGCATTGGTTTGATCAAATTCTAATTTATAGGGTAACATTTGGGCGTTGATAGGTTAGCCTCCCTTGTGTAAAGGGAGGTGGCACGGCTTGCCGTGACGGAGGGATTGTAATGCAAAGAAAACACAATAAAGACATTGTTCCAACCGCAAAAATGTTGCGAAAAAATATGACCAAAGAAGAAAAACATCTTTGGTATGATTTTTTACGCACCTACCCCGTCCGATTTTCTCGCCAAAAGGTTCTCGGCAAGTATATTGCGGATTTTTACTGCGCCGAAGCAAAGCTTGTCATCGAGCTTGATGGTTCGGGACATTATACCGAAGAAGGAAAGCAATACGATAAGGAAAGAACTGATTTTCTCGAAGAATATGGGCTTACAGTAATCAGAATACCAAACACGAAGATACATAAAAACTTCCGAGGCGTTTGTGAGTATATTTCGCGCCTCGTAGAACAATCCCTCAGTCACGGCGAGCCGTGACAGCTCCCTTTACACAAGGGAGCCTTATATAGCAATTGCCGCGAATAGTGCGTAGCCGCGTTTTCGGGTGCTAATCCCTAATAAATCGCTTCGGTGCGAACATCAAGCGCCGTTTTTCTTCGGAAAAACGGCGAGATTCGCTCGTCGTGACGCGGAACAACGCGCCGCGACTTCGGAATGACGCGAGGGGGTGCGTTATCCCCGCATTCTTTTTACCATTGTCAATGTCTCTAAAAAACGCGCTGTTTCCGCCACATTAAAGCATGGCAATACGCTAAAAGTCACTTTTCTTTTCAATAGGAATGCTTTTTGCGCCGCAAAAAGCTACCTTTTCGTTTGCCAAAGGCAAACACTTCACTGCGGCGAAGCCGCAACTTCACTTGCAAAGCAAACTTCACTGCGGCGAAGCCGCAACTTCATTGAAAACGCTCCCGCGTTTTCCCGCCGCGTGCTATGGCTGTGCCGAATGTTCGCGCCTACAATTAGCCTCCCTTGTGTAAAGGGAGGTGGCATTTTCGCAAGAAAATGACGGAGGGATTGTCAAAAAAAGCTATATTTCGGGTTAAAAACAATCCCTCAGTCGCCTTCAGTAATAGCTTTCTTTACACAAGGGAGTCGTTCTTTTTGCCGTTTCTTTTGCATATAAAACGAAATTCCCACAAACCATTTGTTTTGGTTTGTGGGAATTTTAGTATATTTATTTTTTATTCCTTCGCGGCTTTTACTATCTCGCCGACGCCGTCGATGACGTATTTGGGGCGGTAGGGGAAAAGTCCGATGTCCTCGCGTGCCGTAACGCCGCTGAGGACGAGCACGGTGTCGATGTTAGCCTCGATTCCCGCGATGATGTCCGTGTCCATTCTGTCACCTATGAAGGCGGTGTCCTTCGAGGTACAGCCGAGCAGTCTTTGACCGTGGCGAATCATAAGGGGGTTGGGCTTGCCGACGAAGTACGCCTTTTTGCCCGTCGCTATCTCAATGGGCGCAACGAGCGAGCCCGTTGCGGGCATAATGCCCGTTTCGGTAACGCCAACGGTGTCGGGGTTAGCTCCGATTAGCTTCGCACCCGCGTTGATAAGGGCGATAGCCTTTTCTATCTTTTCAAAGCTATACGTGCGCGTTTCACCGACCACGACGTAGTCGGGGTTAACGTCGTTCATATATATCTTGCGGTCGTAGAGTGCCTTTGAGAGCGCCGCCTCGCCGATAACGTACGCGGTGCATCCGGGCGCTTGCGAGTACAGAAACTCCGCGGTCGCCATCGCGCTTGTGTAAAAATGGTCGGCGGACACCGAAAGTCCCATTCTTTCAAGCTTCATACTAAGCTCGTGGGGCGTTTTTTCGGGGCTGTTGGTAAGGAAGATAAAGCTCTTGCCCTCGGCGAGCATCCAATTCACGAACTCGGCAACGCCGTCAAGTATCTTGTTACCGTGGTAGATAACGCCGTCCATATCGCAAATAAAGCCTGATTTGTTGATTATATTCTTCATAGATCTTCTGCCTTTCGGGGTATTACAGTTATTTTACCCCAAAAAGATAAAATTGTCAATGATTTTACGGCATAAAAAAGAGCGGCGGACAGTTTTTCTGTCCGCCGCGCGATTTTTACACCGCACCATTTATCATTATATCACAAGTCAGAGGGAATGTAAAGAGTTATTTGTGTACTTTTGCTAAAATCTACTTATTGAATAAAAAATAATTGTAAACTTTGTACAATGTGTGTATTGCAAATGGCGAAAATATGTGCTATAATATAGACACAGGAAAGGAAGGTACAGTCCAATGTACAACTAACCCACGGTATTTCAGCAAGGTCTGAAGGTGCAAAAAAACGGAACGTGAGCTTTAAGAACTCAGTCCACCGCCGAGGAAGATAATTCTGAATACCAAGAAAATTTTTTTCGCCCATGCAAAAAACAAGAAAAAACAAAGGGTTTCTCCTTAGAGAATTGGGTTTTGAGTTTTTAGACTGTGAAAAAAGCAGAGGGCAGACTAATGAAAGAGAGGTATAAAAAAAGATGTTAGATATCAAGGATGAATCGAAATGACCCTTGATTGCAAAGAGCAAGTCTTGCAGTCAAGGGTCATTTCTTTTTTTATGCCTTCTCGCCGCCCTTGGCGATGGCGTTCCAATCTATTTTCTTGTCGCGGAAATAATATTCGCGGTCGTGCTCGGAGATGGGGCGGAGCACGCGGCAGGGGTTGCCTACGGCAACCACGTTTGCGGGCAGGTCGCGCGTGACCACGCTTCCCGCACCGACCACCGTGCCGTCACCGATGCTCACACCGGGAAGGACTATAACGCCCGCGCCAAGCCAGCAGTTTTTGCCTATGCGCACGCTCTCGTTATACTGATATCCCTTTTCACGAAGCTCGGGAAGAACGGGATGTCCCGCCGTTGCGAGCGTGACGTTTGGACCTATCATCGTGTCGTCGCCGACGTATATGTGCGTGTCGTCAACGAGCGTCAGGTTGAAGTTCGCGTACACGCCGCTTCCGAAATGAACGTGTCTGCCGCCCCAATTTGAGTGCAAGGGCGGCTCTATATAGCAATCCTCGCCAATCTCGGCAAACATATTTTTGAGCATTTCGGTGCGCTTTTTCATTTCAAGCGGGCGCGTCGCGTTGAAATCGTAAAGCTTTTCAAGGCACAGCGCCTGCTCGTGCAATATGGACTCGTCGGTAGGGAGATACACTCCGCCGCCGTGTAATATCTTGTCAATATCCATTTTGACCTCCGTGGGTGTTTTGTGGCTATATTATATCACGCTCGCCGCCGCATTTCAAGGCAAAGCAGATATATACGGTTGCAAACGGGGGCAAAATATGCTATAATACGGTAGAAAAATAAAAAATTCAACCAAGGAGAAGCTATGAAAATAGGTATACTCGGCGCAGGAACGTGGGGCGTGGGACTTGCCACCATCCTCGTTGGAAACGACCACGACGTTACCGTGTGGTCATACTCACGCGCACAAGTAGATGAAATATTAAAAACCAAAGAGCATAAAAATCTGTCGGGCATCACGCTCCCCGACTCCATACGCTTTACGGCGGATATGGAAAAGGCGTGCGCCGACAAGGAGCTTATCATATTCGTCGTGCCGTCCGTTTATATGCGCGACACGGCGCGGGCGAGTGCGCCCTATCTGCCCGACGGCTGTATAATCGCAAGCGCGTCCAAGGGTATGGAAAAGGGTACGCTCAAAACGATGACGGACGTTATCGAGGACGAGATCGCCGCCGCGAAGCGCGGAATAAAGTACGATATAGTCGCCCTTTCGGGCCCCACTCACGCCGAGGAGGTGGTGCGCGGCATTCCGACCTCCATCGTTGCGGCGTGCAAGAACGAGGCGGTCGCGGCTAATGTGGCAGAGGTATTTTCAAACTCCTGCCTTCGCGCGTACACTAACGTGGACGTGCTTGGCGTGGAGCTTTGCGGTGCGCTGAAAAACATCATCGCAATGGCGGCGGGTGCGCTCAGGGGCGTAGGGCTTGGAGATAACACGCTTGCTATGCTCATCACGCGCGGTGTTTCCGAAATGGCGCGCATCGGCGCGGCGATGGGATGCTCGCGCGACACCTTTATGGGACTCGCAGGCATCGGTGACCTCATCGTTACTTGCACCTCGGTTCATAGCCGAAACAACCGTTGCGGCGAGCTTATTGGCAAGGGTATGAGCTACGACGAGGCGGCGCGCGAGATAGGAATGGTCGTCGAGGGCTACTACGCGCTTGAGGCGGCTATGGAGCTTTCGCGCAAATACGGCGTTGAAATGCCGATAACGGAGGCGGTTTACGACGTTATACACCACGGCGTTATGCCCGCCGACGCGATAAACAAGCTGATGAACCGCAAGCTCAAAAGCGAAACGGTCTGAGTGCGCGATACTGTCGCGCCCATTATTTATAATCTCGTTCCCATCCTTCAATGGCTGTGGGAGCTTATATAAACGGGGGTAAGCTATGGAATTTGAAAAGCTGATAGAGGAAAGATATTCGGTAAGAAGCTTTAAGTCGGAGCATCTGCCGAGCGAGGCGGTGGATAAGATTTTAGCGGCGGCGCATAAAGCACCGACGGGCTGTAACAATCAGCCGCAAAGGATACTCGTGCTTAACACCGACGAGGCTTTGGAAAAGCTTAAAAAATGCACGAAATGTCATTTTGGCGCGCCCACGGCAATGCTCGTTTGCCACGATACGCGCGAGAGCTGGAAAAGAGCGTACGACGATGCGCTGTCCTCGCCCGTGGATGCCGCGATAGTGGCGACGCACATGATGCTTGCCGCCTTTGATATCGGCGTTGGCTCGTGCTGGGTAATGCACTTTGACCCGCAGGCGATGCGAGAGGCGTTCAATATCCCCGCGGGCGTCGAGCCTTTGGCGCTTCTCGTTATGGGATATCCCGCGGACGATGCAAAGCCGCTCTATATGCACTACGAAACAAGACCGATGGACGAGGTCGTTTATTACGATAGCTTTTGATTTCGGAGGGCGTTTAAGTGCGGTATGCGATAAGACCGATGGCGGAGGGCGATAAGCGCGAGGTGATTTTTATGATGCGCGAGTTTTATTCCTCGCCCGCCGTGTTTACAAACGGCTCAAAGGAGATATTCGAGGCGGATTTTGATAATTGCATCGCGGACAATCCCTATATCGAGGGATACGTTTTCGAGGGCGCGGAAGGCATTTGCGGCTATGCGATGGTCGCCAAGAGCTTTTCGACGGAGTTTGGCAAGCCTTGCATCTGGATAGAGGATATTTTTGTAAAGAGCGCTCACAGGGGCGCGGGGATAGGAACTCTTTTCCTCGGATATATTGAAAATAAATATCCGAATTCCGTTTTTCGCCTTGAGGTCGAGGAGGAAAACGAGCGAGCCGTCGGCGTTTATAAAAAATGCGGCTACGGCGTGCTTCCGTATATGGAAATGAAAAAGGAGCTTTGAGCTATGGAATACAGAAAACTGCCGCGCGGCGGCGAAAACGAGCGCTTCGGCGTGCTGGGACTTGGTATGGGCGGCATCGGGCAAACGCCCGCCGACGAGATAGAGGCGATAGTGAAGAAGGCTATTGCCAACGGCATAAACTTTTTTGACCTTTGCACCGCGGGCGCATCCTACGCGCCTATCGGCAGGGCGATAAGGGATTGCCGCGACAAGGTGTTTTTGCAGATGCATTTCGGCGCGGTCTATGACGAAAACGGCGAGTACGGCTGGTGCCGCGATTTTGAAACCATCAAAAAAACCTTTTGGTGGGAGCTTGAAACGCTCGGCACGGACTACGCCGATTTCGGATTTTTGCATTGTGTTGACGATGACGAGGATTTTGAAAAGCTATGTGAAATAGGCGTGCTTGATTACTTAAAGGAGCTTAAAGCGCGGGGCGTTGTCAGGCATATCGGCTTTTCCTCGCACACACCGCGCGTGGCAAACCGCATTATCGACACGGGGCTTGCGGATATGATGATGTTCTCGCTCAACCCCGCGTATGATTTTGAAAAGGGCGACGAATACGGCGTAGGCTCGGTAAGCGAGCGCTTTGAGCTTTTCAAGAGGTGCGAGCGCGAGGGAGTCGGAATTTCGGTAATGAAGCCCTTTTTCGCAGGTCAGCTTCTAACGGCGGAGCAATCGCCCTTCGGCGTTGCGCTCACGCACGAGCAGTGCTTGCAGTACGCGCTCGACCGCCCGGGCGTGCTCGTGGCAGTTCCCGGTGTGCAGACTATGGAGCATCTTGATACGCTTCTTAAATTCCTCACTGCGACGGAAAAGGAGAGGGATTATTCGATAATAGGCGGCTTTACCGCGGACACGGTAACGGGAACTTGCGTTTATTGCAACCATTGTCAGCCCTGCCCTGCGGGAATAGATATAGGTCTTGTCAACAAATATTACGACCTTGCGCTTGCGGGCGATGCGATCGCGGCGAACCACTACACGAAGCTTTCCGTAAACGCCGAGGCGTGCTTGCATTGCGGACATTGCGAGAGCCGCTGTCCCTTCTCGGTAAAGCAGGAGGCCCGAATGGACGAGATAGCGAAGTATTTTAAAGGAGGTAGCTATGGGACTGCAAGATAAAATCGCACATTATAAAGAATTTAAGCAGGGCGTCAGCCATTGCACCTTTAACCCTGAAGGGCCGGGTGTGGTCAGAATCCACTTGATCCCGCCCAAATTCAGACTGTTCGGCAACAGTGCTTATATCGTTATCCTCAACGGCTATTACCTTCTGCCCATCGGGCGCTCCTGGGCGCTTTTGTTGTCCTTTTTTATGAAGGAGGTCAACCGATACGACGGCAAGCCCATTGGAGAGGCGGAGGAGGCGCAGATCCTGAAAAACACCGTGGGACGTATGCACGCGGCATATCCGTTTGTCACTCGGGATGCCTTGCGGGAGGATCTGCACGAAATGCTTGACGTGCTTTTCGCCGTAGCGCACGGAGAAGGTGGGGAACTCGATCTGGAAAAGCTTTCAATCCGTGGTTATGCCAAGCATATGACCGCCCCGCACCGTGTGGATCTGATGGTCAGCGCGATGACGGATGAGGCGGGTGGTTGGAAATGCAATCAAAAATGCACCTTTTGCTATGCCGCGGGGCAGGCAAGAAGCGGCGCACGTGAGTTGGATACGGGAGAGTGGAAAGCGGTGATTGATAAGCTGATCGCATCCAACGTGCCGATGCTGACCTTCACGGGTGGTGAGCCGACCCTGCGCGAGGATATTGACCTGCTTATCGCGCACGCCAAGGCGTGTGTGACAAGATTGAATACCAACGGCATTCTGCTTACAAAGGAGCTGGTCGCCAAGCTGAAGGCGGCAGGTCTTGACAGCGTGCAGATCACACTGTATTCTCACGATGCGACGGTACATAACGCCCTCGTTGGCGCCGCACGTTTCGAGGATACCGTGCAGGGGATCCGCAATGCCGTAGAAGGGGGTCTTGACGTAAGCGTCAATACGCCGCTTTGTAAAAAGAATGCCGATTACGAGAGGACGCTTGCCTTTATCCGCTCGCTGGGGGTTAGATTCGTCACCGCAAGTGGGCTGATCTGTACAGGTATGGCGAGCGCCGCGCACAAGGCGTATGATCTTACGCAGGGGGAGCTGATTGACATCATCACTGCGGCAAAGCACACGTGCGACGATGCCGATATGGAGATCGACTTCACCTCGCCCGGACTACTTCCACGCAAGGTGCTGGAGGATCTTGGCATGAATGTGCCTATGTGTGGGGCGGCGCTCAGCAATATGGCGGTCGCACCGGACGGCGAGGTCATTCCATGCCAGAGCTGGCTTGCGACCTCGGCAGGTCTTGGCAATATTCTTGTGACTGATTTCAAAAAAATCTGGAAGCACAAGCGTTGCACCGCACTCAGGGGAATGACAGAGTGCGAAGCGCTTGAGTGTCCCTTTCGAAAGGGGGCGAGTGATTGATGGCAAAGGTAAAGGACAGAAACAACTATTCCGAGGAGTACGTCAGAAAACACCGCAGCTTTCCGTTTGCGTACACGCTCCTTCTTGTGATCCTGGTGTTGATACAGATCGGGACACTCATTTTCGCTATTTCTTACGTGCCAACGCCGCAGGATAGCATTGAAAGCTACTGCGTGACCGTCACCCCCAAGGAGGATGGTACGTTGGATATTGCATATGATATTCTCTGGCGCGCGCTGGATGAAAGCGAGCCGCTGACCTTTGTGACGCTCGGTATGGCAAATGCCAATTTTACCGTCTATGGAAGCAGCTTGTCCGACGCGATCGAAAGCTATAGGTCGGATGTTGACGGAGACTATGTAGGACTGCGTCTGGATCTGAAAAAATCTTATCTTGGCGGCGAGAAGGTCCACCTTACCGTTAAGGTCAATCAAAGCGATATGCTTTGCAGGACGCATGACGGATATTTCTATGAATTTGTGCCCGGATGGTTTAACAGCATCCCAGTCGAGTATTATGAATTCAAATGGAAACACAGCAATAGGGTGACCGACTCAAACGGCACGCGCGAGGGCTCGTACTATGTATGGTCGGGACAGCTTGCGTGCGGTGGGTATGACAAAATGCAGATCTCCTATGACACCGCGGCATTTGATGGTTGTCACGCAGTCGCCTATAAGCCCTTTGAGGATGATGAAGCGTATGACGAGCTACAGGAGGACAAGGTCGCTGTTGTGGTGATCGTTTTGATCGCCTGGCTCGCCATATTGATCGGTGAGGTCTATATCATAGACAGCTACGTATCCTACCGACGGGGGCGCGGATTCCTGATGGGCTACGGGCACCGCGTGCATGTTTATGGCAGGGTGAATCCGCACTATTGCAGAGCAAGGGCTCAACACTCCTCGCGCAGCGGCGGTGGAGGTGGCAGAGGGTGCGCTTGCGCGTGTGCCTGTGCTTGCGCGGGCGGCGGTAGAGCCGGCTGTAGCCAAAAGGACACCTACGGCGCCTACCACAAAGGAGAACAAGAATAAAAAAAGCACCCCATTATGGCGCTTCAAATGAAGATGACTATATTTATAATAAATAATATTCGATAGTATGGAAAGAAGGGCATCTCAAATTGAAAGATTTGAGATGCCCTTCGAGCGTTTTATTTATTTCCTCTTAACCACGTTAAATGTCGCCTTTACGATGCAGTCGGCGGGGTAAACGCCGAGGCGTGCTTGCATTGCGGACATTGCGAGAGCCGATGCCCCTTCTCGGTAAAGCAGGAAAGCCGAATGGACGAGATAGCTAAATATTTTAAAAAATAAAGAATGCCCAAAGTGACCCTGTGATAGAGCAGTTCTCCACACAAACAGAAAAGGACAGAGAATTTTTACGTTCTCTGTCCTCTTTCGCTTGCGGAAAAATGTAATCTTGTCGATATGACTCGCTTTCGCTCGGCTCGATATATTTGCCTTGCGGCAAATTCGATATGCTTTCGCTTCGCTCAAGCTCGATATGATATAAATCCGCGTAAGCGGATTTATATCGATGCGTACCTGCTCTATAGCAGGTACGCCAAACGAGTATGTTGACTTCTTTAGGCATGTATGTTATAATGTTTGCAAAGTAAACCAGGGAGGATTTTATATGGAATATGCACAGCAAACTATAATTGATTTTTTGAGTGATAAAATGGATATTGTTGAATTTCGTCATTTGTATGATGAAAAAACCGAGATTGATGCCTTTTTGCAAAAAATCATTGATGATATGAAAAAGGATTATAGCAGAAAAGCACTTTATTTTCCGCTAATGATTGCAGGTGTTGAAAACCAATATATCCAAGCAGTTCCATATTTACTTGCGCCTGAAACAGACCCCGGACGTCTATATTGTCCGCCACAATATGAATCGGTTCGTCAATGTCTTACCTATGAATATTGCATGGTTACGCACGATGTTGAAACCGCCTCCGGAGCATCTACATTTTATATAGAAGTTTATTCTATTTATTATCAAATAGATCAATCTATTCCGTTTTGTTACAAATATAGTGACGCATACCGTTTTGCCCTTGAAGTAATTCCAGAATACCTTGAAGGCTCATCTGAAAAGTATATTCAGAAATATATTATTCCGTTATTTCCTGAAACAATGAAAAAAACCGAACGCAAAAAAGCAATTAAAGCAAAAATAAAGGAAATGTTCAAAAGCGAAAAAGGCTACCCTTGTTGGCCACAAGCTTCCGAGTGGCCTATGGACAAGGAAGGAAAACCGTGTACTTATATTGGAAAAGGCAAGAATCAAGGAGATTTACGCCGATTCCGTTTTCGCGATGAAACAACGGGAGAAGAAATCGTCATAGAACAGTTTTATTAATATTTTTATTTGCCCCGCTTCGTGCGGGGCTTCGATTTTCTCACAAAAGAGAACTTGTCAATAAGAGCATATAGATTTTTGAGGCGCACGACCCAAAGGCTCCCTGCCAAGGGAGCTGTCGAGCGAACGCGAGACTGAAGGGGAGTGCGTGCATAACGGAACAAGTGCTTGCCATATCAAGACGCAGGCTCCTTCCACCACTTCGTGGTCCCCCTTACTCTCGGAGGAAGGCTATTTTGTTGCCCGATAGTGCGCTAAAAAGTCGAAACGCCCATACTCGTGCGGCAGGGTATGTGAAAAGGAGTACGAGCATTTTGCTCGCACTCCTTTTTGTCTTTTGGCAGGGAAAACCTGCTTTATAGAGAACATCTTTTTGGGCGTTTTATTTATTTCCTCTTAACCACGTTAAAGGTCGCCTTTACGATGCAGTCGGCGGGGTAGACGCCGCGCAGAGAGGTAAGGGGGTAAACGGTGGTGTTTTTGCCGATTACGGTGCCCGGGTTTATCACCGAGCCGCATCCGACGTCTGCGCCGTCGGCGAGTATGCCGCCGACCTTGCGAAGTCCCGTTTCGTAGTCCTCCTCGCCGTGTATAACGACGGGCTTGCCGTCGGAGCGCAAGTTCGAGCAGATAGTTCCCGCGCCCGTGTGCGCACGGTTTCCGAGCACCGAGTCGCCGACGTAATTGTAGTGCGGTATCTGCACCTTGTCAAGCAAAATGCAGTTTTTCAACTCCGAGGAGTTTCCGATAACACATCCCTCGCCCGTGATCACGCTTCCGCGTATGAACGCGCCGGGGCGCACCTCACAGCCCGAACCTATTATCGTAGGACCTTCAATTGTCGCCGTGGGGTATATCTTTACGTTCTCGCCGACGAGAACGCCGTCGGCGATGAGGGTGTAGCCCTCAATGCCGCGCTCTATCAGGTCGGTGATATATTGCTTCAGCTTCGGGAGCATCTCCCAAGGGTACTCCGCGCTCTCGAAAAGGGGAGCGAGATATTCGGGAGTTGAGGAGTAAAGCTGTGCGGTTTTAACGAGCTTATTCAACTACGTGTCCTCCGTTCTTTATCGCGTCAACCACCATTTCGGTGTACTCAACGCATTTTTCGTGGCTCTCTGCCTCGACCATTACTCTGACGACGGGCTCCGTACCGCTCTGACGGAGCAATATTCTGCCCTTGCCGTCGATAAGGGCGTTGACCTTCTCAACGGATTCCTTAACGCCGATGTCCTCAACAGCCGCCGTTTTATCCTTGACTCTGACGTTTTTCAGATACTGCGGATAGAGCTTTATAGGCTCTGCAAGCTTTGCAAGGCTTGCTTTGGAGTCGCACATTTCCTCCGCTATCATTATAGCGGTAAGGATGCCGTCACCCGTGGTGGCGTATTTCTTCATAATGATGTGTCCCGACTGCTCGCCGCCGATAACGTAGTCCTTGCTTTGCATACATTCGTAAACGAAGCGGTCGCCCACTGCGGTCTGCACGCACTTTATGCCGATCTCCTCAAGGCTTGAAATAAATCCGCTGTTGGACATAACGGTCATTACTACGGTGTCGTCGTTAAGCGTGCCCTTGGATTTAAGGCGCTTGCCGAGGATGTATATTATCGAGTCGCCGTCAACGATATTTCCGTTTTCGTCGATAGCAAGGCATCTGTCAGCGTCGCCGTCAAACGCAAAGCCGACGTCAAGGTGCTTTTCACGAACGAGCGCTTGGAGCTTTTCAAGGTGAGTCGAGCCGCATCCCTCGTTTACGTTAAGACCGTCGGGCTCGTTGCCGATAACGTAGGTCTGCGCGCCGAGTGCGCTGAACACCGCGTTCGCAATGCTCCACGATGCGCCGTTTGCGCAGTCAAGTCCTATCTTGAGCTTTCTGTAGGAGTTCGACGCTATGGAAATAAGATAGCCGATGTAGCGGTTTCTGCCCGCGACGTAGTCGTGGATACAGCCTATCTTTGCCTTCTGCGCGAGGGGCAGGTCTGCGCCCGAAACGCCCAGAGCCTCAAGGTCGCCGTCGATATAAGCCTCGATAAGCGCGGTGGTCTCGTCGTCAAGCTTTTCGCCGCGCGAGTTTATTACTTTGATTCCGTTATCGTAGTAGGGGTTGTGCGACGCGGTTATCATAATTCCGCAGTCAAACTCGTCCATACGGGTAACGTAGGAAACGCTGGGCGTGGTCGTTACGTGGAGCATATATGCGTCAGCGCCCGATGCGGTAATGCCCGCGACTATGGAGTATTCAAGCATATAGCTTGAACGGCGCGTGTCCTTGCCCACCACTATGCGGGGGCGGTAGCCCGCCTTCGTGCATCCCGAAAGCTTCGAGCCGAAATACCAGCCGAGGAAGCGTCCGACCTTGTACGCCTGCATCGAGGTCAGCGTTATATTAGCCTCGCCGCGGAAGCCGTCCGTGCCGAAATATTTGTTTTTCTTTCTCTCCGTGCTTGCGATAGTCACCTTGTCGCGCAAAAGCTCGTCGGTGGAGATGCAGAAAAGCTCCGAGAGCTGTAGCACCTTGTCTATCTGGGGGAGGGCTTGGTCCATTTCCCACTTGGAAACGGATTGTCTTGAAATATTAAGCGTCTCGGCAAGCTGTTCCTGCGAGATACCCTTTGCAAGTCTTAACTGTACTATTTTCTGACCGATAGTCATCGTATTTCTCCATTTCTGTTTGTGATGTAAGAAAGGTTTACTTCTATATTATACCATAGTAAACCCAAGTTTACAAGCAACTATGCGTTGACATTTTAGCAACCGAGGGTTGCTAAAAATAGTTTATTCCAATATATCGGCTGATATGCGGCAATAGTTTTTTAAAAACTATTGCTTTTGTGGGTGAAAAAGTGATAAAATATAAAAAAGCTCCTACGGAGAGGAATTATGAATTATAATAGGTCAATAACGGCAACCGTGTACGTTGTAAACGGCGGCGCCGTACTGCTCCACAATCATAAAAAATATAAAACGTGGTTTGCGCTCGGCGGTCACGTCGAGGCGGACGAGCTTCCGCACGAGGCGGCTTTGCGCGAGGTGCGCGAGGAATCGGGCTTTCGCGTTACGCTCGTTGACACCGAGGTCGCACCCCACATCGAGCTTGCGCGTGTAAACCGCATTCCCGCACCGTTTTGCCTTCTTCACGAGGGGATAGGGAGCGAGGAGGAGTTTTTGGATTTTATCTACATTGCCGAAACGGACGAGAGCGTGCCGCATCCCGACGGCGAGGAAAGCCGCGAGTTTAAGTGGTTCACTTACGACGAGCTTCAAGCGAGCGATATGAAGGTACATATAAAAAATACCGCGCTCGCGGTGCTTGAGTTTTGGCGCACGCGCAGGGGTGAGCAATGAAATACGATATAAGTCGGGAATTTTTTCCGTATTCGCATTTTAAGCCGCCGATAAGTCGGGCGTTTCTCGCGCTGACCGTGCCATTTGCGAAAACGCCGCGCTTTATCTATAAGGACAAGGACGTTTGCACCGTCCGACACGATATCAAAAGCTACGACGGCGAAAAGCTCAAGTGCTTTTTACTTTCGCCGCGCGAGTGCGCAGAAAACGCGCCGTGTCTTATCTATTTTCACGGCGGCGGCTTCGTTATGGAGGCGGCAAGCTACCACTACAAAAACGCCATACGCTATGCAAGAGAGGTTGGATGCAAGGTCTTTTTCGTCCACTACCGCCTTGCGCCCAAGCACCCGCATCCCGTGTTTTTCGAGGATTGCTACGCCGCGTTCTGCTACGTTTGCGATAACGCCGCCACGCTTGGCGTTGACGCTTCGCGCATCGGCATTGGCGGCGACAGCGCGGGCGGGACGCTTACGGCGGGCGTTTGTATGATGGCAAGGGATAGAGGGCACGCGGTAAAGCCGCGCTTTCAGATGCTTATGTATCCCTTTCTTGACGCGCGAAACAATAGCGAGTCGTGCAAAAAATACACCGACACGCCGATGTGGAACTCCAAGCTATCGACACGCCTTGCGCCTCTTACGGGCGCGGACAGCCGCCGCCACGATTACGTTTACTACTCGCCCGCGGAGGCTAAAAGCCTTGCGGGGTTGCCTGCGGCGTATATCGAAACGGCGGAGATAGATTGCTTGCACGACGACGGCATTCATTACGCCGAAAGGCTTCGCGCGGAGGGCATCGAGGTCGTGCTTAACGAAACGCGCGGCACGATACACGCCTTTGACAACGCGCAAAAGGCAAGGGCGACCGAGCAAGCGCTTATCGAGAGGATAAAATTTCTTAAAAAATATTTTGCGTAAGGAGAACGGAAAATGAAAAAATATATTCTCGCATTGGACGAGGGAACTACGAGCGCACGCGCGATATTGTTCGATAAAAGCGCGGGTATTGTTTCAATGGCACAGCACGAGATACCGCAGATATATCCGCGTGCGGGCTGGGTGGAGCAAGACCCTATGGATATCTACGCAAACCAATACGCCGCGCTTACGGAGTGCATTGCAAAATGCGGCGTATCCGCAAGTGAGATAGCGGCGGTGGGCATCACCAACCAAAGAGAAACCGTAATAATCTGGGATAAGAATACGGGAAATCCCGTGTATAACGCGATAGTCTGGCAGTGCAGACGAACCGCCGACGAGTGCGAGGCACTTGAGGCGGCAGGTCACGGCGACTATATCCGAAAGACCACGGGATTGCGCATAGACCCGTATTTCAGCGGAACGAAAATAAAGTGGATACTCGATAACGTCGAGGGTGCGCGGGAGAGGGCTCGTCGCGGCGAGCTTCTTGCGGGAACGGTAGACACGTGGCTTATCTGGAAGCTGACGGACGGCAAGGTATTCGTTACCGACAGAACGAACGCATCAAGAACTATGCTTTGCAATATACATACGGGCGAATGGGATCAGACGCTGCTTGACCTGTTCGATATTCCGCGCATAATGCTCCCCGAAATAAGAAGCAGCAGCGAGGTGTACGGCTCGTTTGAGTGTATGGGCGCACAGCTTACCATCGCAGGAATCGCGGGAGATCAGCAATCGGCGCTGTTCGGTCAGACCTGCTTTGAGGCGGGCGAGGCGAAAAACACCTACGGCACGGGTTGCTTCTTGCTTGCACATACGGGCGAGAGGGCTGTGGAGAGCAAGCACGGACTGCTTGCCACCGTTGCGGCGGGCGAGAAGGGCAGACCCATTGAGTACGCGCTTGAGGGAAGCGTTTTCGTCGGCGGCGCGATAATGCGCTGGCTTCGCGACGAGCTTAAGATACTTTACGAGGCGGCAGACAGCGAGTATTTTGCACGAAAGGTCACGGACAGCGCGGGCGTGTACGTCGTTCCCGCGTTCAGCGGTCTTGGCGCACCCATCTGGGATATGCGTGCAAAAGGCTCGATATTCGGGCTTACGGCGGGAACGGGCAATAAGCACATAATCCGCGCCGCGCTTGAATCTATCGCGTATCAGACCGAGGACGTTGTTGCCGCAATGAACGCCGACGTCGAGCTGTTCGGCGGCGAGGCGAGCGTAATATCGGTGCTGAAGGTGGACGGCGGCGCATCCGCTAACGACCTTCTTATGCAGATGCAAAGCGATTTTTCCGCGCTCACGGTCGAAATATCGTCAAATCCCGAGGCGACGGCGCAGGGTACGGCGTTCCTTGCGGGACTTGCGGTTGGATTTTTTGCCGACAGAGCGGAGCTTAAAAGGCTTGTGTCCGTCAAAAAGAGCTTTGAGCCGCGTATGTCCGCCGAGGAGCGCGCCACGCGCCTTGACGGCTGGCACAGGGCTGTTGCGGCGTGCAGAATGTTCAGCGAAAAGGGAGAATGAATATGATAGAAAAAAAGGCGTTTTCCGTTTTGTCGACCGACGGAGTGCATAAGCTTCGCGGCGTAGTGTATCTGCCAAATGGCGAGGCGCGCGGACTTTTCCACGTCGTACACGGAATGACCGAGCATATAGCGCGCGACGACAAGTTCCTTACGGATATGGCGCGCGCGGGATTTATCAGCTTCGGCTACGATAATCTCGGACACGGAAACACGGCGCGCGACGATAGCGAGCTTGGCTATATAGCCAAGGAAAAGGGCTGGGAGCTTCTCGCGCGCGACGTTGCCGCGTATTCCGATGCGGTAAGGGCGCAGTTTGGTAGTGCCGATATGCCGTATTATCTTTTGGGACATAGCATGGGCTCGTTTATCGCCCGTCTTGCCGCGCAGAGATTCGTAAAGCCGAGCCGCCTTATAATAATGGGTACGGGCGGCCCTAATCCCGCCGCAAATCTCGGACTTGCGCTCATAGGCGTGATAAAGCGCGTGCGTGGCGAGCGGCATTTTTCACCCCTCGTTGATTTTCTCATTTTCGGTGGCTATAATAAGAAATTCGGTAAGGCGACGGCCGAGGACAAAAAGCTCTGGCTTACGAACGACGAGAGCGTCAGGCGCGTGTATTACGCCGATAAATTTTGCACGTTTAATTTCACCGTCAGCGCAATGGGCGACCTTGTAAGGCTTTTGAAGTACACCAATTCCGCCGCGTGGTATAGGGAGATCCCAAGAGATATGCCCATTCTTCTGATATCGGGCGAATACGACCCCGTCGGCAATTACGGCAAGGGTATAAGGCAGGTCGAAAAAAGGCTCAAAAAGTGCCAAAAGGACGTTTCCTGCAAGCTCTACGAGGGCGCAAGGCACGAGATCCTCAACGATTTCACCTACACCGAGGTGCGCGACGATATTATAAAATTTTTGCAGGGGTAAGTAAATAAACGAAACAGCGGCAGATTTCTGCCGCTGTTAATTAATTAGAGGGAATATCCAATTTTGTGCCACAATATTGTGGCAGCATAGTTTTGGGGTACAGAGTGAATTATTTTTCCTTTACGCTAATGACAGTAACGGAACCTGCACCGCTGCCGAATTGTTGTTTAGCCTGGTTCAATGCATCCATTTTTGCTTTTGTGGAGTCATTTGCTCTGACTAAAATCACGATTTCCTTGCCGGTGTTGCCACTACGAGCAACGCATTCATAAGTTTTCATATTTTTCTCCTGTTTAAAGTCTGGTAGACTGTTAATTATGTGATTTTTGAATTTTGAAGCATTGTAACAATTTTTTCGTATGATTAAAAACAAATTATTTAATTAGTTTTTCGCAAGTTTCTACTGTGCTGAACTGTCCTTTATACTCTACCTGAAAGTTGTGCATTGCTTGCTGACGGTTCTCGGCTTCTACGAGCGCAACTCCTCTGCGACCGTTGTTTAGTTCTTTGGGAAAGTAAACGATCTTCCAAGTTTCGGTTTTTCCGTAGCTCACTTTTGTATTCCTCGATTATAAAAGTTATTAAGCTTCTTCGCCAGTAGCGTAATCAAAAATGATGTCGAAAACATCGTTTATATCCGTAGATTCGCCATCATCGTATTTGTCTGCTACAAACTTCCAAAAATGATTGCAGACCATATCCGCGTAATATGGATCTCCTTTAGATAAAGGCATCCAAAAATTGTCATATACGGAAAGACTGTCAAACAGAGTGGCATTGATGATATTATCGATGAACTCTCTTGTATATTTATCCGTGTCATAGGGATGCTCATCGATCTCCGATATAAACATATCGTTATTCAAAACAAACTCTTTACATTCTTCTTCGGATATTGTAGAGTACTCATTTTCCGTTTGACCGAAAGCTTCAAAATGCAAAGCTTTGAGAGCAACCGAAGCCACGCGGAACTTCTTAAAAGAGGTTATTTTTTTGTCGCACAGCTCTAATCTTAGGTATGCTAAAACAATTATTTTGACTGTATGATTGCCTTCAATAAATTTTTCGCGCGTCAAGGAACGAATCATTTCTGCCAATACGTATTCTCCGATTCGGTCCTGATATTTTTTTATAATTCTGTATGCTCCTTCTCTAAAGTGACTTATGCCGTGCGTTTCTGAAATCTCAATAACTTTTTCATACTCGGATTTGATTTCGGGAAAAATATCCTTGTAGCAAATATCGAATGCTTTTTCTTTGGAACACCGATATTTTTTTGATTCGTCCAAGTATTGGTTGATTTCAATTAACTTTTCAATTTTCTGATCCGTAAAGCCCTTTTCACCTGATTTTTTTGATCGAAGAACCTCTTTGGTAGCGTAACGCCAGTAAAGCTTTTTAGCTGCTTCAACACCAAAATTTGATAACGCTCTTTGTAGTTTTGCTTCATCGCAAGTCTGACTTATGTGGAACTCGACGTATTTTTTTATTCCATCATAATGGACATGAGAAAATAATGACAACAGACCGTAAGCTATTTCATAATACGTTCTCTCTGTTTCGTCTGATAAGGGAGCGTTGCTATTTTGGAGCGTGTTGACCACTTCGCGAACCTTGTCGAATAAACCCATTTTTGATCCTCCTAAGAATATGTTTTCAGCATATATTGCTTTTTCACTAAGCTAAGTTTGTTATAAGAGCATTATATCACTATAAGACTTGCTTGTCAACCCTATAAGAATAATATTTTTGAAATTTTTGTGTTACCATAGTTCTATAAGACTAAATGAGGAGCAAAATATGGATACTGAGGTTAGCAAAAGACTAATATATTTAAGGGAGCAATGCGGCTTTACGCAAAACGCATTGGCAGAAAGAGCGGGCGTATCCCAAACGCATTTGCGCCGTGTGGAGCTTGGTCAGGCTGATATTACGGTCGGTCATTTGCAGCTTTTGTGTGATGCTATGAATATATCGCTTCAAGAATTTTTTAATATGGAACTGGCTCACGATGAATTATCGGTTGCGGTTTCAAGGCTTTCGCCTAAGCAAAAGACGCTGTTGATCGCTTTTTTAGAAAGTTTATAAATATGGAGGTAGTGATGTTATATACGTCAAGCCAAGATTTTTTTGATAAAGCGTCCGAGTGCTTGCGTCTTTCACGCGACGAGGAAAAGCAATGCGCGGTATCAATGAAAAACGGCAGTGCTGAGGCGCGCCAAAGAATTATAGATAATTACATTCCGTTCGTGGCGTCATGCGTAAAAAAATATATGGGAAAAAAGGCATCGTTGCAATTTATTTACGGGTGTTTGCAGAGACTTGAGATCATGGTTGACAAATTTGACTTTTTGCAGGATAGTGAAGCCTTTACCCATTCCTTGAGTCTGACTTTGCGACAGGAAATAACAAAATATATCGCAGGTGCTTGACGTTTGCACCAGACCGATTTGTTAGGGATTGGTAGCCAAAAAATACGGATGCGCACTATTTTTGGCGATTGCGGAAATAAGGCTCTCCCTAAGGGAGAGCTGGCGCGATAGCGGCTGAGAGGGGGCACGTAAGCCCTCTCCGTCGGCTACGCCGACACCTCTCCCAAAGGGCGAGGCAAATTGTTGGTGCGAACATCCAAAGCACACGGCTACAAACTATTAAAAGGCGGTTGCGCAACTTTGCCTCCCTGCGGAGGGAGGGGGACCGCGAAGCGGTGGAAGGAGAGTGCGTGTATACTGGAACAAGTGCTTGCCATATCAAGACGCAGGCTCCTTCAGTCTCGCGTCCGCTCGCCAGCTCCCTCTCGGAGGGAGCCTAACGCTAACCGTCGCTTTTTCGTGTATCCGTGGCACGCGGCGAGAGTCCGTAAGGGGAAAGTTGGGTTCTAACATCAAGCGCAAAAATTCTGCGCCAATTTGCGAGATTCGCTCGTTGCGGCGCGGAACATCGCGCCACAACTTCGGAATGACGCAACAAGTGCGCTGTTCAATTTTCAAACGGTAGCTTTTTGCCAAAGGCAAAAAGCATAAAAAGTATTAAATCTATTTATCCAATTATATTTAATGGAAATTTCCGAGCGAAGCGAGGAAATTTTCCTAAACTTTGCACTTTGCACTTTGCACTTTGCACTTTGCACTTTGCACTTTGCACTTTGCACTTTGCACTCTGCACTCTGCACTCTGCACGCTTGCCGAAGGCAAGTGCTTGCACATTTGCACTCTGCAAGGCAAGTGCTTGCACAGTTGCACTTTTTGTGCTTGGGTAAGCCAAGTGCAAATTGCAAAATGCAAAACCCAAAATCACAATTACGGGAGGAAATACGATGCTTTGGATAATTGCCGCCATACTTTCCGCATTTTTTGCGGGGCTTACCTCCATTCTTGCCAAATGCGGCATTAAAAAGACCGATTCCGATCTCGCGACGGCGCTACGCACCGTCGTGGTGCTCGTTTTTGCGTGGGTGATGGTGTTCGTGGTCGGCTCGCAGGGGGATATCGCCAAAATCGAGCCGAAGCCGCTGATCTTTCTGATACTTTCGGGTCTTGCTACGGGCGCTTCGTGGATATGCTATTTCAAGGCGCTTTCGATGGGGGATATCAACAAGGTCGTTCCCATCGACAAATCAAGCACGGTGCTGACCGTCCTGCTTGCCATCGTTTGCTTTGGCGAAACCTCAAATTTAGCAATAAAGCTTGCCGCCACCGCCGTTTTAGCGGCGGGAATATTCCTTATGGTCGAAAAGAAAAGGACCGACGGCGAGGCGAAGGGGCGCGCGTGGATGCTCTACGCCGCGCTGTCCGCCGTTTTTGCCGCGCTCACCTCGATACTTGCAAAGGTCGGCGTTTCGGGCGTGGAGTCCAATCTCGGCACGGCTATCCGCACGGGCGTGGTGCTCGTTATGGCGTGGGGTATCGTTCTCGCGCGCGGAAAGCAGAAGCAACTGCCCTCGCTTGACAAAAAGGAACTGTTCTTCATCTCGCTTTCGGGCATCGCCACGGGCGCGTCGTGGCTGTGCTATTATTACGCTATCGGGCACGGACTCGTCAGCGTCGTCGTGCCGATAGATAAGCTCAGCATCGTCGTGACCGTCGCGTTTTCCTATTTCGTGTTTCGGGAAAGGCTGTCGAAAAAAGCCCTCCTCGGACTCTGCCTTATGGTCGCGGGAACGTTGGCTATGGCGTTTTTTAAGTGAGGCGGATAGGGGCTGTCTCATTTAGCGCAGAACAAAAATACAAAAATAAGTGAAGAAATAAGACCGTTTTTTTCATCTAAAAAGATGAAGAAAGCGGTCTTTTAGGTAGAAATCCTCGCGGATTTCGATTTTTATACGTATTTTTTAGCCGCGCTTTTGCCCTCTGGCGTACCCTCGTACGCCAACGACGGCAAAATCGCGACTTCTGCATCTAACTGAGACAGCCCCTTTTATGTTTTTTTGGGAGAAAAATGAAAAAACTTTACAGCAAACTTGACACCTGACAAATTTTGTGATACAATATCGGCGTTAATTGATAAATCCAAGAGGGTAGAAATGGAAAATCAACTTAGAGAACGGATATTAAAATTAAAAAAAGACAAAAACGCGGTCATTCTTGCGCACTACTACGCGCCCGCCGAGGCACAAGAGGTTGCCGACTACGTTGGCGATTCCTTCTATCTTGCCAAGGTCGCAAAGAACAGCACGGCTGACGTTATCGTGTTCTGCGGCGTTTCCTTTATGGGCGAGAGCGCGAAGATACTTAACCCCGACAAAAAAGTGCTGATGCCCGATCTTACGGCAGATTGCCCGATGGCGCATATGGTCGCCGAGGGGAAGATCAAGCAGATGCGCGACAAGTACGCCGACCTTGCGGTCGTCTGCTACGTCAACTCCACGGCGGAGCTGAAGCGTCAGAGCGACGTTTGCGTGACCTCGTCAAACGCTGTTAAGATCGTCAAGGCGTTGCCAAACGAGAACGTCTTCTTCATCCCCGACCGAAATCTCGGCAGATACGTAGCGTCGCAGGTCCCCGAAAAGAATATCATCATCAACGACGGCTGTTGCCCCATCCACGCCGCTATAACGAGGGATCAGCTTCTTCGGGAAAAGGCGAAGCACCCGCAAGCCCCCATTCTCATTCACCCCGAATGTGAGCCCGAACTGCTTGAGATATCGGACTATATCGGAAGCACGGCGGAGCTTATCGACTACGTTTCAAAAAGCCCGCTTGACGAGTTCATCGTCTGCACCGAGGACGGTGTGGATTACAAGCTCGTCACGGACAACCCCGACAAGAGATTTTACTATCCCGATCCGCGCCCGTGCTGTGCGGATATGAAGCTCAATACGCTCGAAAACATCCTTTCCGTCTTGGAAAACGGGGACAACGAGGTGCTTGTGGACGAGGCGGTGGCATCAAGCGCGTGGAAGCCGCTTGACCGTATGCTCGAATTGGGAAGGTAAAAGATGAGGACGGATATTGTAATTGTCGGCAGCGGCGTAGCGGGGCTTTATTGCGCCTTAAATTTGCCGAAAGAAAAGAGTATAATAATAGTAACGAAGAATAAAGCGCGTAGGAGCGATTCCTATCTTGCGCAGGGCGGTATCTGCGTTTTGCGCGACGAAAGCGACTACGATTCCTTTTACGAGGACACGATGAAGGCGGGACATTACGAGAATAATCCCGATTCAGTACATATAATGATACATTCCTCGCAAGAGGTAATTTCCGATCTCGTTTCATACGGTGTCAGGTTTGAAAAGAACGGCGAGGAATTCGTGTATACCCGCGAGGGTGCGCATTCCCATCAGCGCATCCTTTTCCACGAGGACGAAACGGGCAAGGAGATCACCTCGCATCTCTTGGAGACCGCAAGGGCGAGGGAGAATATTACCATTATCGAAAATTACACGATGGTCGACCTTATTTGCGAGGGCAACGAGTGCCGCGGTATTATCGGACACGACGAAAACGGTGTGTATTCCGCTATTGCGGCGGATTATACCGTGCTTGCCACGGGCGGCATCGGCGGTATTTTTGAGCATTCCACGAACTACAAGCATCTGACGGGCGACGCTATTGCTCTCGCGCTCAAATACGGCATCAAGCTACAGCACGTTGATTACATTCAGATACACCCCACCACGCTTTATACCGAAAAGGAGGGAAGCCGCGAGTTTCTCATTTCCGAGTCGGTGCGTGGCGAGGGAGCTATCCTGCTCAATTCCAAGGGCGAGAGATTCGTCAACGAGCTTCTGCCGCGCGACGTGGTAGCAAACGCTATTTTTGCCGAGATGAAGAAAGAGGGAAGCAAGCACGTCTGGCTCTCGATGGCACCCATTCCCGAGGAGGAGATAAGGACGCACTTCCCGAACATATATCAGCATTGTCTTGACGAGGGCTACGACGCGACCAAGGAGCCGATACCCGTAGTGCCGTCCCAGCACTATTTTATGGGCGGAATCGACGTTGACAGATACAGCAAGACCTCGATGGACCGCTTGTACGCGGCGGGCGAGACGGCGTGCAACGGCGTTCACGGCAGAAACCGACTTGCAAGCAATTCGTTGCTTGAAAGCCTTGTTTTTGCAAAGCGTGCCGCACACCACATCGCGGACGGATACACGGCGCTTACTGCTGATGGTGAAATAGCCGTTGACGCATCAAAATACGCAAACTATAAAGAAGAATATAAAGCCGCCGTACTTGCGGCGATCGAAAAGGAGAGAATGAGCCATGAATAATATTACTATGAAAATGAACGCAGACGAGCTTATTTTGCAGGCTCTGCGCGAGGATATCACGAGCGAGGACATCACGACCAATTCCGTTATGCCGCGCTATCAGGCGGGCGAGGTCGACCTCATTTGCAAGCAGGACGGCGTAATAGCGGGTCTTGAGGTGTTCAAGAGAGTTTTTGAGCTTCTTGACGATAAAACCGAGGTCGTTTTCTATTGCAAGGACGGCGACAGCGTTAAAAACGGCGAGAAGATAGGTCTTGTCCGCGGTGACATCCGCGTGCTTCTTTCGGGCGAGAGGACCGCGCTCAACTATTTGCAGAGAATGAGCGGTATTGCAACCTACACAAGAGAGATAGCAGATCTGCTCAAAGGCACGAAAACGAAGCTTCTCGACACGAGAAAGACCACGCCCAATATGAGAATTTTTGAAAAATATTCCGTCAAGGTCGGCGGCGGCTACAACCACCGCTACAACCTCAGCGACGGAATCCTTCTTAAGGACAACCACATCGGCGCGGCTGGCGGCGTAAAGGAAGCCGTCAGAATGGCAAAGGAATACGCGCCCTTCGTCCGCAAGATAGAGATAGAGGTTGAAAACCTTGATATGCTAAAGGACGCGCTTGAAGCGGGAGCGGACATCATTATGCTTGATAATATGAGCGTTGAGGATATGAAAACGGCGGTCGAGCTTTGCCGCGGCAAGGCAGAGACCGAATGCAGCGGAAACGTAACGCGCGAGAACGTCGCAAGACTTGTCGACATCGGCGTGGACTACATTTCCAGCGGTGCGCTGACGCATTCCTCGCCCATCCTTGACCTCTCGCTCAAGAATCTCCACGCTGTATAAGTAAGGAGCGGCTATGAAAGTAGCAGAACGAAGAAAAGCGATCGTAAACTTGCTTTTGTCATCCAAAGAGCCCGTGTCGGGCGGTGAGCTTGCGCAGAAATTCAACGTTTCTCGCCAGACCGTCGTGCAGGACGTTACCGTTCTTAAGGGAACGGGATATGAGATACTTTCGACAAGTCAGGGCTACGTTATGCAGAAAACGCCCCTTGCCGAGAGGGTGTTCAAGCTAAAGCACACTACCGAGCAGACCGAGGACGAGCTTTCGTGTATCGTATCTCTTGGCGGCACGGTGGTCGACGTGTTCGTGTGGCATAAGGTTTACGGAAAGATCGAAGCTCCGCTGAATATCTTTTCTCCTATGCACGTAAAGCAGTTTATGGAGGGGGTAAGAACGGGGCAGTCGAGCGAGCTTATGCACATAACGGGCGGATATCACTATCACACCGTGCGCGCGGAAAGCGAGGCGGTGCTTGACCGCATCGAAGCCGCGCTCAACGAAAGAAATTATATCGTTCCCGAAATATGATCTCGTTGCGCGGCGTCGCCGCTTACACGGAGGGAATATGAATCAATACCTTAAAAATTTAAACAAGATCGAGTTCGTCGTGACCTATGCTTGCACGGGGCGGTGCAAGCACTGCTCCGAGGGGGAGCATACGTCCTGCGGCGAGCGGATAGATCCCGCCGTCGCCGCCGATGCGGTGCGAAAGATAGCGGCGGAGTATGAAATTAAAACGGTTATGACCTTTGGCGGCGAGCCTCTTTTGTACACGGATGCGGTCTACGCCATTATGAAAACCGCCAAGGAACTGAACGTTCCTCGGCGGCAGGTGATTACCAACGGATATTTTTCAAAGAATGCCGATAAGATCTGTGAGGTCGCAGAGCGCCTTGCCGCGTGCGGCGTGAACGACCTGCTTTTGTCGGTGGATGCGTTTCATCAGGAAACGATACCGCTTGACGTGGTGAAGAGGTTTGCCGCAGAAGCAAAGAAAAACGGCGTGCCGCTCCGCCTGTCGCCCGCGTGGCTTGTGAGCGCGACGGACGACAATCCGTACAACAGAAAAACGT
Organism: Eubacteriales bacterium; assembly: GCA_045633005.1. Taxonomy (GTDB): domain Bacteria; phylum Bacillota; class Clostridia; order Oscillospirales; family CAG-272; genus CAG-390. The sequence goes on along the minus strand of JAZQXT010000001.1, from coordinate 4,516 downwards.
GGGAGATTCTCGACGGCTTTGCCGATATGGAGATTCCCGTGGGCGCGGGAAACGTCATTTTCCCCGAGGGAAACGCACTTGAATATCTCGCGGAGTATTTTACGGACGATCTGCCCGAAAATCCGTACGCGGATGACCCGCGCGACGTGCGGTGCGTGTCCTTCGAGCCGAACGGCAACGTTCTCGGTGGGAACGTGTACGAGCGCGATATTATGGAAATTATTAAGGATTACGCGCCGTAAAGCTTACGGCTTCATCACCTTAATAAAGCGGAACATTTCATCGGGACCCTCGTTGGGATCGTGCTTATCGTCTTCGGGCGTTTCGTGCTCGGGCTGAAAATATTCACACCAGAATTGGTCTATCTGAAAGCCGCACTTGTTCACGTAGAAGTGGATATTGCGCTTTTCAAAATACGGGGTGCAGGTTTCCCAAACTCTCGTTTCGGGATGCAGGGCTTCAACCGCCTGCCACGCACCGTAGCCGATGCCCTTGCTGTGCGCTTCGGGCAGTACGAATAGAATATCCAAATGGTTATGATGGGTTTCTTTATCAATCGTAAGTATTAAGCCGCCGACCTTTTTGCCGTCAAGCATTATGCGGTAGGTCTCGCTTTGCACAGCATCAATGCATCTCTCGATAGTTGCGCGTGAGATGATCTCTCCGTCACCGTCTACGTGATCGTCACGCTCACCAAACTCCATCAATGCTCCGTACTTGAACGCCCATTGATTGTCAATGATAAATTGCTCGCGGTCATCTGCCGCAAGCGGTAAAAGTGAAACCTTCGTGTTTTTCATAATTACCTCCAAAATAAAAAATAGAGTCCCGGCTATTGTGATACAATAACCGAGGCTCACCCCGACACCTAATCCGGCATTACGGTACTACGGTACACAGCCTCCGGTGACGAATTATTCTATATGTGTTTATTATACCATTGATTTTTCAACAAGTCAATAATCAAAATTCAAGTTTGACAAAGGTGATCAAAGTGATAGATATTACTGCTTGGATGCAAGATTTCTTGCAGAAGTTGAACGAGACTTTTGCAAGCCGCGTGTGGTTCGTGGGCTTGCAGGGGAGTTATAGCCGCGGCGAAGCAACGAAAACGAGCGATATTGACGTTGTTGTGATACTTAACGAGCTGTCCGCCGCGGATATTAGGGACTACAATGCAATGCTCGACACCTTGCCGCACAGAGAGCGTATCTGCGGTTTTCTTTCGGGAAAGGACGAGCTTTTTAATTGGGAGCCGTCCGATCTTTTTCAGTTTTATTACGATACAACGCCCATCAAAGGAAGCCTTGACGAATTGCTTGCGGTAATTGATGAAACGGCTGTGGAGCGAGCGATCAAGATCGGCGCTTGCAATATTTACCACGGCTGCGTGCATAATATGTTGCACGAAAAGAGCGATGAAATTTTGCGCGGACTGTATAAATCCGCCTCTTTCGTCGTGCAGGCTATCGTGTTTTTGCAGACGGGGAAATACGTAAAGCATCAAAAAGAATTGCTGTCGGTTGCCGCTGACGACGAGCGGGATATTGTTAGAACCTTTTTGGATTTGAAAAACGGCGGCGCGGTTGACTTTTCTGGGATGTCCGAAGCTTTACTTGCCTTTGCGAAAAAGTGGATAGCCCAAAGCAATTAAAAAGGTGTGAAAATGAAGATTGAAAACAACGTGCTTAAGCACTACTTGAAAAACGTTTATTTCATCACGGGCACGGCGTATGCGGGCAAGTCCACTACGGTAAGGATGCTTGCGGACAAGTACGGATTGGTCTGTTGCGGCGAGAATTATCACATGGCGGTGTCCGAGCGCGTGGCTACGCCCGAAACGCACCCCGACCTCTGCTACAACAAGAGCCTTACCGATTGGCGCGAGTTTGTTACGCGCACGCCCGAGGAATACGAGCGTTGGATATACGCCGTCGGGCGCGAGGCGGCGGAATTTGAGGTCGCGGAGCTGATCGCCATATCGCAGGACAAAAGGGTCATCGTGGACACGAATATTCCCGTGGACGTGCTGAAGGAAATATCCGATTACCATCACGTTGCGGTTATGCTTTCGCCGCAGTCCATGAGCGTGGATAGGTTTTTTGACCGCGACGATCCCGACAAGCAGTTCTTGCTCGGCGTGATCGACAGCTGTGACGATCCCGCGGCGGTAATGGCAAATTATCGCAGGGGGCTTGAGCTTATCAACAGCAAGGAGCATTACGACGAGTACGCAAACAGCGGTTTTTTCACCGTCGTGCGCGAGGCGGGCGGCGCGGACACGCGCGAGGAAGTGTGCGACATGATCGCCAAGCATTTTGGACTTGCGAAGTGAGGGTTTAAAAAAGAACGAGTCTTTTTTAAACAATGTGTTTCTTGCAACGAAACAAACAAGGGCAACCCGAATGAGTTCGGATTGCCCTTGTTTGTTTCAAGTATTTATAACGGAACTGCTAAAAGTTGAATTTAGCGCTTGAGCTTATTCGGGGCGCATGATCTTGTCGATCTCTTCGCCTTGGTCTCCTACCAGCACTTCAAATTCGTTGGCGGTTTCCGCGGGATCGTAGGTCGTATAATGCACCGTGAGGATATCCCCCTCGGCAATTCCTATCTTGTTCGTTTTGTTCGGCCCTCGCTCTATTGACAGCAACGTGCAGGAGGCGGGCCAAAGAACGTCGCGGATGTCCTTGTCGATTACAAACGAGCCTTTGCGTACGGTCAGCGGCACTTCTATAACGTGGGGCATTTTGCCCTTATGTATTTCGTGCGCTCTTGCCTTTATGACCGTGCTTGTGAAGTCGGAAAGTCCCGATACCTCGACCATGATAAACGCGGCCGCAACGGCGGCGGTCAGTAAAAGGATATTATTAAAGCCGCCGAGCGCTTCAAACGCGAACAGACACGCAGTCACGGGGATGCGCATAGATGCGCCCAAAAACGACACGATGCCGACGACGACCAAAAGAGCGTAGTATTCTTCGCTTATAACGTTGAGTACTATAAACAGCTCGGCGCAAATAGTACCCAAAATAGCACCAAAAGCAAGGGTGGGAAGGAAGATACCGCCCGTAACTCCCGCGGTATTTGATACCATCATAAAAATGGCGCGTATGATCAAAAAGCTGATAAGAAGATACCAGAGGTTTTCCGTCTCAAGGCGATGCTCGCCGATAAGATGCTCTATAAGATGGTGTCCCGAGCCGAGTATTTCCGAGAAGAAGAACCCGACGAGGGCGACGAGCGCGAAAATAATGGGAAGCTTGACCTTTACGGAAAGGACTTTAAGCTTTTTTCTTACGAAATTATCTATGAGATTATAGAGCTTGATAAAGAGTATTGCGCATACGCCGCACAGAAGTCCGATCAGTATAGGCACGTATATCAGATTGAGGGGGAGCGCGGGGAGCAGGCTCGCTTCAAAAAGATTGGTTGAGCCAAATCCCAAGGCAGACAAAAGATGCGACGTCAATTGGCTGACGATAACGGAGACGGAAACGACCGAAAAGAGAAGCGGAGAGATGGTCTTGTGCAGTTCTTCCATAGAGAACATTACTGCGGTTATGGGCGAGCCCGTTGCGAGAGCAAAGCCCGAAGCGGCACCGCCGACCATCATATAACGCCGCCATCCTCTGTATTTTTTGCCGCCGACAGCGTGAATAACTCCGTCACCGATCGCAGTACCCATCTGCACGCAAGGACCTTCCGTTCCAAGCGGAACACCGACAAGAAACGTGATGAGTGCAGAAATGGGAAGAAAGAAAATACTTTTTATCCAGTTGAAATTTACTATTCCGCGGATTGCCGCAATGGACGTGGGCATACCTCCGCCGCGACAGCTGTGCGAGAACGTTATTATAAGGCTTGCGATAAATCCCATAAGAAGCGCGCCGCCGATCAGCAAGGGGAGAAACTGCGGCTCAAGCTGTACCTTTTCGTATATCTTTTCGGATAATTCTACGACGTGGCTTGCGGCAATTTTGAAGGCAACGACGAACAGCGATGAAATAACTCCCGTTATGGTTGAGAACACAAGACAGGGGATGAGAAGATTTTTGATATAATGAGAGTGATATTTTTTCATTTTATACCTGATTCTGTTTTTGAAATCACATTTGCATATTATAGCACAAACGTTTAATATTTGCAATATTATAAATAAAAATAAACGGATGTTTGTTGACGATTGGATTTCTTTGTGATATACTACAATAGTTATAATTCTAACTTTTTAGGAAGATATATTGCCAAGCTTGTTTTTGGGGCTTTTATTACAAAATTGCAGATCGGAGAAGCAGCAAATGACAAACCAAGAAATACAGAATTTGCTTGAAAGACAGCGAGCGTATTACAGAAGCGGAGCTACCATCCCCGTCAAATTCCGTATAGAGCAGCTTCGCAAGCTTTATGAAACGGTAAAAAAATATCAGAACGAGATCAACGATGCGCTCACAAGCGATCTTGGTAAAAGTCATTTTGAAGGCTTTATGTGCGAGAGCGGCTTGGTGCTGACCGAGCT